>CAWIHO010000094.1:0-7550 GCA_963835605.1 uncultured delta proteobacterium | reverse complement strand
ACATGTAAAGAGCGTCCCTCTATGCCCATTCAAGGGGACTGCGCCCTCTTTATACCATTTGCATTCAAGATGGACGACCCAGCCTTCGGCTGGGTACCCCGGGCGGCAGCGAGGAGCCCCACCCGCAAGCGGGTACCCGGGCGTACCTGGGGGTACGTCGAGGAGAGCGACGCAGCACACCCACCGGCGGTGGGTACCCGGAAGGTATACGCTTGAAGGCAAATGGTATCAAAGGGCTTCGGCGTTGAAGCGCGCAATATTTCCGCTTACAAGATTCTTGCGGTAGATGCGGACAAAAAAGCGGGACGTGATCAGGAGATAGATCACGGCGAGCAAGGTTCCGATAAGAAGATTTGAGACGAGATTGGCCGTGGAGATTCCGGTTGTGAGTATGCCGCGCATACTTTCAAATACATAGGATGGCGGCATGATTGCGCTGACCACCCTCAATCCCGCGGGCAGGGTCGAGACAGGATAAAAGACGCCGACAAAGAGTGAAAGGACCATGGGAATCGGCCAGCCGAGCCACTCCGCCGACGGTCCGAGTCTGAAGATGACGGCTGAAACGAAGATGCCCATTGCGATCCCGAAGACCAAAAGTATGAGCATGAAAGGTAAAAGCAAGAGACCGGTCTTGAAGGCATTATAGCCAAAGACCGGACCGGCTATCGCGATCATCACCAGAAAACCTGCAATGCCGGAGCATATGCTGGTCAGCACCAATCCGCTCAGGTATTCCCTGATCTTGAGCGGCGATGCAAAAAAGTTGATGAAGTTCTGGCTCCAGATATCTTCCAGAAAAGCCATCATTATCCCCTGCTGGATCCGGCTCATGAATTCCCACAAGATAATGGCGCCCAAAATAACGGTAACGAAACTGAACGTGTCCTGTCCCAGAGAACCGAGATACCTGCTTATGAAACCCCAGAGGATCACATCGATGATCAACCATAAGAAAATACTGACCAGTCGCGTGGGATTGCTCTTGAACAAGAAGAGCTGCCGTACAAAGATTGCGTAAACCCTCGAAAGACTCATATGCTTATTCCTTGAGGTGAAGCGGTTCCCGGGCGACAGCGATGAATAACTCCTCCAGGTCCCTTTTCCCGTGCTCGGCTGGCAGGCTTCTCGGGTCGCCGCTCAAGAGGATTTTGCCGTGCGAAAGAAAAAGCACGCGATCACAGACGGCTTCGATCTCGTTCATGTTATGCGATGTCCAGACTATCCCGGCATGGGTCTCGAGCGTGTACTGCTTTATTCTTTCGCGAATGAGCTGCGAAATGCTCGGGTCGAGTGATGCAGTCGGCTCATCAAGAAGGAGCAGCCGTGGCCGATTCATCAAGGCCTTGGCAAGGTTGAGACGGCTGAGTTCACCGGAAGAAAGGAGGCCTGCCTTCGTATGGACAAAACGTTCCAGATCGAACTCCTTCAAAAGGGCGTTCAGCCTCTGCTTGAGCTGCTTTATTTCATACAATAATCCGAAGACATAGAGGTTCTGCCAGACCGTGAGGTTTGCGGGCACATGGGCATAGACGGCTGCGAAGTTGATGCCCTTCCTGATTGCCGACCCGCACTGCTTCAGATTCCTGTCGAGTATCTCGATCGATCCTTCGGTCGGCTCCAGGATGCCGAGGATCATGTTGATGGTGGTGGTCTTACCCGCGCCATTCGGGCCTAAGAGGCCGACTATTTCCCCGGGGCGTACAAAAAAAGATATATGATCTACGGCTCTCAGCGTAGCATACTCTTTCATCAGGCCAGTAATTCTTAAGATCGCTTCGTCAGCCATAGACCCGCCGGCGCACCAATTTTGGAGATGCGCCATAAGCATAGCATAAAGTATGCTTCTGTCCTCAATGGCCGCCCTCAATAAATTATCTACTAATACTTGAAAAAATAGTAGATAATAAAGAGGACATAGAATATGGACCACAGGGATGATTACCAGTACTCTGCGGATAGTCGCAGACCTGGTGAACCTGCCAGCGGACAGGGAAAAGCGTCGGGGAAGATTGCCACCGCTGCCAAAGTAATCAGGGCTATAACCGCTATCGTTGTTTTTGGTGTTCCCCTTGTAACCGGAACTGCTACCCTGCTCGGTTATGGGGTCTATAAAGCATATAAGCGCATAACCGGTAGCTCATAGCTGCTATACGAGAGTTTGGGACCTCCCTTTCTCTCTCAAATGGTCGCATGGATTATGGGAGAAAAGTCTACGCGCCCGGCGATGAGCAATGAGACCCCCGTGAACGCAGGTCAAGACAGCTAGATCACACATAGATGAGCAAGAAACATGACCAATTGAAGATGCAATGTTCTGCCCCCATGCGAGATCTAAACGTGATTCGGCACTACAGATTTTTCACTTGCTGCCGATAAAAAGCTTGAGAGCTAGAAGGAGAATCGGGAGGCGGTTATGCTAAGAGTCTCGGTTGAATCTGTCGAGCCCGGCGTGGTGCTCGCGAGACCGATCATGAACGACGCGGGTATCATTCTTATTGCCGCGGGTGTCGAGGTTACTGAACCGCTCAGGGAAAAATTGATCACCATGGGGATCACGGAAGTCTGCATCGTCGGTAGGAAGAAGCCCGACATCCCAAAGGAGGAATTCGTCGCAAAGGTTAACGCCATGTTTACCAAGATAGAGGAAGACCCGCGCATGGCGGCGATGAAAAGGGCCCTTCTGGCGCATATTGAGGAACTTTACTGATGCTTGATGTTGACACGGTACGGGCGAGAGTCGAAAGAACAAGCGCTATCCCGACCATCCCTCAGGTCATGAAAAAGATCCTGAAGGCCGTTGAAGATCCGTCCACTTCGCCCGCGGCGGTGAGTAAGCTCGTATCAAGCGATCCCGCCCTCACCATCAAGATCCTGAGGGTCATCAATGCCGCGGTCTACGGTTTTGTCGTCCGCATCGCATCGGTAAATCAGGCTGTCGTGCTACTCGGTTTGGACGTTGTCCGGGCCTTGCTCCTCGGGGTATCGATCTTTGAGATGATGGAACAGACCGCGGTGGGGCTGTGGAAGCATTCCCTCGGTTGTGCCATAACTGCAAAACTACTGGCGCAGAAGAAGGGCATGTCTGACCCGGAGGAGGCCTCTGTTGCGGGACTTCTTCACGACATCGGCAAAGTCGTGTTGAGTGTTCAGTTTCCGAAGGAGTACCAGGTGGCCCTCGCTGCTGCCCGTGACCGAAACATGTTTCTCTTTGACGCCGAGATGGAGATGTTCAACATGACCCATGCCACGGCCGGCGCCTACTTTGCTAGCACATGGCGTCTGCCGAAATTCGTGGTGGAATCGATCCGCTATCACCACCAGCCGTATCTCACAAAGACGGCTCCGATCCACACCGTCATCGTGCACATGGCGGACATACTCGTGAAGGCCTATAATGTGGGCTTTTCCGGCGACGGTTTCGTCTCCGCCGTCCACCCATCCGCCTGGGATCTCTTCGACTTCAGTGAAGCCCAGATGATGGAACTATTCTCCGAAATAGGGGACATGATTGCCCAGGTCGATGATTTCTTTAATAACCCTGATGGTTGACCGAGGGTAGAGCCCATCGCCTGCAGCCCCGCCTGTCTTTCAGTCGGTAATATTACACGGGATGGAATTTTCTTTGATCAAATCAAGCTACGGGACGCACGCTATCCAAATCGAACTGACTTGGCACTGTCATCACGAGGCTGCCAGCCCCAGCCCTCGCCTTCGCGAAAAACGTGTTCAAAAGAGATAGTTGTCTTTTCTTTATGCAACCACTGGAGGAAGCGCTCCCTGGCCTGCTGGGGCACCTCAGCCCATTTCGAATGGTTGTCCGGGAGCCGCGGGTCACCAAGCTCTTTGTGGGTCAGGATAAAATGCTCAAACGTCTTCCGGACCTCTTCGGTAATGGCGTTGTGCAGAATGAGGGCACCCACTTCCGTCTTGAAAGTTGACAACTTCCAGCCTGGCCACGGCAAAAGTTCTTTGAGCAGTAGCGTTGCCAGGTCCCTGGAGGATCTGCCAAGCTGTCCGCGGCAGGCAGCCGTTGCGGCTTCCACAATCTGCTGGACAAAGGGGGACTGGGGTTCGAGATACCAACCGTCAAGGTGATCATTGAGCGTTGTTCCACTGCATACAAAGGCGCGGGCAAGGAGCTCGGGTCCATCGGGGCCGAGGACCGCATCCGGATGTGACTTCCATCTTACGAGGATGGGATTCGACCCGGGGTAGCCGGCAACAAGGGTCCTGATGATGGCAACCGGTGGTTGTATGGGAAAGGGCCATTCCCACTTGCTGTGGCATGAGCGGACAAGACCTTCAAGGGGGCGCCTCCCAAGCTCCATACCGGACTTTTGCAGATAGGCAAGAAACCGGTCGCTGGTAGCGATATTGGGCTCCCAGCACAAGTATCTCACTGTCCCTCTGTCAAGGTCATCTCTCGTGCCCGACATGAATTCGTTCCACTGCCGCACGTACCTTTCAAGGGGAGGCGGCCGTCGCACCGGGGCAGAACCTATCTTGTCCACGGTGAGCCTGAGGTTCTGAAAATAGTTTTCCGCCGGCCGGGTGGCAAGGCATATCGCGGATTCGCTCATCTGTCTTCCCGTTTTTCTGATGAGGAAGCTCAGCTCATCGAGTGAAGTATTCTTTTCTTGACTATCCGGCATGCTCACTCCTTTTCCGGCCCAAGAACCTCGAGCAAAGGCTTTTGCTCCAGGGAACGGACTCTGATTTTGAATACGACACGCCTGCTCGATGCGGCGTCTTCTTCCCCTGCACGATCCATGACCAACTCTGCGCTGCCTCTGCCACTCGCGGACAATTGGCGCAGAAAATATGCCCTTTCCCTCTCCATGCCTTCAGCATTCAGTATCTCCAGGCTCGCTCCGACAACGGACATGGACCTTTTTTGGCTGAGGTCCCAATTATGCCGGTCCGTACCGGAAGAATCGGTATGCCCCTCGACGATAATCGAATTGATTTCTTCCGCGAACTTCGGCGAACAGACTATTGTCGACAGTCTGGGGATGAATTTCTTCAAAAAGAGCTCTCCGTTGGGCGATATGCCTGAACGGTCAAGCTGGAATGCCAGAAGGTCCTCGGGCACGAGGACGAGAAGTCCCAGCGGATCCTTGGGGTCCGATTTTACCTCTATGCCCGCCGCCGCAAAGTCCTTTAATGCGTTTTGCACCTCGGCGAGAACGGAGTTTCTGGTCGTTCGCCCTTCTTGCTGGGCGTTATTGAGTGAGGCGCACAGCAGCAGGATGAAGATCACGGCCAAAGATGTCATAAGGTCGGTAAACGAATTCGACATTCCCGAGGAGGTTTCTGATTTGAACATGACTTATCCTACAGCTTGTGAGACACGGGTAATCCCGGCAACCGCGCTATGAAGCTCATCGAGCTGTTCGCTGAGCTCATCGATTGAGCCGGATAGGCGTCCGGTAGCCTGTGAAATAAAATTATCCGCGGCTGATGTCAGCTGAACAAAGTGTTTCTGGGTTGTATCAGAATATCCCGCAAGGTGATGGGCAATTTGCGTGAGCAGATCCGTGGCATGGCCCTCAACCTTTCCGAAGACATTCTCGTACTGAACCATTGACGCCTGGATTCTGCCCCACACCAACTGCTGGCTTCGGATAAAATCGTTCAATGACTCGATTTGGCCGGAAGCCGACGACGAAGCATAGACGGCCAGCTCCTGGGTCTCCCTGATTGATTTTGCGATCTGGCTCAGCGATATGACGCCCATGTTTACTTCCGTGGCAAGCTTCTGCAGTGCCTCTGTTGTCTTGGCTTGACCCACGACCGACACACTCAGGTCTTTTGCTATTCCGTAGAGAGACGTTGTCAGGTCTTTCGCGCCAGAAAGACCAGCGCCGTGCACTTCCATAAGCTGTACCAGACGGTGTATGCTTTGCGAGCTTAGCGAACCGACCTCGTCGAGGGCTTCTTTTACGTTCCTGGTTGACTTCTCGGTCGTCTTTTCGAGTGTAGCTGCCACCTGCGCAGAAAGGTCCATCACCTTATTCGATATATCTACCGTGATGGCAGCCAGGGCCTTTTCCATCGAACCCATGGACTCACCTGTTTGCCGCTGCAGCCCACCTATAAGCTGGTTGAGCATTCCAGCCAATTGCTCGTCCCGGGCTTCGCGTACCGCGGTTTGGTTGGTAGTCGCGTCCTTTACCACGCCTATCAGGTCGTTGAGCGCATCCTGGTTTCTGGAAAACTGGTTGCTCATCTGTTCAAGCAGTGTTGCGCTGTTTGCAAAAGATTCCGCAATATGCGCCGGCTGCCCCGTGGCGGGATCGACAGGTGGGTCATTGAATCGCTCGCCCATTGTTTGCGGAGACGACTCCCTCGATCGCTCAAGATGTTTCAGCAGCAGAGTGAATTGCTCATTGTTTGCTTCGTATCTCTGCGCCTCGTTTTTTCTTATGAAGTGGTTGAGGTCACCGAGAATTGCCACTATTTTGTCGAGAGATTGCCCTGCGCCTTCAGCAATGCTTTGTTTAAGCTTGGAGGGGAGGTCAGTGTTGAAGGCCCTGAGCGTGTTCGATTGCTCCGTCATTTCTATACAAAGATCAGACAATAGCTGCGCTGGGAGCAGTCTTGGAAGAAGGCTGGTAAGTACAAAGACAAGCGAGTTAATACGCGCGCGAACAGGGTATAGTATCCCTTTTTCAGCATAGACGAGCAGAGTAGCACAGGCGAGAGCAACGATCGATGAGAGGAACTTTCCCGACAGGCCCTGAACGAGAAGGTCGAGCCCCTGGACCCTGTTATTCGCGAGTTTCACATCGAGAAGGGCCACGAGGATGGCCACGAAGGTTGCAAGCAGGCCGATTCCGGTAATGACAGCTGGGGCAGTTTTGTAAGCGTGGGAGTCTGTGATTACTTCATCGAAGATTCTGGCCATGTCTTCACCGGCCCAGAATCTTATTTGGCCGCTTTTGTCCGGCCTCCGGATTATTGAAGAGGAGATACGTTGCCACGGGAACCGCAGAAGGGGCAAGCCGTTAAAAACATCGGCTATTGAATCGTAGAGCTTGCGGGGAACCCCATTGCCCGGGTCGGTTAGATTGTTGTCCCTGAGCGACGCGAGCTTTTTTTCAGCTACGAAGATAGCATGTGTCTGATACCTCGATCCCCTGCGATGTCTTAGATAGACGCACATACAGTACACGAGGATGGCGCCGGAGACCAGCCAGGAAAAGGCTGGAGCTTTTAAACCAAGGAGAGCCCACTGCGCTTTCAGGAGAAACACGTTTCAGATATCCTTGTTGAACTGATGTAAAACGACATTTGCGCTTCCGCTACGTTTGTTGGTTCGTAAACTGCAAGAACCGTGCTTTCCTCGCCAGGGCGCATGGTGAGCTGAGGGGACGGGCCGTTGTCGGGTATGGAGTGGCGCGTTCACAGTGTAAACGCATGAACTTTCTATCCCTGCACGATGAGAAAAGGCTGGTGTCAAAACAGGAAAATGATTCCGCATGGGAAAAATATTCCTGCGCGAGTGAGCCGCACAGGGAGATGGTTCAAACGTCACTTGCTTTCAC
>CAWIHO010000093.1:0-9837 GCA_963835605.1 uncultured delta proteobacterium | reverse complement strand
ACCTGTTTATCACGCTTGGCGACCAACCCCACTTAATCCGCTACAACAGCGGTTTGCCCATCGTCGTGTATGCGCCCGAAGGAATTGAAGTGCGTTATCGGATATGGAGAGCCGATCCGGAGACAAAAGTGATGGAAAAGGATTGAGACTATCACCGCACGGAACGAAAACTCCCTGAGTACGGGACGGTGCTGACGGGTTCCGCCACCAGAAGAATTTTGCCAACCGTTACCAGCGACACCCAGTTGCGGATTTAAGAGATTTCCATTACATTATTGCATGCCTCTCCAGCTTATACTTTTTGATCTTGATGGTACGCTCGTCGACTCGGCCACTGATATCGCCAATGCGTTCAACTATTCCATAGGTCTGCATGGGATTCCGCCTGTCTCGCGCGCAGAAATAGAGGCGATGCTGGGTGAAGGCATGACGCTCATCATGAAGAAGTTTGACGAGTTGAAAGAGTTAGGTGTTGACCCCGGCGCCGTTCGCACACATTTCAGAGAGCATTACCTCGCACATATTGCCGTCTATTCCGCACCATACCCGGGAGTGGAAGATACCCTCCAAAGACTGAGGAACTTCAAGAAAGCAGTGGTCTCGAACAAGCTTGAAGTCTTTACCGTGAAGACGCTCAAGCAGCTCAACCTTCTGCCGTACTTTGATCTTGTGGTCGGTGGCGATTCAGGCCCTGAACGGAAACCAAGTCCGCAAGCGATCCTGTCCGTGCTTTCCAAACTCGGTGTTCCAGCGGACGAGACCTTAATGGTGGGCGACACGGCTTATGATATCGAGGCGGGACGGGGCGCCGGCGTGAAGACCGCAGCCGTCACGTATGGCTATGGTTCATCAGGCTTCGCAGACGGAGCGGACTTCACGATGGACACGTTTCCCGAACTGATCGATATCGTGACGAGCCTCTGGTAACGTGACTAAAATTCATCACGTTAAATTCCAAATCACAATATCGAAATCCCAAACAATTTCCAAATATTGAAGTTTACCAACCTAAAAACCCTGCGGCACGGAGTACCATTTTTGAACGTTTCACATTTGATAATTTGATATTGTTTGGAATTTGGTGTTTGGAATTTGGGATTTCGAGTGCATGCGCTGCATGCAATCGCGAAACCTTACGATTGAAGCCTCAGGTATTCCCGCGGGTTCACGGTAATCGCGTTTGTAATGGTACTTTCGTCAAATCCTTGCTGGATAAGTCTCTGCGCGGACTCAGTGACTGTCATGGCGCCACCCTGCAACCGGCCCGATGCGTCAACGACCCTTCCATCGCCGGCAGCTTTCGTCTCCCTGACCGAATCGGAAACGAGGATGATTCTCTCGGGCTTCTTTGTTTTGAAAATAAGTTCAAGCGTACGGATGTGAAGATGAAAAGGATCGGCTATCGCCTCCACATAAACCTGTTTGTTCAACAGCCCGAAACCTGCAAGCCCCGGTTCTCTGTGATGGAAGGCTCGCATGGCGTTAAAGAGATGGGTAATACCACGAGCCCCTGCGCGGAAGCCGGCTTCTGCTTCAGCATAGGTGGCATCCGAGTGACCCATGCTGATGACGATGCCCAGCTCCGTCATTCTCCTGATGAACGCGAGCGCCCCTTGTCGTTCCGGCGCAACCGTGATCATCTTGATCAGATTTTCGAATCCATCTATAAGCGCATGTAACGCATGCTCCCCCGGGTCAATGAAGGATGCGGGATCGAGCGCACCGCATCGGCCCGGATTGAGAAACGGTCCTTCGAGGTGAACGCCGAGAATGCGGGCCTGAGTCGCACCGTGACACGTGACACGTGACGCGCGACTGGAGCCCAACCCCTTTTCTTCCCGAACCCCCGTGCCTGAAGCCCTGGATCTTTCTCCACTAACCTTTGCCTCTGGGCCATGGGCCATGAGCCTTGAGCCTTGAGCCTGTTGTTCGATTGCTTCTCTGACCATTTCCATGTGCTGTCTCATCGTCTCTATCGGGCCCGGGTAAATCGAGAGCACAATTTCCGAAACCCCCGAGGCGCCGTGGATTTCTGCTATCCGCAGGATATCGTCAACAATATTGCTTCTCGTATCAAATCCGCCAATGCCGTGCGTGTGAATGTCGATGGTCTTCATTTGAGTATGTTGTTCTATTTTTTCTCATAACCGCTCCGCAGATGCAACAAAATAGTCCAGCAGTGCCCTGCCTCGTCGCATGGTATACTATGGGCTACTGGTGCAGGGTACAACCATGCGATCGCACAGAGAAAGCGAAAGAGTGTTGCTCGGTCAATGGAGCCAACAAGATTTGGACCGCATGCTCGCTGCTGCCCACAGGATTGTAAGCGTAGGCGAAAGGATAGAATTTCTTTCCGCGCAGTTCTTAGGCACTCCATATAGAGAATCCACCTTGATCGGCGATGCAAACACCCCGGAGCTCTTCACCATCAATCTGGAAGCTGTCGATTGTTTCACCTATCTCGACTACGTCGAGGCCATGCGCCGCTCTGATGGTTTTGTCTCGTTCAAAGAAATGGTGAGGATGGTGAGGTACCGCGGGGGCAAGGTTGGATATAAAACGAGAAATCATTTTTTCACGGACTGGATAGAGGTGCATTCCTGGCTGAATGACGTAACCGCCAAGATTGGTGGCGAAAAGTCCAGAACGGTTCACAAGAGGCTCAATGACCGGGGAGACGGGACCTACCTTCTTGCGGGCATAGACCCCAAGGAACGGGACGTCACCTATATTCCGGGCAAGGCCATCGACAGTGACACCATGCGCCGGCTAAAAACGGGCGACTACATCGGCATCTACTCGAGGGCAAGAGGTCTCGATGTGTCGCACGTCGGGATTGTGATCAAGGGAAAAGAGACAATCTACTTCCGCCATGCCTCTTCTCTCGAGTCACAGAGAAAAGTAATCAACCAGGATTTCAGGGCGTACGTAGACGGCAAACCTGGTATTGTTGTACTAAGGCCCGTGACCTAGATCTTTGCCGTCGTATTTTTCAACCTCTCCAGTTTGCTCAGAAGCTCGGCCAAATCTGAAGCGTATCTGCCGCGTAGATCGGCCTCTCGTGCCTGGACACAGGCTTCGCTGGCTTTGCTCTCCTACTATGTAACCGCGGGAGCACCGCCCCTATTGGAGGCTTCTCCTTGGGCTTGCGCCAAGGCCGAAGAGTGCTTAAGTTACACCAGCCAAGGAGCGCAAAAGCTATTCATAGGAGGATATCTTATGGGAACAAAGAGATTGCAGCTGGTTCTGTTTGCGACTTTTTTTCTGTTCGTCACAGCGGGCCTTTCCGCAAGCAGTGCACAGGTCGGTGTGGACATCCGCATAGGTCCGCCGCCCGCGTATCGGATCGCGGCTCCTCCTCCGGTCGTTGTCATACCCGGAACTTACGTCTACCTGGTGCCGGGTATTGCCGTGGACATCTTCTTCTATCAGGGCGCCTGGTATCGGCTCCACGAAGGTCATTGGTTCAGGGCTCAATCTTATAATGGTCCATGGGGATATCTTCCCCCCGAAAGGCTCCCTCGGCCACTCCTACAGCTGCCGCCCGACTATCGCAGCGTACCCCCGGGATACCGGAGAATACCCTATGGGGAGCTGAGGAAAAACTGGGCAACATGGGACCGCAATCGATACTGGGATAGAGACAAAGCGTGGCACGAAGGCTGGCATGCGAGACCCGAAGAACGGGGCAGGGAAGAAAGAGGTGTGACACCCGGGCAAGAGAGACGGGAAGGCCCTGAAGGAAGAGGCGGCGAGGAACGGGACAGAGGACACGAAGAACACGAGAGGCATTGACGCGGCAGGGACCAGTGCCCGTAAGGGCGTTAAGTCAGTGACAAGCAAGCTGACGATCCAAATGAAATGATGAAATGGACGGACTGTAATAAATGAGTCCCGCGAACAGTCCCGGGACAAACGCAGCGCGCCTAAACGCACGAGGCTGACATGCCTTGCGGCGGCGGGCAAAATAAGGAGGATTGAGATGGAACGTGAAGGATCGAGTGGAGTTTGTTCGGTTGTGTCTTCATTTTTTCTGGGTGGACTGATCGGCGCGGGTGTTGCACTCCTGGTCGCCCCAATGGCCGGTAAGGAAACGAGGGAGCAGATCAGGGGTTTTGCCGGGAACGTTAGGGAGAAAGCTGACGATTACTATGAGCAGATCAAAGAGACAGTTACCTCGACCCTGGAGAACGGCAAGGGTCTCATTGAGGAGAAAAAGCGGCTCATCACAAACGCGGTTCAGGCAGGCATAGAAACATACGAAAAGAAGAAACAGGAGATGGGGGGAGGGCGCTCCTGATCAACAAGAGCCAAGTGGCTTGATTGAGCGGCCGGAGAGAACTCGATGTGACGACTTCAGCATTGGGGTGGCGAGCTATTCAGTCCGTTCAGGCCTTTCTCAATCCGAAATATCCGTCCGGAGCCACCAGAGAAGCCCGAGACCCGGCAGAGCTGTCAGGGCAGTGAGGAAGAAGAAGTTCGCCCATCCCAGCGATTCAACCACATAGCCCGAGGTCGGCGAAATAAAGACGCGTCCAAGCACCGCGAGCGATGAGAGCAAAGCGAATTGCGTCGCGCTATATCGATGATCGCAGAGCCCCATGAGAAAAGCCACAAAGGCTGCGGTTCCCATGCCCCCAGCCAGAGTTCTCAAAGGCCACGGCGAAAATCATCATTGGATAGCTCTTCCCCACCCAGGCCAGCACCATGAATGAAAGGTTGGAAACCGCCTGAAGCATGCCGAAGAAGAGAAGCGATCTGAAAAGGCCAAGCCGCACCATAAGCGAGCCGCCGATAGTCGCGCCGACGATGAGAGAGATGAGTCCGAGTCCTTTGTTTACTGTGCCGACATCAGTGGGTGTAAACCCGGCGCCCCTGATCAGAAATGCTGTTGTCAGGGTACCGGCGTAAGCGTCTCCCAATTTGTAAAGCACGATAAATAGAAGGATGGTGACCGCACGATGACGCGAAAAAAAGTCTCTGAGTGGCCCCCACACCGCCTCTCGCAAGGTTTTAGGTGGTTTTGCCTGGATATCAGGCTCCGGACCAAAAAGCGCACCGATCATACCGACGACCATGACACTGGCCATCAGCAGGTAAGTGTTTCGCCAGCCGATACGATCGGACAGGATGAGCGCCCCCGCCCCGGATACAAGCATCGCGATCCGGTAGCCCATCACATAGACTGCTGTTCCTGCGCCCCGCTCGTGCTCCTGGAGGAGGTCCGTGCGATAGGCGTCAACGACGATGTCCTGGGAAGCAGACGTGAAAGCGACAAAGAGCGCCAGGATGGCTACAGTCCCCACTGCATGTTGGGGAGAACCGAATGCCATGACAAAAATGGCGAAGAAAAGAGCAACCTGCGTGGAGATCATCCAGCCTCGGCGTCTGCCGAGCCATGGCGGCACATAGCGGTCCATCAATGGGGACCAGAGGAACTTGAGCGTGTACGGAAGGCCCACCAAAGAGAAGATGCCGATAGTGCGGAGGTCTACACCAACCACCGTCATCCATGCCTGGAGCGTACCGCCCGTGAGGGCCAGAGGCAAGCCCGAAGAAAATCCGAAAATAAGCATCATGCCGATGCGCCGGCTTCGGTATACCTCAAGGTACGGGGCAAGGCGTTGGAAGGACATGACGCAGTTTAGCAGATTACAATTTGCCGACTCAACTCTTTTAATCGGCCCAGGGTCTTCCATTGGTTTAACTGTTTATAGCTTCATGATACCGAACAGCTGAATCCGGCCATCGAACCCATCGACAATAGACTGAGACACAATATTGGCGGTAACCAATCCAACGAATTGAACCAATCGAACAGCGGCCTGAACTGTAAACTTTGCGGCCAGGAAGAACTTTCATAAGCTTTCTTATGCTCCATAATAAGAAATTAGTTGACATCCGTTCCGTATGAGCTACAATCGGAAGCAGAGTCAAAATCGCAAGGGGTTAGGTATGCCCGTTTTATTCACTCAGGCCTGGGATATTATCCAGGGAAAGGAAAGCGAGTACGCCGAGTTCATCGTCCGGACCTTTCTGCCCGAGATGCAGGCTGTTGGGCTGACACCGGTCGGCGGGTATTACGTCGAGGTCGGGTTCGGGCCCCGCATCATCGCGGTGCATCGGGCGTCTAACCTTGAAGAGCTTTCACGGTGCATCTCGACCGAACGCTTCAAAGAGTTAACGCTCAAGGTAAAGTCGCTCATCTATAACTATCGCACCGCTCTCCTCGAGCCCACCGGCAGAGTGAAGAAGGAAGAGTACACGATACAGCGGGGTGTGTGGAAGTTCAATCAGTATTACGACATAAGACCTGGCCGGAAAAAGGATTATGCGGACTTCGTGATGAATGAGTACATACCCACGCTCTCCCAAGTGGAGTACTTCGAGATAACAGGCGGTTGGAACGTCGTCCTCGGCGGAGTGAGTGAGATCATAGGGGAGTTCACGTTCAAAGATCCGGTCGACATCGGGCGGCTCCTCAACAACGAAAATTTCAGGCGCCTCAACCTCATGCTGAAGAACGAGTTGGTTATCAACTACCAGAGCCGGATCTTGCGCTGCACCGAGCGTTTCGACGAACCGAGATGGTTCAGGCTATGAGGCGAGAGTCACCATACGGGAACATATGCGGCACAGCAGGGTATAGCAGGACATGGCAGGACACATAGAATAGAGAGGCGAGACGTTGAAAGGGGGTGAGGGAGGATTCACGGCCGTTAAAAAAATAAAGGGGGGTATGTATGGCAGACGATAAGAAGTTTCCATACGCTGGTGAAGTCAAGCTACCAAAAGAGCTTCAGGGCTGGGAAGAGATGTATCCGGTCGTGCGTTTGTTCAGCAAAGACAGAGAGGAATGGGAAAAAGGGCAATTCTGGTTTCAGGACAAGATTCACGCGCCGGAGCCCCTCTACCCTCTGGACGACATCTTCCAGGAGGCATGGCAGATCGCCCTTTCGCAGTATACGACAAGGGTGTTCTGCATACCGCCGGCACAGGGCATCGCACAGAGGTTGCTGGGCTGCTACATGTACATCACGCCCGTGGCGCCGCCGCCGCCCGAGATAATCGGGGAAAAGGCCGAGCTGTTCGGCAAGAGGGTATTCTATGTCTTTGAGAATTACGACAAGATGTGGGAAGTCTGGATGAACAAATTCCAGAAGCTGGGCGCAGAGCTTGAGTCGATCAAAGTGCCGAGCGAACTGCCCAAGTACGTGCCTGATTCCGAGGTATTCCCCGAACCGCGAGGCTATACGGATGCGTATGTGCTGATAGAATCGTTCAATACCGCCATTAGCCTCATATTCAAGGCATGGCAGTTCCACTTCGAGTATCTGAACCTCGCGTACCTGGCGTACCTGATGTTCAATGACGCTGCGCGAAAGCTCTTTCCCGGCATAAAGGAGAGCGCTATAGGAAAGATGGTAGCAGGGGCCGATGTCTACATGTTCCGTCCCGAGGAAGAGCTTTGCAGATTGAGCAGGCTTGCCCATGCCCACAAATCAGTGGCTGACGTACTCAGGATGGATAGCCCGGCTGCGGAAAAAATAGAGAAGTTGCGGGCGATCGACTCAGGAAGGATATGGCTGGAAGAACTGGAGAGAGTGAAGAATCCATGGTTCTTCGTCTCCTGCGGCAGCGGCTGGTTCCATCACGAAGGCAGCTGGATCGATAAGATGGATGTACCTTTCAACTATATGAAGAGCTACATTGAGCGGCTCGACAGGGGCGAGAGCATAGAAAGGTCGCTCACCGCAATCACCGAAGAACGGGACAGGATCATCGGCGAATATCGCAGCTTCATAAAGACCGAAGAAGACAGAAAGTCTTTCGAGGATGCGTACAAGGTTGTGAGAACCATTTACAGGTATGCCGAAGACCACCTCTTCTGGGTGGAGCACTGGCTGCACACCATATGGTTTGCGAAGGTGCGCGAGTTTGGCGCTGTTCTCCAGAAGTACGGCCTTCTGAAGAATGTGGATGACATATTCCTCTTCAACAGGTTCGAGGTGCCGATGCTGATCGAGGACGTCGCCACCACGTGGGCGCTGGGCGTGGGCGTGCCGTCGAGGGGTAAATACTGGATGGCTCTTGCCGAGAAACGCGAAAAGATACTCGATGCTGCCAGGAAATGGGCAGCCGTCCCCGGCCTTGGTGTGCCGCCCGCCGAAGTGTCGGAGCCGTTTACTGTGATGCTCTGGGGCATCACCACGGACAAGGTAGATGAATGGTTGAAGGGTTCATCGGTGAAGCCCGAAGACGTCACGGAACTGAAGGGGTTTGCTTCTTCGATGGGTGTTGTCCAGGGACCGGCCAGGGTACTGAAAAGTCTCGAGGATCTCGCTAGCCTCAAGGATGGTGAGATCATGGTCGTTCCATCCACCAACCCTTCATGGGCGCCCGTCTTCACAAAGGTGAAGGCCGCGGTCACGGATATAGGCGGATTGACCTCTCACGCGGCAATTGTTTCGAGAGAGTATGGCCTGCCGGCGGTCACCGGCACGGGAATTGCGACCAGCGTCATCAAGACAGGCGACATCTTAAAGGTGGATGGCGGCACTGGTATCGTCACTATAGTGAAACGGGCATCATAGCGGTAACAAAGATAGATGCTGGGAGGGCGGGCTCGAACGCGCAGTGCGGCACGCCCTTCCAGGCAGTTAGTAGGTGACACAAAGGGGGAGTGAGCATATGGAGGAGAAATGGATTTATTGGTTGGAGGAGGTATGTGCAGATCATAATAATCTGGTCGGAAAAAAGTGCGCGAACCTCGGGGAACTCACCAAGGCAGGCTTCCATGTCCCACCTGGCTATGCACTGAGCGTCGATGCCTATACGAGGTTCATGAATGAGTCAGGGGCAAAAGACAGATGTGTTGAAGTATCTCAGTACCTTCTCCGCGGACCCTGACAACTTACGCGACACGATGAAGTTTGAGGAGGCTTCGAAGGCCATCAGGGGAATTGTGGAATCGAAAAAGATGCCTCCCGACATGGAGAAAACGGTCAGGGAGTATTACGCAACTTTATGCCAGCGGACAAATTGCGAAGACACCCCTGTTGCCACCCGTTCGGCCGGCCCGGTCAGCCATCCGGGACAGTATGAGACCTACCTCCATGTAAAGGGCACGGACGACGTGGTACAGAATGTCATCCGCGTCTGGGCAAGCACATTCAATACCCGCTCTATCATTGCAAGGGCGAGGCTTGGCCTTCCCGTCGAATATGATCCCATAGGAGTAGCTGTTCTGACTATGGTAGATGCAAAAGCGGCAGGCGTTATGTTCAGCTCTGAACCCTACCGATGGCGATGAAACGAAGGTGGTCTTAGAAGGAAATTGGGGTCTGGGTGAGGCTGTGGTCTCAGGCTCGATAAACCCTGATAGATTTCTGGTCGACAAGATCCTGCTCCAGATTGAAGAGAGGACCATATCCCGCAAAGAGAAGGAGTTCGTTTACAACGAAAAGACCAGAGAAATGGAGTACAGGGAATTGCCCGCGGAGCTGAAAGAGGCCCCATGCCTTGAAGACAAGGAAATACTGGAGCTGGCCAGGGTGGCAAAAAAAATTGAAGCCTACTTCAACTGCCCCCAGGATTCGGAGTGGGTGATCTCGGAAAGTCTTCCATTCCCGGAAAACATCTTCCTGGTCCAGACGAGGCCCGAATCCGTGTGGAGCAAGAAGAAGAAAGGCCCGGTCCTTGGGCAAAAGAGTGGCCTGGAGATGCTCATCGAAAGGGCTGTAACACCGACCAAGGTGAAAATGTAATTGGAGTGCGGGAGAAATACCATGAGTAGAAAACGGCTGTTGATCATAGCCACGCTCGATACGAAGGGGC
>CAWIHO010000092.1:0-22952 GCA_963835605.1 uncultured delta proteobacterium | reverse complement strand
TAATCAAGCATTGATCAATGCTTTAGAACTTATTTGCCAACCCTCCGGCATTACAATAGAAAAAATGATAGTTGAGGATTGTGGCAAAATAACAACAAATCCGGTATAACCCTTTTCCCACTTATGCACAGATATTAAAAGACAATTGTGCAAATCGTCGGAGTGTAGCGTATTTCATAGCACCTTCATTGTTGCCTCTTGGCGGCAACAAGCGTAATATTGAAATGATAGGTTGCTGCTTGTCTGTAACCGCTACTTCAAGGAGGGGTGGAATGCGCGGTGGGCGCGATTTACACAAATCACTCAAATCTGAGATGCTTGGGAAAGTAACTGCCTCCGGAATGGAACTTGCGCTGGTCAAGCTCGCCTGGGGTAAAGAAGATACGGCACTTACTCTTCATGTTGCCCCGCGGTCGTGGTCGACATCTGGAATTCAGATTCCGGATTTATTGAACTATCTCGGATTCTCGAGACAGGCCTGCCTGTTCCTGCCGGGTGAGTGTTATGTCAAAGAAGTCGAAGAAGGTATAGACATAAATAGTTTTGGACGAGCATTTGGGGACACTTACCAGCAATTAGGTGAGGCGGAGCGACATCTAGAAAGTTGTGGATTCGCCCTTGCTCAACCAGAGGGCTCGGGCTACTTCTTTGGAAAACAATCCAGTGGCCGCTCTCGCCGCCTTTATCACGGCGATGGCCACACGTCAGCCATAATGCCTGACGTGATGAAGATGACAGAGGACGATGCTTTCCTCTTCGTGTTCACATGGATCAAGAACGCGGAGCACGACAAAGGATGGACAATTCATTATCGCCCCAAGCATCCGCCACTGTCTGTGGAGCTTCAGAGCGTGTTCCGTTTTTTGGGAATTAGGAATTTTGACGAATGTCCCCAATTTGACTTTGAGCCCTGCTCTTGGCGGCATATCGAGTTACATGAGCGGGGAGATGGACCGTTTGATAGTAATGCCGATGCTGTGCATCGCTATTTTGACTCCCATCAGCAACACTTTTCTCCTGGCGTCAGAGCCCTCTTGAAGGCGCAAGAAATAATGGAGAAGGTAGGAATGGGATTCTTGCCTTCCTTCGCACAACCAGAAGACCGTCGGGATCAAGAGATAGCACGACGCATAGTGAGAGCCCGTAACACTAAGGAGCCGGCGCCAAAGACAACTTCAAATTTCGATGTTGCCATCTCGTTCGCGGGCACGGAACGGAGGTTCGCCGAAGAATTGGCTACCAAAGTTAGGGCCGCGGGCTTCCAAGTGTTCTATGACGATTTCTTTCCCGAGGATCTCTGGGGAAAGAATCTTGTTGAGTTCTTTCATGAAATATACAGCAGACGCTCCCGGTATTGCGTGATTTTCGTATCAAGCGAGTATCTGAACAGAGAATGGACCGTGCTTGAGAGAAGAAGTGCTCAAGAGAGGATGTTGAAAGAGAAGGGCAACGAGTATATTCTCCCCATCAAAGTAGAGGATGTAGAGTTGCCTGGCATCCCATCCACTATTGGGTATCTACCTATCACAACGGGGGTTAACAAAATTGCCGAAATCCTTATCGACAAATTACAAAAATAGAAATGGGCTAGTCAACTGCCACACGTTCTCCACGCCTCCAGCCTGCCTCGTGAACCCAGCTGTCGGTTACGCGCGCGTCGGCCCGAATTGAGAGAGTAAGTGGGAAGGAAGAAACGCTCTAAGCACAAAGCACTCGAGCTAGCAATGGGAAAGAAAGTGGTCCAGCCAGACGACTACTTTTCTCTCGGGCCCATTGAGATGGCGCGCTTTGGCAGGATGGGCGTCATAAGGAACAGGCTTTCGAAAGAACAATTCGAGACAATGCAGGACAGGCACGCGGAGCTTTTTCCTAAGGTCTGTCGGGAAATCGACCAGAAAGTCTCAGAAATTGTGGAGATGATCAAACAACATTCTCCCGAAGAACTTCTTAAGCGAGGATACTGGGAGATAGTCGGGCACTACGTTAAGTCGCAGAAGGACAAGAGGACTAATAAGGATGACCCGCTTCCGCTAAGAATGGTGGATTATGTTCAAAGCATTATAGTCTCTGTGCCTTCATCTGGAACCGTGTACACGGAGGTCAGCGAAAATCAGTGGCAGAGGCTAAGGAAATTAGTTGATGCCCTATTTACGCAGTTTAATTTGGAGTACCAGATCTGCCGTACGGCCTTCGCACGCAAGAATAACCCCGAATACAACGAGGATTTTGACGAGTATTATGTCAAAGCCCAGATGTATTGGTGCACTGTTAGAGGTCATCGTTATTCAGCCCATGAGATTCCCTATTTGCATGATGTACTGACGCCTCATGACGAAATCATTCAAGAGCTATTCGGCATCAGTGTCGCAGAACTCCTTGAATCCTTTAAGAATATATTTGATTCGCTTTCGAGGGGAGTCATCAAGGCGGGTGAAGAGTTGCGTAAATTTCAAACTGTCACAACTCCGATCCTCCTCGAAAAGATTGAGAAGGCCGGCGACGTCAAGAATGACGATTTGCCCCGCCTAATGGAAGAGGTAATTAAGGAAAACCAATGGGAAGAATGGCGGAACGATGTTCTAGGACGATTCTTCGGATCTGACCTTTTCAACCTTCAAAAGATTACCACCATACCCGAGGTCCTGCTTAAAGAACTTTCCTGGGAACCAGGGCAAGACAAAGAGTTTTTCGAAGGTGACAGCCATAAGGGTTGGCCTCTCAAGGCGTGGCCGGTATTTAAGCGCCCCTTTATCAAAATTGATGGATATTATTTTTGCTTCGAACTCCATAGTTTATTTGACAACATTTACCGGGTTCTTCAGCGGATCGTCACAGGCAGAAAGCCGGAATATGGCCCAATCTGGAACATAAAGCAAAAAGCTGTTTCCGAGGAATTACCTATTGAACTCTTCCGGAAACTCCTCCCAGGGGCTGAGATTTACCACTCGGTTTACTATCGCTGGCATACCGGCAGTAATCTCAACATACAGTGGTGTGAAGCGGATGCCCTGATAGTGTATGAGGACCACCTCTTTGTTTTGGAAGTGAAGGCCGGGGCATTCACGTACACACCTCCTGCCACCGATTTTCCAGCCTACATCGAGTCTCTCAAAAATCTGGTGCTCAAGCCTTCGGAGCAGGGCAAACGATTCCTTGATTATCTGAACAGCGAAGATGAGGTAGGCATATTTGATGTCAATCATGTTGAGGTTGCTCGTATCAAAAGAAAGAGTTTTGAGTACGTAACTATATGTGCTGTTACCCTTGATGCTTTCACCGAGCTCGCTGCCCAAGTCCAGCATCTCAGGCGAATAGGCATAGATGTGGGGCACGAGCCTGTTTGGTCAGTGTCAATAGACGATCTACGCGTTTACACCGATGTGTTTGACAATCCGCTGGTCTTCCTGCATTTCGTTGAACAAAGAATGCGCGCATTTCGGTCGGATTTCATTCAAACCGATGATGAATTGGATCATCTCGGTCTGTACTTGGCTCACAATGTCTATACGGAATACGCGAAGGATTTCAATTTCGATAAACCTATAACCTGGCACGGATATCGGACCAAAATAGATGATTTCTTCTCCGAGAAGCTGTGGGACTCGACGGTGATGTGCCCGCTCAAACAGGAAATGCCGACACGGTTAAAGGAAATAGTAGATTTCCTTGCGACATGCCAAAAATCAGGACGGCGCAAAGTGGCATCCGCTTTACTCGATACGGGTGGATCGTGGAGGAACAGCGTCGCATCAGGAATTGACGAGATTCTGCAGGAGCAATCCTTAACGTTGCGAGCCAAGCCTCTGTCTACCCATGGCGGAGAAAACATTACCCTGTTTTGTTGGCAGCACGGGTTTGTGGAAAGGGATAAGAACCTTGCATTGGATCACGTAAAGGCGAGTATGCTCATTACAGGAGAAGAGAAGCGCCTGCTGATTGAGCTGATATTCAACCGCGTGGGAGGCCTGACGGACGTTGACTTCAATTTTGTGGCTCTCGAAGATATTGCTTCTTGGGATGCGGATCGGCTAAGGGCCAAGGCAGAGATCATACGAAAGAAGAGGATAGGAAAGGCTAAGCAAAGCGGAAAAATAGGCAGAAATCAACCGTGTCCTTGCGGTAGCGGAAAGAAATACAAAAAATGCTGCCTTCTTATAAAGACCTGAAGTTTAGAAACAGGATTTGCTGATCGTCAACGCTCTTGACCCCTGCGTGCGATGAAAATGACCATCACCTTTCCTTATTGACAACCCGCGTGCGCTCATCCTTCACCCGGCAGTTGCTGTCGTTGATACAGAAGAAGAGAAGACAAAAGATACTCTAAAGACGTCGAAATTCCAATTCTTCGCCTGCGCGCGTTCAAAGAGCGCTTTTAGGTTGTTGGGGGGAACTGTTCATACTGTCTTTTGCGCGGCAATTTGCAATCCCTCGGGTTAATGGCGCACGCCTCATTACTAGGTGATATGCGGCCAAACAGCGTTGCGACAGCGCCCAAGCATAGCCCATAAAAAGGGTGGCCGAAGCCACCCTTAGAGTCACGCTGTTCGTTATGCTGCTTTTCGATGCACTTCTCTCTTGTTCCGTTTCGGGAGTTTCCACCCCATCGCTTCCCATAAGGCCGGACTCACCGGCAGCGCCTTTACGCTCATCGTCGAAAGATTGACGAACGCTCCGTGGACCCTGAGCTGTCCGTGTCGGAATGTTTTCCAGATGATCTCGAGGGCGCAGCTGGCCACCCACTGGTTGATGAAAACTGTAACTATATAATATGTGTTACGCATAATTATATTATTAATTACAGTATCTTATAGCATGTAACAGAAATGTGTGTTACATTGCCGCCCTTAAGAAAAATTAGCAATCATTGTTACAAGGCCGAATTATCCACTAATGTCAACTCAGCATCATATTTGACATTAGTGGATAATAGCGGGATATAGTTTTTGGCTATGCATATCATCAACCTACCCACTATCTCTCCCCTTTCCCTGCAATCCCCACCATAGTTCGCCTCGTTTTTAAAATCTCATTTTCCTTAAGGAGCTTCAAATTTATCGATTGGGATCTGGACAAATCCTTCTTCAACTGTTCAACCTCCTGCCGCAAGGCTTTGAGCCGTTCCCGTTCCTGGTTTTTCTTCCGAACTGGATCTCTTTCCTTTTTGACCTCGTCCGGCAGCTCCTCTATAACCATCTTGCGGATCCGCTCTGCGATATCCGGATACCGGTTGTGTATGGTCGCATTGCTCACGCCTGCTTCCTCAGCCACCGCGGCAATGCAAAAGCGTCTTTCTTGGGTTACCCGTTTCGGTCTGCCGTGCTGGATCCTGGAAATCGCGAGCTCGATCTCTTTTCTCGTATCGCGCTGTTGTCCTGCCATGTGATCACCTCACCTGGGCGTAGGGCCTCTCCGGTAGCGCATAAGGCTCCACCGTGTCACCCAGCTCCACCAATATTCTTTCTGCCTCACGCAAGTGGTCGACGCAGCGCTGCCAGGATGGTTCCCCGAGATCCGGGCACTGCAGCACTTCGATCTGCTGTTTAAGGATGCCCCGCCATACCTGGACATGGGTATCATCGATCACGCTGTCTTCGCAGCTGCTGCACCTGATGGCATCGTAGAGGCAATGGCCGCTGTCCTCTGAGTCACCGCACATACACCAGGAGTGACCCGTGCCACGAACGAAGACGTCTTCTCCCAGCTTCCGGCAGAACTCCCGCATGTCCTCTACTTTTTTTACCTCGTCCCGTCCGCGAAAACGAACGATCCGCCTGCCCGTACCTCCTGACAGCCTGGCATCGCTTGACAGCCACTCTTCCAGCAACAGCGCCTGCAATTCGTCCCGCTCCGACACTATCTCGCTGACCAAGGTATCATCGACGTACGATTGCTCGTGGCGGGTATAATAGAGCGTCATGTCGATGGACCAGTGTTTAAGGTGCTCGCGCAAATACCGTACGTCCCCCATCAAGTTCCTGCTGACAAGGACGGCAAAGGTCCGCCTGAACTGGTGGGCTGCCAGTGGCCACGGTTCCCCAATCCTGACCTTGCTTGCGTCTTTAACGCCCGCAAGGTCAGAAGCCTCGACGATAGCTCCTGACCTTGCGGCAAACTCCTTGAGGAGCTCAGCCGTTCTTGCATGCGCGAGCGTCTCTATCGTCTTGTCCTTACACAGGAACAGCGAGTTCTCGTGCTTCCTGTTTTCTGACAGTTTATGAAAGAGGCCTTTCTTTGGCTCGGGAAGTAAGGCGGCGCTCAGTTCCATTTCAAGAGATACGATACGGCTGCGCAGTTCTTCCCGTAGGAGCGCTGACAGCCGCTCGGCAACGTTGACTGCCGTCCCGACAACCCTGGGCACCATCCATTCCACGTCTCTGGGGTCTTCCTCGAGCTTGTAGGTCTTGCCCTTGAGCCAATAATAATCCTCATCATCAAAGCCCTTATGCCGTACGAAACAACCAACCTCCAACGACGCCAACTCCGCGCTGCGCATCCCGGAGAAAACCGCGCAGATGATATAACAGGCTATCCTCAATTGATATAACTCATCCTCCAGAGCATGCAGTTCCGGGTGGCCGTTCTCGGCAAGCCAACGCCTGGCTTTAAGGTTGGCTCGCTGTCCGGTCCTGGCCTGGAGGTACACCTTCTGCGATCTTTTAAGGCTCGAAAAACCTTGAGGGTGCCGTTCCAGGTACCTGGCTGCAATCGACCGATATTCCTCATTATGTATGGCCAGAACCTTGTCGCGGGCATAGAGCAACCTTGCTGCCTTATGTTCAACATACTCCAGGGCTCTCGCGACAATCAGCTTGAGAATTCTCATCGGGATGACTTCCGTGCTGCCCTCTCGGGTTGACCGGTCCGCCCTCGCACCATTCTTCACCAGCAGGGAAAGCGCTGTATTTGGCCAGGGGTATTCCGGCAGCCTGTCTTCCAGGTACTCCCGTAAATCGTAATAGGTCGTGATGATCTCGTAGTAATGTTCCTGTGTCCCTCCTCCGAGCCCCTTTTGCTTTTGGCAGTACCGGACATAGTCGAGGCATCGCTCGGCAGTGAGACCCGAAAAAGAAAAAACTCCCTCCCGCGCCATCCACCGGAGCAAAACTCGTAGTTCCCTCCAATTATTGAAAACCGTTCTCGCAGATACATATTTTCCGCTGCGCGGGGCCCTCACTTTCCACCGGACGTACAAAAATCGTTTTACAGCTGCCAGCAGGCCCTTATTCTCACCGCCAGTCGCTAAGGTGCCGTTTCCAAGGTCGACATCGAATTTTATTATGCCAACCGCTCCCATATTTCGTGTATGGATATAGGGCAGTAAATTCCAGTGTGCATCACCATACCTGGAGATGACAACCGTCTGCCCGCCTTCCCGGACCTCGCTGATGATCAACCCATCGATGCCGGCGGCAGGAACAGCCCGTATATCGACCAGATGTTCAAGCATGGGCACCCCCGAGCAACGCCCGGTCCCGCCACATCGGGTGCGGACTGATTCGCGCCTGCTCCCGCGCTTCCCTGACAGCCGTTGGGTCAAAGCGTGTTGCAATGGTCCCGTCCACTTCGCGGATAACCCACCCGTAGACCCGTTTCCATCGCTTTCTGTCCATGAGGTTTCGCTCCTTGATGACGAGCCAGTAAAAACTGAAAAGCCGGTACAGGTCGCTTTGCATGATCACCTGGTTGGGGCACTGAAAACAGTACAAGAACTTCGTACAGGCGCGTGTGCCGTCTTTCGGCGCAAACATGCCATAGTACGGGGAAGTGCATCGTCCGACACCCGTGTTGTTTTTGCCATTGAGGACACGCTCCACCTCTTCCACCGTGACTTTCATGTCCGCGGCAATCCGGTTCAGGGTGTCTCCATCATGCTCCGTGCCTCGCAAGATCGCCTCTAAACAGTGCCCGGCAAATTTATGCTGGTGTTCCATTACGGGCGTGACCTCGAGATAGTGCGTATCGGTAACCTGTGGTTTGTTGCCCAATGCCAGGGCCGTCTTTACGAGGTCGCCGCCTGTCAACTGCCACATCCTGGCTGCAAAGGTCTTCCGGAAGCGCATGATGGTCACGTGGAGTGGCAGGGCCTTGCCGGTTCCCGGATCGGTCGCATCGGCCCCCAGGTTACGGCGTTGGATCAGCCGCTGTACTGCATCGTGCAACGTATCGGTGTTCAGTGGGCACACCGATCCTTTGTACTTTGGGTTGTCTGATTCGACTCTGTGAAGCCAGAGCCGGTTTCGTTGTCCTGCCGGTACCAATGGGACATAGGCGCTTGTCATCTCAAGCACTTCACGGAAGAGAGACGCTACGTCCGCCCTTGCCGTTGCCACACCCTCGACGTCTATGCTCTTCCCCACGCTCCTTTTGAACCCCTGCACGCTTACCTTGTTGCCCCTCCTTTTATACACGACCAACAATGAACGGGCTTTAGGGTTCAGCGGATGAGGCTTGAGTGCGTCCCGCCCCATTTCCAGCAGAGGGGTAGGGTTCCGCCCTGTACGCGCCGCTATCAAGAGCAGATAAACGGTGAGTTTATCACTTTCGATACCCCTGAAGTCTCCTCTCCTGATTTCCTGCAGGTCCGCATACAGGGCCATGAGTAACCGGGACATTTCATCTTTGGAATAAGCTTTAAAGCCCTTACAGGTGCGGTTAACATTCGGGAAGCAATGCTTAGGGAAAATGTCGTAGCTCAGCACTCCGGCATTGGCGCATTCCACGAGGACAGATTTGGTTGCAGTGTAAACAGCACTCACTCCGGCGTATGAAAGCCGCCCCGTCTCCGTTTCGGCGGGCCTGGATCTGAGCCATTGGATGTAGCGTTCGATGAGCTCAGTGTTGATTTGTTCCAGACTGACAATGCTCTCGCCTTGCTCGTAGAGGCTGTCAAGGAAACTAAACCAGGACGCAACGCCCTTGGCACACCGCTCAGCTACGGTCTGCTTTGTTAGTGTCTCTTTCAACCGCCAGATAGCATTCCTCATCGCGACAACAATCTCCTCCCGAGGGATCGCGACGAGCTTATCCTGAGGAGTGGATTCTGACAACCAAGGTCTGCCCGGGTAAAGCCACCGTCTGAAATCGAAGGTAAGATGCCTTCCATTGTTTGAAAAGGTCATCTGCCATGGGATGTCAGGCTCGACAGGGAATTCGACGACCTTGTCTGGTGATAGTGCATAGTCTTTTCTTCTGGCCACGGGCTTACCTGCCTCCGAACATGGTATCGATCTCTTCTTGATACTGGTTGAGCTCCGGCGCTTCTATCAAGTCGAGGTAGTGGACATACACGGTTGTGGTCGCTATGGACCTGTGGCCCAGCCGGTCACGCACCCAGGCGAGCGCGTCTGCCAAGCTTGTTCTTTTACTCTCTGCATAGAGCTCAAAGGTCGCGAACGTATGGCGCAGCATGTGGGGTGCCACCCGGAAGGCCAACGCCGGTTTTTTGCCCGGGCTACTCACCCAGAGCCTGCGGTAAGCATTGTTCAACCCCTTTTCATTCCAGGGATCACCAGTACGGTTCAGGAATACCAACGATGTCCCTTCCTGATGGGCCTCGCGATACATCTTTGCCCTTGCAGCGCCTTGGCCGAAGTTGAGATAATCGAACAAGCTCTTCATCAGATGCCAGGTAACATAGATGCGCCGCGGTTTATTCCCTTTGAGCGACATATCGCGTGGATCGAGATTCACGGGGATCCGCTTTTTTTCGGGAGCGCCGGTCGGGTCAAACACGTACTTACGGGGAAACGTTCTGCATTCTTCGTTACGCAGGCCTGTCTGGAGCATGAGCTTTGTCATGAGGAGCAGTGTTTCGGGGCTGCACGCATGCAGGAGCTCCCTGCACTGTGGGATGGTCAACAGGGGGAGAAGTTTCTTTACCGCCTTTGGGCGGAGATTATCCCGGGCAACCACCCTCTCCGCATGCGTGTGGCGATACATCGAGGGATGGCTTTCCGTGACCACCCGGAAATCGGAAGTCCACGGCAGAAAATCGATCCGGCCGCGGTTCCGCGCCCATTGGTAGAACGACATGAGGTTGGTAAGTCTCCGGCAAACGGTGGATCTCTGTATCCTTGGCAGGCCTGTCTCCGGATCTGTAAGGTCAAGAGACCAGTTGCGGTAGAGGGCGATGTTCGTGATCTCTTCGCCGCCGGGCCCTTTTTGGGCCTTTGTGTCCCATTGGAGATGGTTGGTCTCGAGCCAGGAGAAGAAGTCGTAGAGAGATTCTGCATGGGTCTTCCAGGTGCCGGGGCTTGACGTGCGTGCGTTTTCGAGGGCCAGCCACAAGAGATAATCGTTCGCGTCGGCAACGAACTCCATGTCGTCCCTGCAGAGAAACGGCACAGACGGGTACGCCTGGCCCTTATAAACAAAGTCCTCTGTGGTGTAGAACAGCCGCATCCCTCACCTCTTTCTACTTCCTGCGCCGCGCTGCCTGGGCCCAACTGCCCACCTGCAGAACAACCCCTCAAAGGATAACATACTTAAAGTAACATGCATACCTTTACAGTTGATGAAGAGGTCTTGTCTCAATAAGGATTCCGGGAGGGAGCAGCTTGGGCCCTTGGTAGGCTTTCTGCGATTCCTCTTCCATGATCCCTTTGTACAGGTCGAGGACATGAGGGAGGTAGGAAGGGCAGGACTTCTCGGGCTGAGGCACCTTGGTGAGCGTTCCAAGGATGACCTGGCCCGTGTTCGTGGTATTTCCGGTATCGACCCAGTACGTGGCGTCGCCCCGCGTCGCAATCTCCCTGATGAGGTAGCGCGCGCTGTACATCGTCAACAGCCGATAGCACGATCCTGTCAGAGAGGGCCATGCCTTTTGCTACATGATACGGGCAGGCCTCCCAGTCCGTTCCAAAAAACAGGTTGAGCCGGGTGACGAGAACGATCGCCTTATTCTTCCCGATATCAGAAGGAGAAAAGAGCTGCCGTCCCACGTTTGCAGCGCTCACGCTGTCTCCGTCGAATACCCGGACATCAAGGCCGGGACTGCCCAGGGCTTTCAGGGCCTGGTTCATTCTTGCGAGTCCGGAGAGGAGCTGGCTGCCTGTCCCGCCGGCCCCTATCAAAGCGACCTGAACGGGCTCCCGGCCCGCATACGATAGAGGGATGCACGTAGTGCTTCAACATGTTCATGGCGTCACCTCCATCTCGAAGAAGAAGCCTTCCACAACGATCCTGGACCTTATAGAGAAAGCTGTGACGGCCCTCTTCCCTGGAATAGCCGCCCAGCACTACCGAGAGCTTCACGCCCCCGGAGTCGTCAAGATCGTCTGTGGACGAGAAGAAGGGTTTCATCGCGCCGTGGCTGTGGACATCGATCGCGAGACAGGTACCTTCCGGAAGAGCCGGTCTCTCTTTTATCAACACGCTCGCCCCTGACGCCTCGAAGTCGAGCGGCAGGTACGAGTATCCCTCTCCCTTGTCCAGACGATCCAGCCGGCCCATTCCCGGTTATCATCGGCATAGCGCGCCGCCTCGGGCAGGATGGTGTTTTCAAAAATTGCCGTTACCACAGGATCCGTGAGGATCGCCTCGAACTCGTTTATTTCCTCAACCTCGCCATACGGTAGTTCCCTGTCGGCTCGCGGGCCAGAGGCACCGCCTGAACCTTCCGAAGGGCTGCGCGGTATCGAGGTAGAGTCCACCTCGCGCGATGAGGAGGCGTGTCTGATGAAGCGGACAGGCGGAAAGCTCCTCGTATGCGGGCACCATGATCGTTGGAAACCGTTCCTGAATAAGCTGATCTTTTCTGTTCATGTCTGCCTCTTTGCGATTGATGTGATGACATCCTCAACGGTGCCGCAGGGAACGAGATACTCATGGGGAAATTCCGTCTTCCCCTTCGACTGCCTTCCAGAGATCGTAGGGATCTATCCCCTCAAGCTTTGGCAAGATATGGCTCGTGCAGGCCCCGTCGAAAAAGGCCTCTTCCCATGCGTTTATATCTCTGGGCGACGCGTTACGCGGGATGTTGATGTCTCCCATGCAGCAGCTTCCGTTTTCATAGACGTTGAAGAAAGGGCTGTGATAGATCGGCTGTGGATGGTTCGGGCCGCACGCTGGCAGTCAGCGCCCAGGTGTGCAAGGTTTGGTTCATGACCAGAAATAGCGTCGCGGGCAGAGGATAGATACCCGATCTCAGGCCTGTCTCCTTCGTGAAGAAGACGCGCCGTGGCCCGGCCGGGAATCCACCAGAGCATTGCACTGCCTGGAGAATAGGCGAGTACCTTTTCGGGAAGGTACTCCGAGGCTTTGGAGAGAGGGGATGACGAGGGAACAGATCTTGCGGAGAGCCTCCCTGGTGAGCGGCGCTCCTTCGAGAAGTCTGCCTTCTCCGTCGATCCGGTGTTTCACGATGTAGTGATCGATGCTCCTGGCCTCCTCGTATCCTGTCTCTTTCATAGCCGTAAATGACGAGGGCGTATTTCGCCATGAGCGTCCGATCCATGGCTGAACTGCATTTCCATAGCAGCCTCCTTGTTTAGAGCCGTAAAAGGTCGTGAAAGTAAAATACCTCCTCGAGGAGCACGAGTGTTCTCAGGATGATGCGCACGCGAACAAGATCATCCCTGCCCCTTACGATGATGCGCATCCTGGCTGGGCCCGAGTTGCCCCATTGATCATCCATGGCCTCGAAGTACCACTCTGAGAAGCTGTCCTCGCTGACCCCAGAGGACACCGAAGGAATGGTACACGGGGTTTTCGTCGTACTCGTCCGGAAGGATCTCCAGCTTCTCGTACTGCTTCACCATGCAGAGCGAGGCGAGCTTGAGCATGTTCCTGATGAGCGACCTCTGGTCATCGCTCAGTGTCTTCTTCCGAAGCTTCCTGAAACGGGCATGGGCCGCTTTCAGCAGGGTTCTCTGTTCCTCTTCGCTTGAGCAGACGGTGCTCCGTATGTGATAGGCGTAGCGGCCAACCGCGAAGTCCCTGTCTCTTTTTGAAGGCCTTCCGATCCTCTTCATCCTCGAAAGCTTCTTCGTCGCACGGACAGAGCCAGTCAAGGATCTCGTCTGGCATCATGCCCGGCACCTTCCCCGATCGGAGTATAAGGGACAAGAGATCGCGCACGATGGGATAGACGGTCCTCTTTTTCTGCTTCAGCGCATCGAGAAAGTCGAGGGCCATGGTGTAATAGAACTGCATCTCCACCTCGACCACGAGATACCATCCCCGGGGGCCAAAACAGTGCCTCCCGGAGACGGTGATCGAATCAGCGTCCGTCGGCCATCCCTGTTGTTTTCGGGCAGGAGCTTTTTGATCGCCGGCATGGTGACCCTGTCGATTTCCCGGGTGAGAACGCTGACGAGATTTTCCCGGGCCATACGCGAAACGTCGATAGTCTTGCCGGTGAGGTCTTCATAGAATTTCACTATGGACGGGATAAGGGTTCGGTTCACATAACCGAACTGATCAAGGATTTCAGCCACCGAAAGAAGGGCCGGGGTTACCGTCATGGCGAGAGATTTCATACGGGCTCCAGTTCCTGCCAGGGCAGAAGGAGATAGTCCTCCCCCGGCGCCTCCAGCCATGATGCGGGCAAGATCGTCCATCAGCTGCAGCGTGTCGGCCATCTCCTCGTTTGCCGCCTTCGTTGCCTTTTGTTCCGACCGCGCGGTGGAACGTATACTCGGCCCGGTCGTCCTTATAGTCTGGGTCCTTCGATCACAGCCTGGGTGAGCTCCGGATAGACATCCCCCCAGAAGTCCTTCACCTCGTCCACGGTCATGTGGGGATCCGGGTCTTCCAGTTCGAGGGCGCCGTACCGGAAGATCCTCACGAGAGGTCGGACAGTGAGTGTCGTCTCAGCCATGGTGCACCTCCTCTGTTTCCTCAAATGCTTCTGTCTGGGCTGCGGGCTGTACGTCTGCTTTTGCCGGGGACATGGAGAAGAGGTCGGTCATGGACGGTTTCGGTTTCTCTTCCTTGGTTTCGACTTTCTTCTCCTCCTTCTCAGGCTCTTTCTTCTGGTCCTTGGTGTGCTTCTGGATCGCCTCCGCGAGCTGCTTCTTCTTCTGGCCCACCTTGGTGGTTGTGGCCGTCGCTTTCAAGGCTGCGAGCGTTGTCTGGTCCCGGGCGATGTCGGTAATGGTCGCCTCGAAGCTCTCCGTCAGTTCGGCAATGGTACCCGTAATGATGAGCGGCGAGAAGTCGTTGTCGTTCTCCTTGCCAGCAAACTGCTGCGCGAAGACGATGCTCAGTTCCTTTGTTCCTGTATCTCCGTTCTCTTTCGTGCCGGCTTTCGTGGAAAAGGTCAGGACCAGCCTTCCCTCTTCCGGGATAAGCGCGGCGATCTTGGAAAAATCGATCATAGGGAAATCCTCCTTGAATAAGGGTTGTTGGGTGATTTCTGGACGGTTTTATTGCCTCCGGGACCCCGAGAAGGGGGCAAGAGGCCTTTTCGAAACCTACTGAAGGTACTGAGTGCCTACAGAGATATTACTTCCCTACGAGTCAGATCACTCACACATAGAAGTAATACAGAGATTAGGTAGTCAGTATTTTCAGTAGGCGTTAGCCGAAAGCATTTTTTTAAACACCCCGGTTGTTGAGGGGAGACTTATCACCTCTTTCTTGGTTTACCCCATTATCCTGCGGGGGGAATTCACATACAGACCCCCACAGGCAGGAAGTGGGGACTATACCATTAGGGAGGAGACTATGACGATATTAACAGGGATACGTGGAAGCATCGCACGGACGTACTACACGAAGATATCCGGGGACCTGCAAGACCTCAAGGCAAAGGTCGCGAGGGTCCAGGATAATGCCGAGGAACTTTTGGCGTTGCTCAAAGAACATGTGACGGAAGAACAGGCAATGCGTTACGGCTTCATCACGAACGTCGTAAAGGCGCTCGAAATGAGAGGCTACGGCAGGAGGATCAAATTCAGACCAGCCCCCTTGCCCGCGTTGCCGAGGGATGATGAAAAGAAGAGGGATCTCGGATCGCTTCCTTTCTATGAGATCCTGGAGAGAAGAGGCCTCGTACCCTACGCGGCACGAGCCTGACCAAACACCGCTTTTAGGGAGGGAAACACCCCTCCCTTTTTTTATTGTCTTAATTCCAGCCGGGGTTTCCTTCGGGGATCGCCAGGTTCTGAGGGGTCTTCTCTCCGCATTCGGGGCACGTGTAAACGACGAGCATCACGTTTCCTTCCATCTCGAAGGTCCAGTTGCTCTCCTCGCAGGGACGTGTGGTCGAAAGGATGGCCGCATCGTCCGCATCGGGTCTCCAGTACGCGGATGCCACTCGCCTCAAGCTGTTCAAAATAGAGGTCACGGAACTTCTCCCCGCCGAAGGGGTCGCTTTCCAGGTCGGGAGAAGAGAGGAGCTTGCCCATATCGGCGACGATCTCTTCTATGTCTCTGGCTTTCTGTGGCATCGGTTACGTCCCTGTTCTATCGGTATTCGTGATTCTCCTGCAGTATACCGTTTTTCCGTTCTCGCGTCAAGGTTTGCCCCTTTCTTAAGGGCTTTTTTTCATTGCACCCCTTTTCCAGCCGAACGGGTCCGCCGGGACCTTCTGCTCGCAGGCCCGGTGCTCTGTTTCCTCGATGGCAGAGGTCCGCATTGTGCCGTGCGACGAGACAAGTGATGGCGCCTCTTTGCCCTGCTCCGAAGCGTCTATCTTTTCTTTCGCTCCCGCTTTGGCCCCGGAGGGCGTGGCGATGGTGGGGGTCACGGTACCCGCGTAGTCGATGATGATTTCGCCTGCGCAGTGGGGGCAGCGCAGGGAGAACGGGGGCTTGAGGCTCTCGTGGAGGAGCACCGTCTGAGGCAACGGGGTGCCCTGTCTGAGACGAGCCTCTCGGCCCGCGAGATTCGGCCTCTCCTCTCGCTCGGCATGCATGGCCTTCTGGGCGTTGATGGTCTGTTTGAGCTCTTCAGGCTTTTCGACGAACTCGATGACGGTCTCACCTGCCGTTGCCGCGGTCTGGACGGAGATGCTCCCGTAGTTGAAGATCCGTCCCGCGATCGTCTGCTCCACCACGATGTCGTTGATCTTGTCGAGGGGGTTTTCCTTCGAGCGGTGGGTCACCAGTCCCCAATTCGTCAATTAACCTAGAAGTCGTCACCACCCAGATATTGACCTTGCGGTCAAGGTAGCGGTAGAGGAGCAGCCCGGCGGACAGGGCGAGCAGGTAGGGGAAGAGGTAGCTGACCATCGCCTCGAATCCGGCCAGCCTGACGTGGCGGAAGGGAAAGGAGAAAAGGACCGCGAAAAAGAAGAGCGTCGGTTTCGCCAGGACGATCCAGTGTTTCCTGACGATGAGGGCGACCGTTTCGCCGGGTTGCAGTTTTGTGCGCATAGGCACCTCCGGAATAGACTCTACCAGACTATTACTTCTGTGCTTCCCCGCTTGGGGAGGAGGTGCGCAAAGATCTGTCAAGTCTTGTTCTGATTCAGCGGACAATGAGGGAGCAATCGACCCTTGGCCCATGCAGACTCCTCGCAACGAAGTGCAAGAATTTTCTCGGAACCCGCGTAGATCCGCCTGCGACAGTCGAAAATTAGGCTATTATGAACTGAGCTTCACCATGCTGGGCGCGCCAAGAGCCGTTACCCAAAGGCCCGTGGGTAACAGCTCAACCAATACCTGCCCCGTATCACATATCTGTAAGCCTTCCATTAAACAACGGGCCGTTACTAGACAAAAGTGCACATTATGTCCAATTTGATCCAAGGCGTCCAGCTCGCCGTGCCGGAAAATCGATTGATTTCTTTTCCCACACGGGCGTATAATTGGACATAAATAAGTTTTGTCCACCTATTATGGCCAAGAGTAAAGCCCTCGTTCCCGTTCACTGCTCCGGAACGCGAGAAATGCCATGACCGAAAAAGAAGGGTCCCATGGTCGACGCAGATCTTATGATCCGGCAGTTTCGGCTCAAGAAGCCGGTCACTTTAAGGAGAGTGCGGACCGCACGTCGGTTAGGGCCGCCCCGGAACGGACGGTCGTCGTGTTCGTCCGGGAAAGGCTGAAAAGGGACCTGCCCGACCTTTTGGCCCGGGCGAAACTGGGCGAGACGGACCCCCTTCTTGTGACGTTTCTGTGCCAGGCCAATGCTACGGAAGAGGAGGCGCTGCTTCCGGGAGTTTCCTGGGCTCTGCACGCCAGTCCTGGGCGCCTGGACCTTCAAGGCCATGCGCCGCTGGTGCCGGGTCTGTACCGCCAGAAAATCCAAAGGGTCCGGGAGGTGTTGGACCGGGCCTGCGAGCGGGGAGTGAAGGTTACGGCCCGGACCCTTCCCGTTCTCCTTGGTCTCCTCGCCATCCTTTACGAGAATCAAGAAGACGAGGCCCCCTTCCGGCTGGAGGACGACCCTTCTCTTGCCCCACTGGCCCCCTACATGGAATGGATCAGGAACGCAGTCCGGTCCGAGCCGGACGTCCGCCATTACCTCGCCCTTGCGGCCGGCGCGCCTTACACCGTGACGCTGGAGACCGCACCAGACGGCGTGTCGTACTACCGTGTGAAATGCCGATAATACCGGAGAGGTCTGTGCGAGGCGCAGGCGCCACTGAACTTGAACGTTGGGGGCACGAAGACTAAGAATGGATAATCGCTTTGTAGCCCATTTCGATATGTTGGGAATGAGTTCTTTGATGAGGAGAGACCCAGAGCTTGCTTGGCAAAGGCTCTCGGCCCTCAGTACGGCAAAGCAAGAAAGACTATCACTCGACATCGAGCGCAAAGATACGGGTGAGCGCTTCCCCTCAGGCCGACGGCCGACGAGACTAGTGCCCTGCAGGAGCCTCGGCGCCTGTGCCCTAGCATGTGCGATATGTTGTCGGCCTAGCGTCTTCCCTCAGGCTCTGAGGCTCATGTATTTTTCGAACTGGGCGAGATGGGCTTCGAGAGCCGTCACTTCCTCGTGCAGGTGCTTCGCCTTATCGGCCAGCTCCGTGCCCATTGCCAGGTTTGCGATGCGGCGGGAGAAGCCTCCGATGACCGCTATACGGTTTCGGAAGTTGTGGGCGGTCTCCATCAAAATCGCTTCTTGTCTGCGGCAGGATGTCATGAGCTGCTCAACCAGCTCAGCCCTGCCCATGATAGCGCCTATGAGCTCTCCTATCACCTGCAGGTATTCGAAGTCCTCCGCCGAAATAGGCACGCCGTTCCTGCCCGAATCGACAATGAGAACCCCAAGTTTTTTATTTTCCTTAGTCACGGGGTCCGTGTAGTCCAGAGGGACGATGGCCTTAATCTTGGCTGGTTCGTGGAGCGTGTGGGTATAGCCGTTTGTCTGGTGTGGGTCTGTAAGGTTGATGGCGACACCCTTTTTAACAGCCTCCCAGACGATGCTCTCCTTATTTATCTTAAGGCCAGCCAGGGGAACGGTGTGATCGCCGGCCCAATATCGGAGCGTCAAGTCCGCCCCCTCCAAAAAGGCGCACCGGGCCCTCTTGCCGAGCCACTCGCACAGATGCGCCAGCACCGTTTCGACGACCTTCTCGGGGACCGTGCTGGAGTCCAGCAGGCGGGTGGCCTCCAGGATGTCCCGGAAACGGCCGGCCAGATCGTTTGTGGTTTTCGGTTTTGTACGGGTCGTCCTGGCCATTGTTCGGCACCTTGTGCTTCGTCTATAGTAACGCTTTTTGAGTCGGTGAGCAACGGTTATTTCCAGGGCGTACCGCGGCACGGCGTCCATCCGGAGCGAGGAAGAGCGATGTGTGATCCAGACCATCTGGCATGGTGGCTGCGGCGGCTGCTACGAGGAAACGCAGGGTGGGGACAACGTCACAATGAGAATAGGCGCTCCTGAATACAGGATTGCTTTTTTGTCCTGACGCCCCGGGGCACATCGTCTCCACCCGGTACTTGGACCCGTGCTCATTGCCCCACCCAATTTCAATTCTTCCACTTCCTCGATAGCTTGTCAAATAAAATTCGCGGGCAGGCAAGGAAGCCAGCATGGGCCCAAAATCCCCCATGGCCATCCAAACACACGTCCTGGCGCATCCTACGAGGCCTTTTTTTGCCAAGACAGGCTACATTCGGCCACAATGCTGTCGGTTATTCCTGAATGTGCATTAGGTACACGTGTCTTCGATAGATCACGCAGTCTCATTTAATGCTTAACTATTCAATTCTCTTTACTCTCGGATTTGCGCAATATTTGAAGTGAAAATGTTGCTTTGAAGCCATCTCATCAGGCGGGGTGTGGCTGCCACGATTAATAAGGAGGACGTAACATGACACGGATAGAAGAGTTTCCTTACGGACCGGGTGACCTTCGGCGTCTGTGCGCTGTCAAGCCGGTAATGATCCTGTTCCTCTGTATGTTGCTCTTCGGTGGTACCGCTCCACTCTTTGCTGCACCATCTCCACATGCAGACGAGGCCGAAAAGCTAAAGATGATAAAGGAGCTGTTGAGAAGGGCATGGACATAAACAGCCTAGGCCCGAGAGGGACCACGCTTTTGATGGCCGCCGCGGATAATGGGGAGTTCAGTATTGTGCAATACCTGACAGAGAAAGGTGCTGATCTGAATGCCACAGGATCCAGCGACCCGGTAATCTAATCGACCCAACATTACGTTCGCAAACCTTGTTGTCACAACTAACGCGGAGAGGCTGCTGAAAAGGCACATGCCGAGAATACCGCCGAGAAACGTGCCTGGGCTGAAATTGAGATCCTTCAGAATCCGCAGATTAACGGCCGGGCTGTCCGTGGTCAGCTCGCGACCGACAGAGGCACACTCTCAACGACTGAGAGTCCATATCCCTCCAGCGCCTTTACCTTCCGGGGGTTATTGGTAATCACCCTCATCTTGCGCACGCCCAGGTCGTTGAGGATCTGTGCACCGATCCCGTAATCTCTGAGTTCAGCTTGAGACTTCCAGCTCTTCGTTGGCTTCTACCGTATCTCTTCCTTCGTCCTGGAGGCTGTACTCCTTGATCTTCTTCAAAACGCCTTTGCCTCTTCCCTGACGCATATAGAGCAGAACGCCTTTCCCCTCTTTCTGGATCATTGCCATGGCGGTGTGCAGGCGCTCGCCGCAATCGCACCTCATGGAGTGGAAAACGTCTCCGGTCAGGCACTCGGAGTGGACTCTCACCAGCACAACATCGTCCTCGTTGATCTCACCCTGGACCAGGGCCACGTGCTCCTTGCCGTCGACTTCATTCTCGTACCCGACCACCCTGAATTCGCCAGCGTCCCAAGTAGGAAGGCGCGCGTCGACTATTCTTCTGACGAACTTTTCAGCCCTCATCTTGTACTTGATAAGGTCAGCGATGGCTAACGATCTTCAGCCCGTGCTTTTCCGCAAAAACCTCAAGATCGGGAAGCCTCGCCATACGCCCGTCTTCGTTCATCACCGCGCAGATGACACCCGCCGGTTTCAGCCCCGCGAGTCGTGAAAGATCAACGGAGGCTTCCGTATTACCCACCCTGACCAGAACACCGCCCTTTCGGGCAATCAGCGGAAATATATGGCCCGGACGGGCAAGGTCCTCAGACTGCGTTTTTTCGTCGATGGCAGTAAGTATCGTCGCAGACCGGTCGTACGCCGAAATGCCGGTACTCACACCATGACGCGCTTCGATGGAAACGGTGAATGCAGCCCTGTACGGGGAGATGGTATCTCTCACCATCAGCGGAAGTTTGAGCTGCCTCGCCCTCTCCTCCGTCAGGGAAAGACAGATCAGTCCGCACGCATAGCGCGCCATGAAATTGATGGCCTCCGGAGTGGCCTTTTCAGCGGCCATCATCACAGCGCCTTCATTTTCCCGGTCTTCATCATCGACGATGATAACCATTTTACCGTTTCTAATGTCCTCAAGGACCTCTTCAACACTTGCTATAGCCATATCTCACTTACCCCTTATGTAGCCGTACGTGTAAAGAAAATCGAGATCGATCCCGCTTTCTCTGCCAGCCGTAAGGAATCTCAGTATCACGTTGGCCCCTTAAAAAAAGCGCTTCGAAAACCGAAAGGGCTGGCCTCAGGTTCGATAGTATTATATAACGTTCTCCGGTTGAGGGGAAGATATGAATAAAGGTAAGTTCCGGCTGAGGAAAAACCGCAACCCGGGGGGAAACGGACTTGACAAATGGCGAGTGATGACTGTACTTTATTTAAAAACTGCAGGTAGTACAATAAGAACACAACCTGTCATGAATAACGATGCCCCTTGCGAGCAAGATAGGGCATTTTTTGCATTCTGGAGAAGATACCATGACCATAAAAAACTACGATCAGGTTAAGACTCTCATTGACGTTGGGATGGAGAAAGGTTACCTCACCCCAGACGAGATTAACGATTTTCTGCCCCAAAACATCTGCTCCCCTGAAGACATAGAGGATATCTTCGATTTCCTCTCCGAGTCGAACATCGATGTCGTAGACACGATGAAGGAGAAGGTCGAGGCGCCCGGAGAGGAGCAGCGGGAGTGGGAAGAAGTAGAACGGTTTCCGGCCGAAAAGACTGACAACATAATCTGGGCCTACCTCAAGGATATAGGAAGGGTCTCGCTTCTCACCTCAGAAGAGGAATATGACATTGCCAAGCGGATCGAAGTCGGAGAAAACAAGATCAGAGGCCTGCTCTTTGAACTGCCTCAGGCTATAGGTGAATTGCAGGAGCTGTCAACGCAGATTAAAAAAGGCGGAGTAAACATCATCGATGTGCTGAAAAACATCGATGAAATGAATTATACCAAGAAGGACGAAGAGGAGTACAAGAAGAAGACGGTCACGCTCATCAGCTCCTTGAAGAACCAGTTCGAAAAGAGACAACAGCTAAAAAAAGAGATGCGCAAGACTGACCCTTTCACAAAGAAGCAGCTCGAAAAGAAGAAGAAGGCACTTGAGGAAAAAATGGAGGAGACGTCGGCCAATCTGAACCTCCATAAAAAGGTACTCGAAGAGATCACGCGGAGAATTGTAAAGCGCTTGAAGTTCATGGACGATGCAGAGAGCAAGATCACCAAAGCGAACCTGATCGAGATGGAGCGGATCGAGAGAGACCTGAAGGTGGTAAAAAACAGGCTCATCAAGGCAAACCTGAGACTGGTCATCAACATAGCCAAGAAGTATCTCAACAGGGGGCTCTCCTTCCTCGATCTTATTCAGGAAGGCAATATGGGTCTGATGAAGGCTGCGGAGAAGTATGATTACCAAAAGGGCTACAAGTTCTCCACCTATTCCACATGGTGGATCCGGCAGGCGATTACACGCGCGATTGCGGATTATGCGCGGACCATCAGGGTCCCGGTCCACGTACTCGAGACGATGAACAAGATTACGAAAGTGACTATCTCGCTTTACCAGGAACTGGGCAGGGAACCCACCCTGGAAGAGATATCGCACAAGGCCGGGCTGCCTCTGGAGAAGGTGCGCAAGATCATGAAGGTCTCCAACGAACCTGTGTCGATAGAGACCCCGATTGGCGACGATGACTCAAAGCTGGGCGATTTCATCGCCGATCCCAAGTCTCCGTCTCCCTTTGAGGAGCTGGTTGGCATTTCTTGTAAGGAAGAGATAGACAAAGTGCTCTCCACGCTGACCCCAAGGGAAGAGAAGGTCATCAGGATGCGGTTGGGAATAGGCGAGAAGACAGATTACACCCTGGAAGAGGTAGGGGACGTTTTCGGTCTCACGCGTGAGCGCATCCGGCAGATTGAAGCAAAGGCGCTCAGAAAGCTGAAACATCCGTCCCGGCGGAAGCGGCTGGAGAGCTTTCTCGAATAAAATCAGATTGCCGATAAAGGCCCCAGGACTTGGAATTCACACGGGGTAGGTCCTTGTTATCAGGATTCAGGTGAAGGGGAAATACCCATGCGCCACCGTATTGGTAACAAATGAATATTTCCCCAGAAGTTCTATGTAAGTCTTTGCTCGGGTATTACCACTTCAATAGGTTATTCTTAGCCACCACAACCCTCTCGGTTCCTTCCAGTTCAAACCCTCGTATCAACATCCGCCTCTTCTC
>CAWIHO010000091.1:0-20815 GCA_963835605.1 uncultured delta proteobacterium | reverse complement strand
CTCAGCGCATGAGTACTTAGAATGCCCTAATTGAAGCGCTCGCGGCTCTTTCTTCCTCCTACCATTAATTCCTGTATAAGTAAGTGTGAGAGGCAGTAAGATTAGCCCCAAGGAAGGCAGGGGGACTTATATGCTTCCTGGGTCGCCGAACCCTTATTTTCAGTCTGTCCCCTGCCTCTTGGAGCCATGATAAGTTGATTGGGCCTTTAAGAGCCCTTGTGACCGAGGAGGATTGGCCGGAGGCAATCCCTGCTTTTCTGCTACTTATAAGGAGGTTGGTGTATGGCGCTCTATGTCGGGATCGATGTGTCGAAAGAGAAGTTTGATGTGTGCGGCATTGGCGATGAGGGAAAGAAGATGTTCTCCCTCTCCTGTCCGATGAATCGGGAAGGATTTGACAAGCTCGTACCACGTTGGCGGCAGTGGCACGGCATCCCTGCTCCTCGGTATGGAATCCACGGCCAGTTATCATATCGCCCTGTTTTCCTATCTTACCGCAAAAGGCTACCGGGTTGCCATCATCAATCCTCTCCTGATCGCAAACTTCGCGAAGCTCTCCTTGAGAAAAACGAAGACGGACAAAAAAGATGCTTTTACCATCGCCCAGTTCGTACTCCTGCGGAAGGAGGCCCTGGCAACCGGGTCTCCTCACCTTACCGAACTTAAAGATCTGTCCCGAAGAAGGGAAAGGCTCGTAGACCAGATGACGGCCCTGAAGAACGACATGAAGCGGATCCTGTCCGTCACCTTCCCGGAACTGGAAACCATCACCGGCATCTTTACCAAATCAACGCTTCGTCTTCTCACTGAGTTCCCATCGGCTCATGCCATAGGAAAGGCTGGTTATGACGCCGTCGCCGCTATCGTCATCTCCCGCTCAAAAGGGAGAAAATCATCGGCTTCTGTCCAGGCCCTCATGGATGCCGCCGCCTCATCGGTGGGTGTTACAAGCCCGGCAAAGGAGCTGATCCTCAAACAGGAAGCCACCCTGCTTCTTAGCTTGAGGAGCAGGCCGAAGAGATCATGAACCTCATAAAACATCTTTCAGGCGAGAAAATAAAACGAGACGCGGAGATCCTCACCTCCATGAAGGGTATCGGCGACAAGACCGCATTGAACTTCCTGATCGAGATGGGAGGAGATATAAAGGCTTTCGAGAATGACAGGAAGCTGATTGCCGCAGCAGGGCTCGATCCGACCACGTATGAATCAGGCAAGTACAAGGGGAAGAGCAAAATCAGCAAGAGAGGAAATCGCCATCTTCGAAGAGTCATCTGGCTCATGACGACCAAGGTGATTATCTCCAACCAGGTCTTTCGCACCTACTACTTCAAAAGAAGAAAAGAAGGACTCATCTACAAGATGGCTGTCCTGGCCACTGCGCACAAGCTGATCAGAGTGATGTTTTCCATGCTGGTAAACGAAAAATACTTTGAACCGGAGAGGAGGAAATAAATATAGTTGACTGAAAGTGTTGTTCTGTGCTGCCCGGCGCGAATGCCACATTACCCTTGGCAATCGTTTTCTACTCAATCACTTTCTTAATTCAGTTGTGCTGGAAGAGGTCGTAAAGTAACATTTTGAGGGCCAGAGCGATCACGGCCGTGAGAAAGATACGGCGTAGCCATATATTACTCAGCCTGAGGGCAACACGTCCACCGATGAGTGCCCCGGCAAACATGATGATGCCCAGCAGAATACCCAGCCGGTAATCCACCAGGCCCCGCCACATGAAGATAAGTGTGGCCACCAGCGACGAGAAGAGGTTGACCACCTTGGTTGTGGAGACGGCTTGTATAAAGGTCATGCCAAAGAGGGCAACGAATGCGGCTGTAAGAAACGTCACATAGCCGCCGCTGAAGAAACCCCCATATATACCGAGGGCAAAGGTTGTGATATAGCCGGAGACTTCCATGCCACGAGACGGCTGAAACTCCACGTTACACGCCGATGCATTGCGTTTGATTGCCGAAAATACGGCTGCCGCAATCATGAAAACTGCGATGATGAGCGGCATGGCCCGTGAAGGGACCACAAGCAGCAGGACGGCACCAAGGATAGAACCGGCGAGTGTGAGGGCGATAAGAAGGGGTAAACGATTGCGCTCTATTACGTTCCTTCCGCGAAAGGACAGGCTTCCGCCAAGACTCATGAGGGTGAGCGCCAGCATATTGGTCGCAATAGCCGAGCGGGGTTCTATGTGAAATTGAAGCATGGCCGGTACGGTGATGAGCGAAGTACTCCCGGTTACCACACTGATAATGCTTGTCAGGAAGAAGATAACGGCAAGCGAAAGCTCTTGCATGGGCGTGCTGATATGATACCTGACGCAAAGTGGAGAGGGCAAGTGGAACATGCGCCCATTCCGGACAAGAAAGGTTGACGGTTCGCTATAGTTAATGATATACAACGGTGAGGACAGGTTCAGGAGGACTGCTGATGAAACCGAGGATGGCTTTTCTTATGTGCGTATTGACTGTATTGTTCTGTGGTTTCGTGTCACCTTCGTTGGCGGAAGAACTCTTCGTCTTCGCAGGGGCGGCAAGCAAACCGCCGACCGAGGATGCTGCCAAAGGCTTTTGAGAAGAAAACGGGGATCAAGGTTAATCTCACGTTCGGCGGCTCAGGTTTCGTGCTGTCCCAAATGACGCTCGGGAAAATGGGCGACATCTATTTCCCCGGCTCATCCGACTTCATGGAGCTTGCCAAAAAGAAGGGGCTTGTGTTTCCTGAATCGGAAAAGATCGTCGTCTACCTGGTCCCCGCCATCAACGTCCAGAAGGGAAACCCGAAAGGCGTAAAGTCACTGAAGGACCTCACGAAACCTGGTCTCCGCGTGGCTATCGCAAACCCTGATGCCGTCTGCGTGGGTCTCTATGCGGTAGAAATCATCGAGAAAAACTTGAAAGCCGACGAGAAGGCCGCTCTCAAAAAGAACCTCGTCAACTACACTGAAAGCTGTGAAAAGACGGCAACGGCCATTTCCCTGAAGGCTGCGGACGCGGTCATAGGCTGGAGGGTATTCCAATACTGGGACCCTGAACGTATCAGACGATACCACTGAAAAAAGAGGAGATTGTTCGCATCGGCTACATTCCCATAGCCATTTCGACGCTTCACCACCAATCGTCCCCTCGCACAGAGGTTCATCGACTACATCCTTTCGGATGAAGGACGGGCAATCTTCAAGAAATATCACTACTTTATGAGCCCCGACGAGGCATTCGCCTGGATAGGGGAGAAAAAGCCGATCGGCGGGGAATACACAGTTCCGCCGGATTGGATCGCGAAATGACCTTCAAGCGCGTCGCCATCGCCTTGCAGCATATGCGTGTTCTTCCTTTATGCAGGTCTCATACTCTCCCTCTTCTACTTCTACAAGGGGCCTCTCTTTCTCGAGACGCTGTGCTCGGCCAGAACGCTCTTCTCGATCAGGCTGAGCCTCATGACGGCAACCGCGGCGACGGTCATCTCCGTCATCTTCGCGATCCCTTCGGCCTATGCGCTATCGAGATACCGGTTCTTTGGCAGGCAGATCATCGATACGATGCTTGAACTTCCCATGATCGTCTCTCCCGTGGCCCTCGGCGCCCTCATTCTCATCTTTTTCAATACACCGGTCGGCAGCTTCTTCCAGGAGAAGGGTGTTCACGTCGTCTTTACTGTCTACGGGATTTTCCTTGCCCAATTCATTACCACTGTCGGGATCGCCACGCGCCTTATCAAGGCAGCAATGGACGAGATACCGGCCAGATATGAAGATGTGGCCAAGACTCTTGGGGCGTCCCCCGCAAAGGCCTTCCTCACGGTCACCCTGCCCCTGAGCAAACGGGGCATTATCGCCTCGGCCATTCTCACCTGGGCCAAGGCCCTTGGAGAGTTCGGCGCGACGATCACCGTGGCCGGATCAATGGCAATGAAGACGGAGACCCTTCCTGTTGCTATATTCATGAAGCTCGCCGGGGCCGACATAGAAGGAACGGCGGTACTCGTCCTGATTCTCCTTGCCATCGGCCTAGGTCTCCTCTACGGAGTGCGGCTGTTGACCGGCAGGCGATCCTATGTGTAGGCTGACGAGGAACGTCAACGCGGAGACCCCAAAGCCGGAAAGGCCGATCATGCCGCGCATAGAATTGAAAAATATCTCCAAGTACGTGCTGAGCGATCTGAGCCTTACCATAGAGGACAAGGAGATCATGGCCCTTGTCGGACCGAACGGAGCGGGGAAGTCGACGGTTCTCAATGTGATCGCCGGGTTGGTCGATTACAAAGGCGAGGTCTTCTTCGATGGTAAGAAGATGGACCGCGTGCCGCCTCACAGGCGCGGCGTCGGATATCTGTTTCAGGACCTGGCCCTCTTCCCTCACCTTACGGTGGCAGCCAACATCGCGTATGGCTTGAAAGTTCAGGGTTATGATGACAAGACCACCGCCGGGAGGGTCGACGAACTTACAGAAGCCCTCCACATTGACAGGCTCAGGGAAAGATACCCTGAAAGCTTGAGCGGCGGCGAGAAACAACGGGTCGCAATAGCCAGGGCCGTTGCGCCCTTTCAGAAGATACTCCTTCTTGACGAGCCGACATCGAGTCTTGATCCCCAGACGGCAAAGTATCTGAGGGCAGAACTGGGGGCCTTTCTGAGGAGGCTGGAGATCACAGCTGTCTTTGTCATGCATGACCTTCTGGGGGCCGAGGAGATCGCAGAACGCATCGCCATCATTCACAAAGGCAGGATCGAACAAACAGCTCCCCCCGAGACTATATTCTTTCATCCGGGGACTGAGGTCGTCTCCGAGTTTATCGGCAGGCCCAACATACTGGCCTGTGACCAGTGTCGCGTCCTTTCTTCGGGACTCGTGGAGATCGCAAGTGGCGACTTGCGCATGGTACTCCCTTATGAAGGAGACATGATAGACAGGATAGCCATTTCCCCGCACGACCTTTACATTTCAAAGATGAAACCACCAGGCCCGACCCTTAACCGCTATCAAGCTACTGTAACGGAGATTATCCGCCACCGTTCGCAAGTTCGGGTCAGGATGAGCATCGGGAGAACCAGTCTTGTGGCTGAGTTGACAGAGAGTGCCTTTGATGAGATGGATATCACCGAAGGCAGCGAGATATATGTGGTCATTAAGCTGAGAAGGCTCCGCTACGTGGAATCAAACTAGCGGTGTCTGTATAGTCGACCGGGGGATGGAAAATCGTGTCCTGTGCACGACCGGTTATCCAGTGAGATTTTCACACATGGACAAAGGTGAACCGACTCAGGTACTCACCTAATCTACGCTTGCGTTGATCATCCAGCAGCGGGCAGTCCTCTGGGCCTTTTGCGCCCTGGATAACCAGGAACGAAAAGACCATACAGGTTGCTTGACCACAGTCGCCACAATTCGTTTTTGGTAAGAGCTTTAACACCTCGATAGCCTGGGGCTTTGGAGCGACCCCGTAACTGGGTTCGATGTCATGCCGTTTTTCCCACGTGTCATTAATCTGCGTCCTCAACCATTCAAGAATCTTGTCTGCCTCGGCTTCGTCTTTCAGGGCATTGATGGCTATTTTTCTGGGGTAAACAGCAATTAAACGCCCGTGGATCTGAAACAGGACGGAAGGCGGATCGTCTGTATAATCCGAAGCTCCAAGCACCGTGTTGAGATAAGGCAGAACTTCTTGAATGTCATCGTCAAGGTGGGCATAACAGTGGACAGACTGAAAGCTAGGATTGCAGGTGGGTCGAAATATTTCTTTTCTGTATCCGGTGAGCAACATGGCTCTTCCTCTTGAAAGCCTCTAGCTGCTGATCGGCTTCAGTTTTCCGGTCGCACGCCAGCTCGTTCTCCTCGTTTCGATAGAAGACGCAGCAGCTGGAGAGCTCGTCTTTAAGCCGAGCCCGGGCACGATGTAACCGTATTTTTGTTGCCGACAGGGTCAGGCCGAGGACCTCGGCGATTTCGCTATCCTTGAAACCCTCCAGTTCGCTCAATACGATCGCGGTACGGTAGTTATCGGGCAGCCGGTTAACAACACTCGCGAACGCAGCTGCTCATCTCCTCCCGTATCGCCTGTTGCTCGACAGTCAGCGGCTTCCGTCCCGTCCACACACCGACATCTTCGATGCTCGCTATCGACTCGATTGCTGCCGGGTCTTGACTCGTTTCCCTGGAAGACGGGCTGCGCAGCCTGTCGAGGGCCGTGTTGGTCGCGATCTTGTAAACCCACGTATGGAGCTGTGCCTCTCCACGAAAGCCTTCGAGCGCCTGGCCGACTTTCACAAACGTCTCCTGTGCAAGATCTTCAGCCTCGGTTTCCCCGACGAGCCGTGTCAGGTACCGGACGATCTTGTGCATGAAAGCTCGCATAGATCTCGTCAAAGCGTAGCTCGTTCATTTTGTCCTCTGAACTATTATAACCGCTCCAGTACCTTTCTGGCCACCTCTTCCGCATGGACCTTTATCTGGGCTTCCGGCATCTCATCGATCCCGAAAAGGCTCCGATCGAAATCATACAAGGTGTCCGCGATGATGACCTCGGGCTTGAGCTCCGGGATTACCGCCTTCATCATCCGGGAGGCGCATTCGATGAAGCAACCTTCCAGGGCCACAACCCTCTTCCCGTTCCTCGCAAGGCCTCTCTGCCCTGTGTCCTTCGTAAATGCTCCACCGAGGCAGAGCCGGACCGTCTTATCGGGCGCCAGCTTGTGACAGAGCAGGTTCGCTGCCTGCCTCGCTATTTCACCGCGCAGACACGCTCCCTCGCAGCACATCACCACGACCGGTTTCGATGCCTGTGCGCGTGCGTAATCCTCGCACATGGGACAGACATTCCTCGTCTTCTCCATCCTCACTGTTTCATAATCGGCGGGGCCTCCCACCGCTTCCTGTTTGCCGCAGCATCTCTCGTCATCCATTGTTGTCAGCTCCTTTCATTGTTCTAGAGCTTGCAGGAACAATCGATTCCTGCAGTCACGTCGTCGACTGGATCCCGGTTATTCTGATAGTTCCCTGCTGCGCCATCCTGTAAATGACAGACAAGACAGCTTTTTCAGAAAGTTTCAATGTGGCTGCTATTTGAGATGCACTCATCAGACCCTTCTTTTCGCACCAGCTGCAAGAACATCTTCTTTCTACCCGCTGCAGCCATTCCTCAAACAGTTCTTCTACGCCGATGTTCTCCGGTGTCTGCTCAAACGGGACGGCACCTGCCGCCGGATTTGAGGGGCCTCATCGCTTTGCCATGGATTCAAAGAAGCGTCTGGACATGTTAGCGCTCCTCCCTGCGTGAGCCCGTACCCTCTTCTTCAGCGCCGGGGCGAGGTTTGCCGTGTTCATTGGTATCTTTCCAGCCGTAGCCGCGCGGCGAGCAACATCTGAAATGGCTTCCGAAATGGCCTCCGAAGAACATCCTCATGCAGAAGAACATCATGACTAAGCAGACAAGGAACATGATCGGGAATATCCACCACATCCAGCCAAATGGTGCGTTACACCAGAACCACATAACCTTTCCTCCTTTTCGTGAATCGACGATCCGAGACGAACGGTCGGGTCGTCGGTTTAACTGTGTAGACGAGATCAGCGCCCAAAAGGATACAGGTGCTCCGGAAGAATAACTTGCTGCATGGACGACCTGTTCCATGATGCTCATCCTCTTAGGCGCTATCCAGGGATCCCTGGAGTCAAGCTTCCCGTCCTCCGCATGGGAGCGGCCTGCGGTCGCAGTCAGTTTTTCAACAATTACGACGAAAAACGCATCTTCGCCTCTTCTCCATTCGTGATCGGCTCATGACCTCCGGCGAGCGCCTTAAAGTGCGCGATTGCGGAGAGGAATAGAAGAACCGTTAAGATGGCGGATATCAGACAGTAAATGCAAAAGGCGCGGATGACGGTAATATCGAGATACATGAAGCCTATTGAACCGCACACACCTATCGCAGTGTAGAGAAGAGAGGCCAGGCGCAAACCGCGCCAGGACGAGCCGAACACGAGGAGCGCCGCAAGTACGAGCATGATCAAATAGAAGAAGACTCCAAAGTACCCTATCGGCACGCCCCAGATGCGCCCGTCCGGACTGTAGGCGACGGTGTTACAACCGTCGATCGGAGGGGGACACCAGAGCAACTGACCCGTGTGGATCATGTACACGTCGTAAAGCGCGATGGTCATACCAATAAGTGCGTAGACGAGCATCAGATACGGGTGGAAGATGGTTCTTTCTGTTTTCATTGCAGGTACCTCCTTTTTTCGGTTGAATTATGTGAATATATATTCACATAAAGGGCAAAAAAAATCAGCACACGAGCCTCACAAAATTGCTCCACAGCTTACCCGCCTCTACTCTAATATCGAAGGATTCGGCACCGATAGTCCAACGTAGCGCTGTCGATTGGATTAATCCGAGAAAAGTCAGGGCCGTCTCCCTCGGGGACAGCCCCTTACGGAAGTCTCCCTCATCGATACCCGCCGCAATGATGCCCGCCAGTGTCTCAACGTAGTCTCGCAATCGCAAGGATATCTTCTCTCCCAATTTTCTATTGCCAAGGCGCAGGTCTTCCGAAAAAATCAGACGTGGCATTCCGGGGTTTTCCTCGATCATCGTCATATGGGAAAAGAAGATGGTCTCCAATTTCTCCAGAGGGCTTTTGCTTCTCGCCGCAATGCCTGCTGCTTTTTCCATGACGGCCACCCCTATGAAGTCCGCAAGTGCAGCATAGACGTCGTCTTTACTCCCGAAATGTCTATAAATGTTAGCTTCACTCATCCCCGCCGTTTTAGCGATGGCCGTAATAGTGAGAGCCTTGGCCCCGCCCTTTCCCAATACTTTTAGGGCCGCCTGGACGATTTCCTCTTTTCTTATGTGCGTGCTCTTTTTTTCTGTCATGCCGCTAATGTGAATATATATTCACATTAAACCAGCGATGTCAAGCAAAAAGTTCAAGGCAAAGAAGTTGCGCTCTCATCGGCCACCAGAAAAAATCCGGGGCCTAGCTCACCAACATGGCACCATGAGAACCAGCCGCGACCCACAGCCTAAGTAGGAGCCGCCCTGCTATTGCGCTTCCTTGTTTCATATTTTGTGGCCAGAGCACGTCGATCGTGAACTCTCCCGCTTCTTACAAGGACTAGCATATCGGAATTGATGTGGCTGCGGAGGGATTCTGACAGGCTTCATAGTGTCTGATAGACATTGGGATGATAGCCAAGGGCAAAAGCTAATGCCGGGCGCCTATTCCCTGGGGTTGGCCAGCGCTTCGGGAAGGGTCTCCACATATTCCTTGATCTCATCCCGCACGCGCCGGTAATGCGCCATTGCTTCCTCTTCATTCCTCGCTTCCTCGGCCAATCGGGGAGGATCATCAAAGCTGTGGTGGATGAGGGCCGTCTTTGCCGGAAAGAAGGGGCATGCCTGCTGCGCATCGTCGCAAAGGGTAATCACGTAATCGAACTCGATATCCGGCAGGTCGCTGACCGCCTTTGATGTATAGCCTGATATCTCTATCCCGACCTCGGCCATCGCTTTGACCGCCCTCGGGTCAACCCCCTTTGGTTGTGTTCCCGCAGAATAAGGCTCAATCAGGTCCCCTTTGAGGTGGCGCGCCCACGCCTCGGCCATCTGGCTTCGGCAGGAATTGCCGGTGCACAAGAAAAGTACCTTAAGCCTCGACTTCGACATCATGGTGTCTCCCTCATGTTCACACTGTACCAGCATTGATGCCGATTGACAAGATCAACAGGGTCGGCCTCTCGCACGGCCGACATTCCGGCTCAGGGAAAAACACGCGGTGCTCCGAGTTCTTCTTGACACGTCGGTTTGCCGGTGATATTTCTATATAATCTGTATAACCGGTTATATGCATATATAAGGATATCCCATGGAGCAGCTGGCACAGTTGTACAAGTCGCTTTCGGAGGAGACGCGGATTCGCATCATGATGCTGCTCATGCAGGGTGAGCTCTGCGTCTGCGACATCCAGGCGGTGCTGGAGGAACCTCAGTCAAAAATATCCCGGCACCTTGCCTACCTGAAACATTCGGGCTTGCTGAGCAGTATGCGCGTCGGCGTCTGGATGCACTATCTGATAAAAGAACTCCGCAGACGAGACGCTGCAAGGCGCAGCTCGGCTTCATGAAAAAGCAGCTGTGGAATCTCCCCCTCTATCGTGCCGACAGGGAGAAACTGCAGGAGGTAAAAAAGGAGAAAGGCTGCGAAGCGCGACCTCCGGGAAGAAGAGCCGGACGGTTGCGCCGAAAAGCTGAGGAATACCGGTCTGCTCAAGAAACCGCGGACTGCGAGACGCTAAGGAGGACAGATACGATGGCGGAAGAACGGATTGGTAAAAGACTCTCTTTTCTGGACCGGTTTCTGACCTTGTGGATTTTTCTCGCCATGTTCGTGGGAGTCGGTTGGGGGTATGTGTTTCCAGGCGTAGTAGGCTTCTGGAACCAATTTCAGTCAGGGACGACCAACATCCCGATTGCGATCGGCCTCATATTGATGATGTACCCTCCTCTTGCTAAGGTGAAGTATGAGGAACTGGGCGAGGTCTTCAAGAACTATAAGGTCTTGGGGCTTCCCTCATCCAGAACTGGGTGGTGGGGCCCGATCCTGATGTTCATTCTCGCCATCGTTTTTCTCAGGGGTTACCCCGAATACATGGTCGGTCTCATCATGATCGGTCTTGCCCGGTGCATCGCCATGGTCATTGTCTGGAATGACCTGGCTAAAGGCGATACCGAGTACTGCGCCGGCCTTGTGGCCTTCAACTCGATCTTCCAGGTGCTCTTCTTTTCCGTGTACGCGTATATCTTCATCACGGTGCTTCCGCCCATGCTCGGCCTCAAAGGTGTCGTCGTGAATATTACCATCGGCCAGATCGCGCAGAGCGTCTTCATCTACCTCGGCATTCCGTTTATCGCGGGCGTGATTACCCGGTTTATCGCTTATAAAAGTGAAGGACAAGAGGTGGTATCACGAGAAATTCATCCCGAAAATCAGCCCGATCACCCTTATTGCTCTGCTCTTTACCATCCTCGTGATGTTCTCGCTCAAGGGCGAATATATTGTGAAGATCCCGCTTGATGTCATTCGTATCGCCATTCCTCTTCTCGTCTATTTCGTCATCATGTTCCTTGTCTCTTTCTACATGAGCGGTAAGGTGGGCGCCCACTACGGGCAAGCGGCCACCCTTTCTTTCACTGCCGCCTCCAACAACTTCGAGCTGGCAATTGCGGTGGCTGTCTCGGTCTTCGGGATCAACTCGGGTCAGGCATTTGCGGCCGTGATAGGCCCTCTCGTCGAGGTGCCGGTTCTTATCAACCTTGTCCACCTGTCCCTCTGGTTCAAACGGAAGTATTTCCCTTATGCGAAGGAAACGCCAATAGGGGTGTGCTACTATACGTGCGAGCAGTAGCGGATTAAAAGGATGAAAATTACGAAGAACGGCTGAAAGAATAAAGATGGGGGATAAACATCATGCTAGGCGATCAACGAAAGGCGTACGAAGATTTCTATTACTCCGCCCGTCGCAATAAAATACTAGAACCAAAGACCACGCTCATGATCCACCTTGCCACGGCTATGGCAGTAAGCTGCTATCCCTGAATGGAATCCTACCTTGGCGTGGCCAGGGAAGAAGGGATTACCGAAGAGGAGATCGGGGCAATCCAGTCTATTGTCATGGCTGTTTCCGCGGGAAAGATCAATGCTCAGCTCAATGAGGTGCGATCAAGGACAAAGACCGGTCTGTCTGCAGCTGCCGGATCCCCTCCGAATACCTGAGGGAGTGGGGAGCCCGCGTGACGGGCGCCCGCATAGGAGGTGTGTCGGATGAGTATGACCTTATGGCTTTCAAAGAATCTGGCTCGTGTTGCAAAGGATACGGAAGGGTTTGAGGTCGATGGCGAGACAGTCGGCGATTGTGTGAACGAACTAATCGGCCTCATTCCCGCGATGAAAAATGCTCTCTTTCATGGGTCACGGCTCAATGCCAATGTGCAGGTGCAGGTTAACAAGGAGAGCGTCGGCGGAGGGGAGCGTTTGACGAAGAGAGTAAAAGACGGCGATGAGATTCGTATTACGCTGAAAGGTCACTGATGAAGTGGAGGCGCCGGTGACTAGGTGTAGTCACTATGTATCGTGATCGAGCACAAAGCGTCGGTTCCTGTGATTCTCACACCCGGCCTTTTTTTGCGCGATAAAAAACTGAAGAGGTGCGATATGTCACACAAGTTTAACCCCGGGTGAGTGGACTGAGGAGAAGATTACACACCGCCAGCAGTTAGTTGGCGCATGTTGAAATTCCTCGATGATACGCAGTTCAGCCTATTCGGTCTCGATGAAATACTGGCGGATCTTTACACCGAAGGCAGGAAAGCGAATGAAGAAACCGCCGAAGAGATCATCACACGACTGGAAGCTATGAACAATTATATCCCTTCTTCAGAGAGCGCCCGTAGAGAATACCGGTATGTGCTGCTGAAGGAGTACAGAACCTACGTTAAAGATCAAACCGACAAAAAACGGGAATAAGGTCAATGCGGAGGCAAACGAACGGCCATGAAACAGATTGCCTTCTATGAAATGTGAGGCAGAAACTGCGCTCAAAGAAAGAATCGGGGGCCGGAGAGTAGCCCCCTCTTCTGTTATCATCGGCTACATCCGGCCGAAGCCTCTGGGGCCTCGTCCATAGCCGTACGGCGCCTCGTTGAGTTTCTGGATCTGCTCCGGGGTCAGGAAGTTCCTCTTGTTCAAGCCTCATCTGTGCCATTTTGTCGTAGAGCTGTTGCCGGAGGGAACTTACCTCTTTCTCTTTTGCGGCTATGACGCCCGCATCTGCCTTCGGGTCTGCGTAAAGTTTCCGTAGTTCCACTTGTTTCTGGAACATCTGATACCGGGTAGCCCGGGTATCGTTGTAGTACTTGTCTTTGAGCTGCCACATTTTATCCATCTGATCCTGGGAAAGGTTCAGATACGCATATCCTCCGGGACCCATCATCCCGGAACCCATCCCTCGCCCCATGCCGCCGGGACCCGCGTACACCGTTACCGCCAGTACCACGAAGAGCACTGCCACCGCCATACCTGCATACCATTGTTTCATGTCGTACCTCCCATAAAATATATTTGATACGAAGCTAAAGAGCAACATATATGCCAAAGTATCATTACGCAGCAATATATGGTAATTACTACTAAATGTCATGTGCTCGCGTATTTGGCGAGATGTGGATTATAACAATATTGTCGAATACGTTTGCCGATCTTCGACAATACTGTCCGCAGATTATGTTTCCCATGAGCTCACGCCAAGAATGCGCCGTCTCTTCTAACGGTCGTAGCCTGAGCAGGGGATGCAGACATGCTTGTTGCCCACCACGCGCAGATACGCGTGGGCCGTCAGCTCGCCGCATCCGGCGCACGGCGTAAAGCCCATCACCTCGGGGAACCATTCGCCCTTATACGTGACCACCTCGCCGACGGTGAGCAGGTCGGCTTCCGGGGCGCCCCAGACGAGGTTCACCAGTTCCATCTGCTCTTCGAGCGGGATGTCGTCAGGCATGACGCCCAGACCGCGCTTCTGCATAAAAGCCGATTCGGCGATCTGTTTTTGCAGCGTGGGCTTGTAGCTTATGCGCACGGAGCGGTTGGTGGCTTTATCGATCAGCGTAAAGGCAAGCTTACCATAGGTTGCTTGCGGATATTGCCCTTGCCAAAGGTGCAGCCGGTGGTGTACTGCACGCCGTCACCAAAGCACATCCCGCCGTGATCTTCCCCGATCTCGATGATGCCGAAAAGCTGTGTGCCGCCGGAGCGTTTGACACCCAGTGCCCGCAACGCAGCGAGCCCGACACGTACGCCCGCCACGCTGGCCCAGCACTTGTGTCCATGAAACTTGAGCGCGTCCATCAGGATATCTTTGTCGTCCATTGTTCCCTCCTGTTCGAAATATTTGAAAGCATGGTTCAGAATCCTTTATACCGGAAGATCTCCGGATTTAGTGGCGGGTCACCCTCGATAAACAGTATCGTGGTCGTGGCTTATCCTTCCGTCTGCATCTATATCCTACAACAATCCCCAGGCCATCTTGACCGCGATCGCATAGAGCACGATCCCGATGATCCGTTTCACCTGTTTCGCCTCAAGCTTCCTGTGCATGAGCCAGGAGCCGACAATGGCGCCTGCTATCGACCCGACCGCAGAGAAGAGAAGAAGGTTCCAGTTTATGTTGCCGAGGGCGGCATGGCCGAAGAAGCCGCTGAGCGACGAGAAGACGACGATAAATGCCGTCGTTGCCGAGGCGTTCTTCGGATCGAACCCCAGCCATATGAGGGCGGGGACGATGAAATTCCCCCCTCCCACGCCGAGCAGTCCTCCGAGGTAGCCCGCGCCGATCCCCACGCCAACACCCGTCTTAAGTTCCTTGCCCGAAGATGCTCCTCCGTCTTTCTTCTTTTTTGGCGTATAGAAAAGCATCATCGAGCCCGCAAACATGAGAAAGAACACAAAAATCAGGATGAGAATATTCTTCGGAAAGTATCTCGTGGAGTAGGCGCCGAGGGGAGAGAAGATAACCGCAAGGATGATTATGGGTACGGCGGTCTTGAAGCTGACCAGCCTGTAGCGGATGTAGTTGAAGGACGCGAAGCTCATGCTGATGGCGTTGAGGAGCAGCGCCACGGCCATGGCTTCCGTGAGGGGGATGCCCAGCCAGTAGAAGGTCGGAATGATGATAAAGGCCGCTCCCACCCCGGCGACGGTCAGGACGGTCGTAAAAAGAAAGACGAGGAGAGCCGCGAGCAGAACCGTTGTCATTACCATGGTACTATCTCCGGGGCGGGAGATTCTCCCGCCCTGCTTTAGTACAGGAATGTTTCAGTCTGTTTACGCCTTTTTTTCTGCCTCTGCGCACGGGGAGCAGAGGAGCCTGCCGTCAGGCGTCTGCACCAGTTTGTTCGTGAAAGTCGCCTCTTTGCACTTGGAACATCTCTTTACGTCGAAGGTGGGCAAGCCCATCTTCACGTCCCTGTGAAACACCTCGCTGATCGTGAGAAATTCCGATTCGGGAAGACCGAGAATCCTCTCTACCTGCGGGTTGGTTATTTCGGGCGGGATATCCTGAGGGGGCACCCCCTCCTTTCTCTTCTGGACAAAAGGAGACTGGAGCGCCTTCTCGAAGAAGTCGGGTTTGAGGGAAACCCGCACGGCGCGTCCCGTCCTCGCATCAATAAGCGTGAAGGCCATTTTGCCGTAATGGAGCTTGCTGATGTTCGATTTTCCGTAAGTGGCGCCTGTCGCCACCATGATGCCGTCGACGAAGCAGCCGGCCGCGTTGCCTTCGCCGGTCTCCGATTCAACGACGAGTTCTTTGTCCTTTGCCCTGCTCGACGCCAAGCGCTTTCAAGGCAGCGAGTCCTGCCCGTAAGCCCATGGGCATGGCAGGGCACCTGTGACCGTGAAAGGCCACCGCAACGTCAAAATACTCTTTCAGCTCTTTCATTGCAAACCTCCTTAGATTGGTGGATGATTGTCTACTGTGTATTTTCGTCATCCTCTATCACTCACCAGCCCGCTATCACCACGAGCCGGCTAACAGAAAAACTAGAATGGGGCGATCTTCATGCGTAGATAAAGCCCATGGATATTGACCAGGTGATGTGTCTCACCAATAGAACATATAGCATCATATTTATATATAAGTAGAGTGCTTGCCTTCTCCTGCAGGATGCAACTTCGCATAAAGGAGGATAAGAAGCTAATCATGCTGAGGAGGATAAATGTCTTTGCAGAGCCGTGAAGAGCCATATTTTAAGCTCCTGGTTAGGCCAACCATGTAACATCAGCTAAGCTCAGGATTTTGTGCTGTTGTTGCGCATGATTGTCTATTATATCAATAATAGTTGATATGATAATGCATCTCTTACAGGTTGTCAATATGTTTCTTGAAATAACATTTGAGAGTGCGCGTTGATTAGCGGGACATGTATCGTTATGAAGATGTATAGAGTAGGTAAAGACCTCCGAGGATGACAAGGGCTCCGCAAATCTTTTTGACGATCTGTGCACCCATTGATCGCTCGTTCCAATCAAGGTACTGCTGGACGACCTCGGTGAATGTCCCGGCTAGCACAATCACCGAACAGTGGCCAAGACCATACAGCAGTAGCAGAAGAGTCCCGTACATGAGGCTTGTCGCCGCGAGCTGTAAGGCCACGGTGAGGATCGGGGCCATATAGGCAAAGGTACAAGGACCGAGGGCTATGCCAAAGACGAGGCCGAGTACGAACGCTGCCAGTAAGCCCTTGCGTTTCATGCCGACCTGTCCGGGACCTGACCAAGGCATAGGAATGATGTCGAAAAGATGAAGTCCTACGAGAAAAAAGACCAGAGCGACGAAGTAGTTCCCCCAGCGCCCCACGTCGCCGATCATCCTGCCTGCCAACCCGGTGATGACTGCTATTGCCGCGATGCTCACCAGGATGCCGATTGAAAAGAGGGCCGAGATGGAGAAGGCTCTTCTTGCTGAGATCCTGCCCTGTTCATCGATGAAGCCTACGATGAGCGGAATGCTCGACAGATGGCACGGACTGAGGAGAATGCTCAGCATGCCCCACACAAACGAGGCGAAGAGGGCCACAGCTGACGTTCCTTCAACCGCATGGCTGAGCGTGATGAACAGGTTTTCGAGCACGTCGCCGCTTCCGCCTACTTGTTCTGAACCTTCCTGACCGGAATCTTCAATTCCTGGAGCTTCTTGAGGATGTCCTCTTTTGACATGAAGCCCAAGTGCCGGTAAAGTTCCTTGCCGGCCGCATCGTAGAAGATCTGAGTCGGGATCATGCGGACACCGTACTTGTCTCCCTCCTCCGGCTTTTTCCACACATCGACGAATACCACCTCGAGACTCCCCGCGTACTCCGCCCTGAGTTCCTCGAGTATGGGTGCCATCATTTTGCAGGGAATACACTTGTCCGCTCCCACATCAACAAGGCGTGGCAAGCTGTTTGTGCCCGGTCCTGGGTCTGCTTTCTTTTGGGCAGCGACAAGTCCGTTGACTGAGAACGTCAACGCAAGGATTGTCAGCAGGGCAATCAGCACGGGTTTAAGGACAAGTTCTGTGCATACATTCTCCATGGGGATATCTTCAGCATCCATTGTAATAGAGCCCATTCCATTCAGATATTGGCCATGACCTGTCCCAGAGCCATCCTGGCATTTGCGTCAAGGCTGTCGTCAACATCACCCTTCTTTATACCGAGCTCTGTGATGACAAAGTAACGCTTCGGCTTTACTCCTGATTCTCAAGCACCTTCTTGCCGCACCCTGTGGGACATCCGTCGATCAGGATCAGATCTGCCGCTCTTGCGCTTTCGACAAAACCAGAGAGTCCGGCGCCCACTCCGGTGATGCAAAATGATTTCGATACCCCCGTCCTGTCCATTTCGACCATCAGCCAGTTCGCGATCTGGCCCACGTTCGATCGGCCCGAGCACGCCGCTACCAGCTCTCACCGGGCTCCCACAGCACGTGACGTTTTCAGCCATTTTTTTCCTCCTGTAGTATACCCCTTAACGCTGCAGGCTCTAGAGCAGCTTCTTGATCTCGTCAGGGGAGAGAACTTTCCCCACGCTGACCACCTTGCCGTCGACAACGAGGCCGGGGGTCATCATGACACCGTAACTCATGATCTTGCTGAGATCGGTTATCTTTTCAATCTGCGTACTCGTCTCCCCCACCCTTGACCGCCTCTTCCGCATTTTTCGCGAGCTTTATACATTTTTGGCAACCTGTTCCGAGAATCTCGATCTTCTTCATAAGATATCATGCCTCCTTACGCTTGTTTTGCCTTGCGGCCGCAGCATACCTCGTTGAGCGGTATCACCTGGTTCTTGCTTCGCATAAACTCCTTCAGCCTCTTCCGGTCTTCCTTTAACGTCTCTTCGGGTATCCTCTCCATCACAGACAGGATGAGCAGCCTCTTGAAGAGGTCCGAATCGTCGATCTTATAGTGCATCCACTTGCCTTCTCTCCTGTCCTTCAGCAGTCCAGCCGCCTTCAATGCAGCCAGATGGAACGAGACCTTCGGCTGGATCATGTCGAATGCGGCGACAATATCGCAGACACACAGCTCCCCCTGTTCGAGGAGCTTAAGAATCCTCAGCCGCGTCTCGTCGGAGAGAGCCTTGAATATAGTCACCAAATCTTTCACCGGTCACCTCCTTCTTCCGAATGCTCGGCAATAAACTTCTCGACCTTTTTCTTGATGCGATCTCTTAGGTCCCTTATTTTCCCCAGCCTTTCTTCATGGCTGCCGGTAAAGCTTTCCGGGTTCTCAAATGGCCAGTGGAAATAGGTTGCATGGCTCGCAAAGAGCGGGCACCGTTCGGCGCTCGCTTCGTCGCACACGGTAATCACATATCGGTAAAGCCTGCCCTGTTTGAAAAAATCGAAAACGCTGTCTGTACGGTTCGTGGAGATGTCGATGCCTATTTCCTTCATGACTTCTATAACAAGAGGATTGATCTCTGTCGGCTCAAGACCCGCGCTCTCTGCTTCAAATCGGTCTCCTCCCAGATGATTCAAAAATGCTTCTGCCATCTGGCTCCTTGCGGAATTATGGACGCAGACAAACAAAACACGGATTTTTCTATTCTTTGCCTCGACGCTCATTTATAACCCTCCACGAGCACGCTCACCGCATAGTCCTGAAGCGATTCGCCTTTGGCAACTGATCTATCATCGCTCTGCCAATCGGATCCCGGGTGTCGGTACCGGTACATGCCGAGTTGCCGCTGACGGTCACCTTAATGCCCGTAAGCCCCGACTCATTGACAAGTCTCTTGTATTCATCCACCTGAAGCGCCCCCGCAATGCAGCCAACATATGCCTCGACGCTCTGCCTGATCTTCTCCGGGAGTTCTTTCAGCAGGGCCATGTCAGAAATAGAGACCCTCCCGCCAGGCTTCAGAACACGCAGGATCTCCTCGAATACCCTTCGCTTGTTTGCCGAAAGATTGATCACGCAGTTGCTGATCACCACGTCGACTGAATTATCCGCCACGGGCAGGTTTTCGATCTCGCCGAGCCTGAACTCGACGTTTGAGAAGCCGCCTTTCCTTGCATTCTCCCTTGCCGTTTCGAGCATGGCAGGTGTCATATCAACCCCTATGATCTTCCCGGACGGACCGACTTTCGGTGCTGCGACAAAACAGTCAAACCCCGCGCCGGAACCGAGGTCCAGCACTATTTCACCTTCCTTCAGGCTTGCAAGAGCCGTAGGGTTCCCGCAGCTCAATCCCAGATTGGCGCCATCAGGGAGCGAAGCCAGTTCGTCCTCTGAATAACCTATCGATTTTGCGAATTCCTTGCTGTCCGGTCCGCAGCTCGTGCTGCAGCAGCTTCCCCTGCTCTCGGCGATCGCGCCATAGGCCTCTCGAACCGTTTTCCTGATCTCTACCTCATCCATAACAGCCTCCTTCTTATAGTACCATTGTCACATGATGTGCATTAAACAGATAGCCCACAGCCATAATCGTCACGGTCATGATACCGACAAAGACCGCAAGGAGCCGCACCTTGAGGACCTTGCGCAGTATGATCATCTCGGGCAGCGAGAGCGCGGTGACCGCCATCATGAAGGCGAGCGTGGTACCCAGCGTCAGGCCCTTCTGCATCAGTGCATAGACGATGGGGATCACGCCGGCGGCATTTGAGTATAGAGGGACACCCAGCAGCACCGCGAGGGGAACCGCATACCAATTGCCTTTCCCCGCATAGCGGACCAGAAAGTCTTCAGGGACGTAGCCATGGATGAACCCTCCGAGGGCGATGGCGATAATCACATAAAACCAGATTTTCCCCAGGATGTCCTTCGTGTTGAATTTAGCGTACTCGATCCGCTCCCTGAATGTCTGCGTGAGAATTGGCTGGGCCTCGCCAAGGTGCATGTTGTACACGTACTCCTCGACCCATCGTTCGAGCTTAAGCTTGCCGATGACATAGCCGCCAATGATGGCGACGGAAAGCCCGGTACCGATATATATCGCCGTGATCTTCCACCCGAAGAGCCCCCAGAGCAGCACGATCGCCACCTCGTTTACCATAGGTGACGAGATCAGAAAGGAAAAGGTTACGCCGAGAGGAACGCCGCCTTCGACAAACCCTATAAAGAGGGGCACGGCCGAGCACGAGCAGAAGGGCGTGACGATGCCGAGCAACGCGGCCAGTATGTTTCCTATAAACTCTTTTTTATGGGATAGAATTCCTCTGGTCCTCTCCGGTGGGAAGAAACTCCGGATGAACGAGATGGCAAAAATGATGACGGCAAGGAGGATGAATATCTTAACGGTGTCATATAGAAAAAAGTCGAGCGCCGACGAAAGCCTCGATCCGTAAGGCAAGCCAAAAAGGTCATAAACTACGTACTGTGAAATACCCTGAAACATGCTCCACCTCATTACATATCAATAATAGTTTATATAAACTACACCCGGGCTTCATAAATGTCAATAGCTTTGCTGAGCTCAATAAAACTATTATTGTTCGGTCACTCGAGTACGTGGTGCTTCGGTTGAGTCAGGCGTTTCGGGAGGCACTGGGCTTTCTTTCAATCCGTAATGTGAAACTTGGTTGATCCACACCTTATGCTCTAGTAGTAGGTGTAACATGGAATTCGCTCGCGACGAGCGATGAAGTTGTATCACGCAACTAACGACTCTGTCGTGTATTACATTTTATGTTTAATGTAATACGCTAGTTCTTGCATTGAATTTCGAGAACAGAGGGCCTGTTTATCAGTACAACTTGGGTCACGCTTACACCT
>CAWIHO010000090.1:0-27937 GCA_963835605.1 uncultured delta proteobacterium | reverse complement strand
CAGGACCACGTTCTGGGCCCGCGCGAGCGCGGGCAGGCAGAGACCCAAGATGATCAAGCAGGCAATGATCCACCGTACAGACCTTTTGAAATCCATTCCGCAGCGAACCTCCTTCGTCAGTGTCTCATCTTAAAAAAATTCGTCCACCTGGTCCAACAGCCTCTTCGCTTTCTGTTGGGCCAGCGTGTTGGCCAGGGTCAAATCCGGCTCGATAGCAGCCGGGGTCTCAAGCACGTGTTTAAGGGTAGAGACGAACAGGTCCCGATTAAGCGTTTGCCGCGCATAGTATTGGGCATAGTAGACATCGCTCATCAGGAATTTACCCTGCCCGTAAGCCATGGCTTTCTTGAAATGCTCATCGGCCTTCTGCAGACTCCCCCCGAACTGCTCAGGGCGGGCGGATAAAAGGATGGCCTCGAACAGATGGGCCGACCCGTAATAGTAGGACGGGTCAAGCTGCAATACCCTTTCGATGAGCGCTTCAACCCATGGCAGGTCGGCCATGGCCTCCGCGCCTTCTGCACTGGCGATCCAGCTTCCCCAGACACTGCCCACCCAGAAAAGGGTGGGGACATCGGTCTTCCGGGTCTGTTCAAGGCTTCTTTGAAAAACGTCCAGAGGCTTACCCATGGCGTCCTTAAATAGCGGATTCAAGCTCAGACTCCTGACAGCATACTGTTTGCCTCGCTCGTAAAGGTATGTGGCCCTGCCCTGTTCATCCTCTTCGAGGACCGAGGCATAGGACGCATAAGCCTTTGCCCCGGCGAGAAGAAGGTCGGGATTCTCCGGATAGCTCTGTATCATGCCGTCGATGAGCATCAGGTAAGCCGGGGTTCCACTGCGGACGAGCGCCACATCAGACTGCCTGCCGGCGGAGATCGCGACCTCATTAAAAAGGGACGAGGCCTTCTCCGTCACCAGTTTCTGCGGGGAAAAACATCCCGGAAGGATGACAACAATAACCAGAACGAGCGGCCGGAGCCTTTGGAGAAGCTTCTTGTGCATACCTATACGGTAACACCGACCCGAAGGTGAGTCAAGACTGGACCTCAGCTTAATTGCTCCCGTGCGATTATCGAAACGACTCGCAAGTCGTAACCGCAACTCGCTGAGTTCTTCCTACACCCTGCCCCTGCACCCCGTTCTTCCACTGCTTCATAGTAGACTGCCAGCGTCTCTTCCACGTTGCGCGAAGGCGGGTATTGCTCCATCCATTGGCGTGCGACCACGCGGGCTCTGTTCCTGCGCTGCTCATCAAAGTAGAACGCGATGGCATCGGCGATCTCTTCCGCGCTGGAAGGATCTTGAACGATCTTCCCGCCCTCATCTGACAGGATCGCGTCAGAGGCGCCGTTGAAGCGTGTCGTTACGGCCGGCAGACCGCTGGCGAGGGCTTCAAGAACCGTAAGCGAACAGGAGTCATAGAAGGTGGGATGGACATAGATGTCGCTGGCCGCGTAGTATGGTTCCATACCCGCCACGGGTCCCAGGAAAAGCACGGAGCCGGCCACACCGAGCCGCTCTGCCTTGCGCCGATAGAGCCATATCTGGCCCCGTCCGAGCACGACCAAACGCAGCGGAACGTCAGGCGCCCTTTTCTTCAGCAGGGCAACTGCGTGCAATAGCGGCTCCAGTCCCTTGAGGCGGTAATTGTTACCCGCGAAAAGTAAGACAATGGCAGCCATCTTCAATACCCAGTTCTCTGCGCTTCGCATGGCGGTATTGTTCCCGGATCGACGGGTGGAAACGGTCAAGATCTACGGTATTGAAGACAACAGCTATTTTTTCTTCAGGGAAATTAAAGTACGCAACTATGTCCCTCTTCACCATGCTTGATATGGCGATCACTCTCTTGACGCGACCTCCTGTATAGAGGCGCCTCTGCACCCACAGCTCCAGATAGTGGCGCACCGAAAGGTAGCGTCTCAGCCACCGGTACCAGTAATACCATCGACGGCTGATCGATGCAAATTCCTGTTTGAGGTAAGCCTTCTCCACGCCACCGTGCGGATTAAGCACATTACTGGCAAGGCTCTGCCCGAGTCCATGAATGACGTCGAAGCCGTGCCCTTTTACCATGCGGCCGGAAAAGAGCATGTACGAGATCATCCTGAGGCTTCTCGGAAAGTTCAAGACCGGAACAAGGTGCACCTGGTACGGTCTGTCCCCGCCCTCTTCTACCTTCGACGCAAACAGATGCACATCATGGCCGCGTCGCGCCAGTTCCTCGGCGAGGAACCTGAAGTAACGCTCCCCTCCCCGTGAGGGAAGGAACTTGTCGAGCAGGATGGCTATGCTCAGCTTCCTTCCCGCGCTTCTTTCGCTCACCGTCTCCTTCCGCGTTCCAATAATCTCTTGTAGAAGTCTATAAGCCGCGTTGCCTGCGCGCTATAGTCCCATTCCGACACGGCATAATTCCGCGCGTTGATGCCAAACTGCGCTCTCATCTTATCGTCGCTCAGCAACCGGACCATACGATCGGCAAGCTCATGCTCACCCAAGTCAACGGCGTAGCCTGTCTGTCCGTCGATCACAAGCTCCGGAAGCATCCCTTGCGTCGAGACGATCGCCGGTTTGCCCATACCCAACACCTCTCGCAAAGCCCGCGCAGTGCCATCGGAGCCGGCCCGCATCATGACAAAGATGTCAAAGGAGGCGATCACGGAAAAGTAATCTTCAATACGGTAGCCCGCAAGAATCACATCCTGCTCCAGGCCCAATTCAATGAGAGGCTTTTTTATGCTCTCCTCGATCTGTGAGCTCCTTCCGACGATGACGAGCTTGGCATGCCCCATCTGGTCCCTGACTTTGCGGAAGGCCTTCAAGATCACGTCATATCCCCTGTCCTTCTTGAGCCGGCCGATGACGCCGATCACTCGATCCGAGCCCTTCAAACCCAAGCTTTCTTTGACATCCTCCACGGGCCCTTTGTATGGCTTCAAGCCAGGTGGGAGTTTGTAGCTCCTATCCACAGGAAATCGGAAATGCTCCACATCCTGTTGGCGCAGCCGCTCGCTGTAAGTTACGAGACCATCTGTGCGCGCCATGAGATATGCCATGGAACGGCTGTGAGGCAAACCATCGCGCTTATGGTCGGTCCTCACCAGCAGAGGCTTCTTTCTTGAGAAGAGAAGCGAAGCCACAGCAGTCGCATGATCGTGCGATAGATGCGTGTGCACGATATCCACGCCTCTTTCATCGACAAAACGCCTGATTTCCCTCAGGTCGAAAACCCAATCCCGGGGCGAAAAATAGCGGTTCAATCTGAAGCCGTCGAAACCCGGCACGTTTCGTTTCACCACTTCTTTCTCAACTGTTCGTTCAGGGAATTCGATGGGAGTTTTTCGATACGCAAGGGTGACGGTAAGCCCCTGTCCGTTGAGTGCCTCGCAGAGTGAAACCACAGGCTCGGCAGGGCCGGTCCACTTCCAGTCACTGAAAAGATGGAGCACCCTCATTGTTGGTAGAAGGCCCTGATGGCCTCGCAGACATAGAGCACTTCATCCTCCCTCAAGCCCGGATACATGGGCAAAGAGAGAATCTCTGTCGCTGCCCGTTCTGCATGAGGAAAGTCACCCTGCTTGTAGCCGAGGTGCCTGTATACCTCCTGGAGATGTATGGGCGTGGGGTAGTGGATGAGCGTTGAGACGCCTCTGGCCTTGAGATATTCCCGCAGCTTATCCCGCTCTTCACTCCTCACGACAAAGAGGTGGTACACATGGTACGCCCACGGTTTCTCCTGAGGAAGGATGAGCGGCGTATCCTGCAGCTCCCGCTGGTATAGCGTCGCAAGTTGCCTGCGCTGCTCGTTCCAGGCATCGAGCTGCGTCAGTTTGAAACTGAGAACGGCTGCGTGCAGTTCATCGAGCCTTGAATTGAAGCCCTCGATCACGTGCACGTGCTTGTCTGTCTGGCCATAGTTGCGGAGCCGGTGCGCATTCCGGTAAGTCTCTTCATCCGACGTCGCGACGGCGCCGCCATCGCCCTGACAGCCAAGGTTCTTCGTGGGATAAAAACTGAAGGCAGCCGCTTTGCCGAAAGTGCCCACTTTCTTGCCCTTGTATAGGGCACCGTGTGCCTGGCACGCATCCTCAAAGACAGCGGCCCCGTACCCCTTGCACAGATCGAGAATCTCATCCATCGGAGCCGCGTGGCCATAGAGATGCACGGGTATGCAGAGTCGCACGCCTTGCTCTCTCGCGAGCACCTCCTCCAACCGCTCCGGGTCCATACTGTATGTTTCGGGGTCAATGTCGCACAGGACGGGTATTACGCCGTGTATGGAAAGGGCCATAGCCGTGGCGATATACGTGTTAGGCGTGGTAACGAGCTTATCACCTTTCTTAACGCCGCAGCCAAGGCCGCCGATCCTGAGCGCATCCGTGCCCGAGCCAACGCCCAATGAATAGCGCACGCCAAGGTAGTTTGCGAACGATTCTTCAAATGCCTTGACATGTTTGCCGAGAATAAATTCCCCGCCGAGGTGCACCTGCTCAAACGTGCGCATCAATTCATCTCGGAGTCGCTTCGTATTCCCGCTGCAAGTCGAATATCTTGACGATCATTACCAGTATTCCTTTTGATGCATCCGGTAGAAGTCGGCTGTCCTTTTGATGCCTTCCTCCAGCGCCACCTTCGATTCCCAACCAACATACGTTCTTATCTTCGAAGTATTGGTGTAGTAATCGCCGGGCTCAACTTCTTTCCGCTCCTGAGTAAATTCCGTAAACTTCACTCTGCCCGTTCCTGTCACCTTGACGATCGTTTCGGCGAGGGATTGGAACGAGACCGGGATACCTGTGCCCACGTTGAAGACTTCGCCGTAGGCCCGGTCTGTCGCGGCCACCATCAGGAGAGAGCGCACGAGGTCATCCACATAGAGAAAATCGCGCAGGATGCGGCCGTCCCCGAAGACCGGGATTTCGGCATCGTCGAGCGCTTTGCGAATGAACCAGTTAAAGACCCCGTACTCATCGTGCATCATCTGGTGGCGAGGCCCGTATGTATTGGTAATGCGCAGGCAGGTGCCCTTGATTCCGTGAATATCGTCATAGACAAGCACCATCTTCTCAGCGCTCAGATTGGTTACGGCGTAAATCCCTTTAGGATTCGTCGGATGATCCTCATCCACAGGCAGCTTAACGCTCGCTCCGTACTCACCTCTCGTGCCCGCGAATATCACTTTCGCGCCCCTGTTATTGAGGCGCAGCGCCTCCAGCAGCACGAGTGTGCCCTTGCAATTAATATCCAGGTCCTGCAAGGGATTACGCATGCTGTCCACGTGGTTTACCTGACCGGCGAGGTGAAACACATAATCGACCCCGCGCACCAGGTAGTTCATGGAGAATTGGTCGCGCACATCCGAAAACTGCACCCGCACTTGGTCCTCTATTGCTTTAATGTTGAACAGGTTGCCACCCTGCCGGGGCAGCATGTTGTCGACAATCGTCACGTCAGCGCCCAGCCCGACCAGCTCTATGCAGAGGTTGCTCCCGATGAAGCCCAGGCCGCCCGTGACGAGTATCTTCTTACCCTGCAGCTTTTCCATGCTTTTTTTCCATCTCCCAGAGTTTAGCATGCTTCATGAAGACATAGTACATGGTCGATGCCACGATAATCAGCCCGGGAACACCATCAAGAAAGCCGCCCTTGATGATATAGTCCCTGAAAAACCGATAAATGGGACGGAAAATCATGTTGAGCAAGTGAAAGGAATGGCCTGTTTCCTTGAGGTCTTCCGCAAAGGCTCCGGAGTATCGGTCCACGGTCTTGATCTGGTGCGAGATGTCGGCATAAGGCGCGTGCATGTAATAGTTTTTCAGCTTCCCTACCCTTCCGTCAACCGCAACCTTTGCGTGAAGCCCGCCTTCCCACCTGCCCTTATCCTTCCTGTACAGCCTGATCTCGTGATCAGGATACCATCCACCATAGCGTATCAGCTTCCCCAGATAAAAATTCTTCCTCTCGACAAGAAAGCCGTCATACTCCGCATTGCCGGCCACAACGCCCTCGATCTCTTGTTTGATCTCAGGGGTAAGCCATTCATCAGCATCGATAAAGAGTAGCCACGGCGACGTGCAGAGGTCCTGGGCATACTGATACTTCTCCCTCTGGCTGCTTGTCATGAACTGGTGGTACTTGGCCGTATACTTTTTTGCGATGTGCGGCGTGTCGTCTGTGCTGTCCGAGTCGACGACAACGACCTCGTCTACCCATCCGCTACACGCTCGCCAGCGCTTTCTCGATGGTTGCCGCGTTATTCAGGGTGATCATGTAGACAGACAACGGGAACGGCTCATTGCCCTCCCAGTCCCTTCAGCCGCGCTATGATATCCCGCGTGGAATGGTCTTTCGGATCACCCACTATAGCGACCTGTCCGCCATACGCTTTTACCACATCCCTCTCGGGCACTGTTTCCGGCGTATAGTCGGTTCCTTTAGCGTGGAAATCGGGCTTGAGAAGTCGCAAAAGAGTCTCAACGGTAGGCTCGGAGAAGGTCGTCACGTAATCCACGTAGCGCACGGCCGCGACAATCTCCACTCGTTCATCAAGCGGTGTGACTACCACTTTTCGCTTGCCTAACCCGACGACGGACGCGTCATCATTGAGAGCAACGACAAGCACATCGCCAAGGGCCTTCGCGCCCGCCAGATACCTGATATGGCCGACATGGAGCAGATCAAAGCAGCCATTGCCAAAGACTATCTTCTTGCCCCTCGATCGCTCCTCGTCGATGATGCGCTTCAGCTCGCAGGTGGTCCCGAATATATTCAGCCATGCTCTTCGATCGCCCTTCTCAACTCGTCGAGGGTCGCTACTGCCGTTCCTCTCTTCATGACCACAATCCCTGCTGCATGGTTTGCGATCTTTGAAGCGGTCAGGTAATCGGCGCCGGAGGCCAGCGACAGTGTGACCGCGGCAGCAACGGTATCTCCGGCCCCTGTGACATCCGCTATCTCATCGGTACCCGATATGGGAATATGGTGGATCTCTCCGTTCTTAAGGAAGAGGCTCATGCCCTTATTCCCCCGCGTTACGAGGAGGGCCTCAAGCTCCATGAAACTCATAATCTTTCTACCCATCTCTTCAACATCGTCGTGGTAAGGGTCCAGACCTGCAAGCGCGTACGCTTCAGACTCATTGGGTGTAATGAGCGTGAAGCCGGCAAACTGCCTCAAGTTGAACCTCGAATCACCGACAACTGCTTTCTCCTTCGCCATCATTCTTCCATACTCAACGATCTCACGATCGATCAGCCCGTACTCGTAATCGGAGAAGACAAATCCGTCCATGTCAGGACCGATGGCCATCAGCCGTTCCTTTAATACTGATTTCAGATAACCGGGGGTCTCCCGCCCGTCTTCCCTGTCGATCCTGATGACCTGTTGCTTGGTGGTGTGCGTGTCACCCGCGAGTATGCGTGTCTTTGTTACCGTTATTCCGTCGTGCTGCAAAAGGCCGTGCATGTCGATATTCTGATACTTTGAAAAATAAGCGATCAGTCTCTGGCCCACGGCATCTTTCCCCACACAGCCCAGCGGAAAGACGTGTGCACCGAGCGCCAGAAGGTTGTTAATAGTATTTCCCGCGCTTCCCGGGTAGAGCTTCTCCTCCTCATATTTGATGACAACGACCGGGGCCTCCCGCGAGAGCTTGTAAGGCATGCCGTAAATGTAGACATCCGCGATGATGTCGCCGATCACGCAAATTTTCTTGCCTTTGAACTGGTCGATGAGTAACGCTCCGTTGTCAGCCAAGAATCTCCTCCACCTTTGCAAACACGTCTTGTGCTCTTATGCCTGTCATACACTCGTGGTTTTTTTCACACTTCTTTTTATTACAAGGCCTGCAGGTCACGTCTTTGAATACGGGATACGTGGAGCGGCTGGGATACTCGGTATACTTCTCGTCCATAGGGCCAAGGATCACGATGGTCGGCCTCCCGAGCGCTTCTGCCATGTGGCGGGGGCCTGTATCGTTGCTTACGACGAGGGACGCTCTGGAGAGGCAGACCTTGAGGTCTGCAATGTCCATTACTTCGATGCGCACCTTTTCCTTGTTGGGAACATCATCGCGGACCCGCCGTGCAAGTTCCATTTCCTGCTTGCCAGGCAATATGTATATCATCCTGGAATATTTCGAAACAATCATGTCAGCGAGTTCAGAGAAATGCGATGCAGGCCACCTCTTGGATGGGCCGTACTGCGCACCGACGACAAACGCAACGTAGTCTCCTCCCACGTCCGTATACTTAGAATCGAACCTCTGCTCTTCGTCTTCCGTGACCCGGAGAGACGGCGCTTCACTGCTCCTTTCGGCGCCGAGCGCATCGAGAATGCGCAGGTACTGTTCCGCGGTAGCGACGAGTTCAGTCTCCCGGCCAAGCGGCCGGGTGAGCATGAATCCGCGGTTGTTGAGCCTGTAACCGATCCTGTTCTGTACCGCTCCGAGAAAAAAGAGAAGGGCGGCACGAAATGAATGTGGCAGCACGATACCCTGGTCGAATTTCAACGCGCGCAGCATGCTCACCTTATCGAGGAACGAGATGAGGTCCTTTGAATCGTTCGGTATGAACCGGTCAAAGAGCCCCAGCCCATCATAGAGATGCATGGCTTTCGACTGGCCTATGGCCCACAGTTCTCCCTCCAGAGGCTTCCTCAATGAAGCGAGAAAGGGCGTGGCCATCACCATGTCGCCCAGCCAGTTAGGCAGATAGACTATCGTCTTCCCAGTCACTCCGCACACCCATGAATCTGTTGAACTTCACCGTATAGTGTAACCTGCCTTGCTCAGCCGCGCGCTTATCCATCTCGGCGATCTCGGCCGCAAAGCTCCTTCTTTCTTCCTCCCAGCTTACCCGTTCTGCCGCCTCAATCCGGTCGACAAGCTCTCTATATTGGTCATCTCTGTCCGGCTCCGCATAGCCGTTCACAAAAGTGCAGAAAAGATGCTGCAATTTATCAACCAGGAGATTCACCTCTTCACCCAGGTTCATGCACGTTTCGTCGGTAAAATTATCGAGGCGTTTCATTTTTTCAAAATCGATGGAGCCTTGGGCTTTTGCTATGTCGTAAGCCTCAGTACCCACATACGGAAAAAAGAGCGACCATCGAAATCTCCCGGGCTTGATCCTCGACAAGAGCTTGACTGTTGCCATAATATCATCTTTGGTCTCACAGGGCAAACCGATCATGACGAAGGCGGAGGTGTGAAGCCCGTATTTGTGGGCAGCGGCAAAAGCGTCCTCGATCTCGCGATTTGTCATGAATCGGTGGAGCACGTTTCTCCGCAGGTTGTCGCTTCCGCTCTCGAGGCCGAACTTGACGATGCGGCATCCCGCGTCTTTCAAGTCTCGCGCGACCGCTTCGTCAAAGAAGCGTACGTGGGCATTACAGACAAAACCTATGTCCGTGAGCCTCCTGTATCTGTCCGAGAATTCCCGCAGCCATGCTTTGTCCAGCGTGAAGATATCGTCGTCGAAGATGAACATCTTGATACGCCGGTAATGGGAGAGGAGATAGTCGATCTCGTCCATTACCTCGTCCACGCTCTGTCTTCGAATATACCCTTTCGGCAGATGGCCCGAGTTCTTGTACAACTTTATAATCTTGTGATTGAGGCAATAGGTGCACCTGAACGGGCAGCCGCGTCCGGACAAAAGACCAACCCATCCGTCCTTTGCATCAATCATCGTCTGGAAGTCAAATATATCGTAGTCCTTGAGGGGTAACCCTCGCAGATCGGTATAGGGCCTGAGGGGTTCCAGCACGATCCTTTGCCCCTCTCTGTATCCCATGTTCAAAACACCTTTGGGGCTTCCTCTTGTGAGATATTCGAGAAAGGCCTCTTCCCCTTCGCCTATGCACACGCAGTCGACGGCGCTTTCCTGCATCACGTCGAAAGGCGCCATGGTCGGGTGTATGCCCCCAAAGACTATCGGCCGCGCAAGATACGTCTTTATGTTGCGTGCTATCTCGACGGCATACTTATACTGGTTGGTGACGACAGAGAAACCTATCACATCAGGATTAATGCGCATCACGTCTTTCTTGATTCGCGCAAGGTCAAGGGGGTAGCCCACCTGCTCATTGATGTTGAGCAAATGGGTTTCGATCCCGTGCTGTTTGAGGAAGGCGGAGATGTACGCTATGCCGTAGTTGAAGCCTATCTGGGCATTCAAGTTGGGGTATATAAAAAGCACACGCATAGTTAAATCAAATTCCAAATCCTCAATATCTAAATTCCAAACAATCACTTCCAATGTTCCAATATCAAACTTCACCGTCCGCCTTATTTGCCCGCTTGGCACATTGGACATTCGGCCCACTCTGTTTGGAATCCAAATTGGAATATTGAAGCATTGAAGTATCCCTGACCCATTACCATTTTTATGCGGTTCCACATGCGCTTCACCTCTTCGAATACTTCCTCGGGCGTGATCGACGTGAGACACGTTCTTTCCTTACAATTCTTGTCCCTGCACGGACTGCAGGGGAGTTCCTTCCGCACAATCGTGTGCGCCGGGCCGTACGGCGCATTCACCTTTGGATCGGTAGGACCGAAGATTGCCAGCACCGGAACACCGGAAAAAGCAGCAAGGTGCATCACACCCGTATCACCGCCCACATACATGTCAGTCCTTTTGAGCAAAGCACATAATTGGGCCACGTCCAGGTTGGCCGGAAGCACAATCCCAGTTTCCGCCATGTCGCGCAGCCGCTTCGCCTCTTCCTCTTCGCCCGGGCCCCACAAGATCAGCACAGTTGCCCGTATCGACTCTTTCATACGCTTCAGCAGCTCTGCGTAGCTGGCAAGCTCCCACCGCTTGAACAGACTCCCCTTGCTGCAGAATGGAAAGAGCGCGACGATAGGAGGCCGTATATCATGCTCGGCCAGTAAATCGTTTACGTACTCTTCTGCACTCGGCGGGGCGACGAGCTCCACCTGAGGTATAGTCCCGTTTACTCCGAGGTGCCGGGCGAGCAGCATGTTCCTCTCGACCTTGTTGAGATGCGTGTCAGAGGCGTCAACCCTTTCGTCATAGGCGAGCCAGCTTCCCTCTTTCGCCAACGTCCTGCCGAAGCCGATCCTTTTCTCCGCCCGCGCCGCGTAGTCCAGAAGTGCGCTCTTCAAGATCCCGTGAAAATCAACTATCGCATCATATCTTCTCGCCCGCAACGTTTTGAGAAACAACCCTAAGTGGTGGAGTACCCGCACGCCGGAGCCTCTTTTCGCGCTCCCCACGATGAGATCACGAGGGAACCGTATGACGTGATCGACAAAGTTCTGGTGTGATAGAAGCTCCGCGACAGATCCCTCCACAAGCCAGGAGACGTTTGTGCCGGGCAATCCCTCCTTGAGGGCTTTTACAGCGGGGAGGCTCATCAGTACGTCACCAAGGGAACTTAATCGCACAACGAGAATTTCATGCAGAGGAGGCATTTCTGAAGATTTCCATGACGTCGGAGGGAATGCGGACCGGCTTCCTCCCGCCGTCAACACAGATATGTTTCGTGTGGCCCTCAACAATGATGACCCCGTCTTTGAATATTTCGTAACAGAAGGTGAGGCCTCGCGATTTCACATCGGATATGCTAGTCCGGACAAAGAGCAGGTCGTCGTACGTAGCGGCATTATGGTATTTGATCTCGATACCCGTCACGACCAGATGATAGCCCATCTCCTCAAATCGCCGGTAGGTAAAGCCCTTTCCACGCATAAACTCGCTTCTTCCGATTTCAAAATACTGCGGGTAGGTCCCGTAGTAGACAATACCCATTCTGTCCGTATCCGCGTACCTGACCCGAACAGGCACGTCCGCATAAGCGCCGACCGCATTCTTGTCATGGCTTTCCGCGGCTCTTGACGCACCCGCGACCCGCTTCGCGGGTGCACCGGGGTACCCGCTCTTGACCCTGCCTTTATGGTCCATGCTACAGCGCCCTCAGGAATTCGGGCCTCAGCAGGGTTGGATCCTTCTGATCCAGGACATGTCTGATTGCCTTCAGAGCCTTATCCTTCTGCTCGGGCAACCAGACTTTGATGGGCAGATAATTCGAGGCGTGGTTTGAGGCAAAAAATCCGTGTGTAACGTTGGTATGCTCGATCATGATTGCCAGCTCTTCTAGGAGCATGTAAGGATCGGGAACCTGAAAAGTACCGTTCTCGATGTCTCTGGCAAGCGGGGTGCCCGGTACCACGATGATGCTGAGAGCCCCTATATACTCCGGGTCGATCCTGGAAAGGAATTTTCCCGTCTCCTCTGCGTGGATCCTGCTCCGCTCAACCCCTCCGAGGCCAAGCAGCACCGTTACCGAAAGCACTATGCCCGCCTCCTTGACCCTATGAGCCGCTTCTGCCATCTTTTCGAGGGTCGTGCCTTTGCACACCCTGTCAAGCGTTACCTGGTCGCCTGATTCCACACCGAGATAGAGGATACCGAGCCCCATCTCCCTTAAAGTTTTCAGCTCGTCCACCGATTTTTTCAGAACAGACTTGACATTTCCGTAAACGCCGATCCTCTCCAGTTTCGGAAACGACTCTTTTACGAGTTCAACGATGGGTACGAGTCTTTTTTGAGGAATGATCAGTGCGTCTCCGTCAGCGAGAAACACCTTGTTCACATGCCTGGCGAAGGCCTTCGCCTCGTCCACATCTTCTTTGATCTCTTCGAAGCTCTTTACCCTGAATTTCTTATCCTTGAAAGAGCCGCAAAAGGTACATCTGTTGTGTGAACAACCCACCGCTACCTGCAGTATAAGGCTGTGGGCCTCGCTGGGTGGTCTGTATATTGCACCTTCGTATTTCATTTTTCAATCCTGTAGAGCTTTTCTCCTTCCCTGATAAAGCCGAACTTTTGCCTGGCCAACTCTTCCAGATACCGGTCATCCTTCTGGAGCCGGTCAACCTGGGCCTTCAGCTGCACATTTTCGCTTTCAAGCTTCTCGATCGACTGATTAATAGCACTCAACTGCCTCTTCAGCTTTATGTAGTCGAGAAGCCCGTGCTCCGAAAATAGAACGATAAACAAGAAGGCCAGTATAGTGACAAGGATTGCATTTTTCCTTGTCAGTGTTTCAAGCATGGCTTTATTTTAGAGGCAGAAGGCTGAAAAGTCAATAAGATCAAGAGCTGATATGAAAAGCAGCCATCAGGGATCAGCATTCAGCTGTTACTCATTAAGCCTCGCATATCTCTGTTCTTGCCGACGGCTACAAGCCGTTTTTCTATGGTCGGGGCGACTGGATTTGAACCAGCGACCTCTTGCTCCCAAGGCAAGCGCGCTAAACCATGCTGCGCCACGCCCCGAACGAAAAAGAATACCACGAAATATCAGGAAAGGACAACAGCTCCCTCGACCTTTTTCTTGATATCCTCACGCAAAGCCTTCTTATCCACCTTACCGACTTTCGTCATAGGTAATTCATCGACAAGCTCAACCCTCTCAGGGAGCTGCAGCACCGAAGCGCCCCTCCCTTTAAGAAACGCGACGATCTCTTGCAGTGTCGGTTTTTTGCCGGGCTTCGGTATGATATAGGCGCACGTCCTTTCGCCCAGTATCTTGTCAGGCATTCCTACCACGGCCACATCCCGGACATCCGGATGCACGCTTACCAGGCCCTCGATCTCAACAGCGCTGATGTTCTCGCCACCCCTGATGATAATATCCTTGATACGACCTGTTATCCAGATATTGCCGAACTGGTCCTTGCGTGCCTGGTCTCCTGTCTTGAAAAAGCCGTCCCTGGTAAAAGTCTTGGCATTCTCCTCGGGAGACTTAAAATAACCGGTAAATATACCGGGACCTTTTGAGACCAGCTCTCCGTCCACACCCTGTGATACCTCGGTCCCGTTGGGGTCAACGATCTTCAGGTGGTCATACGGGCAGACAGGCGTGCCCACGCTGCCGCAGATCAGCTCGATACTGTCCCCCAGCCGCGTGCCGGCGCACGTGCCTTCCACTGAGCCAAACCCGTTGATGAATTGGCAGCCGATCTTTTCGTAGACAGATCTGACCAGCTCAGGCGTACTGGGCGCTCCGCCGACAGATATCTTCTTAAGCGAGCTGAGGTCATATTTCGCTAGGTCTTCCATCTGGACCACCCTCGCGATCAGCGCCGGTACTGTCGGTATGGCTGTCACCTTCTCCCGCTGTATGGCCTCGCAGATGGCATCAGGGGCCACGGAGTCGAGCAGCACGAGCTTAGCATAGGTAAACAAGGCTCCGCCGATGCCCCAGTGGATACCCATACCGTGGCCAACAGGCGTGATGACCAGCATGGTATCTTCGCTCGTGACCTCCCAGCGAAGCGCATGGTACTCAACATTCTCGATGTAACAGTTGTGTGTTCTCGGACTCGCTTTGGGTAACCCTGTGGTGCCGCCGGTGGGCATGATCTGGGAGACCTCATCAGGGTCGGGCCTTCTCTCGGCGAGCGCCTTGAGATTTTCCTTCGTCAGCTGTCCATCCTCAATCAGCTTCTCCAGGGTGGGGTACTCGCTTTTCCCTTCCGCCCTCGCCTGGACGATGTACTTAAGCCCCGGGCTTTCCTTCACAACATCATCAATGACAGCCTGATACTCGATCTTTCCATACCGTTTGGGAAGTACCCAGGCCACCGGCTCCGTAAGCTTATAAAGGTGATTAATCTCCATCTGGTTGTGTCTGGGGATCAACAGCACCGCAATGGCCCCGATCTTTTGGAGCGCAAAAAAGGAGTAGACGTATTCATGCCAGTTGGGGAGCTGGATAAAGACTCTATCCCCCGGATTGATGCCCAGCTTCATGAGGCTGATAGCCAGCTTGTCGACCGTGGTACGGAGCTCGCGATACGTCCAGCGTCCTACATCATCGACCAGCCCGACCTTGTCCGGGTAGAGGTCGGTAGCCTTATCAAACACATCTCCCCAGGTCATACCGAGCCACCACCGCATCCTGTTATACTTCTCCGCATCCTCCTTCGCGTATGGCGCGAAACCTTCCAGAGGCATAGCTCTAACCTCCTCCTAATTTCCTAATGGCTTCCAGCCTTCAGCCGTAAGCCGCGCAGGAAGCAGGCCGTAAGTCGTTTACCCTTCTATCCTGTTCTTGATGTCCTCTCTAAGCGCCTTCTTATCTACCTTGCCCACCTTCGTCATCGGAAGCTGATCTGACGAACTCTATCCGCTCAGGGAGCTGTTGTACCGACGCTCCCCTCTCTTTGAGAAAGGCAACAATTGCTTCGAACGTGAGCGTTACGTCCGGTTTCAGCTTTACATAGGCGCAGATTCTCTCGCCCAGTACCGCATCCGGCATGCCGACGACTGCCGACTCATCGATGCCCGGATGGGCGCTCAGCCGGTTCTCGATGTCGAGAGCGCTGATCTTCTCACCGCCCCTGTTGATGATGTCCTTAATCCTGCCGGTGATCGTGATATTTCCCGATGGATCTTTCCGTGCCTTGTCGCCGGTCTTGAAGAATCCATCCTTGGTGAAGATCTCGCTGTTCTCTTCAGGAGACTTGAAGTACCCGGTAAAGATACCCGGTCCTTTTGAAACGAGTTCGCCTTCGTGCGCCCTGCGGCACCTCTTTTCCCGCATCATCGATGATCTTGATCGTGTCGTAGGGGCAGGCGGGTCTTCCCACGCTTCCGAGGATGATATCCATGCTGTCACCCAGCCTCGTAGAAATATTGGTGCCCTCTGAAGAGCCGAATGCGTTGATGACCACGCATTTGAGCTTCTCGTAGGCGGCACGAAGAAGCTCCGGCGTGCTGGGCGCTCCGCCGAGGCATATTTTCTTGAGAGAGCTCAAATCATATCTTTCAAGACCGTCCACGTTCAGCACCCGGGTAATAAGGGCAGGGACAGAAGGCACCGCAGTCACCCTTTCCTTCTCTATGCATGCGCAGATATCCTCAGCCTGCGTGGAGTCAAGGAGGACGAGCTTTGCATAATTGAGCAACGCCGCTCCGATGCCCCAGTGCATCGCCATGCTGTGCCCAACGGGCGTGATGACCATAAGAGTGTCGTTGCTCGTAATATCCCAGGCTTTGGCGTGGTACTCGACGTTGGTGATATAGGAGTTATGGGTCCGTACACTTGCCTTCGGCAGGCCGGTGGTGCCGCCCGTAGGCATGATATGGGAAACCTCGTCCGGATCAGGTCTCCTGGCCGCGAGCGCCTTGAGATTCTTCCGGGTAGGTTCGGCCTCCCTGATCAGCTCGTCGAGAGTCGGGTAGGCGCCGTTTTTCTCGGCTCTCACCTGGATTATATGTTTAAGCTGGGGATTCTCTTTCAACACATCGTCGATTATCGGCTGGTAGTCAATCTTCCCGTACTGCTTCGGCACAACCCAGGCCACGGGTTTCGTGAGGCTCGCAAGGTGGTTGATCTCCGACTGGTTGTGCCGGGGAATGAGCAGCAGCGTCGCAGCGCCGATCTTCTGCATGGCAAAAAATGTCAGGATATATTCATACCAGTTGGGAAACTGGAGAAGGACCCAATCGCCCGGCTTGATGCCGAGCTTCATCAGGCTGATTGCCAGACGATCGACCTTCTCCCGGAGCTCTCTATACGTCCAGCGTCCTTCACCGTCAACAAGACCGATTTTATCGGGGTAGATGTCCGTGGCTTTGTCAAACAGGTCTCCCCAGGTCATACCGAGCCACCAGCGCAACCTGTTATACTTCTTTGCATCCTTCTTCGCGTAGGGCGTAAAACCTTCCAATGGCATAAGTCTAACCTCCTCGTAAGTTCTGTTACATTGGTTCAATTGGTTTCAAATGTCTTTCAACCAATCAAACCAATGTAACTAATCTAACCAGAATTCTTTTTCCTCTTCTCTTTGGCTTCCTTCTCCTTCAAACCCTTCAGGATTGTCCCGGGCTTGAACGGCACGTCATAGACCCGAATGCCCACCGCTTCATAGATCGCCGGGAAGGCAGCACCACGGCAGCTTCCGCGACCATGGAGACCACGCCTCCCTGCGCTATCTTTCTATACCGGTCTTGCATGTTCTGCGTTACATGGCCGCCTTCAGCGGCCAATCTCGTGACCGCTGTAATCAGCATGACCCTATTGGGAAGGGTAACGCATCGTCCTATTCCTCTCTGTGAACGTCTATCCTGCCCTATTTTATGCGGTTTTTCAGTCAACTGTCAATCGTCTCGTGCGCCGCCGGTATGAGGAAGATTTTACTTTGGCATGTGATTTTGTTACATTAAGCCTGCACCGCGTCTTCGGTATCGGACCACTATGCTATTCAATTCATACGGTTACGTCTTTCTGTTCCTCCCTGTCGGCCTTGTTGTCTATTTCCTTCTGAGCAGACAGAGATTCACTGTCGGGGCAAAGGTCTGGCTTTTCTTCGCTTCTCTGGTCTTCTACGGTTGGTGGAATCCCGTATACACCCCTCTCATCGCCGGAAGCATGGTATTTAACTACATAGTGGGGAGACTGGTATCGAAACAAAGGGAGAAGGGCCGGTTCTCTCACAGCAGGTGCGCCCTGATTATTGGTATTCTGGGAAACCTGGCGCTGCTTGGTTATTTTAAGTATGCTGACTTTTTTATTGCAAATATCGATGCCATCAGCCATTTCAGGTTACCGCTCCCGCAAATCGTGTTGCCTCTCGGCATAAGTTTTTTCACCTTCACCCAGATTGCCTACCTCGTTGATACGGAGAAAGGCAGGGTGAAGGAATACAGCGCACTCAATTACGGTCTCTTTGTGACCTTCTTCCCGCACCTGCTGGCGGGGCCCATCATCCATCATGCTGAGATGATGCCCCAGTTTGACAGATTAAGAAACAAGGTCGTGAACTACCGGAACATGGCTTCCGGCATATGTCTCTTTTTCATCGGCCTTTTCAAGAAGCTGGTGATAGCGGATACGTTTGCCGTCTGGGCGAACCACGGCTTCGGCGCCATCAATGAGCTCACCGTGATCCAGGCGTGGGTAGCATCGCTGTCATACACCCTGCAACTCTATTACGATTTTTCCGGCTACACGGATATGGCACTGGGCTCCTCCCTGATGTTCAACATAAAGCTGCCCATTAATTTCAACAGCCCGTATAGGTCGTTAGATATTCAGGAGTTCTGGAGGCGGTGGCACATAACCCTGGGCAGGTTCATGAGAGACTATGTCTATATCCCCCTCGGCGGGAACAAGGTTCCCGAATGGCGGATCCTGCTCAATCTGATGATCACCTTTTTCGTTGTCGGCCTCTGGCACGGCGCGGGTTGGACTTTTGTGCTCTGGGGGTGCATGCACGGCACTGCCCTCGTGATCCATCGCCTGTGGAAAAGATCAGGCCTCTCATTGCCCTCCTCGATCGCGTGGTTCCTCACCTTTAATTTTGTCAACGCAGGCTGGGTCTTTTTCAGGGCGAAAACTCTTGACGATGCCCTCCAGATGCTCAAATGCATGGTCGGCATGAACACCACTGCGCTCCCGGAAGGCATATGGACCCGAATACGGGACATCCACGGTTTCATACCAGCTCTTGACGATTTATTCGGGAAGCTGGGAGGTAACAGCAAGGCTATAGTATGCATGCTCCTCATTTTTCTGCCTCTCTCCTTCCTCTTTAAGAATTCGAACGAGTTGGCGGAAAGTTTCAAGCCGAATATCATCCAGCTCGTCTTGTTTGTGCTTGTGGCCTGGCTCTCCGTGCTTTTCCTGGGCACCTACTCTGAATTTCTTTATTTCCGGTTCTAACATGGCGAAGGATAGCGGCTATTCATACAGTTCGTACAAAAGGTGGCTCAAGCGGTTTTTCGCCATCTTTCTCCTCCTTCTGCTGCTCACTGCCCTCTTCAACTTTCATACGGACAGCGCCGGCGTATTCCGGCCGAATAAAGGGCTCAAGGGGGTAGCCATGAACCTCATCAACGGGAATATGATAGCCGGCTATATAGGCCGCGATGACGAGCGGGAATTACAGCGACTCATAGTAGAAAATTATTCAGGCCGGAGAGATATCGTAGCAATCGGGTCCTCAAGGACGATGCTGCTTCGAAAAATATTTATAGGAAGGGATATTGATTTCTTCAACCACTCGGTCTCGGGTGCAGTCATAGAAGACTACATAGCGATCATCGGTCTTTACAAGAGAAAAGGGGTTCTACCCAAAGCGGTTATTTTTGGCATCGACCCCTGGATATTCAACAAAAATAACAGGCTTAACACGGACTTCTGGAGGATGCTCGAACCCTATTACAGGGAAATGGTTGCCGAATTCGCGAAAGGCTCACGCGTGACAAAGAGGGCCAGAAATGCCGCGGAACCAAGGGCAGGTATGGCAAGCACTTACAAACAGCTTATCAACCTGGAGTATACCCTTCAAAACTGGCAATATCTGCAGAAGGGCAAGAGGCTCTATGTTACCAAAACAGTCAACGTGGATGATGCTGTCCGCGAACCGGATGGGAGCCTTCATCTCCCAGCCGGCATGAGGTTCGCCACAATAGCTGAGATCGGATCGCGCGGCTTGCCGGAAATCATTTACAACAATTTTGATGCGCTCAGCGGCACCGAGCTGTTCGAAGATCTTCTGCACTATTTGATGGCCCATGGCGTGAAGGTCGTTTTACTGTTACCACCCTTTCATCCTGATGTGTACCGGGCCTGTCAGCAAAACCCGAAATACGGGATGACGTTGAAGGTCGAAACATACTTGAGGGAGATGGCTCGCGCCAATAATATTGAGGTGATCGGCTCTTTTGATCCCGGGAGATGCGGTTTTAGTGCTGAGGACTTCGTTGATGGAATTCACGGACACGCGATCGTCATGAAGAGACTTTTTGAGGGATACAGGTGAGCAGGGCTGATTAGATTCTAACATGGCCTATTCTGAGAATTTATCTCTCACATGAAATCACAAATTCCAAGCACCAAATTCTAAAACAATCTCAAATTACCGAATCTCAAATGTTCCAAACGCGCTGCATTCACCGCACCGAGCGTTCTGTTTTGTAAGTTTTGAATATTGTCATTTGTTTAGGGTTTCGAGATTAGAATTTAGGATTTGTAGCGATAACTTTAAATATTTTTAGTTAGTATTTTCGGCTTGTGTCAGCTCCTGAATGCGTCTCGGCAGCAACCTGCTCCCTGAGGTGCTGCAGATGGGCCTCGACATTTTCGGAGGTAACCAAAACACCAAAATCTGCCGGCACCGAAGTCGTCTCATTGCCGAGCATACGTGCGATCATCATGTCGCCTACCGGAGGACGATAGTGTGACGGATTGTAGTAATTATATGCGTCTCTGGTTATCGAGTTCACGCCGATGAAATCATAAAAGTCGGTGAGCTTAGCCAGTTCTCGCTCGAATCGGCCGAATTCGTCCAGGTTTAAATCGAGGAACCAGGTCTTATACGGGGGGTTCATAAAGAAAACCGAACGTATGCCATGGACCTTCAAGAGATTGACCATTTGGGTAAGATCATCAATCGTCCCTTTTATATTGTCCCCGGTAACGCTTTCTATTTTCCCTGTGAACTTCGGATCTTTCCTGTGCGCCTCGGCGTGCTCTTCGATGAACCTGTCCTCTCCGAGATTTAATATCCGCCCCGTGTTTAATATATCGTAGATGACGGGCGGCGCCCCTAGCTTGCCCCGGATCTTCGCCACGTAACCCTCTATTACGGGGCCCATTATATGCTGGGCGTGAATCGAGAAAAGGTATCTCAGGTAAAACGGCGCCAGGTAATGATTCAGCACAGGAGGGTACGGGTGCCTTAACGGATCGCTCAAGCGTTTGGCCGGGTCGTGCCTAAAGGAAAAGTCATCAAGCCCCACCAGGAGCAGCTTCATCTTCACACCCTTCTTCAACATGTATCTCAGGTCGTCCAGATATTCACGCGGTAACTCGCCGTTGCAGAACATGTTATAACACGTGTAGTTCTTGATCTTTCGGACATCGATATTGTTCACCCTGGATGAGCCAAAGGCAAAGCAATCATACCGGCCCGGGTTATCGGTAACATATCGTGGCTTGATAAAATCATTGTTCGGCTCAACGAACTGCCATGAAAAGTCCGTTCTGAACAGACCGTAAGGATCCAACACATAGTTGACGAGCCCCACAATGGCAAAGGCCAGAACAAATACCCCAAATGCCGAGTAGAACCACTTCTTGTCTCTGTTCATCCAGCCCCTAAAAGTTCAAATAGAGAAATTCGTTCATCTTGAACAAGTGCAGAGCCGCATAAGCGCCGGCCGCAATGACGAGCAATGATTTCCAGCCCGGCTTGAAGCTTTCCGCCATCTGGTTCGAGTTCTTGAGGAAGAGGCATACGGCCAGGGCAAGGGGAATCCATATGCATGCGTCCCTGCTCCCCTGCATAATCTCCTTCCACGACATGAACTGCACGAATCGTCCGTTGAGAAAACCGAGAAAGCGAGACCACTCTTCCGGCACGGCGAGACCGTTGAGCCCGCACATCGCTGAGAACACTTTGAGCGCCTCATCCCATGAATGGGCACGAAAAAATACCCAGGCCATATTGACGAATACAAAGGTAAGGAGCCAAGCAGCGAACACAGGCAGTCGTCCTCCCATCTTTTTCCATCCGCGGTGAACCATCAGGGCCGCGCCGTGAAGGAAGCCCCAGAAAACGAACGTCCAGCCTGCTCCGTGCCAGATCCCGCATATGATAAACGTGATCATGAGGTTGAGATAGACGCGACTTTCCCGGACCCGGCTCCCTCCGAGCGGGATGTATATATATTCTCTCAGAAACCGGCCTAATGTAATATGCCATCGTCGCCAGAAATCCTGGATATCGAGAGCCTTATACGGGCTGTTGAAATTGATGGGAAGTCTGATATTGAACATGATCGCGGAACCGAGCGCCATATCGGTGTATCCTGAAAAATCAAAGTATATCTGAAAGGTGTAACAGAGTGACGTGACCCAGGCATAGAGAAAGTTCAACGGCGCTGGCGCGGCAAAACCTTCACTGGCCCATTCGCCTAATCGATCGGCCACCACCACCTTCTTAAAGAGCCCGATTGAGAGGAGGTACAGGCCAAGAGAAAGGTTGCGGTAGTTGACTGTCTGACTTGCTACCTTTCTTAACTGAGGTACGATCTCGGCATGATGAACGATAGGCCCTGAAAGGATGTAGGGAAAAAACGTACCAAAAAGACCATAGGTAAAAAGATCATACCCTCTCCCCGGATTACGGTAACTATCGACGAGATAGATGATCTGGATAAAGGTAAAAAAGCTAAGACCCATAGGCACCACCAGCGAACGCAGTGCTAAATGCGCGTGAAACAGATAATTTACATTCATGATGACAAAATCGGCATATTTGAAGTATCCGAGAAGGGCGATATTAGCGGCTATGCCCAGAATGAGAACGATTCTTCTTCTTATCGCCTGGCCAGGCCTGTAACCACTCAGCACTGCCCCGACCGAAAAGTTGAGGAGCACCGAGCAGGCAAGAAGCAAAACGTACTTTGGTTGGGACCATCCGTAGAAAATAAGTGAGGCGCAGACAAGCCAGAGTTTGGATACGTGCGGTGACCGCACCCATCGGTTGATCAAAAAATAGACGATCAGTGTCACCGGGAGGAACAGAAACAGATACTCGTGAGAATTAAAAAGCACGGCTTACGGCGACCTCTTCTAACATGGGGCACAGTTTTTTTGGCAAAAGCTTATTTTGGCTTAAGGTAAAAGTCAAGGCGAGGCCGTGAAAGTAAATGAAAATGGTCGTTTTTTGTTGCGTTTATGATATCCTTGTCATATCGGGATTGGCCACTTTCGCTCTCGCCAACTGGTTTATGCTTGTTGACGCGGACAAAGTCGGTCTCTGGTCGAACCCGTGCGACCGAGGAGCGTTACCATCAAGTGAGGAGAGCGGATGATTGAAAAGATTGTCAGAAAATTGCCGAGGGGAAAACGGTCTCGCTTAACCAACAGGATGATGAAGCAAATGATGAGCCGGAATCCGACATACTCCCACTTCGATATCGGAGCCTGGTCGTATGGTTATCCGGAGGTATTCTTATGGGGCGAAGATGCCACGCTGAAAATTGGAAAATTCTGCTCAATTGCGGAGGGGGTCAAGATTCTTCTGGGTGGAGAACATAGGACGGACTGGCTAACGACCTATCCGCTTAGTATTCTTTTCGATCAGGCTGACCGCTACCCGGGCCATCCTCATTCTAAAGGAGATGTGATAATCGGAAACGATGTTTGGATCGCGATGGATGCAATGATCTTGTCCGGGGTAGAAATAGGTGATGGAGCTGTGATAAGTGCGCGCAGCCTTGTTACGCAGGACGTACCGGCTTACGCAGTGGTTGGGGGGAACCCGGCAAAAGTGATCAGATTTCGCTTTGACGAAAAAACGCGAAATGCTCTGAGAACCATCGCGTGGTGGAACTGGCCGGAAGAGAAGATCAAGGATGCCTTGCCTCTGCTGTTGTCTTCTGATGTTGATCGATTCATTGACCACTGCACCGCAAATAAATAATCCTATGCCTCCTTTTTTTTGGCTGAAAAGACATACCGCCGGACCAGATGGTCGATGAGCAAATTTCCCAGGAGCACGTTCAGCCATTTCAGCCACTTCGCGGCGGAAGGCTTTTTAATTATGGTCGTAATCTCGAAACCTGAATCCGTGACCATTTTCTTCATAGACGTCAGGGTGAAGAAGCGCAGGTGAGTTCTGTCGAGGATACCCGATTCCTGGTACTCCCACTTTCCCTTAAGGAGAAGTCTTCTTGTGATCCTGTAGTGGCGTATGTTTGGAATGCTGCAGACAATTGTCCCCCCTGGCTTGAGGAGAGCGTTATGCTCTTTCAGCACTCTCCATGGCTCAACAAGATGCTCAAGGACGTCTCCATAAAGAATGCAGTCAAAGTGCCCTTTCTCATAGGGAAGCATGACTTTCTCAACATCGTCAACTATCACACGGTCATAATACGGGATTGCCTTGCGTGCCACCTCGTCGACGATCTCGACGCCTACAACCTCTTCAAACCCGAGTTCCTTCAATAGCTTGCCGGTCATTCCCGCACCACACCCTATCTCCAGTATTTTCCTGGTTCCCGCGGGAATAAGGCGGATCATATCATCACGTGTAATGAGGTAGTAATAAGGGTCTGTCATTTCCAAAAAGAACAAAAAAGTGGCACGATGTCCCTCGCAAAATAAGGCAGGTACCGCCGGGGAGCGCGCGAAAGCTGTTTGCAGCTCCTTCCTCGCCCCGGATGAGGAGAATAACCCTATAAAAAGTCCCTGTCCATGATCGATTCCAGATACTCCGCGGAGACCCGCCGCAAACCCCTTATTTTTTTTCGCTGCTGGAGTATGTAAGGGATGTGCAGCACTCCGGAGACGATTCCCCTAAGATAATAGAGCGTCCGCAACTTGTAAAAGTTGAGGAGAATCCGCTTAAGAAACGTACCTGCCTGATGACGGAAAATGGTTTGGAAGTGCTTTTCGATGATTTCGGCCGGCATATTTTTCCAGAAAAAAAGTATCTTGTTGCGGTTGTTGAGATAGGTTGGGAGGTATTTTCTCCGTCTGATCGTGGACCCCACCATGTGGTAAGCCAAAGCAGAAGGCACGTACAGGGCCTTGTAACCCGCGAGTTGCGCCCTGAAAGCAAGGTCCACGTCTTCGTGATTAGCGAAGAATTCTTCGTCGAACAAGCCTATCTCGTTCAACATTTTTCTTCTGTAAAGTGCGGCCCCCGCGCTAACGCCGAAGACGTGCCTCGCCTGGTCATACTGGCCGTGGTCATCTTCCCCCGCGCCGATGAGTTCTATCTCACCGGTCCGGTTCAGTCTCAGCCCGAGAATATTTATGCGGTTACGTTCAAAATATCTCATCATCTTTGGTCCGGCAGACCCTGCCTCCGCATGCTCGGTAAGGGCTGTATGCAATTCCTCCAGCCATCGAGGACAAACCTCAACGTCGTTATTCAAAACAGCGACGAATTCGCTGGCGCTTGCCTCAATTCCCCGATTGACCGCTCCTGCAAATCCCATATTTCGTCGTAGCGCAACCACCTTTACTCTCGGATAACGGGATTTGAGAAGCTCCAATGAGCGGTCCTTTGAGGCGTTGTCTACGACTACAACGTCGAAATCCCGAAAGGTTTGCTCGTGAAGTGATTCAAGGGCTACGGGGAGCAGTTTTTCTCCGTCGAGGCTGGGTATGACAACACTCACTGCATGCATAGAACGGCAAGAGTGTAGCACCGGCGTATCTCAGGCGTCAAGCCCTATCCCCACGGCCACAATCCGTAACCAACGCTGTCTATTCCCCCTATCCCTGTCTTCATTGCTCATAAAGAATCGGGAGCAGAGTGTGCTAATATCGAGGTGAATATAAATGTTAAAAAGCTATTTTGTTTGATATTTTTCATTTACGTAGGCCAAGGCTTCGTCGATTGCTTTAGCCGCCGTGTCCAGGTCCTGTTCAGTATGTCTGTAACAAATGTAGCCATGATGGTGCGGGTGTAGGAAGATGCCTCTGCGGATGAGCTGCGTGTAAAACATATCCCGCCTGGCTCTATAGGTATCCGCTTCATCCTTTTTGAAGGTTATGTAAAACATCGGCGCCACACCGGTTAACTCGGCTCCAACATCATACTTGTTAATGAGCTCCTGGAGTTTCCTCAGAAAACGGCCGCCTTTTTCCCATATGTTGTCAAGGACCTTGTCACGTTCCAGGATTTCAAGGGTTTTGAGAGCGGCAATGTAACCGTCACTGTTCGGGAAGAAGGTAGAAGATATGAAAAGCTTACTGCGCTGCCGCCATCATCACTTGCGCTTTTCCGGTAACAGCACTTATTGCATAGCCGTTGGCCAAGCCTTTTCCAAGGACCGACAGGTCGGGGGTGACTCCGTAAAGTTGTTGCGCACCGCCCATGCTGAGCCTGAAATTGGTACGGATTTCATCATAGACCAAAACCGCGCCGTACCTGGTAGCCAGTTCTTTCACGCCTTCAAGGAACCCGGCTTGAGGTTCTTGCATCTTTTGATGGTTGGGATGGCCAAAGGGAGTCATGATGATGGCAGCTGTCTGATCGCCATATTTTGTCATCAGCTCCTCGAGCTGCTTGAGATTGTTGTACCGGAATTCATGTATATCCTCGTAGAGCTTCTCAGGAATGCCCCCTTTCATCTCAACGGACCAGTCATGCCAGCCGTGGTAGCCGCAGCGCATAACCTTGATCCGGTTCGTGTACGCCCTCGCAATGCGGATGCTCGCCGTAGTGGCATCTGAACCGGTCTTTAGAAAAATGCTCATTTCGGAACAGGGGACCAGTTCGGTCAGTTTTTTCGCGAGCTAGATTCTGATACCGCTGGGTGAGGGTGAAGCAGAAGCCTTTCTCTTTTATCTGCCTAATCACTGCGTCATCAACTTCTTCTTCTCTATAGCCCAGGATAATGGGCCCATAGCCACAGAGGAAGTCAATATATTCATTTCCGTCAACGTCGGTTAAGTGCGCGCCCTTGCCGAATTCAAGAAAGATGGGATATTCTCCTTCGATAAAATCGCTCGGTTTTCTGGCGCCCAGAACACCGCCGGGGACCAATTTTTTTGCTTCATCAAAAAGCTGCAGGCTTTTCGTTATGTTCAGTTTTTCAACGTTTTTCATAGAGATGCTCCTTTCAACGTGCCGGATTGGGCTAGAGTCCAAGCATAGAGGTTATCGTTTCCGTTTGGTGTATCTTGGCGCCTCTTTTTAGTAATGCCGCGAGGTATTTTTCCGGATCGATGCAGCCTTCCGGGGCCACCACGCCTTTTACCGTAACATCGCCGGCATGGAGCATGAGCGCTGCGATCGAGACGGGAAGCCCTGTTCCTGCCGCGGTCCTGCCCACTACGTCGGCCGTGTAGGTCACCTGCTTTCCTTTTCTCTCCCCCCTTACGGTCATTTTCATGCCGGAAGCCACGGGTCCCTTATCTCTGTTATGAGGAATTGCACGCCAAAGCCGCAACGTCAGATCATAGGGTACTACCTTACCCCCTTTGACCTCTATTGGCTCAGTACTGAGAAAGCCCGTCTCATTCTGCTCTTTGATGAGCTGATCTACCCAGGTAGGTATGAGCGCACCTTTGATAACTACCCTCTTTACCCCTTTTATATAGCGGGGTATGGTGAGCGGCTGCGGGTGGCCCACATAGCTGATCAGACAGTCACCGAGGGGTTCGAGGAATCTAACGCGCTCCTCACCGGTACCACCTTGTACCCATTCCAGCTTGCCATCCAGATACTGGGGGACTTTGCCGGTAACCATATGGAGGCTATGATCCCAAGCTGCACCTTCCCCGAGATCAGCGATACTTACTACCCAGTACAAGGCGATCTCGTCAACACGATCCAGTTGATTTGCGAAATACTTGGCAATGATGTTGTTTGTTCCGGGATCCGATCCCATCCCTGTTAAAATGGTTATTCCCGCTTCTTTGGCGGCCTTATCAATCTCAGACGCATAAAGAATCAGTAACCGCCTCATAGTCATCGCAAATATCTATATAGCTGACCTTCGCCTCAATAGCTGCCCTAGCCACTGCCACAGCCGTTTTGTAGAATGGTCCTGCGCAGTTGATGACCACGTCCGCACCCTTGATTGCGCTGACCAAACCGTTATGATCGTATGCATCGATTCTCTTGAACGATACCTTTTCGCTGGCGCGCAACTTATCGTGCAATCTACCCGGGTCTGTATTTATGTCACCTATAATGACTTTCTTAACCTGCTCCTGTTTAATGAGGTCCCGGGCGGCTGCCTGGCCCATGTCCCCTGCTCCGCCTAGTACTAATGCCTGCATGCTGACCCCCTCTTTAGCATCTGATTTGTTTTGGTAGGAACGCGCTTCAGGACAAATTACATATTAGGAAAAACCAACTTGTATGTCAAGAAGATAGACTCCGCCAGGGTTTCCGCCAAGCCATCTTTTGCACCAGCGAGAAA
>CAWIHO010000089.1:0-9663 GCA_963835605.1 uncultured delta proteobacterium | reverse complement strand
AGAGCACACGCGTTATCTCTCGCTATGATCTTACGTCAATTCGCATTCAAGACGGAGACCGAGGCGCTCAAGCCGTGACGAACGGAGGCGTACATACGTACGTCGGAGTGAGACAGGGCGCAACACCCACTACTGGGTACCCGGAAGGTATACGCTTGAAGGCGAATTGACGTCAGAAGGAGATTTTGAATACCGTGCCCTTGTCCCTGGTGAGTTCAAGTCTGCCCTCGATCTGCATGACAAGAGCCGATACGAGTTGGAGGCCCAAGGTTTCTGTGTTGAGCACGTCTATCTCCCCCGGCAGACCCACGCCATTGTCACTCACGATGAGCACATTCTTTTCCCCGACTCTGTGAAGGTCAACGCTAATTTGTCCTTCGGAGCCATTCAAAAAAGCGTGTTTCAAGGCATTCGAAACGAGCTCATTAATGATAAGACCGCAAGGGATAGCGGTGTCAAGGGAAAGGAAGACATCTTCCACGTGCACATCCAGGGCGACCCCGTCCCCGTTTGTCCTGTACGAATCGAGCAGGTTTCTCGCCAGATTCCGGACATAGGGGGAAAAATCTATCTGTGCCACGTTGGTTGACTGGTAGAGCTGTTTGTGGATGAAGGCCATCGACTTCACGCGGTTACGACTTTCTTCGAGAATCCGGCGGGTCTCTTCGTCCTTAACCGTCTGCGACTGAAGGAAGAGCAAGCTGGAAACCACTTGAAGGTTATTCTTGACCCGATGGTGAACTTCCTTGAGAAGTACCTCCTTCTCCCTGAGAGATGTCTTGATCTGTTCCTCAGCCTCCCTGCGCTCGGTGACATCGCGCAGGTAATTGAGCGTCGCAGGTTCCCCGCGATACGTTATCCTGGCCACCGAAACCTCCAGATAAATAAGTGTTCCATCCTTTTTCACGCCCTTGAACTCGTATCGGGACGGCGCCGGCTCTCCGCTTTGTCTTCGCCTTTCAATCTCCGTTACGCGATCCCGCTCGTCCGGATGGATCACCGGATAGATGGGTTGCCCTACGACTTCGTCCAGCCGGTCGTAGCCGAACATCTCCAGGAATTGCTGGTTGGCGTAAACGCGGATGTCGCCCTGAACTATCGTAACGCCATCGTTAGAGGACTCTATGGCGGTGCGATAGCGCTCCTCTGATTCCATGAGTGCCGATTCTGTCCTCTTGAACTCCGTAATATCAATTACGCATACGACGCTTCTTTCCGTGCCAGGCATCAGGTTAACGCAGAATAGCATCTCCCTTGCCGCGCCACTTCTATCCATGAACTGTGCCCTGTAGGTTCTGGGAACGCTGTCCGGATCCTTCTTTCGGGCCTCGCGATAGATGTGCAACTTTTCCCGCGAGTCCGGCGCAACAAACTCCGCCCCATGCTTCTTTCCTTCGATCTCTCTCTTTGAAAAGCCGGATAGTTTCTCGAACTCGCTGTTGACGAGGGATATTGTGCCGTCCTCTTCGATAATCAAGGCAGCAACACTCATCGTTTCAACAACCGCCCGGTACCTGTCATCGCACTGCTGGACTATTTCATCCGGCCGGTGACTCCCCGGCGTTGGCAAAGGCCGTGACAGCGCAACAGCCGCGGCTTTGTGTTCGGCGGTCTCTTTAAGCAATAGCGGCACCGCAAAGTAAGCGGAAACAGCCACAACGGCCAGACTGACGAGGACTGAGAGGGGGGAGGCAAACCAGCCGAATACGGGAGGAAAGACCAACCCTTCGAGAACCTCATGTACGCATATTGCGAAAAGACCCAAAACGGTGACGAGCACAGGAGCCAATGCCTGAAGGGGCGGTTCAATTCGATCTTTTTTCATGGGCGATGCCTGAAGGATATATGCTCAGAGACAGGGGGTTATCATGCAAATTGTGTACCAACACAAACAGGGTTCGAACCCGCTTCTGGCCTTATGGGTCTTACATCAACTCACACCCATATCCGGAGAAGGTGAGGCACCACCTGCTCGCGATGAGAGATCACGCTGTGTCTGTCAGTCGCATGACATATGTCAATTCGAGAACTTTTCTCCATGATTTTTTATCACGCATTCCTGCCTACACCCTGCACCCCACAATCTACACCCTTCGTTTACCTGACTTTACAAAGCCTCCTGGAGACAAGCTCAACCAGGTCCGAGTTTCTCCCCGCGGCATATTTAGCATCGAGATTCGTCTTGTGGGCATTGAGCGTCTTGTCGAGATCGTCTGTCTCTATCTCGTAAACCGCGAGGTATTTCCCTTTGTTCGGAGCCGGGTATTTGATCACATAGCGGGTAGCGCTCTTGAATCCCGGGGAGCCCCCCAGTATATCGGGAATATGGATAGTGTCGTACCACGTGTCAAATTCCGCTTGCCGACCCTCATCTTTACAATTGACTTCCACGAGCAACAGCCACTTTTCCATAAATCTCCTCCGCATCCGCAAAGTACGCTATTGTAATATCACAACAAATTTATTGTCAAGCTCTGGCCCCAACCTCATGGCCTAACGAGCGCCAAGAAGGACCAGACTCAGGGCGGGCCAGTAAGTTATGATCACGAGCGCCAGAAGCAGGATGAGGATGTAAGGAACGGAAGCGCGGTAAAGCTCGAGAACAGGACGCTCGAAACGCATGCTGGAGACAAACAGGTTGATCCCCACCGGGGGCAGGGAAGCGCCGATTTCAAGATTGGTCAGGAGAATGATCCCTAGATGAGTCGGGTGAATACCGTACGCCTGTGCAACTGGAAGGATCATCGGGACCAGCACGATCAAGGCCGGAAACATGCCCAGAATACAGCCGGCCGCCAGAAGGAAGATATTGAGCCAGAGGAGGAAGGCGTGGGGGCTCTGGACGTGGCTTCTCATGAAATCGAGGAGCTTACTCGGAATCTCTTCGTTGATGAGGCTGTTGGTCAGACCGAACGAAACCCCGAGGATAATCAGAATGCCTCCCACAAGGATACTGCCTTTGATCGTAATCGACCTCAAATCTTTGAACTCTGACGTCCCGGTAGACTACCATCTCGACAATCAGCACGTAAAGGACCGTCAGAACCGCCGCTTCACTCACCGCCACATAACCGCCGTAGATCCCTCCCAGGACAACAAACGGCAGCGGGATCTCCCAGATCGCCTCCCGCAGCGCTCCCCCAAGCTCGCGAAGCGTAAACCGGGGACGGGCCACGTCGGAGCGGAAGCCTTTCCAGGCACTGTACAGGGAAAGAAGCAGAACCAACAACGCGCCCGGCAGAATGCCCGCCATAAAGAGCCGATCGATACTCGTCTGAGCCACAATCCCGTAAAGAATGAGCGGAAAGCTGGGAGGAAAGAGAAGCCCCAGCGTACCCGACGTTGTCAGAAGCCCCAGGGAAAACCTCTCCGGATACTTCTGTTGCCGCAGGGCCGGGAAGAGTAAACCCCCGAGCGCGATAATGGTCAGCCCGGTCGCACCCGTGAGCGCGGTGAAGACAGCCGAGGCTAAGAGCGCGATGATCGCCAGCCCCCCGGGCAGCCAGCCCAGAAGGGCGTTGGAAAGACGGACCAGACGATGGGGTGCTCTGCTTTCCGCGAGCACGTACCCGGCCAGGGCAAAAAGCGGGAGGGCTGCCAGGTTCGGGGTGTGGGCCAGCTTATAGAGTTCAATGATCAGGGCCGAAAAGTCGATTCCGCTGCGGTAAAGAAAGAGAAGACCACTTGCTGCAATAATAATGAAAAGAGGGGTTCCCAGCAGAACCAGGCAGAGAGCGGCTATGGTTGATAGAAAACCCATGGACGTCAGCCCCCCTCGGGCTGTCGGATATGAGGTTTTTGAAACCTTGCAGCATAAAGCGGATGCCCAGGACGAGCCACATCACCGGCATCACCGTCTGGGAAACCCAGAGGGGGATACCCAGAGCCAGATATCTTCCCGGTCCGTAATCGTCCAGGATGAACCGCACTGCCGGATAGACAAGGAAGAGACAGACGAGGGCGGAAAAGAGTTGGAGCCCCCCCTTGATCCGGGAGCGAACAGCGGAAGAGAGGCGCTCAGGGAGGATTTCGATCACAATGTGCCGGTTTTCGCGCGTGGCAATCGAGGCCCCGAGAAGGGCAACCCAGAGGACCAGATGGCTCAGCAAAGGATCAATCCAGACAAGCCCGATGGAAATCACATTACGGAAAAGAATCTGTGCGAGCGCCCAGCGCAACCATCCCGAAGACCAGGCAGACCAGGAGCAGCTCTTCCAGCTGTTCGTACCAGGAGCCGGCCTTTTTCAGGATGGTCAGCAGCATCAGTTCTCTTTGCGTTGGGTTCTCAGGAAATTCCTTACCTCTTCCAAAGTCTTCTTGGAGAATTGATCATCTCCGAGCGTGGCGACGCCCTTGAAGCAGAGGGCCTGAAGCTCTTTCACGTCACGGGCAGAAGGGGTGACCAGCTTGATCCCCTTTCCCTGGAGCACCTGGATCGCCTTCTCATTATCCTTGCGGAGCTGGTCTTTCAACGGCGTAAGCTGCCGTGTGAAGGCCGCTTCAACAATCGGTCTTTGAGCCGGGGAAATTTTTTCAAAGTCCGATTTCTTCAGGACCACGGCGCCCACCGAGTATGCCAGCGGCACATCGGTCATGTAGGAGACTTTGGTAAACCATTGCACCCCGATGGCCGCAAGAGGGGAACTGTAGACCGTGTCAATCATCCCTGTCTGCAGGGCCATGAGCACATCCGTAACGGAGAGAGGAATGGCGTTGACGCCCAGTTCCTTGAAAACCGCCCGCCCCAGGGGCGCGTCTTCCCAGATCCAGACCTTGCCCTTTTTCAGGTCCGCGGCATTCCTGATGGGTTCCTTGGAGAGCAGATAAATGAAGCCCTGTTCTGCCCAGCCCATCGATTTGAAACCATTATCGAGCAGCCCTTTCTGGAAGAAACTGTCCATGTGGGCTATGACGGCGTCCACTTCCTGGTAGTTCTGGAAAAGGAAGGGGATGCCGAGTATTTTGATGTCCTTGAAGATGACCCCCAGGCCCCCTCCGGTGAGCAGCGCCCCCTGAATCTCGCCTACCTTGATCTTCCGGAGCATGTCCACCTCGTCGCCAAGGATCCCGCCGGGGAAAAGGCGCAGGCTGACCTGCTTGTTTGTTTTCTGCTCCAGTTCCTTGTTGATCTCCCTGAAGGCTTTGGCCCAGGCGCTCCCCTCCGGGGCTATGGTCCCTATTTTCAGGACCACGTTCTGGGCCCGCGCAGGCGCGGGCAGGCAAAGACCCAGCATATCAAACAGGCAATGATCCACCGTACAGTCCTCTGGAAATCCATTCCGCAGCGAACCTCCTTCGTCAGTTTCTCATCTTAAAAAAATTCGTCCACCTGATCCAGCAGCCTCTTTGCTTTCTGTTGGGCCAGCGTGTTGGCCAGGGTCAAATCCGGCTCGATAGCAGCCGGGGTCTCAAGCACGCGCTTGAGGGTAGAGACGAACAGGTCCCGATTAAGTGTTTGCCGCGCATAGTATTGGGCATAGTAGACATCGGTCATCAGGAATTTACCCTGCCCGTAAGCCATGGCTTTCTTGAAATGCTCGTTCGCCTTCTGCAGACTCCCCCCGAACTGCTCAGGACGGGCAGATAAAAGGATGGCTTCGAACAGATGGGCCGACCCGTAATAGTAAGACGGGTCAAGCTGCAATACCCTTTCGATGAGCGCTTCAACCCATGGCAGGTCGGCCATGGCCTCCGCGCCTTCTGAGCTGGCGATCCAGCTTCCCCAGACACTGCCCACCCAGAAAAGGGTGGGGACATCGGTCTTCCGGGTCTGTTCAAGGCTTCTTTGAAAAACGTCCAGAGGCTTACCCATGGCGTCCTTAAATAGCGGATTCAAACTCAGACTCTTCACAGCATACTGTTTGCCTCGTTCGTAGAGGTATGTGGCCCGGCCCTGTTCATCCTCTTCGAGGACCGAGGCATAGGACGCATAAGCCTTTGCCCCGGCGAGGAGAAGTTCGGGATTCTCCGGATAGCTCTGGATCATGCCATCGATAAGCATCAGGTAAGCAGGGGTTCCGCTGCGGACGAGCGCCACATCGGATTGTCTGCCGGCGGAGATCGCGACCTCATTAAAAAGGGACGAAGCCTTCTCCGTCACCAGTTTCTGGGGAGAAAAACATCCCGAAAGCATGAGCGCGAATATGAGACAGGAGTGGTTTGAGTCTTCGGAGAAGCGTCTGCTGCATAGCCTATACAGTAACACCGACCCGAAGGTGTAAGTCAAGACTGGACCTCAGCTTAATTGCTCCCGTGCGATTATCGAAACGACTCGCAAGTCGTAACCAGCAACTCGCTGAGTTCTTCCTACACCCTGCCCCTGCACCCCGTTCTGCCACTTTCATAGTAGACTGCCAGCGTCTCTTCCACGTTGCGCGAAGGCGGGTATTGCTCCATCCATTGGCGTGCGACCACGCGGGCCCTGTTCCTTCGCTGCTCATCAAAGTAAAACGCGATGGCATCGGCGATCTCTTCCGCGTTGGCAGGATCTTGAACGATCTTCCCGCCTTCATCTGACAGGATCGCGTCAGAGGCGCCGTTGAAGCGTGTCGTTACCGCCGGCAGACCGCTCGCGAGGGCTTCAAGCACCGTAAGCGAGCAGGAGTCATAGAAGGTGGGATGGACATAGATGTCACTGGCCGCGTAGTATGGTTCCATGCCTGCCACGGGTCCCAGGAAAAGCACGGAGTCGGCCACACCGAGCCGCCGCGCCTTGCGCCGGTAGAGCCATATCTGGCCCCGTCCGAGCACGACCAAACGCAGCGGAACGTCAGGCGACCTCTTCTTCAGCACGGCAACTGCGTGTAATAGCGGCTCCAGTCCCTTGAGGCGGTAATTGTTACCGGCGAAAAGCAGAACAATGGCGCCATCTTCAATACCCAGTTCTCTGCGCTTTGCATGGCGATATTGTTCCCGGATCGACGGGTGGAAACGGTCAAGATCTACCGTATTGAAGACAACAGCGATTTTTTCTTCAGGGAAATTAAAGTACGCAACTATGTCTCTCTTCACCATGCTTGATATCGCGATCACTCCCTTGACGCGGCCCTCCGTGTAAAGGCGCCTCTGAATCCACAGCTCCAAGTAATGGCGCACCGAAAGGTAGCGTCTCAGCCACCGGTACCAGTAGTACCATCGACGGCTGATCGATGCGAATTCCTGTTTGAGATAGGCCTTCTCCACGCCACCGTGTGGATTAAGCACGTTACTTGCCAGGCTCTGCCCCAGTCCGTGAATGACGTCGAAGCTGTATCCTTTTATCATGCGCGCGGAAAAAAGCATGTACGAGATCATCCTCAGGCTTCTCGGAAAGTTCAAGACCGGAACGAGGTGCACCTGATACGGTTTACTCCCGCCCTCTTCTATCTTTGAAGCAAACAGATGCACGTCGTGGCCGCGCCGCGCCAGCTCTTCGGCGAGAAAGCTGAAGTAACGTTCGCCGCCCCGTGTGGGCAGGAACTTGTCGAGCAGGATGGCAATGCTCAGCTTTCGTTGGGTGCCTGTTTCGCTCACCGTCTCTTTCCGAGTTCCAATAATCTCTTGTAAAAGTCTATGAGCAGCGCTGCCTGCGTGTTGTAGTCCCATTCCGCCAGGGCATGATTCCGGGCGTTGATGCCAAACTGCGCTCTCACCTTCTCGTCGCTCAACAATCGCACCATACGATCGGCAAGCTGGTGCTCATCCAGTTCGACGGCGTAGCCTGTTTGTCCATCGATCACAAGCTCCGGAAGCATCCCTTGTGTCGAGACGATCGCCGGTTTGCCCATGCCCAGCACCTCTCGCAAAGCCCGGGCAGTGCCATCAGAGCCCGCTCTCATCATGATAAAGATGTCAAAAACGGCGATCATGGAAAAGTAATCTTCAATGCGGTAGCCTGCAAGGATCACATCCTGCTCCAGTCCCAGTTCGATGAGAGGTTTCTTTATGCTCTCCTCGACCTGCGAACTCCTTCCGACAATGACGAGCTTGACATGCTCCATCCGGTCCCTGACTTTGCGGAAGGCCTTTAAGATCACGTCATATCCTCTGTCCTTTTTGAGCCGGCCGATGACGCCGATCACTCGGTCCGAAGCCTTTCAGACCAAGGCTTTCTTTAATATCCTCGACGGGTCCCGCGTACGGCTTCAACCCAGGTGGGAGCTTGCAGCTCCTCTCCACAGGGAACTTGAAATGTTTTACATCCTGTTGGCGCAGCTTCTCACTGTAAGTTACGAGACCATCGGTGCGCGTCATGAGATATGCCATAGACCGGCTATGGGGCAAGCCATCGCGTTTATGGTCGGTCCTCACAAGCAGCGGTTTTTTTTCTGAGAAGAGCAGTGAGATCGCAGCCGTGGCGTGATCGTGCGATAGATGCGTATGCACGATATCGACGCCTCTTTCATCGACAAAACGCCTGATTTCCCTCAGGTCAAAAACCCAATCCCGGGGCGAAAAATAGCGGTTCAATCTGAAGCCGTCGAAACCCGGAACGTTTCGTTTCAGGACCTCTTTCTCAACTGTTCGTTCAGGAAATTCGATAGGGGTCTTTCGATACGCAAGGGTTACAGTAAGCCCCTGTCCGTTGAGTGCCTCGCAGAGTGAAACGACCGGCTCGGCAGGGCCGGTCCACTTCCAGTCACTAAAAAGATGGAGCACCCTCATTTCGTATAGAAGGCCTTGATGGCCTCACAGACATAGAGCACTTCATCCTCCCTCAAGCCCGGATACATGGGCAAAGAGAGGATCTCTGCCGCTGCCCGTTCTGCATGAGGAAAGTCGCCCTGCTTGTGGCCGAGGTGCCTGTACACCTCCTGGAGATGTATGGGCATGGGGTAGTGGATGAGCGTTGAGACACCTCTCGTCTTGAGATACTCCTGCAGCTTATCCCGCTCTTTACTCCTTATGACAAAGAGATGATACACGTGGTAGGCCCACGGTTTCTCCTGGGGCAGGATAAGCGGCGTATCCTGCAACTCCTGCTTGTAGAGCATCGCCAGTCTTCCTGCGCTCCTCGTTCCATACATCGAGCTGCGTGAGTTTGAAACTGAGAATGGCGGCCTGCAGTTCATCGAGTCTTGAGTTGAACCCCTCGATCACGTGCACGTGTTTATCTGTCTGACCATAGTTGCGGAGACGGTGCGCATTCCGATAGGTCTCTTCATCCGACGTAGCGATGGCGCCGCCATCGCCCTGGCAGCCAAGGTTTTTCGTCGGATAAAAACTGAAGGCAGCGGCTTTGCCGAAGGTGCCCACTTTGTTACCCTTGTACAATGCCCCGTGAGCCTGGCACGCATCCTCAAAGACAGAGACCCCGTATCTTTCGCACAGCTCTAGAATCTCATCCATCGGAGCAGCATGACCATAGAGATGCACGGGTATGCAGAGTCGCACGCCTTGCTCTCTTGCGAGCGCTTCTTCCAACCGCTCAGGGTCCATGTTGTACGTTTCAGATTCGATGTCGCACAGCACGGGTAGTATGCCGTGTACGGAAAGGGCCATGACCGTCGAGATGTACGTGTTAGGGGTGGTAACGAGCTTATCGCCTTTCTTGAGGCCGCAGGCAAGGCCGCCAATCCTGATCGCATCAGTGCCTGAACCAACACCTAAGGAATAGCGCGTGCCAAGGTAGCTTGCGAACGATTCTTCAAATGCCTTCACGTGTTTGCCGAGAATGAATTCCCC
>CAWIHO010000088.1:0-41221 GCA_963835605.1 uncultured delta proteobacterium | reverse complement strand
CTCCCCCGCGCTACTCGACGAGAGGTGACCTCTACGAGCCGATCGGAGGCGCAGGCGGCGCTTGCGGCGCGCAGCGGATACCGGAGAGGCTGGGAGTCACGCTCCGTGCTGAGAGACTCGTATCGTTCATGTATGGCAGGGGTTTGAATGTCTCGGCTGCTAAGTCACACCGTACCCTTGTGCGCATCGGGTATAAGCACTTGCTGAGTATCCGGTACAGCAGCCGGTCGTGTCGCTGTAAAACCGGAGAAGTTCCGGTGCAGCACCAGCTTGGGCAGGTCCCGGTTGAGCAAAAGATCCAGCCCCCTTTAGGGCTGCATCCCCCTCCACAGGTGGCCGTGTTCGAGAGCCCCGTGCCACAATTTCCGGTCGCATCGCCCGACCCGTTGGAACAGTCGCCATATGCTACTTGCCTTTTCCCGCTCAGATCTATCAACTTCGGGGGGTCATACTTGAATCTCTTCAGCTCGCACGTGCCCGGAGGGAGGGGAGGGAAAGCTTTCCGGTCTTTTCACACCGGCGGGAAGGCCCGACCCAGTGCTGCCGAATCCGGCAAGACCCTCCGCAGCGAGCTCATCAATAAATACACCGACATGCTCCAGTGCTTCCTCGGGTACGCCATCAGCATAGGAGCGGATCTCCTTGAGGAGATCATCTGTCGTATGCTCCCCGTCCAGGAGCTTCCACACGTAGACGCCGGTAGGACTCAGGCCAAAACCACGACCGGTATCGGGGTTGAAGAGAACGGCCCAGTCGTCAAACTCCTCCCGGAGCACGACGAAAGGATTGGCTATGGGTTTGTCATTGTTTTTCAGGACGCTATTCTCCCTTCTGTCTGTCCGTGCAATACGCATGCCAGGGAAGCGGGGGTATTTTGTAGCAATATTCGTGCATTGCGATTATCTGAGATATAAAGGGTAGCTATGAGGAAAGAATATTTTTTCCCCTAAACTGACCACAATTACCGGTCGTAATCTTCTATTGGTTCGGAGAACCGAATTTTAACGATTACAGGAAATTCTAGATTCCTCCTTCTCTGCCGCGGGCCACTACATTACAACATGAGGCCCCGCATAATCATGACAGGAGGTGTCTATGACATTACATGAGGCAATTGCGCTGTTTAGAGAACATCAGAAGAACAGTGCTCGCGACAAGACCCGGGAGAGCTATAGTCATCTGCTTAAAAACCTCGAAACCCTACTCGGCGATCATGCCCTTGAGTGTATAGGATCACAGGACCTCTACCAATTCCTGATCCTGCTGACTGAAGGTCGTGCCAAAAACACCGCGCGTCTCCGCTACGCCCAGCTGAAGGCATTTTTTACCTTCTTCATCGAGAGGACCCATGCCTCGCTGAAGAACCCGTGCGACGATCCCCTTCTTGCGAAGACCTTCCGGGCTCCGAGAATGAAGCAACGGGCGATCATCGGCCGGGAAGTGATCGACGAAATCATCTACCGCTGTCACTCGGCGAGGGACCGGCTCATCCTCGAACTCCAGGCACGCTGCGGCATGAGAATAGGGGAGGTACTGCGTCTGAAAGCATCGGATGTGAACGGAAGAAGGCTGACGATACGGCGTCCGAAATCGGGCCGGGATGAAGAGAGCGCCTTCATGCCCGAAGCGCTGGCCGAGAGGCTACGGGCATACCTTGACACCCAGAACCTACACGCAGAGCAAAGACTGTTCCCGATTTCCTACTCGACCGCCCGTTCCTGTATCAAGAAACTGGGGGAGGACCTGCACCTCAAGGTACGGCCTCACGACCTGAGGCGGCACTCGGCTACCTGCGCCAGTCGCAACGGAGTCCCGCTCGAGGCGATCTCGAAAGTGCTGCTGCGGCACCAGGATCTCAAGACCACCCAGATGTACCTAGGCAAGATAAGCGACACTGAAGCCTTGCGCTGGATGGATGTACTCCACGGAAAATAACTGAAGCCAAGTCGGGGCCTCATTGCTTTGCGTTCGCACCAGTACGGTTGGCAATCTTCACAAATCCGATCACCCTGCGGCGCACCACTTCTAGGTGCTATACGTAACAAAACCTGCTTTATCTTGTTATTTAAGTTAGTTACGTACCATATTCCATTATCTCTTTTCTGTGTTTCGCTGTCAAGAGAATTTTTTGCCTTTGTCTTTGGCTTTTTGGGGCCGTTGCTATCAATAGTACAACCATCCTCCGTGTCGCCGCCGCCGCGCTGTGGAACTGTCGGAAGGTGAGACAGCTTTCCATAATTCCACAGTGAGTCCTGGTTTTGCCGTTGCGCGCGCGGAGCTCGGGAGCTTCCTGTTTTCTCTGGCTCACTTTTTCTGATGAGTCATTCTGACTGAAGAAGAGATGACTGAAGAGATCGTGAACATAGAACGGTACCGATTCCTTTTCCATGAATGTGTGGTCGATCCGATACGGACCGAATATTGCTTCACCGTCTTTGAGGCCTGCTAGACGTCCGTGCCATAAGTGTCACATTTACCTGACCTGTGAGGTTTCCGTATTGGCGTCTCAGTCAACTCTTAAGACAGGCTTTGATGGCTGCTGGGGCGTGCTTTCGCTTGAAAGCACGTCAAATACATCCGCAAGCGGGAGGCCGTTCGCCTCAGGCGAAGCGCTCCTCATGGGATGCGCTCGCGACATCCGCTTGTTGATGCCCGTAGAGTGACCTGTAGTAATCATTTGTCTCCAGCAGCATCTTATGGGTGCCGACGGCGACGAGGCGGCAGTCATTCAGCAGAAGGATCCGGTCGGAATCCTCGATCGTGGAAAGCCGGTGGGCCACCACAAAGAGGGTCTTGTTCCGCACCATAAAAGGCAATGAGCGGAATATCGATTTTTCAGTCAGATTGTCGAGCGAGGATGAGGGCTCGTCAAGAACCAGGATATCCGGATGCTTGACCAGTGCCCGGGCAATGGAGAGACGCTGACGCTGCCCCTCGGACAGGCTGACCCCGTTTTGCCCTATCTCCGTGTCATAGCCTGCCGGGAGGCTGACGATGAAATCATGAATACTCGCGGCCTCCGCGGCGTGAATAACCTCCTCATCCGTTGCCTCCTGATTGCCATACCGCAGATTCTCTATCACCGTCCCTGACCGGAGCAAGGTGCTCTGTGAGACGTAGCCGATGCGCCGGCGCAGGGCCCTTACCTCGATATCGCTGGCGGGTATGCCGTCGAGATAGACTTCTCCCGAGGTCGGCCGGTAGAACCTGAGGAGGAGACTCACCAGGGTTGTTTTACCCACACCGCTGGGGCCCACGATGGCCACGCGTTCCCCATGCCTGACACGAAATGAAACGCCTTGTCGAGCACAGGGTTCTGCTCATCATACGAGAAGGAGACGTTCCGAAATTCGATGTCGCCTTGAAGCCGATCCACCTGCAGACCTTTGCCTGTATTTTCCTCGGGGACGAGGTCGAAAAGCGCCGAAACACGTTCCAGGGATGCCCTGGCGCCCTGCAGGCCCAGGTTGGCCGAAGCCAGGAACTGGGCCGGGCCGAACACGTACCCAAGGTAACCCTGAAAGGCAAAGAGAGAGCCGAGGGTCCAGTGGCCGGTTATCACCCAGTACGCCCCGATCACCAGGACTGAGAGATTGACTACACGGGGCATGGAGCCGACGGCCAGGCCTGCGATCGAGTTCACGGTCGACTGTTCCAGTGAGAGGCTGACGATTTTTCGCACGCCCGAAATCACGGTGGAGACCTCCCGGTCTTCCGTCGAGAAGCTCTTGATGAGCGGCACCGACGACAAACATTCCTGAAAGCGGCTGTATACCGTCGCTTGCTGTTCCATGAGCCAATGGCTCATGACGCGCAATCTAGCCGAAAAATAACGGATCATGAAGACGAGTCCCGGCAAGACGATGACGGCTGCCACGGCAAGTCTCCATTCCAGATAGATCAGGAACCAGATCCCGCCCGCGAATCTGAGCACGTTGGTGATGATGTGCACGATGGTGCTGGAGAAGAACCACCGGAGGCCGCCCACGTCGGAGGATACCCGGGACATGAGGTACCCTGTCTCCTTGCTGTCAAAAAAAGTTTGCGGAAGACGCAGGACGTGGCCGAGCAGGCTCTCCTGGATGTCCATGGTGACTGTCTGCTCGAAGCGGGTGACGTAGAACTGCTGCAGGAGGCCAAGGAGTGTTGAGCATCCGGAAATGGCAACCATGAGGAGAATGACGCCAGGCAGGAGGCTGAGCCGGCGCCCCCCGAGGACGGTATCGACGAAGTACCTGGAGATAAGGGGTTGCGGGAAACTGAGCAGCGTACCGACGAAGATCAAACCTGCGCCGAGGACGCCTTGTTGCCAATGGGCGCGGACAAAGGGATAGATATGCTTCAGGTTGGTCCGGATATCGGTAGGCAGTTCGCCCAAGCCCGATATCTCGTCAGCCGGTATTTTCCTGGCAAACCCCTGTTTAACGTACGAGAGCCACGTCTTCATAAGCCTCCGATGATGATAGAGCAAGCCGGGCGCATCAAGCCACCCCGACCAAGCACATCTGCATACCTGGATTATGCACTTACCATGCCAGCGGCGTAAAGCGCGTACGGCCGGATCCATCGACAGGTCCATTGAGCCACGCTCATCTGTTTCGGCATGAATCTTGATACAGTCTGTAATGTGAATAACCCTTTCATGACGCTGAACGACTGGATCGCCCCGCCGCCGCTCCCTGCCGTCCTTTCCATCCTCATCGTGCTTGGATTCAAATATCTGGGCGACCGTCTCTGCCGGCTGCTGTTCCGCGAATCACGGCAGCCGCTGGATGTTGCTGCAAGTTTCATTGGCCGTTGCTCTTGTCGCAGCTGCATTGCAGCTCGTGCTCGTCTTCGTGGAAGAGTGCCAGTTTGGCCTTTGAGGGGTCTGGCATGGTCGCTCGCGGCTCTGGGCCTCCTCGAATTGTGGCTCATCTGCCGGGCAGGAGATTCCAGTCCGTGGAAAAGGTTCGGTTCCTTTCTTTACGAGCAGTCAAGTCCTGGATCGTGCTACAATGCTCCTTCTACTTGGTCCCTCTATCTGTCTCGCACTCATGGCGCTCTCACCCCCTACCGATGCGGACTCGCTCGATTATCATCTGGGCGTGCCCCTTGAGTTCCTCCGGATGGGTGGGGCCTATCCTCGCTATGACTGGTTTCACGCGCGGCTTATAGGCTCGGGAGAAGTGCTCAATATGCTGGGGCTTGCAGGAGGAACCGACATCCTGGGCGCCACGTTGTCCGCAGCCGCGCTTTTTGCGCTGGCGAGTACGGTTATCTCAAGGTTCATGGCGAGCAGGGACAAAATATTCATGTTGAGCTGCCTCATAAGCTGCCCCTTCTTGCTTTTTCTTCTACCCAATCAGAAGCCGTTCGTCTTGCCAGCGGTTGCGAATACTCTAGCCCTCTTGATAATCTCGGAGCGTTTCCGTGCGCTTGATGCGCGATCCATCTTCCTGGCTTTTGGCTGTTGCCTCTTCGCCATGTCATGCAAGTATTCCTTCCTGCTGTCAGGCGGTGTTGTGCTGATTGTGGGCATGGTTGGAGCTTACCGCTCTCGACGTTTAGTCGTGGCTGTGGGCTTTGCACTGCTGCTCTATCTGGTGATTATTTTTCCCATGGAACTGCAAAAATTTCTCTTTTATGGAGACCCTATTTCCCCCATGCTTGAGGGCTTCAGGCAGCATGGCGATGGAGCAGTGACGAGGTTTGCGGAATATATTCGTCATTACAGCATGTCGACTCTCCCTTTTCCTTTGAGCATCATCGTGCCGGATACTGTGGGAAGGGTGAGCGCGGTGCTGGGACTCGGGGTTCTTGCATGTATCGTGGCGCTCTTTAACGCAAGGAATTCGCTGATTCTCGTCGTGGCGGCTGTCGCAGCAGTCAGCATAAATTACTCAGCGGGTGCGCGCTCAGCAGGCTATTATCTTGAGCCTTACCTGTGGTTCTGCATAGCCGCTGCTCCTGTCCCGTGGAGTACCCGTAAGAAGATCGTGTACAGGCTTCTCATGGGCCAAGCAGTGGTGATGCTGGTCTTGACTGGATTCGGAGCAGCCAGGCTCTTCCCCGGGTCCCTCACAGCCGGGCTGCGCGATCAGGTCATGAGGGAAAACGCGCATCAGTATGTGATGATGCGCTGGCTTGATGACGTGCTTCCGACAAATGCGGTTGTGCTGAGCACGCTACGGTCGCACGCTTTGATGCCTCGTTCCTTTGTGGCGAAAGACATCGTGAACTGGACAAACTGGACTTCCCCACATGAGGCAGATAGGGCCAGATCCATCCTGAAGATACAGAAATTCGACACAGTGGTTGCCGAGCCTTTTGTGGTGAAACAATTAACCGACAGAATAGGTATACGATGCGCAACGTCCCAGGCAAGATCAAAAAGGTTTCCGGCAGCCACTCGAAATCCATGGAACAGAACAGACGAGACGGACCTGGCCGTATATGGTACGTGCTTTGCAGATAAACCTGCTATAGAATGGCCCGATTAGGCGATCAACTATGAGCGATGAGGTCCAGCCAGTTCATCATACGCCTGAACACCAGACAGTTCACCATACGCCCCGTGTCAGGCGAATACGGCGCAGAAGGAAGCGGAGTCTCCAGAGCAGGATAAAAAGGACTCTGAAGAATCTCCGGTGCGGACAAGAAGCTCTATATCGTACTTGCCGGAGTGGCCGGGCTGGTGGCTGCGTTATACCTCTATGACCTGCTCTTCACAGTCTTTCCTATGAAGTAAGTACGACATTCCTGCAGTTTATTTCGCGGGCGGGCCGATGTGCTGCAGAGCAGTTTCCGCAAGTTTCCTGAGAATGCTGTTCGAAGCTCGACTCTTTATGTCGAGATACAGGGATCTGGCATCCTCGCTCTTTCCTTGCGAATAATAGATTTTGGCCAGATACAGTTTTGCGACTTCATCCAGGCCTTTGTGGCGCGAAGCCGACACGCTCTTGAAGATCGACTCTGCTTTCTGCAGGGCCTGGCCGCTCCCATTCGTCGTGTATTCTTGATAGGCGCCGATGCCCTCTGTCAGCTGGTATTGCAGCTTGTCGTCCTCCCTGGCCTCGTACATCTTGTAAGCGGTTAGGCCAAGCCCTATTACAACCAACGCTGCCGCCCCAACGATACAGAGCCTCAGATGCTGCTTTGTCCAAACTGTGACACGCCCTAACGTTACGAGCAGGAAGTCGGGTTTCTTAAGCTCTTCTTTTACTTTCCTTTTTGTCATCGCCTAGAATCTCACATCCGTAATTCTGACAATTTTCTTCGTACGGCACGATTGGTTCTGTTCTTCCATCTTAACCTTGGATCGTTAGTATTCCATCATATAGAGGGCAGGAAGTCAATACGCGTGAGGGCCGCATGTCGCGGGGCCGCACCGTCCAGCGTCCGAAGTGTGTCGTCTAATGTCTGAATGACTGTGACTGCCGGTACTGATGCGCAGCCCTCAAGTAGACTCTCAGCCGCCGTTTGTTCTTTTCGCCAATGGCGTTGGAGAGCTCTTCTTCAGTCATTCGGGCAAGCTCCGGCACTGATTTAATGCCTCGCTGCCGCAATTTCTCAAGGTTAGCCGGCCCCAGTCCCTTCAGGTGGAGGAGCGCAAGATATGCCTTTTCTTCCTGATTAAGTTGCTGCGGATCTATCGCGAAGCTTGTTTTAATGCCTTCTCGCTTCAGCTCTTCGCGTTTGTCCTGAGGAAGGAAGGTGAGTTGGTCAACAGTGGCCGTGTATGAAAAGACGGTGTACCGGTCGATCGCCGCGAAGGATGCGAGAGAGAATGCGAGGGCGATTACGGCTGTCAACAAGCGATGCCTTTTTACCAACAGGCTGTCACGAATGAGAGTTATGAATAGGATTGTTTCGAAGGGAAAAGAAGACGAAGCCAAAATAGCCCAATATCGGCATCTCGAAAAGCTTGAATCTCTCAAAGGAAGGGACGCTGTAGACCCATTTTGAAATGGCCCAATAATTCCACATCTCCCATAGCAGCCCGCAGACGAGCCCCGACAGCACAGAAGAGATAAAGTTGCCCGCCTCGCCTTGCTCCAGATCCCTCGTGAAGCACCAATGGCCCTTGGCGTAATTATATCCCTCGATGATTGGAATCAAAAAAATCCATGCGAGAAAGAAGAATTGAGAGGGAAAAACATGAGGAGGAGAAACAGAAGGAGGCCCAGAGCCATGCAGGGCGCAGGGCGAAGCCCGCCGCAGGGTAGGGGGCGCACCCGGATGCTGCCCAGGAGGGTGGAGAAAGCCTCCCTTGTGACGTATATCCCTGGAATGACCGTGCCGTAAGCGAGCAGGTAACCGACGAATCTGATGAGCCCGATAGAGGGGATGTTTATATAGTACCAGTTCTGGATGCGCAGATTGATCAGTTCAAAAACGCACCAGAAGGCGGCGGAGAGAATGACCAGCAAGGGCAAGTCCCGGTTAAGAACGAGGAATCGTTTATTTCTCAATGCCAAAGCCGCATCGGCCATGGCGATATATGACCACCAGGCCACGACGTAAAAATTGTACATAAAAGGTTCGATACGGCGGGCCAGCAGCATATAGCCCGACAGATGAACAAAAGCGGCAAGTAACAATACGATGAGAGGGAGGTTCACTTATTACTAACTGTTGCTGGGCTCTTTTGGCAGACGTATGGGCTGACTCTGATGACTCCGGTTGCAGTGTTTTTACCCGCACTGCACCAATAAATCTCTTGGCATAATAATCTTCTGAGAGACCGCTTATTCTCACCCCTTGCCTGCAGTACGATGACGCGTGGATGAATCTGCCATCACCGATGTAAATGCCGACATGTGTGGGGTATGTGCACTTGCTTCCTCGTTCTGAAGAAAACGAGGTCACCCGTGGTCAGGTCATTCTGGGCTACTCTTGGCTCCCGCATAATATTGCTCACGAGCGGTTCTCGGGAGCTGCACCTCAAAAATATCATAAATCTTTTTCACGAAAGCTGAACAGTCCAGGCCCTTGACCGAATCTCCGCCGTAACGATAGGGCGCCCCTGCGAAGCTCTTCGCAACTTTAACGAGCATACCGCGCTCATCCTCGCTCCTCCACTTCTTTAGCGGGTAGCTATTGCCCGTCTCGGGGGTCAGACCGACAATCTCCTCATTATTCTCCTCACCTTCAGGTTTTGGCAACCGGATGACCCTTCCGGGGGTTAACCGTTTCTTTTTCAGATTGTTGAGATCGAGGATATCGTCTTTCTCAAGATCAAACTTCTCTGCAAGACTTTCCGGCGTGTCTCCCTTCTCCACCCTATACTGAATGAACTCGCCCGTTATCTCGCTCCTGGCGGTCGTTCTGGTTCGTTGATTCTTATTTACAGGTCTCCTGGTTCTTTCCTTCTGTCTTGCGGAAGAACCTGCATCTGAGCCTACGACGAGCGTCTGTCCTATTTTTAGCCTATTGGAGGTGAGTCCGTTCAAGCTTTTAAGCTTGTCGACGGAGACTTTATACTTCCTTGAGACACTCCGGAGGGTATCGCCGTTCTTTATCTGGTACGTGACCGCAGAGAGGGCATAACCGGACCAAAAACAGGACACAAGAAAAACAAAAATAACTAGCCGCAGACTCTTCCCCACAATTCGACCCCGATCTTTTTTCATTTAACTAGGAAAAAAGCTGTGTGTCAAGAAAAAAATGTTTTTTGTAAAGCCAAAATGTTTTTGGTATTTTTCTATTGACATTCATTTTCAGTCTTGCAATATCTATACGTATCGGTAATTCCTACTACAAGGAGGTAAAAAGAATGCCTGCAAAAGTTGACGAGGAAACCTGCACTGCATGTGGCGCTTGTGCCGAAGTCTGCCCCGTAGATGCCATTACCGTCGAGGACTCAGCAAAAGTTGATGCTGAGGCTTGCACGGAATGTGGGGCGTGTGTGGAAGAATGTCCCGTTGAGGCCATTGCGCTACAGGAATAATATCCCTTTCGCGATACATAAAGAGGATGGAAGGCTTCCATCCTCTTATAACGGGCTTTACCTATTACTTTTTCTTACGCTCTTACAAGCTTTTTACTACCACCTCAGCTATGTCAAGGGCCTTCATCGACTCGGATTGCCCTTTGTCCTTTATGGCATCCTCCATCATGATGAGGCAGTAAGGGCAGGCAGTAATAACGGTGTTGGCCGAGTCGCGATGGCCTCGTCCAGCCGCAAGTGATTGATCCGTTTGTGATGCTCTTCCATCCAGATCCTGCCGCCGCCGCCTCCGCAGCAGAAGCCTTCGTCCTGATGGCGCCCCAGCTCCACGAACCGGTCCTTGGCCAGCCGCTTACGATGCTCCTTGGTTCGTCGAATACCCTGTTGACCCTCCCCAGGTAGCAGGGGTCGTGGTAGGTGGTAGCGCCCTCCAGGGACGGCGTGATGTTTATTTTCCCTTCTTTGGCCAGCTGGGAAGCAGCTGCGTGTGATGAAAGACCTCGAAGGTGGCCCCGAGCTGCGGGTAGTCGTTCTTGAGCGTGTTGTAAGCAATGCGGGCAAGCGGTCACGATCTTTTTCACGTTGAGCTCCTTTAGAAGCTCAACGTTTCCGGCCGCAAGCTCCTGGTACTGGTACTCGTTCCCCGTTCTTCGCAACGGGTCCCCGCAACACTTCTCTTCCGGCCCCAGGACGGCAAAAGAGATACCCGCCTTCGGAGGATGGTGGAGAAGGCCTTCGCTATCTTGCGGTTCCTGTCATCCAGGGAGGCAACGCAGCCCACCCAGTAGAGGTACTCCGTCTCTTCTTCCCCTGCTTTCTTGATGTTCAAGCCCTCGGTCCATTCGAGCCGCTGTCACTTACCCATGCCATAGGGGTCGAACCGCGTCTGGAGATTCTTGTAGAGGAGCTTCATTTCGGAGGAGACCCGGGAGAGCGTCATGGTCAGGTACCGGCGCATCTCCAGGTTCTTATCATACGTCGGTATCGAGACCGGGCAGTTCACCTGGCAGGAGAGGCAGGCAGTGCAGGACCAGAGCGTCTCCTCCTGGATCACGGTGTCGATCAGCCCCTCCTCGTTCTTTACCCCCCTGGCAAAGCGCTCCCATTCCCCTTTCAGGTCCTGGACGAGCTTCTTGGGGGAGAGGGGTTTCTCGCTCAAGTGGGCAGGGCACCGGTCCTGGCAGCGGCCGCAGCGGGTGCAGGCATCGAGGTCGAACATCTGCCTCCAGGTGAACCCGTTGATCTGGTTGACGCCGAACTCCTCCGCGGTCTCGAAGTCTTCGATAGGAGCGACCGAACCGCGCGGTGTGGTCTCCACCCCCCGGAAGAGCATGTTAAGCGAGGAGGTGATGATGTGCAGGAGCCTGCCGAAGACGATATAGGCCATGAGGCCGAAGGAGAGGACCCCGTGGGTGTACCAGAGCACGGCATGGGTTATCTTGATGCCTTCTTTTGAGGAACCGGCGAAGAGAGATGAGAGGAAGTAGCCGACGAAGCTGACCCGCTCGTAGTCGGGTGCAGTCATAGGCGATCCTGTGCGGCTTCGACGAAAAAGCCCGTCAACAGGACAACGAGGATCCAGGTAAGGGCGAGCGCATCATCCGGCTTGTTATCCAGCCGTTCCGGTTTTAAGAGGTACCTGCGGATGGCGGCCATGACGATCCCGATGATGGCGGCAAGGCCGGCGGCATCAAGCAGGAAAGAGAAAATGAGGTAGAAGTTGCCGTGGAGATAGGTGATACCCGCGATGGGTCGCAGCAGGTCGTCTTCCAGGGCCACGAGGGCCGTTCCGATGGCAAGCACCAGAAAGCCCCAGAAGATGAAGAGATGCATGAAACCGGGGTAGCCCTCTTTGGGCTTGAGGATCGATCCGTGGAAGATGCCGCTCTTTATGAAGTAGGCTATCCTTTCCCCCAGGCGCTCCTTGAAGCTGAAGGGCGTTGCCTTGCCGATTTTCCACATGGCATACCGCTTCTTGAGCCCATAGATGACGATGATAAACATCACCACCATGAGAGCGTACGTGATCCAGCGCGCTCTGCTGGCCGACGTTCCAGAAGATCTCTCTCCCAATTTCCATGTAGCCCCTCCTTCGTGTATATGTTCGATATACACATTATAAATTCTATCATATGTGAAAAGTATACACAAAATCCAATAAGAAAAGAATCGATTTTCCGTTGACATAAACCGGCACATCTACTAAGCTGTTCGCTATGAAGAGCTTTCTCCGCGAGATGTTCTGGGACTTCTACGAGAATTTTCTGGAAGTGTTCTGGGGTATCATCGTCATGGTGCTGGTGATGATTGCCGGGCTTATCATAAGCTGGTTCGTGAAAAAGCTTATCGAAAAGCTCTTGATGCTTTTTCGTTTCGACAGGTGGGCATCCGACGTTGGAATCTCCCATTTTCTGGCCCGTGGAGGCGTGAAATCTACGCCTTCAAAGGTCGTCGGAAGAATCGTATTTTGGCTGCTCATCATCGCGTTCTTCTCTTTCGGGCTCACATTCGTCGGAGTGCCGCAGTTTGGCGAGTATGTGTCGAGGATTTCCAGCGCACTTCCGCACGTGTTCGTCTCCTTGATCATCGTAGTGGTGGGCATAATCTTCAGTACGTTCCTGAGCAGGGTGATCTATGTGGGATGCGAGAACGCCAATATAGGTTATGGTGATATCATAGCCAAGGCTGTGCGTATCCTCCTTATCATCATCACCTTTGGCATTGTCTTCGAATACATGGGGCTGGGCAGCACCATCCTGAGCATATCTTTTCTCATCATTTTCGGCGGGATCGTCATGACCCTTTCTCTTGCGCTAGGCATAGGATTAAGCCATGTCATAGCCGATATCATCAAGAGTAAGTTTGTGAACCACCACAAGGATACAGGTAAAAGACTAAAGCTAACGTTGAGGTTAAGGTTAAAGAAAACCTGCTCTACCTCTTACCTGTTTTTGTCTGGTCTTATACCGATTTACATTCAAGATGGAGACCGAAGCGGCAGCGAGCAGCCTGACCAGATGTACTATAAGTACGTCAAGGAGGGCGACGCAGCGACAACGAAGGTATACACTTGAAGGTAAATCGGTATCAGAGGTAGCGTTTGAACCATGCTAAGCTGAGTTCGGCGGCCCTGTTACGATGGCTCAGGTCGGTAAAGATATGATCGGCTCCCTTGATCACGATGAGCCTCTTCGGCCGTTTCAGATTCTCGTAAATGGCCTTCCCCTCGATACAGGGAACGACTTCATCCAGTTCCCCATGGATGACGATAGCATGAGAGACTTTCCGCGCTTCGGACAAGAGATCGTATTTTGAGAAATCTACAAAGATCGAGGACTGAAAGCGTATGTCAGAGATACTCTCATCCTTCTTTTCTTCCAACATATACGGTGTTGCCCAAAGTGCCACGCATTTTACTTTCGGATTTTTTGCGGCCTCTACCAGCGCCGCAGAGCCTCCGAAGCTGCTTCCAAGGATTCCGATCCTGCCACTTTCTATGGACGGATGGCGCAGAACGTGCTCAAGCACTGATTCGAGGTCCCGAACGCGGATGGTAAGCGTTGTTTCGGCAATGTTGCCTCCGCTCTCGCCGCAACCGTGGTAGTCAAAGCGGCAGGCGGCTATGCCTGCGTCGCAGAAGCGTTCCGAGAGGTATATATACTTGGAGCTCTCTTTCGAGCTGACAAGCCCGTGCGACAGTACGGCGCAGGGGAACGGTCCCGAGTCTTCAGGCATCGAAAGAACCCCGGTTATCAGGTGATCGCCCGATGTGACCTGAAATTGTTCAATCATCGCACACCTCCTGAACAATGCCTCTTTATCGCAGATAAGAGCGGATAAAAGCTGTGATAACTGCGCCGCGCACGTCGCATCGTTTCGACGTGGATGATTCATTTCTTGACCGCCTGTGTGATAGAACGGCACAGCCGGTCAACCTGCGGTCCGCCATGGCGGGCAGCAAGCCCACGCGCGCAGCGATAAAAATTCTATCTTCTCCATCACGTCCGCAGCGTTACCACGCCGACAGTGCCGAGAGAGAAGAAGAACAGATTCGCAAACCATGCGGCGAAAAGTGGCGGAAATATCTCTGAATAGCCGAGAGAGAGTGAGATCGAATGGAAGAACCAGTAAAGCATGCCCGACGGAGATCCCCCAGAATATCCCTTTTGAAATCTGCTTTGTCTTGGTGTAACGCAAGCCCACCGAAAATGCGGTAAATACCATGATTACGTTGATGAAAGGAAAAGCGACCTTGTTATACAGATCGACGAGATACCTTGTGATGTCGTGTCCGTTCCTCTGGAGACGGCTTATATACCGGCTCAGTTCCTCATAGCTCATCTCTTCCGGATTGCGCTCCACGATCTTAAAGACTGACGGAGGCTCGTCGATCAGCCCTGTAAGCGTAGGGTAAGATTTTTTTCCGGTAACGCCGGCAGGTCCAAACGTTCTTTCGACCACGTCACGGAAGACCCATGCTCCATCCTTCCATATGGCATCCTTCATGTCATACCTTTTCCTGATCGAGTATTGATCGGAGAGTTCGATCACCGTTACGTCCTTCAAGAGATCCCTTTTTGCGTCAAAGAAGCCTATGTTGCATATCGCATTTTCCCGCTTGAACCATATTTTGTCGTTCTTGAAATAAACCAGGGATTGTTCCTGCTTGATCTTTGCCCTGTAAATGTACTCGGACGCAGAAGATGAAACAGGTATTATCCACTCGGAGAGCACAAATGAGCAGACGACGAGTGCCAGAGACAAGAAGAGTAAAGGCTTCATCATGGCAAATGTGCTGATGCCCGAGGTCCGGATAAGGATAATCTCGTTGGCTCTGATCATGACGATGATGAGGATGAGTATGGATACGAGGAAGCAAAGCGGGAGTATGAGATTGAAATAGTACGGGAGACGAAGCGCGAGATAGGCCATACCGTAAACAAGGTTGCGGAACGTCTGGGTGAACAGCTCCACGTGATCGAAGAATTCGATAATGACAAAAATGGCTATCCCGGCAAATTCCGATAGCAGCAAGAATTTGAGTACGTTTCTTATCAGGTAGCTACTTAACTTTCTCAATCAGCGACTCCAGCATAATCTTCCATTGGCCGGCCGGCCGCGTCTGTTCCTCAGTGTTCAAGTTTTTGAGGAGATAGATACCGGTCCCCGCAACGAGCATATTGGGTGTAATCGATACGAGGAATGGAGAGATGTTATATTGCCCGCCAATATTCTCCGTCAGCGCAACGAGGACGTAATAAGAGAGGAATATGACCAGGCTGTAAGCGATTCCCGAGAACTTCCCCTCGGCCCGGCGCCTGAGGCCCAAAGGTACGCCCACCAGAACGAAGGCTGCCGCTGCTAACGGGATGGTGAATTTCTTGTACAGGTCGAGCAGGTACTCATACTTCTCAGGCCCCGTTGCTGCACGGTATTTTGCGACCAATTCCTGGAGGCCCATTTCATGCGCTTTTCGCCTCAGACCGGGGTTGTACGGCAGTACCTTCAAGAGGTTCATGGCAAAAACATAGTCCTTGAAGGCCACCGTCCGGTATGTGTCGTTCGCTTTTTCCCACCGGTGGACGCTCCCATTCTTAAGTGAAAAGGAAAGGTCCAACGTGTTGACATCAAGGTTTACGATACCTCTTTCAGCTGAGATCGTCTGCCTCACACCCTCATCCCTGTCATCCGATATGAAGACTCCTGAAAGATCGCGATTCTTTTTGTCGACCTTTTCTATGAAAATGACGACGTCCGGAATAGAATCGTTAAAGGTACCTTCCTTATCCTCGACCGAGATGCTTTTCTTGGCGATAGTCACCAAGGTATCCCTGAACGCATCACCGGCGTGGGAGACCAACACCGTTGTATTGAGCACGCCGATTACAAAGATCGCGAGCCCCAGGAACGCAAACGGCACGAGCAAGCTTCGAAGATTTATGCCATTTGCCTTGAGCGCAAGTATTTCGTTTTCACCGGAGAGCCTTCCCAGCACGACGATCATGGAAAGGAGAAAGGCCATGGGGAAGGTGAAGGTGAGATAAGCGGGAAACGAGTAAGAACACAAGAAGCAAAATGTCGGTGAGATCTACTCCCTTGTTGATCACGAGGTCGGCCAATCGGCCAAGCCTGCTCACAACAAGAATGAACGTGAAAATGAACAACGAAAGGAAGAAAAGCGATGCCAGCTCCCTTAGAAGATAGAGATAGAACTTTTTCGGGAGCAAGCGGGACCAGATCACCGATAATGCTATCATTGAGAGGATTTTATGTCAATTTGATGACTTTAATGCTGATTTGTTGACAGAAACCCAGAGGCACTAAAGACGGGGAAAAGGTAAGGCATTCTGCTTTTACCTGTTCCTACAGATGGAACAGCTTGTAAATGGGAGCCAAATACGACTTGAACAGGACCGCCAGCAAGAAAAGAGCGATGCAGCCAGCAATGCGCGTACATGGTCTTCCTGTATTTTTTGGTCTCTTTTCGCATGAGGATCTGGCTCTCTTCTTTGAGCACAGCCCGCACTGCCGGCCCGTCGACAATACGTTTTGAGTGCGAGTAAAGGTAGAGCAGGCAGCGATCACCGAGCACGTTTATCAGGCGAGGGCACCCTTGTGACGTCCGATAAATCTCCTTGACCGCATCGTCCGTGAATTGCACGAAGCCCCTGGAACCCGCCCTGAGCAGCCTGTGGTGGATGTATAGAAAGATCTCATCCTCGCTGAGAGCCTTGAGTCTGTAAATGACCGTTATTCTCTGGGCCAAATAGCGCATGGCCGGCTCGCCAAGCCTCTCGACGATTTCCGGTTGAGCGAAAAGGATGATATGCAATATTTTCTGTTTGTCCGTCTCGAAGTTGGAGAGAACCCGGATGAATTCGAAGAGTTGAGACGAGAGTAATTGCGCCTCGTCGATAATAAGCACAGTCTCCTTACCCTCGCGATACTCATCCAGCAGGAAGTCTCTCAAATCTTCGAGAAGCTCCTCTCTGTTGGTAGTAATATACAGGTACTGCAAGCTCTTTGAGGACCTGTCTCAGAAACTCGGCCTCGTCCATGATGGGATTGAGGATCAGCCCTGTGTGGTAAAGAGCTCTTATCCAGGTTTTCGAGAAAGATACGGGAGATCGTTGTCTTGCCCAGACCCACGTCCCCGTAAATGAGTGCGAAACCTTCCTTCTGGTCCAGAAAAAATCTGAGGTGGTCCGTTGCTTCCCTGAAACTTCCGGATTCGAAGTAGAAGGAGGGGTCGGGTGTCAGCCCAAAAGGCTTCTCGGTGAGACCGCAATACTCCACATACGGTATTTCCATACTGGTATTATTATACGGTTTGGGGTTTTTATGCAATAATTTAGTGTCGGAACCGCCGTTATGAAGTGGCACGGCTTCATCAGAAAAATATGTCTCTGAGACTTCGGTATGGCCCATTACTTGAATGGAATGCAAAGATAATGCCGAGAAAACTCTACCTGTTTTTCAGCCTCTTCCGTCCTCGCAGCCGGTTTTTATCACTTGGCGAGCTGGCCGATAGCCGGGACAGATACCGATTTGTGGTATCACCTGAACGGGGGGAGATACTTTTTCGAGACCGGTTCCGTCGCGAGAACGAGCTTCTTTTCCTTCATTGCGCCGCAAAGGCTATGGGTGAATTACTACTGGCTTTTCCAGGTCCTTGTCTACCAGTTGTTCTCATGGTTTGGGTACATGGGGTTGATTTTCTTTCGAACGCTGCTTTCATGCGCCACACTTTTGATGCTCTTCTTTTACCTTTACAAGGATCAAAAGGATCGGGATGTCCTCCTTTACTACACGCTTCTCTTTGTCTTCTATGTGCTCCTGTTTTTGCCCAGAAGCTTACCGGTGAGGCCGCATCTTTTCTCCTACCTCTTGATTGTTATCTTCTTATACGTCTTGGAATTCAGTGTGTCTGATACCAATTTGTATTCGACCGGACGACCCAGCCTTCGGCCGGGTACTACCGGGCGGCAGCGAGGAGCCCCACCCACACGCGGGTACCCGGGCGTACCCAGGGGTACGTCGAGGAGAGTGACGAGCACACCCGCAAGCGGGTACCCGGAAGGTATACGGTTGAAGACGAATTGGTATAGAGGACGCTGGCTCCTGCCGCCCCTCGCCGCGCTCTGGTCGAATCTGCACGGCGTCGAATATCCTGTCATGCTCCTGGTTCTCGGCGCCTATTTCGTGGAGTTTGTGTGGGAGCAAATAAAGGAGACGGATACGCCGCGTGACAAAACGTATGTGTATCCGGGTATCCTTGTCTTTTCCGCGGCCGCGGTATTATGCACGCCTCATGGCATCAGGCTTCTTGCGGTGCCTTTCAAGAGCATCGCGCAGGTGTCACCGTTCATCTACGAGCTGAAGCCGTTGTCCATCTACGATTTCATCTCTTTCTTCGGCATCCTCTTTCTTCTTGCCGGGTTCGTAGCCATCGCTGCACTGAAGAAAAAAAGGATGAGAGTAAGTCACCTGATCCTTTTTCTGGGCGGGCTCGCTCTTCTTCCGGAGGCAAAACGTTTTGTCAACGAATATGCGCTTCTCGTGCTTCCCCTGCTGAGGGCCTATATACCGATCATTCCGGCAGCGCCACGGGCAAAGGCGCTCAAGCTCGTGGCCATTGTTCTGAGCGTGGTATTCATGGCCATGCCCTTCTTTTTCATGCACTCGTTTTTCTCTCATCCACCCAGATACCCGGTATCTGCCCGGGAGCTTCCCGAAGGGGTAAGCCTGTTTCTGAAACGGGTCAACGCAACCGGCTCCATTTTGAACTATCCGAATACGGGGGGGTACCTCGAATGGGAGCTCTATCCCGGGTGCAAGATATTCATGGATATGCAGGTCCCTTTCCTGTTCACGGCGGAAGATTTCGAAACCGCCCGGGGCGCATACACAGACCAGCGCGTGCTGCGGGAGGTCATCACACGGTACCGGCCCGTCTTCATCACTACTCCCATCGAAATGGCTGGATTTAGGGCACTGATCGCAGATCATCCGCAGTATCGTCTTATATTCTTCGACGACGCGGAGGTCCTGTATGTGGATGGGTCACAAGAGCCGGCCCTGGCCGAACAGTACGAGATCAAGAGCCATCGACCCTTTTTCCCTTTATAGCGGAGCCGGTCCCCGGCAGTGGCCCGCGATGACCGCGTCGTCCTGGAGGAGCTGCTGAGACTCTCAGAGATATATCCTGATGGCGCCCTCGTTAATGCAGCCATCGCCACGATCTATCAGCGCCAGGGTCGGTACCGGGATGCGATGCCCTATGCCGAATCGATCGTGCGGACCTATCCGGAGTCGCATCTCGGTTACAAGCTCAAGGCTGATCTCCTTTCGCGGCTTGGCGCGTGCGCGGAAGCCATACCGTTCTACAAAAAGGCTATCGACCGGTCAGAAGGCGCGATGAAAAAGCTGATCGAGACGGAAGCCTCTGCATGCAGGGATAATCCGCACGGCACGAGATAGGGCAGATGTCGAGTGAGTGAAGGTTCTTGCAGCGGCATGCATGCGCGCAGACCTGAGGTTACTTGAGGGTCGTCACGGAAAGTAGGATGTTCTACGGCAAAATTTATTGACGGACAGGATACATTCTAGTATAACGTTCCTAATGCTTCTGTCTATAGTGATACCGGCCTATAATGAAGAGCGTTTTCTGCCCGAGGTGCTGCGGAGGGTGAAAGAGACGCCGTACGACAAAGAGATCATTGTCGTGGATGACGCTTCGGTCGATGGCACGAGGAGCTATCTGGAATCGCTCAACGATGGCAGCATCAGGGTTGTCTTCCACGAGAAGAACGCGGGCAAGGGCGCAGCGGTCAGGAGTGGTATAAAGATTGCTTCAGGAGACATCATCATCATTCAGGATGCTGACCTGGAGTATGATCCGAAGGATTATCCGAGGCTGCTGGAGCCGATCCTTGCGGGCAACGCTGATGTTGTCTATGGTTCACGGTTTCTGGGAGGGCCCCACAGGGTGTTTTACTTCAGGCACTACGTGGGGAACAAGATTGTGACGCTGCTCTCAAATATGTTCAGCGACCTGAACCTTTCCGACATGGAAACGGGCTACAAGGTCTTTGCGAGGCGCGTATTTGAAGAGATCACCATAGAGTCGAACAGGTTCGGATTTGAGCCGGAGATCACGGCAAAGGTGGCCAGGAAGGGATACAGGATCTACGAAGTCCCTGTCTCCTATCACGGGAGAAGCTACACGGAGGGAAAGAAGATCACCTGGAAGGACGGGATAAAGGCCCTCTTCACGATTATCAAGTATAATCTGTTCCGGTAGAGGGAGAAGTACAGGTAGAACAAAGCAAGGTAGAGGTAGACTAAGGCAAAGGTTGAGAAAAAGAAGGAAAACGGTCTTATTGGTGCTAAAGTGCTCACGATTTTGACCGATAACAAAGGGGAGAAGCTTTAGGCAGCATCAAAGCAGTGCAAACATCGTAGCATGTGGGAGGACATGCGGCAGGATGTTTCAGCAGAACACTTGACAGGACACCTAACAGCACGGTAGCAGGGCATGTAAAAGGACCGGTCCTGTGGCGCGGGCGTCGGCCGCCTCCGTTCATGCGCGGGCTTCACCCTGACCGAGCTGATCGTGATAATCATCATGGTCGGCATACTTGCGGCAATTGCAGGCATGAAGTCCGGGTGGTTGACCTCCGGCTACAACCTCAGGATGGCGATGGATCAGGTGGCTGGTGATCTGCGGTTTCTCCAGTGCCGCACCATGGCCACTATGGCTTACACCGGCGCAAGTTATACCAACACCGTGCTATTTCCGGCCGGGGAAACGACGTACTATCTTGGTGGGCAGGTAAAGAGCCTTCCTTCCGGGGTGACCTTAAGCATAAACAGTCCTTTGACGGTCACCTTCAATTCTCTGGGGGAATACAATACCACTGCCAACGGCACTCTCACGCTCAAGTCCGGGGGCTCCACGTACAGCATCCAGATTTACGCCACTTCCGGTAATGTGGTGGAGGCATATTGATGAGGTGCAAAGGCTTCTCGCTTATGGAAACGGTCATATTCATCGTACTCGCTGCGCTGGTCATACCCATTTTCTATCTCACCACGCAGCCGGTGATAAAGGATATGATGACCCCGACATCTTATATCAAGGCCCGCTTCGTTGCAGAGAGAAAGATGGAAGAGCTGATGGCGTACCGGTTCACTGATACGACGCATGAATGTGGCAAACGCGGCACTTCGAATGTTACCGACGGATACTGCTTATCCTACCACTGAGTACGCCGGTTACCAGTGGCAGTGGGCGATTAACTACCTTGATTGTAATGACCCGGTAATCACTGCGTGGGCTATACGGGACTTCGCTGACCACGACGTCGAATGTCACGAATTACAAGCAGATCGACCTGACGGTAATCGGCCCCCGGGGCGTGACCTATCGAGCTTCCAGCGCCGTAACGGCGAGATACTAGCGGGAGACTACAGGATATGAGTAAAGGGTTCACCCTTATCGAGCTGGCTCTAACGGTGATTGTGCTCTGCATCCTGGGCGCATTTACCTTTTCGGTGATCTGGCAGTACTCCAATCTTTACGCGAGCTACGAAAGGGGGCTACATTTACGCCGAGGCGTCGGCAGTCCTGGAGAGAATGACGAGAGAATTGCGCGACGCCGGAGCCGTGGACACTCCCGGCACGAATTACATCAACTTCGAGCTCACTCACGCGACGCCTACGACGGGATGGGTGAACGGGGTTGCCCCGGGTGCCCATATACCTGCGCAAGCGCTCCCGTGGGTGCAGTACTGCACGTACACGAGCGGTAGCAGGACGTATCCTTACAGGGTACCGAATACTTCCCAAGGCGCCGCCAACCAGTGCCAGTCTGGTGCCCCCACGGGGGCCAACGCGACCTCATGAGCAGGAACGTTACGAGCTCAGGATTCCAGGTTACGTGTTATCCCGGCAACACCACCTGCGGCAATCCGGGACCCATCAGCGACAGTTACGGGATCAAGCTTCAGTTGAGAAGCGATCAGACCGCGACCAGTCAGACCGTGACGCTGGTCGGTCGTGTCACCCCGAGGAACTACTTTGCGTACAATCCAGGGTCGTCCTGGCCAGTGGTCCCCGCATCGGGGGAAGGGTCAGACAGGGATTTCAACTTGGGCTATTACGATGAGATTAAATAGCCAACGGGGTGTTTCTCTCCTGCTCCTTATCATTGCCATCACCGTTTTTGCCGGTGTAGCCATAGGTATCGTGACCCTGCTTCGCGCGAGGTACGAGAGCTATCCGTACCAGGTGCAGTCGTATCAGGCTTATGCGCTCGCCAACGCGGGAGTGGAGTTTGCAATACGGTACGCTAAGGATAACAATGCGGACCCGACAGCTCCAACTAGTTTCTCCCTGCAGCCGTAGCCTCTATATACCCCATACCCACGGTACTACAAGACCTTCACCTCCGGCAACGTCACGTTCTCCCTGAAATACGTGCCAGGCTGCCCGGACATGCTTTACTCCAAAGCTACCTATCGGAACTGCGACACGAGGAGGTATACTTTCGAACTTCGGCTCTTATCTGGGAAACCAGGGCGGCTCCGTATACATCGTGAGCGCTCAGGTAACGAGATCAGTGTTACGGCGCCGGTTGTGCCGGCCGACCAACATGCTATAATGGCACCAGCTACTTACTCCTGCCCTGCCGACCCGTACCCCGGCCCCTATTCCGGTGACCGGATCCAGATAACCTATTGCAACCCGTACACCACCAATGCGAGCAACTACACCATGATGATAGAGGCTTCCATATACCCACCCATGGGCATCGTGGCAGCGACGAAGCCGGTGACCCTTTCAAGGATAGGATTCACAGACAACTCAGTCAGTCTGCCCGTCGTCAACGGCGTGCCGACCCCGCAGACGGGCCAGTCCCCTTAATGTCTGGTGGGCATGGGACGCCACGTGTGGCATTACCGGGCCTGCCGTAGAGGGCATCTATTCGCCCTACTGTCCCTCAAAGTTCACCCAGGGCGGTTCGCATTGCTGGCTCCTGCCTACGGATACAATGTTTCAGAACCCCGTCCTGCTGGCCCTACCTCGTTGATTGTGTCGTCCCGAATGATGGGCATGGCCATAGTAACGGTTATTTTGTCTTCCCGACGGTGGGCGCGCCGACCGTGCCCGCGCAGGCCCCGCTGACCGGCATGGGCGTGTGGGACGGGACAAGCAATCCCCCGAACGCGCGGGTATCCGTTTACGTGGAACTCAGATACGACGACTTCCTCGAGCACACAATATGACGCCTCGTGCCGGCCCGTGACACCGTGCGACCCCAGCGTTGATTCCAGCTGCAAACCAGCGGACCCAAGTGCGGCAAACCAGTGTGTCGTCCCGGTTACGGACAATTTCTGCCCCAGTCAGACATGGCCACCGGGAAATCCCGTAGCAACGTCAGGCTATTACTCCTGCTTCGACACTGACAGTTCGCAGTGTAACATGAATTTCGCTGGCGGTAACACTTCCAGAAGCCGCGCGACCTGCCACATGCCGGTCGGCAGCTGGCCAGGCGGCCAGCCAGCTCCGATAAGCAGCTACCAGATCAGCGTGAATGCCAACAGGCTGACTATCGAGACCATCGGCCATCTTGACGCTGTCGTGCCCGTGAAGATGTACCTCTCGTTCTATACGTTCGTCTCGGTGGGCGGCAACAGAAGCCTGTCGCACGCTCCGATGCCCCCGGTCAACAACACCTTCATTTTCACTGTACATTGATTCGGCACGGCAAGGGGAGTCTCAAACCGCAGCACACTGGCACGGGAATTGCTGAAATCTCGTCGAGGGCTTAATACTTTTGTATTAAAGAACTCAGCGTTTTGTGCGATAATGAGGGAAACGGCAGATCGGGTTCGGAAGAGGTGAGAGGCTGATATGGACATACTCGGCATAGACATAGGGACCGTCAGCGTAAAGTATGTACGGTACAGGAAGAAGGGGAAGGGCGTTGTCGTCTCGCGCGGCGAGTACCCGTATAAGGAAGGCTGGGAGGACCTGGAAGGCATTCTCTCTTCCATCAAGAGCAGGGAAGGGGCGAACGTCGAAGTGGCCATCGGCATCACCTCCCAGGAGATCCTGAAGAAGACCTTTACCATCCCCGTGATCCCCAAGGAAGAGCTGCGGGAAGTGCTCGACTGGTCCGCGTCCAAGATCATATCGATACCGCTCGACGATATGCGCCATGAATACGTGATGCTCGGAGAGATCGACGAGCGCGGCGTGAGAAAGGATGAGGTGCTCTTTGTCGGGGCGCACAAAGAGTACGTCAACAGGATCATCAGCCTCTTTGAAGACGTCGGCTTCAAGAACATAGTGCTGCTGACGGACATCGGCTTTGTCTACCTGCCGGTGGTGGAGGAGGCGATCGACGGCTCGGTTGCCATCGTCGACATCGGCGGCAGGCAGACGGGCATCTACATTTTTGACGGCAAGAAGCTCCACCTGGTGAGAGAAATAATGACCGCATCGGAAAGTTTTACCGATGTGCTGATCAGTGGATTCGGCCTCACTTACGAGGAAGCAGAGAACTATACGAAGGAGAAGGGCTTTGATGAGACGTCGAGCGATATCCTTGCCGTGCCCATGGAGCGGCTCGGGGGCGAGATACAGCGTACCTTCAACGTGTATGCCCAGAAGTATCCCTCCCGTCCGGTCACGAGGGTCTACCTGGCGGGCAGAGGGGCCCGGATTCCCAATCTTCTGGAGAAACTTAAGGCCTTTCTTGTCGAGGACCTTCTCCATCTGCCTTCTTCGATCGAGATCGAGGAGCAGTTCTTGCCTGCTTACACACTTGCCGTTCAGAAAGATATCCTTGTTAACCTGCTTCCGGAGCAAGTCAAGGCGAGAGAAAGGGAAGCATATACACCAAGTACGCAAGAATTGGCGGCGTTCTGCTCGGCTGTGTTATCGTGGTTCTGACGCTTAACACGCTGACCGGCTACTACAGGCTGAAATCCGCCGTTGATTCGGAAAGGGCCGCGGTCCAGCAGAAGAGAGAACAGCTTGACCGGCTCGCACCGATCAGGTCTTCGCTTGTTTACAATGAGCTCGGGCCCATCGTCGCGGAAATAGAACGGAGAGATTCTTCTTTTATCATCCTGCTGAAGTATCTGGCCTCTCGCATCCCGAAAGATGTTTATGTAAAGGAAGTCGAATTCAGCAGGCCGGAAACGGCGCCTGCCGCGCCTGCGGCACCCGCGGCACCCGCAAAAGACGCGAAAGACGTAAAGGCCCCGGAAGCCGCGAACAACGTCCAGTTGAAAGGACTCATATTCGGCGATGCGGAGACGATGGAGGCAACGCTCCTGCGGCTCATGATCGATCTTGAAAAATCGAACGTCGTGCATAATGTGACGGTCATCAGTAAGGATGTCAAGGAAATGAAGGGGAGACCCGCCATGGAATTCCTGATCACCGCGAAGAGTGTGCCCTATGAGATTTAAAGGCCTCTATGTGTGGATCGCAGTACCTATAGTAGTCGCGGCTCTATGGTTCTTTGTCTGGTATATGCCTATGAAGGCGGAGATCAACAACAGGCGGAACGAGCTTAACGAAGTCAAACAGCAGACCCAGAAAGTGGAAGCTGATATCAGGGCACTCACGGAGATGAAGAGAAAAGAAGAGAGCATCAAGGCGTCGCTGAAGGAGTACCGGGGTCAGATACCCCTCTTCGATAACTTCCCCGATTTTATATACCAGGTGGCCGGGGGGCGCGCGGAAAAGCGGGCTTGTGCTGGATAAGTTCAGCGGCATGTTCAAGACCCTTGACATGCAACCCAAGACGATCCTTACGTACCCCGTATTCGAGGTCGGGCTGAAGGGCAGATTCATGGAGATGGGCAAATTCCTTGAGCAGGTAAGTTCATCAAGGGCGTATCGCAGGATCATGAAAGGTGCGATTTCATATAATGAGAAGGAGTATCCTCTTTTGGCCGGAAAGTTCGAGATAGAATTCAAAGCATGGAAAGAGAGGGGTGCCCTTGAAAGTCAATAAGTATATGCTCATAGGCCTTGTCGTTGTTGTCTCTCTTGCTCTTTATGCAGTCTTTTTTCAGGCGGAAAGAAGAAGATGGAGTCGATGGCCGCGTCTCTTGAACCTCCGAAGATCATGGCTCCCCCGGCGGAGGTCCGGGCCAAAGAGGCGCGCGTTCAAGCGGTCCAGGAGACCGTGCAATGGGAGAGGGATCCATTTACGCTTCCCTCGTTTCTGATGGCTGAGAAGAAGAAGGCTGAAAAAGAGCGAGTGCCGTTAAAGCTTCTCGCTATCATGGAAGGGGCGAGGGGAAGAGTGGCCATCATAGATAACGAGGTGGTGGGGAAGGGTGACGTTGTTGCGGGAGAACGTGTAGTCGAGATCGGAAAAGAGACGGTGACGCTCATCCAGGACGGATCCAAACGAGTGATAACGATGCAGGAACCTCGATAGGGATAGAAGATTGATGTTTACTCACGGAGGAGACACAATGGCCAGGATTGGTATTGTCGTTGCGACATGTTTGTTCTGCTTTGCGTGCGCGCACGTTGAGCCGCCCAAGGAGTCGCCAAAGCTCGTCAAGCCGGTTGATATTCCCAGCCCCCTGATTCCCCAGGTGGAGAAGGAAAAGAAAATCGGGATGGAAGGGCCCAAAGAACTTTTTTCTTTTTCTCTGCGCGAGGCCGACCTGAAGGATGTGTTGCGGGGTATCGCGAAGCAGTCCAACTACAACGTTGTCGTGGAGCCTGATGTGAAGGGCACATCCACGGTCGATCTCAAGAATGTGACCCTGAGTAAGGCCCTTGATTATATTCTCGAGCCGCTCAACTATGTGTACAAGATCGATGACAATACGATCTATGTTTCGAAGCCGAAGCTGGAGACGAAGGTTTTTCAGCTCAATTACGCGGCATTTTCGAAACTGACAGATAGTATAATCACCGGTTCGTCGGGGACTCAACGATCAGGCCAATTCGTTGTCGGCGTCAACATGAGAACCAGCACGGACATGGACGCCTGGCTGGGATTCCAGGATACGCTCAAGAACATGCTCTCCCCTGACGGCAGGCTGACCCTTAACAAGCAGGCCGGCCTCGTTTCAGTCACCGATTACCCCAAGAACCTGAAACAGATTGCCGTCGTTCTTCCGCTCCCTGGACGAGTCTGTTCAGAGGCAGGTCATGATAGAGGCCAGGGTCGTTGAAGTGGAGCTGACCGGTCAGAATCGGGAGGGTGTAAACTGGCACCTTCATCAATGCACAGTTGATTGGTGTTAGGGTTCAATTACCGGCAGCAATTCATTGATCCTTTGGCCAGCCAGGCAACGGGGGCAAACTTCAGCCGGCTCGTTGTGGCGGCCAGTCATCTCGTCGGGACCGATGCGGCAAGGCCTCGACCCGACCTTTCTCGACCTCTTGAAACAGCAGGGCAAAGTAAACGTCTTGTCCAACCCCAAGATAAGCACGTTGAACAACCAGAGGGCGGTGATAAAGGTCGCCACGGACCAGGCTGTCTTCGAATCGACCAGCACGGTCAGTGTGGGAGGTGTTCCGACCGTCTCATCAACCATAAGATATATTACTATCGGGTTGATACTCGACGTGGTGCCCTATGTAGATGATCAGGGAAATATTGTCATGAATATACACCCGATGCTGACGCAGGATACGGGCCACGTCACCATTGACAAGTCAACCGGCAACACCGTGCCTATCCTCAACGTACGGGAGGTCGATACGTCCGTGAGAGTGAAAGAGGGCGAAATGGTCGTCATCGGGGGTCTCATCTAAGAGCAGACGAACGAACAAACTAACGCAGTCCCGGGCATCAGCAGTGTGCCGCTTCTAGGATGGCCGTTCAGGAGCTTGGACGAGAGACAACGGATCGAACTGAACTGGTGATTTTCCTCACGCCGAAAGTCGTTTATGCAAAGGACCCCGTATGAGCGTGATCCTTGATGCTCTGAAAAAAGCGCAAGACGAGAGAAAAAAGCCGGCCTATCGTAATGGTGGCGGTGACGAAGGCCCTCCAAAGAGGACCCGATGGATTTTTTACGTTATAGTCGGCACCCTTGCCTGCGCAATACTTTTTTTCTTTTTCCTGCCGAACCTCTACAGAATGAAGGCCCCGAGCGTTCCTCAGGTGGCCCAGCAAAAGGAAGTTCCCATACCGCCGCCCATCGTCCCGCCCAAGATGGTCCCCGAGGCGCCGGCCGCAAAGCCTCCGGAAGCGCCCGGCAAAGAAGGAGTTCCCGAAGTTCGCCGTGACGCCGCCGCAGGAGCCGCGAAGAGCTGAGGTGACAGAGCGACCACGAACCGGAGAAAGAGGTCGGGGGGAAAGCTCCGGGTCGTGAATGCGCCTGACCAAGAGAGAGCCCGAGGAAAGAGCCGCAGGCCGAGCCTCAGAAGCCTGCGCCGGCGCCGGAAAAGGTTGCAGAGACGAAAGCGACACCGGTTGCTCCGAGCCCGGATTCGGCCGTTGTTGTGAAGAGGATGACCAACGACCGTATTATGACGAATTACAATAATGCCGTTCTGGCCGCTGAGCAGGGCGGTACCGAACAAGCGAAAAAGCTCTACCTGGCAGTGCTCGCCGACGAACCGAACAATATCGAGGCCCTGAACAACATGGGTGTCCTGGCGATGAGCGAAGGCAATACAAAGGAAGCAGGTTTCTATTTCAGGAGAATCCTTGAATACCGCAAGGACTATGCAAAGGCGTATAACAATCTGGGTATCATAGCGATGCGGGACGGGGATAAGAAGATTGCCGAGGAATACTTCAGGAAGGCCATCGAAGTGGCCCCGGCGGGGGTTGAACCGTATCTGAACCTTGCAGCATTGCTGCGCTCGGAAAAAAGGCTCGAAGAAGCAGGCAGGGTCATTGATGTCCCCTTGAGAAGAGGGCTTCGAGAAGAGCAACTTTACCTCTCGGCAGCCCTGATCAAGGATGAGCTCGGCCAGTATGAAGAAGCCGCTAAGTACTACAGGTATTACCTGCAGGTGTCGTCACCAAAAGAGGATCGAAGAAAGGTCATAGAGAGGTTAACATTTCTTGAGGAGAGTAAATCTGCTACAGGCCGTTGAAAAAGGTATCGAGCAGGGTGCCAAGAGCGTCTTCTTTTTTGCCGGCTTTCCTCCTCTTGGAAACACGGGCAAACTGTCGAGACTGGCAGAGTACGACCTGGAAGAGCAGGATATAGAGGAGATCTTTAAGAGAACAGCATCGAGCTGGCAGCTTGAACGATTTAACGAACAGAGGGAGATAGATTATAGTTACGGCCTGGAAAAGGTGGGACGGCTCAGAGTCTCGGCCTTCTCCAACATGGGACAGACGGCCCTGGTTATGAGGCTCATACCGCCGGAAGTCCCGCGCTTCGAACTTCTCAACCTGCCTGTCGTACTCAAGGAATTCACCAGGCTCCGGGATGGGCTCATCCTCGTTACCGGACCAACGGGAAATGGGAAGTCCACAACCCTTGCCGCATTAATAGATATAATCAGCCGGGAGAGAAGCTGCCACATCATCACCATTGAAGACCCTATCGAGTATCTCTTCAGGCCGCATCAGTCGATTATCAGCCAGAGGGAGGTGGGCAGGGATACGATCTCCTTCGACGAGGCGTTAAGGCGGTCCCTCAGGGAAGACCCTGACGTGATCCTGGTGGAAGAGGTACGGGATGCTGAGTCTCTGCGCGTTGTGCTGGAGATGGCTGAGACAGGACATCTGGTGCTCTGTTCGATGCACACGTCAAACGTTGTTCAGACGCTCGAAAGGATTTACGACCTCTCTTCGAAAGAGCAGGGGAACCAGGTGAAGACTCAGGTTGCGCAGGTGCTCAGGGGCGTCGTAAGCCTCAGGCTGTTGGCCCGTCAAGATGGGAGGGGTCTCATCCCTGCCTGTGAAGTCATGAAGGTGAATTCGGCCATCCGTAATCTCATCAGGGCGGACAAGCCCCATGAGATCTATACGATCATCGAAAGTTCCGGCCGGCAGGGCATGGTGACCATGGACAGGGCGCTGCTGGAGCTCTACCGGAACGAATTAATAGATATTCAGCAGGTGATTACGTATTCGTCGCAGGATAAGAGGTTCCTCGATATGCTGACAGAGGAGTTGCCGAATGCTCAAGAGGTCTTTACGAGTGGCGGCTTTCTTGATCTGCAGCAAGAGAAGGTTGTCTACCACTCCCAGTATGCGGGTGCAGACCTCCGTTTTTTCAATGCCTCGGGTCGTTTGATCGACTCGCCCACGGGCCTTTTGTTCAGAGACGAAGGCGGGGCAGGCGAACATGTCCATTTCATTGCTGACTACACTATCCTGAATGGCAAGAAACCGGCTTTTTCCTTGACTTCGCTCTTCAGTTTTTCTTACAAGATCGTCAGGACAAAAGAAGATCGGGCCTGGTATGACTTCAAGCTGAGGATCGCCGAAAGTTCAAAGGAGATCCTGGAGATCCCCCAAAGAGCGGTTCACCTGATTGCCGACGGAAATTGGCACACGTTGACCCTGCCCATACCAAGGATGTATCAGGGGCGGGTTGTCAGGTATTTCATGTTGCTCTTTGACTACGAAGTGAAGGAAGCTGTCTTTAGCGGCATACGGTTCGTATGAGGAGTGCATGTTACTGAGAGAGATGCTCGATATTGTTGTAGAAAAAAAAGCTTCGGACCTGCATCTCATCCGGGGGGTACCGCCGACGATACGGATCGACGGAGACCTGAGCTTTCTGATAAAGGAGCCGCTTACAGACGGCGATATTGAGAGTTACTTCGATGAAATAGTTCAGGACCAGGCCAAGAAAGACCGGTTGCTGAAGGAGAAGGAGCTTGATTTTGCCCATGAGATCAGGGGGAAGGCACGTCTCCGCGTAAATGCGTATTACCAGCGGGATTCGATGGCTTTTTCCATCCGTCACCTCGTCGCCACAATACCGAAACTGGAGGACCTGAACCTTCCGGAAGTGCTCAGAGATCTGGTGAAAAAACCAAATGGGCTCGTCCTGGTGACAGGCCCGACGGGGAGCGGGAAGTCAACTACCCTGGCTGCTATGATTGACCGTATTAATGAACTCAGGTCCGTGCATGTGGTCACGATCGAAGACCCGATCGAGTACGTCTACGTGCCCAAGAAGAGCATTATCTCCCAGAGAGAAGTGGGCGATGATACGCTCTCGTTCAGCAATGCGTTACGACATGTGCTGAGGCAGGACCCGGATGTCATACTGATTGGTGAAATGAGGGACTACGAAACCATGCAGGCAGCCATCACCGCCGCTGAAACGGGTCATCTCGTCTTCTCGACGCTTCATACAACATCTGCCGCGCAGACCATCGATAGAATCCTAGATGTCTTTCCTCCTTACCAACAGTCACAGGTGCGCTCCCAGCTGGCTACGACTTTACAGGCGGTAATGACCCAGAGGCTGCTCAAGAGGGTGGATGTCAAAGGGAGGATACCCGTTACCGAAGTGATGGTAGTCACCGCTGCTATTCGGAATCTGATAAGAGAAGGGAAAACGTACCAGCTTTACTCAGCGATCGAACTGGGAAGTGAATACGGCATGCATACGATGGAACAGAGGCTGAATAAGTTACTGCAGCAGAAACTGATTCGGTGGGATGATGCGCTCATGACTGCAAGCATAGTCGAGTATATAAAACAACCGAGAGAAGGGAGTTTGACATAGCCCCATGCCATCACTAGTGAAAAAACGATTGGGTGAAATTCTTGTCGATGCCAGGAAGTTAAAGGAGGAAGATCTGCACAAGGCCCTTGCTGAACAGCGGAAATACGGTGAGAAGCTGGGGAACGTGCTTATCAGGATGGGGCTTCTTTCGGAAAAGGAGATCATGGAGACCGTAAGCAAACAGCTCGGTATCCCGATCGTGAATCTCTTTGATGCAAACCTTTCGGAAGAGCTGGTCAGATTGATTCCGGAAAACATAGCCAAGAGCCATATGGTGATTCCTTTTGAACGGAATTTCAGCGTGCTGCGCCTCGCCATGGTCGATCCGCTCGACATTAACGCACTGGATGAAGTAGCAAGGTTCCTGCGCATGGAGGTCTCGCCCTGCATAGTGACCAGGAGCGAGATGAAGTGGGCTTTGGAGCGCTACTACGGGATCAAGAGTCTCGTTGAGGAGACCCTTGATAGCATCAAAGAGAAGGAAGCCCTTGCCGGAGAGGAGGAAGAAGAAGAGGAGGAGAGGCCTCCCGTGGAGATTGCTGAGGATGAACCCGTCATAAAGTTTGTCAACAGCCTCCTTGCTCAGGCACTGGCCGACAACGCAAGCGATATCCATATCGAGCCGGCAGAGGATGTCATGAGGATCCGCATGCGTGTGGACGGGCGGCTTCGTGAAATGCAGGCACCACAGAGGAAAATGCTTCTCCCTATCATCTCAAGGGTGAAGATCATGTCAGGGATGGACATCGCAAAAACGAGAATCCCACAGGATGGAAGATTCGACATAACAAAAGAGGTGGGAGTCAGGGTCTCCACGTACCCCACCATGTGGGGAGAAAAGGCCGTGCTGAGACTTCTTGACAAAAGCGCGGCTTTGTACGGCGTTGACAAATTGGGCCTTTTGGTCGATGATGAGGAGAGACTGAAAACGGTCTTGAAGAGAGCGTACGGTTTTGTGCTTTCCACTGGTCCGACCGGCAGTGGTAAAACGACAACGCTTTACGCGATCCTGAACCACATCCATTCGATCGAGAAGAATATCATCACCATTGAAGACCCGGTGGAATACACGGTCGATTATGTCGCGCAGGCACAGGTCAACGTGAAGGCCGGCCTCACCTTCGAGTCGGGTCTGAGGTCGATGCTCCGCCAGGACCCGGACATCATCATGGTTGGCGAGATCAGGGACAAGGAAACGGCAACCATAGCTATCCATGCGGCCCTGACGGGCCATATTGTTCTCTCTACGTTCCATACGAATGATGCAGGCGGTGCGTTAACTCGTCTCGTTGAGATGGGTATCGAACCGTTCCTTGTGGCATCCTCTGTCTCGTGTGTCATGGGACAGCGTTTGCTGCGGAAAATCTGTGAGGATTGCAAAGAAGCATATATGCCGCCACCGGCGGTGCTCGAGAGCATAGACGTGCACGAAAGCGTCCCGCTTTACAGGGGCAGAGGATGCCCCGTTTGTCGGAATACGGGGTTCAAGGGGCGTACGGGTGTGTTCGAATTGCTCGTTATGGAAGATGAAGTGCGGGAACTGGTTGTGGACAAAGTGTCGACTGAAGTGATAAAAAAGAAGGCGATGGAGATGGGCATGAGAGAAATGCGCGAGGACGCGATCAAGAAGGCGCTTCTTGGAGTGACAACACTGGAAGAAGCCCTCAACACTACGCAACTGGACTAACCTATGGCTATGTTTTCATACAAAGCCCGCGATGAAAGAGGTTCTTTAATTGCCGGTACCATGGATGCGGACAGTCAGCGCGCTGTGTCAGCCCATCTTGACAGCATGGGCCTTTTTCCCATTGCTGTTTCTGAAAAGAAGGGAGTGGGCCTGGGTTCCCTTCGAAGACTTCCTGACAAAATTGGACAGGGTCAAACTGGATGACATAATATTCTTCACGCGTCAGCTCCGTACGGTCATAAGGGCGGGCGTTCCGCTCATTTCGGGGTTGAAGGCGCTCGAAGAGCAGACGAACAGCCGGAAACTTAAGAGGGTGATCAAGAAGGTCTGGCAGGATCTGGACCGCGGAGAGAGTTTTTCCGACGCCCTCTCCGGGCACGAAGGTGTTTTTTCCGACCTGTATGTCAGTATGGTGAAAGCCGGTGAAATCGGCGGCGTGCTGGACGAAGTTTTAGAAAGGCTTGCGCAGCTTCTCGAATTCCAGATGAAGACCAGAGAGACATTCAAGTCAGCAATGCGATATCCCGCCATGGTTGTGGGGGCTATCACGATAGCCTTTTGCGTGCTGGTTACGTTCGTCATACCCAAGTTTTCTCTCCTCTTCAAGGGCTCGACGATGAAGCTTCCCCTGCCTACGCGCATCCTGCTCGGGCTAAACGAGCTGGTCCAGGCTTTTGGTGTTTATCTCCTTGGAGGCGTAATCGGTATCTGTATAGCCGGCTATATTTATACGCGGACCCGGCAGGGGAAGCTCTTGAGAGATCACCTGATGCTTAAGCTCCCCATAGTGGGCCATATTCTTCTCAAGATCTGCATGAGCAGGTTTGCCTACGTTCAGGAGAACCTCATCCGTGCCGGCGTGCCGATCGTCACGGCATTGGAAATTGTGGCCCGGACCGTTGGCAATCTGGTTATTGCAAAAAAAGTCATTGAAATAAGCCAGAAAATAGAGAAGGGCAAAGGCATTACCAAGCCCATGAAAGACAGCGGTATTTTTCCGCCTCTCGTGCTGCACTTGATTGCGACGGGGGAGGACACGGGTTCGCTGGAGGAAATGCTGAGAGAAGTGTCGCTGCACTATGATAGCGAGGTGAGCTATTCGTTGGCCCGGCTGTCATCCTGGATCGAACCGATTCTCATCACGGTACTTGGGGGGATGGTCCTGTTTATAGCGCTTGCGGTCTTCTTGCCCTGGTGGGGGATGATGGATGCAATGAAAAGCAGGGGGGGGTGAGAAAAGGGTGCAAGAGCCAAATGGGGGATAATGGTACAAAATTTGCACTGACAGAAGGCAGGTGATGGAGGCATAAGAGGTCGCAAGATCACCTGGCTTGGAAGGGCGAAGAAAGGCAAGACCCTAAAGTAATCAAGAGCATGTGTCGATAACTAAGCAGGGAGGTGTACTACAAAATTATTCCAGAAGGAGGAGCGTGAATGAACATCAGGAAAAACAGAAAGGGTTTTACGTTGATCGAATTAATCATCATTATCATCATTCTGGGCATCCTGGCTGCCGTCGCGATACCGCGGTACCTTGATATGAGGCAGGATGCAGTCAACGCAACGGTGAAGGGCGTGCTCGGAGGCATGAGAGGCGCGAACAGCGTCCTCTGGGGAAACAGGGTCATCAGCCAAAACACTGACAACTACAGCTTTCCGGAGATCCTGGCCAGCATGGAGATGAAAGGCGGCAATATGGGCACCACGTGTGAACAACACAGTTATGACTCTAACCGTTGGCGCTTCATCCTACCGTTTACGATGGCCGGAGGCACACCACGGCTCAAACCTATGCTACTCCGCCGACGACGTATGTTCAAATCATATTGGCAACCGCGCCCCGGTGGAACCGGTAATGCGCCAACGACACTTATACCATGTGGTAGTAGCGCGGCGTATCAAGCGAGCCATGGGCGGAAGGGAAGGTGTCAGGAGACATCCCCTTCCGCCCACTTATTTCCACGCGCAGGGCTGCACCCCCGTTGCCAGCGCCCACCATCAATCCCCATCCTGTGACCATCTGCTTCAAGGGCCTGCCATTCGGCATTGCTAGCCCGTGAGGCTCCACATTCCTTTCGGCAAATGGCCGCCTTAAGCCGACGGAATTTCCTGTTTGCGTTTTCTGTCGATGGTTCTGTAATCCGCCATACAAACCAGAGCATGTTGCCCTTTCTCTGATTCTTTGCGCTCGTGAGTCCGAGACGTCTGGACGCCAGCTTGAAAAGAGGATATGTGAAGATGTATTGTGTAAAGGGCTTGGTTTTTGCAGACTTGAGAAAATTCGACAGTGTATATCTGTATATCTTCGCTCTGAGGGTTGCGGGTATAATGAAGCTATTTGAGAGAAAACCTTTTGTACGGACGTTCTATTTTTTTATCTTGCTCATCCTCGTGCTCATCTATTTTGACCGCGTCCTGTCCTGCCGCTTCGTTTTTATTGAGAGAGACCTATCCGCCTTCTTTCTCCCGCCCAAGGTCCTATGGGTAGACCTTTTAAACACGGGATCTTTCCATTCTGGAATCCCTACCAGTATTGCGGCATACCGCTCCTCGCGGCATTGCAGCCCGGCGTACTCTATCCCCCTCACGTTTTCTATCTGTTTCTCCCTTTCCCTGTTGTCTGGAACTGGCTGATCATCCTTCACTTTCTGCTTGCCGGCATCGCAGTCTATCTGTTTCTCGCCCATATGAAATCCTCCGAGGAAGGCGCGTTTGTCGGAGCTCTCATTTTCATGCTGTCAGGCTATCTGCTCTCAGTCCATAATTTGCTGCCGCACCTGTTTGCTGTTGCTTGGTTTCCACTCGTCCTTCTTTTCTTTCTCAAACATTTCGAAACGGGACGGATTCGCCATGCCGTGTTTGTTTCCCTTTTTCTTCTCATGCAATTTCTCTCAGGAGCCCCCGAGATTCTCATGATGAGCGTGCTGGCGCTCTTTATTGTCACATTCTTTCTGCCCTCTTTTGTTGGTGAACACGTTGGTTTTTACACCCGGATGCGCTCCTTCGTCATCATCTTCTCACTTTTCCTGTTGCTCTCAGCTGTGCAGCTGCTCCCTTTTTACGAGCTGAAGGCTCAGAGCATACGCCAGGGCGGACTCACATACTTCGAGTCGAGCGTCTGGTCCATGGCCTGGCGGGACTTCATTCAATTTTTCATACCCGACCCGTTCGGGAACATGATGAACGACCAGAAATACTGGCAGAATCAGTCATGGCTGAAGACGATCTATCTTGGTATCGTGCCGTTTTGCCTTTCGACATTCTATTTTTTGACGGCCGGCCGAAGACGCTGGCTGTTCGCGCTTCTGATGGTCATTTCGCTTATTTTTGCTTGGGCGGTAACACTCCTGTTTACAAATTGCTGTACAGGATTCCGCCGTTCAGCAGCGTGCGGTACCCGGTCAAGTTTCTCTTCCTGTTTTTTTTCATCATCTCTGTTACGTCGGGGCTCGGCCTTGACAAGTTTCGTCAGGGAGTCGCGGAACGAAACAGGCGCATCCACGGGGCCATCCATGTTTTCTTCTATCTTGGCTTCCTTTTCGCTTTGGCCTGGGCCTACACGGTACTTTTCAGGGAACGCGTGGTGAGGCTCTTCGACAGTATCGGCTTCAAGCCGGAGGCTTATAACCTCATAGAGCGTGAATATCCATGACATTCGCAGATTCTGTTTTTTCGCTTTCTTGTTCTGTATTCTGTTGCTTGTCTACCGGCGAGTCACCCGGAAGAGGCTGATAATGGTTTTCATGGTAGCCATTCTCGTGCTGGATCTCTTTCTCGCCAACTTACGGATTTTATACCAGTATTCCGTGGGAACTCTATATACAACCTCATGAATTTCTGAGTGCGATTGTTGAAAGGGGAAAGTCGGACAGATATTTCCTGTACTCCGAAGACACATAAGACGATATGACCGGTTTCCCAAAGATAAAGCTGCCATGAGTGCCGCTTACGCCCCTTTGTCAGGCCTTTATGCCGTCGAAGGGACCGAAGTTCTCAGGATGAGCCCAGTATGACCTGTTTATAAACTGGATGAAGATTCTTTCCTCCATAAAAGAGGCGGAGCGATTTTTTGACATTGCGGGCATACGTTACGTGGTCAGCATCGTGAAACTGGACGAGGCCCATTTTACACTGCTGAGGAGTATGAACATAGGTGACGTGCCTCTCTATCTCTATGAATATGATGACTACCCCGGTCGCTTCCTGCTCTTTTCGAGGATCCGCAGTGTGCCGGATGAAAAGAGCATGATAGAAGCTCTGGCGGATCGGAAAATAGATTTGAGGCAAGAGATGATTGTCTTGAGTAAAGAAGCGCAGCCCCATGCCCCCATCTCCACGCAAGGCTAAGGTAGAGCTGGTCAAATATGAGCCAAATAACGTCGTCCTAAAATGCAGGACCGAGCAGGGCGCATTCCTTTATGTAGCCGACGCGTTTTACCCGGGATGGAGGGCATATGTGGACGGTCAAAGAACAGAAATCTTTAGAGCAAACCTGGCTTTTCGGGCGGTGAAGGTGCCGCCCGGCGAACATACTGTTTTGTTCCGGTATGTACCGACCTCGTTTTATGCCGGCCTCGTGGTCACCGTAATCGGCTTCATTCTCTCCTTCCTTCTCATTGTGAAAGGGCGGAAATGAAGAAGTTCATGCTCATGCTGGTCGTACTATTTACCTCGTTGCTGGGGGGGTATCTAAGTCCTCATTGGGGTATCACGTTCTTTTTTCTTATTGACCGTCCTTCTTTTCCTTAGAGTCGGGCCTGACATCCAACTCCGAAAAGATGAAATCTTGAGTCTGCTCTTTGCTTGCTGTGGAGTGGCTTCCGTGCTGTATGCCGGTGACAAGTGGGGAGCCATCCTCTTTTCAGGCTCTCTCGTGGCAGGCTCTTTCTTTTATGTCACCTTGAGGAACTCCTCAGGTTGGGACCTCCATTACTGAAGACCATCGTAGCTTGGCGGCTGCATTGTCGGTCTGTGCGAGGCCCTTCGGCAGGTGAATATCCTGCCGGAGGGCTTGTTTTACAACCCGAATCCATTTTCGGGTTTTCTCACGCCCTTGGTGCCTGTCTCTCTGTACCTCTATTCAAAGTATCGGGAGAAGGTTTATCTGGTTGCGTCAGCTCTTCTCGTGTTTGCCAATTTCATATCCGCGTCACGGACGGGAGTTACCACGATGATCCTGGCCTTCGTGGCAATGGGGGTCTTCTTTTATCGGGGCAGGAATTGGGCGCTGCTTGAAAGCGTTGCTGCTTGTATTCGTTGTGGGGTTCTGCTCTTTTCTGCTTTTTTCACGAGCGAAGGATGCGCTCATAGTGAAAGACGCAGTTGGTATGCTGGAGAAACAGCCCACCGGAATAATCCAAAGAGCATATCTTCTTCAAAGTCACGTTTCAGGTTATACGCCAAGCCCCCCTTCTTGGTCACGGTCTCAATTCATTCCACGCGGTGATGAGCACCGTCTCCAACCCATACGTCGTTATCCCCCATGCACGCCCATAGTCTCTATTTGAATATCCTGGCTGAACTGGGCATCGTGGGCCTCAGGCTCTTTTTGTCCTTCCTGATACTTGTCATTAAGGGCCCGACTTTACCCTTCGTTTCTTCTGAAAGTTGCCCTCTTATCCTTCCTTTTCCATAATGTCGTGGAGTATAATTTTCCTCCTCCTCCATTTCAGGTGCTCTTCTACCTCCTGTGCGCGGCCGTAATGCGGGGAAAATCGCCGCGCGCCAAACCTTCTGCGCATCAGGGGCAGGCCAGCAAGAACTATTCCTGCGTTGCTGGCTCTTTATTTCATCCTGGTGCATCTATTTCCCGTAGTGGGACTCATCCTTCTCGGGAGAGCGGATGCTGCCATTCAGGAGCGGGACCTGCATAAGGCACTCAAATACCTCTTTGCGTCAACCTATTTTGGATATTCGGTGTCGTCGCTTCCTGCCGATACCGCGCACGTGCTGACTGATGTCTATTTCTTATCCAGCGTGAAGGATAATAATCTCCTCAAGATTGCTGAAAAGAACTATCTAAAAGCCCTCGCCCTGAACAGCCTGGATGGGCCCCTCTACACGAATATTGCAGGCTTTTACGCCTCAACTGGCAGGCCGGACAAGGCGCAGTCCTATCTTTCTGAAGTCATCGAGAAGTATCCTTATCACCAGGAATACCGCCTCGCGACTGGCGCGGTTTTATGCGGGACAGGGGCGGGGCAAAGAGGCCATTGAGATACTCGAAGCGAGCAACGCGTTCCTGAAGAAGTATGCGCCACTGCTATCCTTTGCGGGTGAACATCCTTGTGGGCCTTGCACAGCTATACCATGAACAAGGAGACGCGGGCACACTCAGAAGATTTGATGGCGAAAGCCCTCCGTCTGAAGGATCTGCTTGAAGGGCCTCGCACTCTCAAGGAAGAGAAAAAGGACCCTAATCTGCCGCCGGCTCGTTGAGCCGCCGTATATCGCGGATTTTCAGATGCTCCCGCAGCAACAGGAGGAATCCGATTATAGTGTACGGGATGTACCATGAAGCATGATAGAGCAAGGAGACGGCAAACGCTTCGTATTTCGGGACGCCAAAAAGTGAAAGGAGATAGACCAGCAGGAATTGGTAGAGGCCGATGTATCCCGGTGAGGAAGGGATGGTGATGCCCATGTTGAGCAATGCGCAGACAAAGGGTATACAGACGAAGGGCACGGAAATATTAAGGGCAAGGATCACGGCGTAGAGCGCAAGACTCATGCAGAACCATGTACTGAAAGATATGGCAGCAAAAAGGAGAATGAGCAGCGGCGACGTGATGCGTTTTAAATTCTCCTGGATACCCAGGATCGTCTTGGCAAATCTCGTAAGAAAGGACTTCTCCACCTTCATTAATTTGGAGGATAGGTGATTTGCAAAGCGCTCTCTGCTCAAGATCAGGATCCCGACAATGCAGACTATCGCCAGCCCGATAATCAGGTATATGCCCTGGGATATCCGGGGTGGGAACTGCTGCTTGGGAAAAAAGAAGAACGTGAGCAACAGAAGGCCGGTCAGATCAAAAAACCGGTCAACCAGAACGGTGGAAAAAGAGTAGGTAAATGTGAAGCCCTTTTTCCTCGACAGCACATAAGCGCGGGCCAACTCGCCGATACGCGCGGGCAGCACATTGTTGATGAAGAGGCCAATGATTAACGCGGTAAACGTCTCGCGAAAGTGCACATCCGTTCCCGACACACGCGCCCATCGGTAGGAAGCGCCACTGGCAGCTCCGAAGATGAAAAGAAGGGGAAGAAAGACATACTTGAGGTCAGCATGTCTCAGCGTTTCCAGGATATCATGCAGCCTGATGTCCTTGAGAGAAAGATACAAGAGGAGTAGACTGATTGCGAACCCGAGTAGGGTAATCCATTGCCTTTTCTTCATGGTCCTAGCATTATATGGCAAAGAATGCTGTTTTTCCAAGCTTTTTCGGTTGGTCCAGGGCCAATGTTCCGCATAAGATCAGCAGTCCCCATGTCCTGTTAAGGCCCCTATCCCCCGTTTAGCCTTTTCACAGAACCACATTGCGTTCTCGTGCTATACTTATGGTCTGGTTCCTGGTAGAATAGGCTAAGTCACGGGCCATAATCCTGCCTTTGATAAGCCTGTCCGGGCTTACATGACGTGGAGGAATCGATGTGTCAGACAACGGCATATGTTATCGAGGACGATAGGGAGGTGTTGCTGCTTCAGGATGTGATCAGTATCAAGCCGGAGAATGGGGCTCTGCGCATGGTTAACCTTTTTGGTGAAGAGAAGATCGTACCAGGAAGAATTAAACAGATCGATCTCCTGGCCCACAAAATTCTCATCGTCAATTGAGCTCACACCAGAAGGTAACGTTTCTCAGGTTTCTTTAGCTTTCCGACTTTTCTGGTTAAACGAG
>CAWIHO010000087.1:0-7226 GCA_963835605.1 uncultured delta proteobacterium | reverse complement strand
GACAAGAGCGAAGGTTGAGGTTAAGGTTAAGGAAAAAACAAAAAGCTCTGTTCCTTGCTCAACCTCAACCTTCGCTCCAGCCGTTTCCTCAACCTGCTTTATCTTTTTCCTGCCCTTTAAGCGCAGCAAGGAGCGACTCCTTCATCTCGGGTGAAGCATGGCTGAAGTCGAGCTTGGCTAGAAGTTCGCCGGTTGTGGTGTGCCTTGCGGTTCTGAAGAGCCCGTTTGCTCTGGCCGCCACCTTTCCCTGACTATCTTCTATCGTTCCGGAGACATACATATTCCCATGGCGCTGACTGAGAAGCTTTCCTTTCACCCTGTACGGAACGGCACAATGGACCGGCGTCAGAAATTCCGTATCCATTTTCCTGGTCACCGAAATCTTCCCAGCTCCAGCAAAAATTGTCCACCACATCACCTCATCGAGGATCCCGGTCACGATGCCGCCGTGTGCGACCTTGTCATATCCCTGGAATTTCGCGTCGAGCACAAAGTCCGAAAAAGCGCTCCCGTCTTTGAATTGAATATGCATCTTAAGGCCGTCTCCATGGGGACCACAAAAAAAACAGTCTCTATAGCAGGGTAAAAGGCTCATGCTTTACCTCCGTGAGCAGTAGACGGTGAGCAGTAAGCAGTGAGCAGTAAGCCACGAGCAGTTTAGCGACAGTCATGTAAAGTCGTTATTCTCACTGCTCACTGCTCCCTGTTAACGGTCTTCACCGGTATGAGGGAATAGAAAAACTCCCTTATCTCCGGCGAACTGTCGGTGAAATCGAATGAGTCGACGAACTCCGCAATATCAAGTCCCTTTGGCTTCTCTAAAAACTCCGTTCACCTCCGCATAGCGCTCGCCCTCGGCATCCTGAACCCAGGCGGATATGATCACGTCCTTTTCTTCAACCCCCTTCAGTCGCGCCTCCGCCCGATACATCGTATCGCAGAGCACGGGCTTGAGAAACTCCATTTCCGTTCTTCGCGTCATGCAGATTTTCCGTGTGTTCAGCAGGATCGTGTACCACATGATCACGTCAAGGATGCCGAATACCATCCCCCCGTGCACAACCCCCTTATACCCCTCAAATCGGCTGTCTATGCACATATTTGTATAGACAACACCATCCTCGTACAAGATGGTGAGGGCCATGCCGTCGGGTCGCTTCTTACTCGTAAAGAAGGAATCCGTATAGACAGGTAGCTTACTCATCCCTTTTCCTCCAGATATTTCATCCCCAGCTGGCCGCATCCTCCTCCTATATCCTTTGCATGCGAATCCCGCACCAGCGCGGTAAAGTTGCGGTCGAGCAGGATCTTGTGAAATCGCTCTACCGCTTCCTCATCCGGTGTCTGAAATCTTGTATGGGGGGAAGCATTGTACGGGATAAGGTTAATCTTACATCGCACTCCGGCTAGAAGTTCTGCAAGCGCCCGTGCATCATCGGGTGAATCGTTGATGCCCTTGATGAGGACGTATTCAAAGGTCACGCGCTGCCTTCCCATGTTCTTGAGGCTCCTGACATAAGCCACGATATCACGCAGAGGATATATCCTGTTGATCGGCATCAGCTCGGTTCTTCCAGCCTCACTGGCGGCGTTGAGCGAAATGGCAATCTGCGCCTTCTTGGGCGCAATGGAACGGAGTCCGTCTAAGAGACCAACGGTCGAGACGGTGACCCTGCGATATGAGAAATCAAGCCCGATAGGCTCCTGCACGATCTCAAGCGCGGTCAGGAGATTCTCAAGGTTGTCAAGAGGCTCTCCCATACCCATGAAGACAATATTTGTGATGCGCCGGTTGTGGGCATACCGCTTCACGGCCATCACCTGGCCTATGATTTCCGCGGCGGAGAGGTTCCGCACGAACCCTATGTGGCCCGTGACGCAAAACTGGCAGGCCATCTTGCACCCTATCTGCGTGGAAACACAGAGTGTATTCCGGCCTTTCTCAGGCATCAGGACCGTTTCCACGAGATGGCCGGTATCCATGAGGAGCCCGAACTTGACCGACCCATCTTCAGAGTGGACTATCTCGTTCACCTCAGGCAGCATGAAGGAAAACTCATCCGCCAGGGCGGAGCGCAACGTTTTTGGCAGATTCTCCATCGAATGAAAATCGAGCACGCCGCGCTGGTAGACCCACTGGAAGAGCTGTCTTGCCCTGTAGCTTTTTGCGCCCATCTTTTCTACGACAGCCTGAAGCTCTTTAAGGGTGTGATTAAAAAAGTTGTCCATGTTGGCTATTAACGGGGCTCGCGTCGCCCCCTCCACCGGCTAAGCCCCACCCGCAGGCGGGTACCCGGCCTCCCCCTCTCGCTCGCCGTGCTCGCTAAATAGATTCCTACGGGCCACGCACTCGGTTCCTGGGTGCGGGGGTCTTTTGCCCGCGGGCCGTATGCTGCTCACGGTGGCACGGGTTTGCCCGTGGAAATCTATTGAACCAGCCAGGGTTGCAGAGGAGCAATGGTTTACAACCGGTTGTTCAGTCTAGATAAGTTACCAGAAGGGCTGCTCTTTTTCAATGGCGCTCTTCGGCCCCCACCTGTTGATTTGTACGCTCCGGAGTTGCTACAATACGGGGTGCTGCTTTCGCGCATCAGGGAGAGAGTAAAGAGCTACCGCGCACACCAGCTGGAGTGTGTCACCGGCATACGGGCATCCGTGATGGTTCCTCTCTTCGAGAAGGAGAACGGTCTCCATATCCTGCTAACGAAAAGGACGGACAGGATGAAGGTCCATCCGGGTGAGATCTCCTTCCCCGGCGGAATGTACGAAGAGGCGGACGCCGACACAATGAAAACCGCGTTACGCGAATGCTGTGAAGAGATTGGAGTCAAAACGGGTGATGTAGAGATTGTCGGGAGACTGGATGATATGCCGACACTTACAGGCTTTGTGATCACACCCTACGTAGGTATCATCCCATACCCCTATACCTTTAAGATCAATCAAAAAGAGGTGGCCAACCTTATTTACCTGCCGTTCGAGCACCTCAAGAAGAGCGATCTCGTTCAGGAGCAGATGGAGTACAGGGGGAAAACGGAAACGATCGATTGTTTTTACTACGGCGGCGAACGGATATGGGGTGCAACATGCAGGATCCTGACGAAACTGAAACGAATCGTCCACGATAGTTAATCCAATGACGAGTAAATTCAATCTGAAAATCCTTCTTCTGCTGTCAACGGGCCATTGCGTCGTCGATATCTATCAAGGGGCCCTGCCGGCGGTCCTGCCTTTTCTCAAGAATGAGCTGGGCCTCACCTACACCGTGGCAGGCATAATCCTGATAATGGCCAACATAACATCCTCAATTCTTCAACCTGTCTTCGGGTTTCTTTCCGACAAAAAGGAGAAGGCCTATTCTGCTGCCCGCCGGTGTTCTGACTGCGGGGGTCGGGTTTGCGCTTGTTTCCGTCCCATCGAGCTTCCTTCCCGTCCTTCTGCTTGTCACGCTGAGCGGCCTTGGGATCGCAGCGTATCACCCGGAGGGTTATAAGACCGCATACTTTTATACGGGGCCTCGAGCGGCAACAGGCATGTCGGTTTTCTCCGTTGGCGGAAATGTGGGCATGGCCCTTGGCCCGATCATCTCCATCCCGGTTATCAGTTACCTGGGCTTCCGCGCTTTGCCCGTGGTGATGCTCCCGGCCCTTGCGTTCGCCGCAGTCATCATTTGCCTGCGCAAGGCAGTGGCGCTGCCGGAGCGCACGGAGCATGCCAGGCAGGGAGGCGACGACAAGCTCGGAAGGGCCGCATGTCTTTCCCTTGTCACGGTGGTCTCCATCGTGATCATGAGGTCATGGATGCAGATGGGTCTTTTGAGCTATATTCCATTCTACTACATCAATTACCTTAAGGGCGACGCTGTCTACGCCGGGAAACTGATCAGCGTCTTTCTTCTCGGCGGCGCGGTGGGAACACTCGCCGGCGCGCCCCTGGCCGACCGGTGGGGCTACAGGTTCTTTATATCTCTGTCTATGGCCATAGCTGCCCTGACATTTCCGTTGATATTCCTTCTCGAGGGGTTCCCCCTGCTCTTGTCCATGACCCTCTTCTGGCTCGGCATGGTTCTCGTTTCGACCTTTTCCGTGACCGTTGTGATGTCACAAAGACTTCTTCCGGGACGCTTAGGGATTGCCTCAGGCCTGACCACCGGGTTTGCGATCGGCGCCGGCGGCATCGGGGTCACGCTGCTCGGGGTTGTGGCTGACCGCTTCGGCGTGCCCTTTGCCCTGAAGTCAATCTTCATATTTCCTGTTGTGGGATTCATACTCACTCTGATACTAAAATACCCCGTGCGGGAAAAGGCATGAAACCGATTGTCAGCATCGTCGGAAGGCCAAACGTAGGCAAGTCAACGCTCTTCAACAGGATTCTCGGCTACCACAAGGCGATCACTGAAGACGTACCGGGCGTTACGCGGGACCGGAACTACGGGGAATTCGAATACGCCGGAAAAGGCTTCATCCTCGTCGATACAGGGGGGTTTGAACCGGAGAAAAAAGAAGAGATCATCTCTCTGGTGAAGGAGCACATCTATGCCGCCGTGGAAGAATCCTCGATAATCATTTTCCTGATGGACGGCAAAGAGGGCCTACTTCCGCAGGATCAGGAGATCGCTTCGATCCTGAGGCGCTACGAGAAACCCGTATTTTACGTGGTCAACAAGCTAGAGTCACCCAAGCGCGAAGCCGCTATTTCAGAGTTCTACGAGCTCGGTGTAGATAAGCTGTACGCGCTGAGTGCCGCGCATGGCACAGGCGTAGGGGATCTATTGGAAGATCTTGCCTCCCGGGTCGAGGCGGAGCCGGAAGAGGAAGCTGAGGAAGGGCTCAGGATCGCCCTGGTGGGCCGGCCAAACACGGGGAAGTCTTCTATCGCGAACAGGCTGCTGGGTGCTGAACGCATGATTGTCAGCGACCAGCCGGGCACGACGCGAGATGCTGTCGATTCAGTGCTTTTGTTTCGGGAGAAGAGATTCGTCATTATCGATACCGCGGGCATGCGAAGAAAGGGCCGTATCTCGATGCGGGTGGAAGAATACTCTGTTGCGAGTGCTATCCGAAGCGTTGAACGGGCGGACGTTGTCAACCTCGTTATCGACGCCCAGGAGAGTATTGCCCATCAGGATGCGGGCATAGCCCATCTCGTCACGGAAAGAGGGAAGGGCATAGCCCTCGTTATCAACAAGTGGGACCTGGTTGAAGGGAAGGCACGCGAACCGGAGTACCTTGAAATGGTCCGGCAAAAACTTCCCCATGTCGATTTTGCTCCCGTCATCTTCGTTTCCGCATTGACGGGCAAGAACATCATGAAGATACTCGATACGGACCTTCAAATTGCGAGAGAGCTTACGCGAAAGATCGCCACGGCAAACTGAATAAAACCTTCGAGTCCTATTTCCAGCGATTGAGCCTCCCGTATAACGGAAGGACGCAGCTCAAAATCTTTTATGTGAACCAGGCGCCGACCTCCCCACCAACCTTTATCCTTTTCGCCAATTCTCCGGCATCTATACCGGAACACTACAAGCGCTATCTCGAAAACTCTTTGAGAAACACGTTCGGCTTTAAGGGGGCCCCGATCCGGCTCTTCTTCAGGAAGCGTTAGAAGACAGGATGGAGTGTAGATAACGATGCACAGTTGCGCGGCGCAGCTCGTTGGTGATAGTGCGTGGATGATGACCCTGCCGGCCATTCTTTTTTTGTGGAGAAAGAAACGCGCCCCGACTGAAAATAGGGAAAAGGATCATCCAAAGAAGGAAGAGTCCAGGGATCGCGGGGACTGGCTTTACGTGGGCAGGGATGAAGACGGAACCCCTTTCTATCTCGACGTGGAGAGCCTCTCCCGGGAGTCTGACAATGCCGTGAGGGCCCGCATGTGGGTCAAATACAAGCCGCCTCAAAGGAAGTGCTGCGTTTATTAACGCAGAGTCTTTTCTCCAGAGCAGCGGGGAAAAGCCACGAGCCTTTTGACCACATCCGGCAGAGGCTGGAAATAGATTTCACGAAAAACCTGGTCAGTGATCTCGAACTTGTCTTCCACGCGCCGGATGGTCGGGCCATCGACTCCGTAGAGTATCGCGCCTCTGAATGGAAGAAGATCGTCCCTGGAAGCCTTTACGAGCTTCTGCAGAAGACAGCCGAGGGCGCATGGAGGCCCGATCGTTTTCCCGCTGATCCTGAACTGCGCCTCAAATTGCAGGAGAAGCTGAAGGAGATAAACGCAGCACTTGAAGCTTTTGAGACGGCCTCGCCGGAGGGCAAGGGCCATCAGGAAACGACGGGCGGACCTAGTGACGGTTTTTCGGAAACTCCCCTTGGAGAGTTGAATGGGCTATAAATATGTATTACATTGTCTACTAGAAGACTTTACAGCCTTGACAAAAAAGGGGGAATCATGAAGGGTTGGAGGCTCACAATTTTTCTTGTGATGGCCTGTACGCTCGTTTTGCTTGCAAGCCAGACGGCGTTCGGTGCGATAAAGATCGTTAAGTTTAATGTACCGAGTTGCGAATGAGAGGTGACCGAACACTGGGCACGGGATGCCCTGTAGAGAGTTAAAGGCGTGAAGGACGTGGATTCCAACTGGATGGTCCACTGGATGAAGGTAACCTACGACGACCAGGTAACAAACTTTGACGCCTTGGTCAAGGCCCTTGCAAAGGAAGGGTTTCAGGTTGAGGGCCAGCCAGAGTACCTGGAGCCCGAACCCCCGGAGGAAGATTAGTCGGGAGGGGAGACCTTCCCTTCTCACCAGCATTTTGTTTCTGACCTGTTTGTGATGGCGAAAGCGAGGCCTAAACGACGGACTGTGGCCCTTCAAGGGCTGCGCAAGAGCTGGGCGGGAGGCGGTTGAACGCATTACACATGCGTATTATATTAAGGGGAAGTTTACGACCGCTTAGAGAGGAGGCAACGATGAAGGCCTGGAGGCTCACAATCTGTCTTGTGATGGCCTGTACGCTCGTTCTGCTTGCTGGCCAGACCGCATTTCGGCGCTATAAAGATAGTCAAGTTCACCGTACCTAGTTGCGAATGACCGGTGACCGAACATTGGGCACGGGATGCCCTGTAGAGAGTTAAAGGCGTGAAGGACGTGGATTCCAACTGGATGGTCCACTGGATGAAGGTAACCTACGATGACCAGGTAACAAACTTTGACGCCCTGGTCAAGGCCCTTGCAAAGGAGGGGTTCTATGTAGAGGGCGAGCCTGAGTATCTGCAGTA
>CAWIHO010000086.1:0-31950 GCA_963835605.1 uncultured delta proteobacterium | reverse complement strand
CGCAGCGAAACCGCATTCCTTGAGCGCTTCATCCAGGGTCCCCCGCTCGTAGCAGCTGATGAGAAATAATTTCAGTGCTTCCCCGAGGTTCTTCTCGGCCTCCTCTTCGGTCTGCCCTTGGGAATATACGTCAAGGCACGGGCACGAAGAAACATAGACCTTAGCCTTCTTCTTGACCGTAACGGGCAGCGTGAGGCTGAAAAGTGCTCTCATTTTTGTGTATCCCCTTCTGTTAATTATCCATCAGATCAGACCCCAGTGTCAACCAGCATACGTGTTTAATATCCGCTTGGCCTGCCAACTCTTTTAGCATTTTGAGTCCGGCGCGTCTGCCTGTTCCACCACTCCGGCTTAGGTTGTCTATTAAGAATAGGAGATTCTGTGGGTGAAATCAAGAGAGAATAGCGAGTCGTTGGGCGCGCACGAAAAAGAAAGGGGGCCCGAGCGGGCCCCCTCAAGAGCAGAAAAGGGAATCTTAGAAGAAATACTGTGCGCTGAATCTGACGGTGCTCACTGTGCCGTCGTTCGAGAGGCCTAGGTTGCTGGTCGCAGTGACAGGAGTACCGGTGAGATTATACAGGTTCCTTGCATAGTGTGACTGGTACCAGGAATACTCGATGCCGAGGCGGATCGCAGGGTTCGGGTCATAAACGAGGTTCACGTGCCACTCCTGCTGCCGCTCGATCGCGCCCGGGCTGGCTGCCCCCAGGGTGCCAAACGTTCCATTTTGGGCCAGAATGTATCCAAAATTATTCTTCCGTACGTTGCTCAGGCTCGTCCGGTTCTGGCCATAGTAGACGCCTGTCCAGAGAGTATCCGTCCAGTAGTACATGAGCTGCGCCCATCCGCCGGTGTTGACCGGAGCGACATAGTTGGCATTCGGCATGAGCCGGTTGTTGTAAGCGGCATAATTAGCACTAGACGTGACAGTCGGAATCCCTCCTACAGTAGCCCCGGCTGCTGACTGAGCGAAGAAATAGCCGGTCCGGTCGTAAGCATAGGTACCAAGCTTGAACGGTGGCGCGCCGGCGAAGAGGCGCTATCCTGTCCCGTGAACGCGCTCAATGCGAGGCCGAGGGAGTTTTGGAGCTTCCCGGGGGCCTTCTCAGGGATGATCGGGATGTAGGTCCTGAAGGTCACCATCCACATATTGACCGTGTTGCTGTCGTAGCCATTCGCGCTCCAGTACTGGACGCTCTGTGAGGGCCCGGCCCCGCTGATGCCGTTTATGTTGGCGAAGGAAGCCGCTGAGTTGATGTCCCCGACCGGCCCATAATTAGCCGGACTGATCGGTCTCTCCTGTCCCCAAATGCCGCCCAGAGCGAACTGGAGCATCCAGGGACCGATCTTCCCGCACGCGTCCGTCTTGTACGCGAGTTCGGTGAAGAACAGCGGCAGGTTGCTCCTCTGGAAACCGTCATCGATTGTCGGGCCGCTGGCAAGCGAGCCACCCGGCCAGCTGTTGATCGAGTAAGGCGACATGATACCGCCCGTTATCGGAGAACGTCTTTGTAGCCTGCCACACACCGTAAATCTGCTCAGCGAGGATGCCCTTGTTAAAGGAGCCGATCTCGTTGACACCCAGCAAGCAGAAGCACGGCTGGTTGCCAGGCACGCTCCACGTCCGGCCCATCACGAGGCTGAAGGTCGGCCAGTCGAACTTCATGAAGGCATGCCTGAGGTTGAACAGACCGTAATCCTCCACATTAGTTACGGGTAGCGGCGGACACGGAGTTCGACGTCAGGGACCTGAAATCGCCTTCGATAAAGGCAGAGGTCTTGGCGCCCCAGGTGTCAGGCCCTTTGACGAGGAAGTTGAGCCTTGACTCGCCCGCGCCCCAGCTCGTGGCGCCGTACTTGTCCCGGGAGGACGTGTTGTAGCCGGTAGCTCTGCCGCTCCGCATAGGTTATGTCCTGGTTGGAGGACTGGTCCGCGTAAAAATAATCGAGTTTCACCATACCGCCGATGGTTAAATCCCATCTGCTCGTCGCGCTGCCGGCAAAGCTCATTGCAGGAAGGGCGAGCATCACGGCAACAAACAAAATGACTACTTTTTTCATGCTTCCTCCTTCTCCTAGATTTTAGATACCATCAACAACCTACTTCCTACTGCAAAAACCTGTCTCACCTCCTTTCATTAAAGCTTTTTAATCTTACTTATAACAGCGTGCATGCTGCCTGTCAAGAAAAAAATTAAATATTTTTAATAAAAATGCGGTCCATCAAATGACTCCCCTTTACATCTTTTCTCAAAAGGAGTAAAAGAGATGCAGCTGATAGCTGATAGCTATTGCCTCTATTTCAGGGAAAGGAGAGGAATTTATGGACCGCACGCACCACATGGATCCCAAAGAAAGAATGATACTGGCCCTCGACCTGGAGCATTTTCAGGAGGCCCAGAAACTCGTCAAGGAGTTCAGGGATCACGTGGGCATGTTCAAGGTCGGCAAGCAGCTCTTCACCCATTGCGGTACGAAGATCATCGACTTCATCAAGATGAACAAAGCAAAGGTCTTTCTCGACCTCAAATACCATGATATACCGAATACCGTTTCCAAGGCCGGCATAGAGGCCATGAAGCTCGGTGTGGACATGTTCAATCTGCATGCATCAGGGGGGCTCACCATGATGAAGGAAACACGGTCCGCCCTACAGGAGGCGTCAAAGAAGCTTGTGATGGAGCGCCCCAAGATCATAGCAGTCACCGTGTTGACCAGCATAGATGATAGCGAATTACAGAGACTGGGGCTCGACATGACAGCAGCCGAATGGACGCGCAAGCTCACGTTGCTGACTAAGGAGGCCGGCCTTGACGGTGTCGTAGCCTCCGGCCATGACATCGAGACAATCCGGTCGCTCTGTGGAAAAGAATTTATTATAGTCACCCCGGGGGTACGTATCGGAGAGAGCAAGGACGACCAGAAAAGGACCATCACGCCGGGAGAGGCGGTCCGGAAAGGGGCAACCTATATCGTGCTGGGCAGAACGGTCCTTGCGTCAAAGAATCCGAAAGAGACGTTGAAGCAGATCGAAGAGGAGATACGGCGTGCTGCTCCTGGACAACAAAAATAGTATTCTCGAAACCTTACGCGTCCACCCTGACGAGGCAAAGAGGATATGGATAGAGGCCGGCTACGAGCGCCCAGCCGACGCCGTGATCCAAGAGGCCAGAAAGCTGGGTATTTCTTTCCGTGTTATCTCTCGCGAAGAATTTGCCAGACGGTTCAGGGGTAACCGATCGCACATCTGTCTGGAGAGGGAAGCCTTCTCTTATCGGGAGCCAGATGGCCTAGTAAAAGAGATCGGCTCCATTCGCAGCCCTTTTTTTGGCGCCTTTGATGGGATTGCGGACCCCCAGAATCTGGGTAACGTGCTGCGCACCGCGGCCTGTTTCGGGATGGACGCAGTCATCCTGCCAAAAGACAGATCCTGCGGTGTCACCGAAACGGTGAGCAGTGTCGCCAGGGGCGCAACCGAGCACATCGCCGTCACACAGGTAACCAACCTGGCCAGATACCTCGAAGCAATCAAAAAGGAAAACGTGTTCTGCTTCGGCCTGGACGAGCATGGCAAGAAACACCTCTGGGAACTCGATCTCACCATCCCCCTCTGCCTGGTCTTCGGAAGGGAGGAAGGCATGCGAAGGCTGACTCGGGAGACCTGTGACGAGGTCGTTAAAATACCGACCGCACCGAACTTCCCAAGCCTGAACGTCGCTACATCCTTTGCCATCGCTGTCTATGAAGTCACGCGGCAACGGCAGCTGATCCGCTGATTGGGCTAATCGAAAAACAGGAAAGGGCACTATCTCACGCCCGCTCGTTCCACTCGCTAGAGGCCGCAGAGGGCGCAGAGGAAAGACCGCAGAGTGAGCATTTCTTTGGCCTGATGCGAGAGACGACGGCGCATCAGGCCAACTTGCATCCGCTCCGCGAAGGATAGCCCTTCCTGCGCTTTCAGGCTTGCTCTAATGTGATAAAAGCCACTTCGTGACACGGTAGAACTTTCGGTGCACTCTTCCCCTTCCGGCGAAGCCGGACGGGGTTTGCCCGGAATGGTCCTCTCAGCCATTCCGGGTAAAAAATATATACCCTCTCTTTCAAGTCTTTCGCTCTGCGGCCTCGAAGGAGCGCAGCGACTGGGCGTGAGATAAAGTCCCTGTCTTATGTGCGATACGAGGCGTTTATTTTAATATAATCAAAAGTAAGATCGGTCGTGAAGATGTCGAACGCAGCCTTCCCATCATGAAGGTCCACGACGACTTCTACTTCTTTCTTGTCCATCAATCTCTTGAGCTTCTCCTCGGAAAAGGGGACCTCAATGCCATCCAGCGCCAGGCGTTCTCCCTGCATCACGATCTCCACCCGCTCCGGCCGGATAGGCACCCCGGCGTCGCCAGCCGCTGCAATGATCCTTCCCCAGTTCGGGTCGCATCCGAAAAACGCTGTTTTTACGAGTGCTATGATAAAAGTCAACAGTTGTTTTGCTCAGGTCCTTGTACCCGCTTTCTTTTTCTTATGTGTGATCAGCCCATAGTTACTGCTCCCCGGGATGACTCTTTCGAACCATCGGTACTTCGTGGATACCTTGCGGAGCACGAGGCCAACGACGCCTTACAGCACATCCGTGGCCGAAGTGCGACGCCTTTGCTGGAGGATGAGGAAAGGTTTCTTTGCAATCTGCTATTCGTGGTGTTACCACAGTATGCTAGCTGCGGAAAGAAGGAACCGGTGTCAACATACTCTGATGGCGTATTTGTCACATCACGCAGAACCGTTGTACACCGTTGTTCCGCTTGCTATCCTCAAGACCTTTCTTCCTCCGTATGATCCATGCCTGACCTGCATAAGTATCTGCGATCCCTGTTACGTAAGTCGTACCGGAAACGATGCACGCCCTAAGACGCACAATGAGCACCCGGGCCACTGCCACAATCGCCTTCTTCTTACTGCCGGTTCCCTTCCATACCCGCATGAACTTGCGAGAAGAACCGCATCCTTCCGGATCGCCACCCAGGAGTTCTCGATCAGGGTAGCCCGGATGAACCCCGACCCCATACCGGTAATCCTCCCTTTCCAGGTCGTCTCTCCGGTGGAGTGCTCACCGGGCGTCAACCCCACGAAGGCGGCTATCTTTTCCCCGCTTGTGAAACGGGAGAGATCCTCCCCCAGTTCCAGTATCAGCCGGATGGCGGTATACCACCCGATGCCGGGAAGACCTCTGGCGATCTCGAAGGCCTTCCTGTACCGTTCCTTCCGGCAGAGCTCACGGAGGGAAGCCCTGAGTGTCGTCTGATGGGCCCACAACTGTTCCAACACCGCAAGGAGCACGTCCATGCTTATTTTCAGCGGTTCACTCAAGGGCAGCTTCTTCAATGCCTGGAACTCCTTTCTGCCCCACTTGTCTTCCCGACGAAGTGAACCTCAATGCCGTGAAAGTCGATGAACTTACGGATCCGGTTGCGGGTGCGGATGATATCCTTCTGTATGGCGATGAGCGTCCTGTTTATCTGCCGGTCCTCTCTTCTGTCTTTGTCGGGAACAGCGCAGGAATAGCTGAAATCCCGGTTTCCAAAACAAGGGCCAGACGCCTGGCGTCTCTCTTGTCCGTTTTGATTTTATTCACCTTAGGTTCCGTCACCAGATGGGGAGGAATCACGACACAGTCAATGCCGTCCTCGGTCAACCGGTCATACAGGTTTAACCCCTTAAATCCTGCTTCGTACATCACGCTGGTTGTGCACTCGGAAACTTGTTTCTCAGGTACCTCTTCAACACGGGATACTTCGCTTCCATTCCTACCTGATGGATCAGCATCTTCTCGCAGCGAACATCGATCTTCCAGGTTGTTCTCGATCTTCAAGTCCCACAAAAACCTCTTTACCTTTGACCACGAAATCCTGTACCTTATGCGTATTCATCGGGCTACCTCCCTTTCCTTAGTTTCTAGTGGCTCGTGACCACTATGTTTGAGAAAGAGGGTAGCCTTTTTATTGCCCCCTGGACAACCTGCTTTTATAACATAGCAACTCTGCGGCCTCGAAGGAGCGGAGCGACTGGGCGTGAGATACAGTCCCTGTCCTACGTGCGATACGATGCGTTTATTTTGATATAATCGAAGGTAAGATCCGTCGTGAAGATGTCGAATGCGGCCTTGCCGTCGTGAAGGTCCACGACGAGTTCCAACTCTTTCTTGTCCATCAATCTCTTGAGCTTCTCCTCGGAAAAGGGGACCTCAATGCCCTCCAGCGCCAGGCGTTCTCCCTGCATCACGATCTCCACCCGCTCCGGCCGGATAGGCACCCCGGCGTCGCCGGCCGCCGCAATGATCCTTCCCCAGTTCGGGTCACACCCGAAAAATGCCGTTTTTACAAGCGGTGAGACAGAAATCCTTCGCGCCAGCTTCTCGGCCATCTCTCTATTTTTGGCTCCGGTAACGGTGATGTGGATGACCTTTGTAGCACCCTCCCCGTCCCTCACGATCAGAAAAGAAAGCTCTTTCATCACGCCCAACAGTCTCTCCTTGAACGTAGCCATGTCAGACACAGGTTCTCCACTTCCTTCTTGAGAAGACCATCACCGTGTCATTGGTGCTCGTGTCTCCGTCCACGGTTATCCTTTCAAAGCTTTCACGACCCATGGCAGGGATCAGCTTTTTCATCTGATCGTTCTGTACGGAGCAGTCGGTAAACAGGAAAGAGAGCATCGTGGCGAAAAGCGGATTGATCATACCCGCGCCCTTTGCGACGCCCGCAATGCTGCCCCCGCCCTTACCAGGGACAACGGCCTGTACGATCTTAGGATAGGTGTCGGTGGTCATGATAGCCCTTGCAAAAAGCTCTATATTCTTTTCCCGAAGCGTTTTCCTGAGCGGAGGTAGGGCAGCGATTATCTTCTCAACAGGCAGTCTCTTCCCGATAACGCCTGTGGACGCAAACAGGATCTCATCCTCTTTATGCCAAGCTCGGAAGACAATGCCTCCGGCTATCTCCCCGAGATCGCGCACTCCCTCAATTCCTGTGCACGCATTGGCGCACCCGCTGTTGACGAGAAGCGCCCGGACCGCGCCTTTCACCTTTTTCTTGTTATAGAGGATGTGGGCTGCCTTGACCTTGTTGCGCGTGTAGAGCGCAGCAACATCTGTCGGCTCTTCAAAGTAGACGAGCCCCAGGTCAAGCCCGGAAGCCTTGATGCCTGACGCCATGCCGGAAAATTGTATGCCTTTCAACGCTCACTGCCTCCCGCAACATTTTTTGTACTTCTTGCCGCTGCCGCACGGGCAGGGATCGTTTCTGCCTATCTTCTTGCCCTTCTGCTCTCCGCCGTCCGGATCCGTCTCCCGGTCCTCCGACTGTTCATGAACATGACCGGGCTTGTTCCGGCTCTCTGGATCTCCTGGCGCGCCGGCTGGATGGCGAAGAGCTTTCTCACCGTGTCCACTTTTACACGCTCCAGCATGTCGAGGAATATCTCGAAGCTCTCCCGCTGATATTCGCGCAGCGGGTCCTTTTGCCCGTAACCACTCAAACCTATGCCTTCCCGTAAATGGTCGAGCGAGAGCAGGTGCTCCTTCCAGTGGGCGTCAAGAGAGCTCATCGCAATATACTGCTCGATGCTGCGCAGCGTCGGTACCCCGAACTCCTTCTCCTTGGCATCGTATGCGGAGAGCACCTGGGTCTTGACCGCCTCGAGTAAGCCCGGCTTTGTCATTGATTTAATGTCCTGGTGATCGAGGTCGAAGTGGAGGAAGAAGGTCTCATAGATCCTGTTCTTGAGGGAAGCCATATCCCACTCTTCCGGATAGACCTTCTCAGGCGCATACTCGTCAACGAACTCGTCGCAGAGCTCTTCGACCTGCTCAAGCACGCGCTCCTTCATGTCGCCGTCGCTCAGCATCTCCTTGCGCATCCCGTACACGGTTTCCCGCTGCTTGTTCATCACGTTGTCATACTCGAGGAGATACTTTCTGATTTCGAAGTTGTGTCCTTCCACCCTGGTCTGGGCGTTTTCAATCGCCTTTGTGATCAACTTGTGCTCTATGGGCATATCTTCGTCCATGCCGAGCTTTCCGAGGAGCGGCGATATCCTTTCAGAGCCGAAAATCCGCATGATCTCATCTTCCAGAGAAACGTAAAAACGGGAAGAACCCGGGTCTCCCTGCCTTCCGGCCCTGCCTCGAAGCTGATTGTCGATGCGCCGCGATTCGTGCCTCTCCGTGCCGAGTATGTGCAGACCACCCAGCTTTATCACCGCCTCCTTTTCTTTTTCGCAGATCCTGCGGGCTTCCTCCAGGGCCTTGGCGTGCTCTTCCGTGCCTTCCTTTCCCTTTGGCCAGGTCAGGGCAAGAAAAGCCGGGTTGCCTCCGAGGAGGATGTCGGTGCCCCTGCCCGCCATGTTGGTAGAGATGGTTACCGCCTTCAACCGGCCTGCCTGGGCAACAATCTCCGCCTCCCGCTCATGCTGCTTCGCGTTCAGTATATGGTGGGGGACCCCTTTCCGCTTCAGCATCTCAGCCAGCCGTTCCGACTTGTCTATCGACAGGGTGCCGACCAGCACCGGCCGGCCCATCGCGTACAACTCCTCGATCTCCTTGGCAGCCGCTTTGAATTTCTCCTTCTCCGTCCGGTAGACCATGTCAGGATAATTCGTGCGGATGAGCGGCTTGTTCGTCGGGATAACGATGACGTCAAGGTTGTAGATCTTCTTGAACTCCAACGCTTCGGTGTCGGCAGTACCGGTCATGCCGGCGAGTTTCTTGTACATCCGGAAAAAGTTCTGGAACGTGACCGTGGCAAGCGTCTGGTTCTCCCGCTCTATTTTTACGTTCTCCTTGGCTTCCAATGCCTGATGGAGACCGTCGCTGAAGCGTCTTCCCGGCATAAGCCTGCCGGTAAATTCATCGACGATGATTACCTTACCGTCTTTCACGATGTAATCGACGTCGCGCGTGAAAAGCTCATGCGCCTTCAGCGCCTGGTTGATGTGATGGAGAAAGTCGACGTATTTGGGGTCGTACAGGTTATCGACCTTCAGGAGCCGCTCGACACGCGCCACGCCTTCCTCCGTGAGATAGGCGCTCTTCGCCTTCTCGTCGATCATGAAGTCTTTCTCTTTTTTTAACTGGTAGATGAGCCTGTTGATCTTGTAATACTTGTCCGTCGACTCCTCGGCCGGCCCTGAAATGATGAGCGGGGTCCTCGCCTCGTCAACCAGGATGCTGTCCACCTCGTCCACGATAGCGTAATTGAATCTCTCTCTGGACGAACTCTTCGAGCGAGTACTTCATGTTGTCCCGCAGGTAATCGAAGCCGAACTCATTGTTGGTACCGTACGTCACGTCACAGCCGTAGGCCTGTTTCCGCTCCTCATCATCGAGATCGTTCACGATGACGCCGACGCTCAAGCCCGAGAAACTTGTAGACGGGACCCATCCAGGCAGCGTCCCTTTTTGCGAGATAGTCGTTCACGGTCACCACGTGGACTCCGAGGCCGGTCAGCGCATTCAGGTAGACGGGCAATGTGGCAACGAGTGTCTTGCCCTCGCCCGTCGCCATTTCGGCGATCTTTCCTTCATGCAGAACGATACCGCCGATGAGCTGGGAGTCGAAGTGGCGCATATTCAGGGTCCGGCGCGCCACTTCCCTGACCGCGGCAAAGGCCTCGGGCAGGATGCTGTCAAGCTCTGCCCCATTTTCAAGGCGCTCCTTGAAATGCGGGGTCAGCCCTTTGAGCTCGTCGTCCGTATAGCCCTGCATCTTCGGATTCAAAACTGTTGGTGGCTTCCACGAGAGGCTGGAGCCTCTTCAACTCCCTCTCATTTTTTGTCCCGACGATCTTCTTGAGAATTGTGCCTATCATGGTCGAAATTTTACCATAGGGAGCGCCGCCAAAGCAAAACCGGCCCGGCAATGACGCAAGGGTCACGGGTCACGGGTCACGGGTCACGAGTTGAAAGAGCAATGAAACCGCCACAGGCTAGCAAGTATCGAGCTAGGTTCCCGGCTCGAAGGTAAGCTTCTGGAACTGACGAAGTGCGGACCTCGTAACACGGTCAGTCTCGTGACCCTTGCCCCATGACCCTTGACCCTGCCTTTCAGTCGTGCGCTTCGGCCCAGTTTCTTCCTGCACCGACGCTGACCTTGAGGGGCACGGCGAGGTCAAGCACATGCTCCATCTCACGCTTTACGAGCTCTTTCATCGCGGGCAGCTCTGCCTCTCTCACCTCGAAGACGAGCTCATCGTGTATCTGCATGATAAGCCGCGATGCCATCCGTTCCTCTTTCATCCTTCTATGGATGTTCACCATTGCCATCTTGATGATGTCTGCCGCGGTACCCTGCAAAGGTGTATTGATAGCCGTCCTTTCCCCGAACTGTCTCACCGCCGTATCGGGATTATGGATCTCCGGGATAATCCTGACCCTTCCCAGCAGTGTTTTTACAAATCCGCGCTCCCGCGCGAATTCCAGCGTAGCATCGATGTACGCCTGAACACCTTTATGGCGCCGAAAATAATCCTCGATATAGATCTGTGCCTCCCTCGGCGAAACACCCAGTTCCTTGGCCAGACCAAAACCGCTTATTCCGTATACGACGCCGAAGTTTATTACCTTTGCGGTTCTCCTCATCTCCGATGTAACATCGGCGGGCTCAACCCGGAAAACTTCCTGCGCGACGCGTGAATGGATGTCCTCATCCTTCAAGAAGGCCTCCAGGAGCAGCTCATCTCTCGACAGGTGAGCAAGCACTCTGAGCTCAATCTGAGAGTAATCGGCCGAAAGCAGAACGAAGCCATCCTCAGCGACGAATGCCTCGCGTATCTTCCTTCCCTCTTCCCCCCTGATGGGGATATTCTGTAAATTGGGATCAGAACTGCTCAGCCTTCCTGTTGCCACGACCATCTGGTTGAATGACGCGTGGATCCGCCCCGTCTCCCCGTTTATGAGCGTGGGCAGCACATCGATATAGGTGTTTTTCAGCTTGCTCAGGGTCCGGTACTGGAGTATCTCCAGGGGCAGCGCGTGCAGAGGCGCGAGTCTCTGCAGCACCTCCGTGTCGGTGGAATAGGCAGTCTTGGTCTTCTTGACCGGAGGAAGGTTCAGCTTATCAAAAAGAATGCGGCCGAGCTGCTGAGAGGAATTGATATTGAAAGTCTCTTCCGCCAGCTCGTAGATTCTCTTCATTATTGTGTTGAGCCGTTTGTCGAAGTCGTTGGAAAGCGCGAGCAGCGCCTGCCTGTCTACCTTGACCCCGTAAAATTCCATGTCCGCAAGTACTTCAACAAGCGGCATCTCGACGTCCCAAAATAGCTCCAGGAGCCCATCCTCTTCCATCCTCTTGGACAGGACCGCACTCAGGTCATGGAGAAGAAAAGCCCGCTCTTTCAGCAATTCTTCGGGGCTCCCCCCGAAAGATCACTGTCGAGAAACTCTTCCAGAAGTCCGTCAATGGCATACTCTTTCCTCAACGGGTTGATCAGGTAGGAGGCCAGCATGGTATCGAAGGATGTAACTACTGGATCCTCGTTATTTTGCCTTCTTCGCCAGAACGAGGAGGGGCTTGAGTCCGTGCACTATGCTCTCATGCGCTGAACCCATAACCTCCAACAGCTCCGCTTCCGCCCGGGAAAAAAAGACCGCTTCGCCGTCCGAAGCTGCAAACGCATCAAGGTAGACCTGGTAGGCACCCTTTCCTCCCAGCTGGGCCGCCACCGAAAGACGTTCCTTTTTCAGCTCCCCGATGGTCCCTTGCTTCCATTCCCTCTTCCCGATATTCTCTTTCTTCAGCTCCCGGTAAAGGTTCGTAAACTCAAGTTCCCTGAAGAGCCTCCGCAGCGTCGCCGTGTCCTGCTCCTTCATCATCAGATCTGAATCTGACTCACGCAGCGGCACGTCCAGCCGGATAGTGGCAAGTTCCTTACTCATGAATGCATTATCTCTGTTCGCCTTCAGTTTAGCCTTTACCGCTTCTCTGTTTACGTTGTCGAGGTTCCCGTAAATCTCTTCTATGGTGCCAAAGGTACTTATCAGCTCGCGGGCCGTTTTTTCCCCGATGCCCAAAACACCGGGGATATTGTCCGATGCATCGCCGCAGAGCGCGAGAAAGTCCGGAATGAGCGAAGGCTTCACGCCGAATTTCTCGGTCACCTCCTGCTCTCCCAGGAGAACCCCCTTCATGCTGTCAAACACAAAAACATTCTCCGAAACGAACTGCATCATGTCCTTATCGCCCGTCACAAGGTAGAGCTCGACGTCCTTCTCCTTCAGCTTTTCCACCAGGGTACCTATCACGTCATCTGCCTCGAAGCCCTCCTCCTCAACTACCGGGATGCCCATGGCTTCGACAATCTTCTTCACGTAAGGGATCTGGACAGGCATATTGGAAGGCATCGGGGGCCTCGTTGCCTTGTACTCTTTGAAGATCTCCTCCCGGAAGGAGGGCGCTTTAGAGTCGAAGATAGCGATAACATTATCCGGCTTCTTTTCGTTGAGCAGTTTCCTCAGCATGTTTGTAAATGCGTAGGTGGCGTTCGTCGGCAGACCTTTGGAGTTGGCGAGGTATGGGGTCGCGTGATAGGCGCGATAGAGATAAGAATGACCGTCGATGAGGAAGATTCTTTACAGCCATGAGACCTGTTACGAGTTATGGTTCCGTGTTAAAGAAAATTGACTTCCGAGTTGCTTGTCGTTAACCCGCAACCCGCAACTCAAACTCGAACAGCGCGCTTCACGCGTTCGCGGGTACGTACGAACAGTACGGCTCTTCCTGCAGCACATCGCCCTTCAATTCCAGTGCACGCGCTCTGCAACCGCCGCAGATCCTGAGATACTTACAGGGTCCGCATTTGCCCTTATAGCCGCGCAGATCCCGGATGGCGTTGAAGACCGGGGAGCTTTCCCAGACCTTTTGCACCCCTTCTTTCCTCACGTCGCCGGAGGCCATTTCCAGATATCCGCAGGGTTGAGCAATGCCCCGGTGGGAGATGAAAAGAAAGCTTTTCCCCGCAAGACAGCCGGCACTCTTGGGTGTATCCCCCTTTTCCTTTACGATGCGGTAGTAATGGGGCGCACAGGTCACCTTCATCTCCAGCTCATTCTTTGTCTCTACGGAATAAAGCCATTGGAGCACATCCTCGTACATCCCGGCGTTGAGCTCCTCGCCTTTCAGCCCTTCACCTCTGCCCACGGGGACGAGAAGAAACACATGCCATGCCACGGCCCCGAGGCTTTTGACAAGCTCGTAGATCTCTCCGAGGTCATCCACGTTGAGGCGGGTCACCGTGGTATTGATCTGAAAGGGCAGGCCGACCTTGTTGAGAATCTTCGATGCATTCATCACCGACGCAAAGGAACCTGAAACACCCCTGAAGGTGTCGTGGCTTTTGGCATCTTTGGCGTCCAGGCTCATGGAGACACGCATGATCCCCGAATCCCGCAGCCGTTGCGCAATAGGTTCGTCAAGCAGCGTGCCGTTGATGGCGATAACCAGCCTGAGTCCTTTCTGGCGGCCATATTCTATGATCTCAAAAATATCTTCCCTCAGCAATGGCTCACCACCGGTGAGAATGATGGTGGGGTTGGAGAAAGAGACAATGCTGTCTATAACGTCCTTGCATTCGGCCGTGGTCAGCTCGCCCTCAAAGGGGCCGCAGCTGGCACGGGCCCGGCAGTGCATGCAGTTCAGGTTGCAGTTGCGGGTCAGCTCCCACGCAACCATTCTTAACGGAGGGGGTTGTCTCCAGCCATCCTGCCAGATCCTTTGCGAAGTAAGTGATTATGATATCAGCGCCTGCTCTTCGTATGCTGAGCGTCGATTCCACTACGATCCTCTGATAATCGAGATAGCCCAGCGACGCAGCGGTCTTTATCATCGTGTATTCGCCGCTCACTGAGTAAGCAGCCAGGGGCCTGTTGATCTCCCTGCGCGCAAGGGCAAGTATATCAAGGTAGAAGAGTGCCGGCTTCACCATGATGACGTCAGCCCCCTCCTCTACATCGAGCTGCATCTCGCGCAGGGCCTCTCTCTGGTTGGCCGGGTCCATCTGATAACTCCTCCGGTCGCCGAACTGCGGCGTCGATTCCGCTGCATCCCTGAAGGGGCTGTAAAGGCCGGACGCATACTTGGCTGCGTAGCTCATGATAGGGATGTGATGAAATCCTCGTTCATCCAGGAGCTGCCGCACCGCCCTCACCCTCCCGTCCATCATGTCAGAGGGCGCGACCACATCGGCGCCGGCCTCCACCTGGGCAAGGGCGGACCGGGCAAGAATTTTCAGCGTTTCGTCATTGTCCACATCGCCGTTCTTGATAATCCCGCAGTGGCCATGGCTCGTATATTCGCAGAGACAGAGATCCGTGATCACCAGTATCTCCGAGCCAAACCTCTTCCTGATCTCCCTGACAGCCTTCTGCACAATCCCGTTCTCGTCGAAAGCTCCGCTGCCGACCTCGTCCTTCTGCTCAGGCACGCCGAAAAGCAGCACAGCCGGAATGGACAGGCTCTTCACCTGCTCGATCTCTTTTAAAAGTCCGTCAATTGAAAACTGATAGACATCCGGCATGGAAGGAATCGGTATACGTTCTTCCGACATCTCCTTCACGAACAGCGGATAGACCAGGTGCTGGCGGGAAAGCTCCGTTTCCTGAATCAGCCCTCGCAGCTTTTCATTTCTTCGCAGTCTTCTCGGCCGGTATTCGGGAAATCGCATGGCGCACCTTCCTACGAACGAGTTAAGGTGTCCATTATACCATGAAAAGGAGTACGGATGCAGCGCGTTACGGTTACGTACGAGTACACGTTAGAGAGACTGGAAGCACTGTTAGGCAGCGTATCACGCGTTCAAAACGTCAATACATCCGCTCTAGCTTGTAACTGTAACGCGTCTTCTGTTTGTAACTTGTAACGGGTTCTTGCCCGTAACCCGTAACTCGAAACGAGGGTTGTTCACCTCACCGCGCTCAGGAAGGCAAGCAGTCCTAATACCATGACTATCGTCCCTGAGATCCTGTTTACCCAGCGTATGGTCTTCTGAGTCAATTTCCTGTGGAGCAGGCTGACGCACCCGGTGAGGAGGAACCACCAGAGCACTGCCCCAACCAGGACACCCGTGATGAGCAACGTCAAGGAAGGATAATCCAGATGCGTCAACGTGACTCCGAGGCTCGTAAAAAGGGCCACGAAAAAAAGAATGGTGACGGGATTTATGAGGGTGAGAACGAATGTGGACACATAGATGTGCACCAGATCACCGCCCGTCACCGCGCCAGATTTTTCCACCGGTCTGGAAAAAAAGATCCTGAGCCCCAGGAATACAAGCCCACAGGCGCCGACGAGGCTTATCCAGAGGGCATGCTCCTCGAGCAATCGCGAAACAAAGGTGAAACCGAAGCCTGCGATGATGCAGAAAACCATGTCGGCCGTGGCCGCCCCGAGACCCGAGACAAAGCCGCGCAGTCTGCCTTCCGTTAGAGAACGGTTTATGCAGAGCAGCCCAATAGGTCCCACAGGCGCCGAGACCGACGCGCCTATGATAATGCCTTTGAAGAAAAAGCTCAGATCCATGCTGGCGCCCCTGGCTCGGTAGACTCTATCAGACGATTTGTCTTCTTGTCAACTTGACAGGGCATCCTTGACACAAAACCCCCTTTTTGCTATCGTGGTACAAAACCGATAGGCACGCGCAGCACGCATGGAGACAATAGAGATTGACAGGATCAACCGAACCGATACGAGATTCTGCATATCGTTTCCCGTTGAAGACCCGCTGCTCCTTGCGTCGATCAGTACCTTCGGCATACGTATGCCGCTTCTGCTACTCGATACCGTTCCCTATACTGTGGTGACCGGCTTCAAAAGGCTGGATGTCGCGTGTCGCCTCGGGATGACGACCGTTCCCTGCAGCCTCAGCAGCATGAGTGAAAAGGATGCATTACTGACTGCCATCAATGACAATATCAAGAGACCCCTCAATCTGGTGGAGGGCGCATTGAGCGTCGAGAAGATGTCTCGTCTCGGTTTCTCCGGCGACGATATCTACGCGATGATGAAGCTCCTCGGCCATGAACCGCACGAGAAGCTTCTCGCTAATCTTCTGGAGATTGCCCGTGCCGACAGCCGGACAAAGGAGTTCATTGTCAAACACGGAGCGAACATGACCCATGTGGAGCTCCTTCTCGGATTCAGCAGCGTCGAGCGGATCGAAATCATTGCGCTCCTCACTGAGATGCACCTCACCTTCAGTCAGCTCAGGGAGATTCTGCAGCTCCTTCTCCTGGTGAAGGTCAAGGAAGGAAGAATCTCTTTTGAAGACTATCCACGGTTTGAGACCGCGGATGCACTGAAGCTCTCTTTGAAAAAAAGAACCCATCCCATACTTTCGATCTTCGAACAAAGGCTAAAAGAGATGCGTACGAAGGCAGCCCTTCCGCCCCGGGTTACGGTAAAGGTGGACCCCTTCTTCGAGAAGGAATTCATAGACGTCGGCATCAGGGCTGAACGTGTCGAGGACGTGGAAGAGGCAATCCGGGGCCTGGATAGTCTCATCAAGAACGGCTGGTTGAGGAGCATATTTGAACTTACCAAGGGTACGGGCAGAAACTAAAGGGAGCCTCGTCAGAGACTGCCCCGGGACCAGGAATCACATCTGCTGCGGCTACAAGACGATCGACCTCGTGGAAGGCTGCATGCTCTCCTGCTCATACTGCATCCTCAGGGGTTACTTGAATGCCCCGCATATCAAGGTTCACGATGACCTCCCGTATATACTGGCCCAGGTTGAGGAGGCGATAGATGAGCAGAACAACCATGTCTTGCGGTTCGGGACCGGCGAGCTGGGTGACAGCCTGGCCCTTGAAAGAGAGCTCGGGCTCCACCGGCCATTGATTCAATTCTTCGGCCGGAAGAAACGGGCGATACTGGAGCTCAAATCGAAATGGGCCTCTATCCGGCCCGTGCAAGACGTTCTCAATCCTTACACGGTCGTCTCTTTTTCCCTCGCTCCTTCACGCATCATCGCGCAGGAAGAAAAGAGGACGAGCCCGCTCCACAAGCGGCTCAACGTGCTGAGACAGGTGCAGGACCTGGGAGGCTTCGTAGGCCTCCACTTCGATCCCATTATCATTTACCCCGGCTTTGAAAAGGATTATTACTACTTAATCGAGGATATCAGCAGCATGCTGGACTTGAAACGGGTGATCTGGGTGAGCATGGGCCTCCTGAGGTTTATGCCCAAACTCTACACGCTTTTTCTCCTCGAGGGACGGCGTAATCTTTTGCACGGTGAATTTATCCGGGGCGAAGACGGTAAGTACCGGTACATAAAGGCCGAGCGCATACGGGTCTACAAGATGCTCTACGAGCTGCTGAAGACCAAAGAAGACGATCTCTTCATCTACCTTTGCATGGAGCGGCCGGATATCTGGAGAGAAGTGACGGGCATGGACGTAGCAACCAGCGAGGGGCTTGTCGCGCTCTTTGACGGAAGAGTGAAAAAATTCTATGGAGGTGCCTTATGAGATTCCAGGGAAAGGTCGTGTTCATAACGGGAGGAGCACGAGGGCTGGGAAAAGCGCTCGCCAAAGCCTTTCTGGATGAAGGCGCATCCGTGGGCGTTAACGGAAGAAACAGGGAGAGCCTTGCCAGATTTGAAGAGGAGTTTAAGGGGCTCCTGTGCTTGCGCTGCCCGCTGACATAAGCAGCTACGAAGAGATGGAGGCTGCTCTGAAAAAAGTTATCGAAACATGGGGAAAAGTTGATATACTCATACACAATGCCGGGATCGTAAATCCTCTTTCTCCATCCGACAAGATGAAAAAAGAGGATTTTGACAGGGTAATCGATGTCAACGTGAAGGGGGCATTCTACGTGCTCCAGATCTTCGGCAGGAAGATGATAGAACAGGGTTCCGGAAGGATCATCAACATTTCGTCGCAGGTAGCATTCTTCGGAGAGAAGGGATTTCTTGCCTTACACGATAAGCAAGGCTGCTCTGAACGTGATGACAACAACCCTCGCCTATGAGTGGTCAAAGCACGGAGTGACCGTCTGCTCTCTGGCCCCCGGGTTCATCAAGGGCGGGATGAACGAGGGCCTGATTCGAAAACAGCCATTCGTCGATCACCTGTCCAGCAGGACGCCCCTCGGCAGGATGGCCACCGTTGAAGAGTTTGTATCTACCGTTCTTTTCCTTGCTTCCGATCAGGCGCAGTATGTGAATGGGACAACGGTAGTGATGGACGGAGGCATGACAGGGTATACCCAGGAGCCGCTTCTCGACATGATAACAAAGGGCAAGTAGCGTGGATATCGTTCCTTTTATTCTGTTGACGGTCAACTCGCGCTTCGTCATGCGCTGGGTATGGGGCGGCCTCGTACTGCTTATTCCTGTCGTCAACTTCCTGTCGCTCGGCTATCTCACCAAGACCTCGAACCTCCTCATGATCGGCGGCATCGGCCTGCCTACGTGGGACGAGCGGAACGAGATCTGGAGGGACGGGGCAAAGCTTCTTTACATTTTTATTCTCTATGAAGCCCTGCCCAGCTTTCTTTTTTCCTGCGGCTTCTTCCTGGCAAGTTTTGGTAATTTCATCACCGCATTTTTGGGCTTGATCTTGAAGTGGGCTGCGGCCCTTGCCTTCGTTGGCTGCTCCTTCTTTCTCCCCTTCGGCTTTTGTGCCTTCGCGGAAAATAAAGACGTCCGGGGCGCATTTGAATTCGAGAAGATAGCGGCTGCGGTGAAAGAAGTATTGGCCCACTATATCCTTGGCTTCGCCATCACCGCAGTCTGCCTGTATGTTACCTATAAGCTGCATCGTATTCCGTTCCTTTTCGGGTTTATTCTTTCATCAATTCTTACCTATTACGTGTTCCTGGTGGCCACGTATTACTTCACGCAGCTCTTCCGAAAGACAAGCGTCTCTGAGGCAAAGACAGGCGAATAGAGCCTTTGTCCTCTCTGGCCCGGAGCGGCCAGCCAGTTGAATAACGGGCTGATTTCCTGTAGAATATAGTCTGGACGGACTTTGTCGGGATGGAGAGTCGTATAAATGAGCCGGTCTTCAGGGGCGGTAGCCTGCAAAAAAACAGGAAAGAAATTTTTGTTCTTCCGGTTGAGAGGTGAAGCAAACGATGACTAAGCGTGCACTCATAACAGGTATTACCGGACAGGATGGCTCGTACCTTGCCGAGTTCCTGCTGTCTAAGGATTATGAGGTCCATGGCCTCATCCGAAGGGCGAGTACGTTTAATACCGGCCGCATCGACCACATATACACAGACCCTCACTCCCCTTCTGCCAGGCTTTTCCTGCACTATGGCGATCTCTCAGATTCAGGGCAGCTCGCCAACCTCATTTACAACATACAGCCGGAGGAAGTCTACCATCTCGCCGCTCAAAGCCACGTGAAGGTAAGCTTTGATATGCCTGAGTACACGGGAGATTCGACGGCCCTAGGCACGACCCGCCTGCTTGAGGCGATCCGGCGAAGCGGCATCAAGACCAAATACTACCAGGCCTCCTCATCGGAGATGTTCGGTGCAGCGCCGCCCCCGCAGAATGAGCAAACGCCGTTCCACCCGAGAAGCCCTTACGCGGCGGCCAAACTCTATGCTTACTGGATGACCGTCAACTACAGGGATGGCTACAATCTCTTTGCCTGCAACGGCATACTCTTCAACCACGAATCTCCGCGGCGGGGAGAAACCTTTGTTACAAGGAAAATCACACGGGCAGCAGCGAACATACTGGCAGGCAAGCAGCAGAAGCTTTATCTCGGCAACCTTGATGCCAAACGGGACTGGGGCTTTGCCCCTGAGTACGTTGAGATGATGTGGCTGATGCTGAGCCAGGAAACTCCGGATGATTATGTCGTTGGGACCGGTAAAAGCTATACCGTGCGGGAGTTCGTCGATAAGACCTTCGGCTACCTGGGTGTGGAGTTGGAATGGCGCGGGCAGGGCAAAGAGGAAAAAGGGGTTGTGAAGAGCGTGGAAGCCCGGTGGGCCGGACGCTTGCGGCAGGGCGATACTATCGTGGAAATAGACCCCAGATACTTACAGGCCCACTGAAGTGCGGATTCCTCCAGGCGGACATCACCAAGGCGCGGCAGAAGCTTGGCTGGGAACCGCGTGTCTCCTTCGACGAACTCGTCAAGATTATGGCCGATTATGATGCCAAAGTCGCCGGCATAGAACCCCCGGGCGAGGGGATCAAGGCGGCTGTCTGCCGGGGATTCACCTACACAAATCACGATTTCGCCTTTTATGAAAATATCAGGGAGCGGTGCTAAGACCTATTGAAGGAGAATCAGCACGTGGCTCTTGACAGGGACCGGAGGGTCTTTGTTGCCGGGGGAACCGGCATGGTGGGTTCGGCCATCATCCGGAAACTGCTTGCGTCCGGTTGCAGAGACATAGTGACCAATTACCACAGCAGGGCACCTCTTCCGGAGTCTTCAGACGCCCGCTGGGTTAAGCTTGATCTGACCCGCCAGGCTGATACGGAGAATTTCTTCTCGCAGGAACGACCTGTCTATGTGTTTCTTTCAGCCGGAAAAGTCGGTGGGATCCTCGCCAATGATACCTATAAAGCTGAGTTCATTTACGACAATATGGTTATAGCCGCCAATGTAATAAATTGTGCTTACAAATTCGGGGCTAAGAAATTGCTCAACCTGGGTTCCTCCTGCATCTATCCCAGGCTTGCCCCTCAGCCACTCAGGGAAGAATATCTGCTGACGGGACCCCTGGAACCCACCAACGAGCCGTATGCGATCGGCAAGATAGCCGCGATTAAACTGTGCCGCTACTTCAACGAACAGTATGGAACCAATTTCCTTTCCCTCATGCCCACGAACCTTTACGGACCGCACGACAACTTCAACCTGGAGACAGCCCACCTGCTTCCTGCGCTCGTGCGGAAATTTCATCTGGCAGAACTACTGAGACAGAATAATCTTGATGCTATCGACAGGGATTTAAGGAGATTCCCCCTGGGTTTCGGATTTGACTGCGGAAGGATACCACGTAACGGGGAAGCGATACGTGATACCCTCGGCTCGCTCGGCATAACAGAGGAATATGCCACGCTCTGGGGAAGTGGAGAGCCGTACCGAGAATTCCTCCACGTGGACGACCTGGCAGAAGCCTGTCTGTTTCTGATGGAAAAGTATGATTGGAGGGATGTCGGCGAGTTTGTTAACGTGGGGACCGGCAAAGATATGAAGGTCAAGGATCTCGCCGAGTTAACCCGGCAGATCGTCGGATTTAAAGGGGATATCAGGCACGATCCATCCAAGCAGGACGGGGTGCCGAGAAAGCTGCTCGATGTTTCGCGGATCAGAAAACTTGGCTGGCAGCCGACGATACCACTGGAGCAGGGCATTCAAGACGCTTACAAGTGGTATGTCGGCTACGCGGAAGGCCGGAGCGCCGGACACTACACGAGGCCGTATAACTAGAGTTCGGCACATTTCGTTCGTGTTGGATCACCTCATCACCTATGAAAATAGCGAATGTCATCGGGGCCCGCCCCCAGTTCATAAAATATGTACCCGTCTCGAGGGCTATTGAAAAAGCGAACGGCAATGCAAAGCAACGAATCGATGATATCCTCGTCCACACAGGGCAGCATTACGATTATGAAATGTCCAAAGTCTTCTTTGACGAATTTGGTATCAGGGCGCCTGATCATCACCTGGGCGTCGGTTCAGGCTCTCAAGGCGCACAGACAGGGCAAATCATCGAAAGGGTGGAAGGCGTTTTGGTTGCGGAGAGGCCTGACCTGGTTCTGGTCTATGGTGATACGAATTCCACGCTTGGCGCTGCGCTCGCGGCTGCCAAGCTTCATATTCCGGTTGCCCACGTTGAGGCCGGGTTGAGAAGTCATAACAGACGCATGTCGGAGGAGATAAACAGAGTACTGACCGATCATATCTCATCCATTTTATTTTGTCCGACACAAAGAGCCGTTGAGAACCTTCGCAAAGAAGGCTTTCACCATGTTGCCAACAATGGCCACTTGATTACCAGTTCCGGCTGCCCTGATGCCGATGCATGCTTCGGTCCTATGGCGTCAGACATTATCGTCGCAAACGTCGGCGATGTGATGTACGATCTCCTTCTTTTCGCTGTTTCCGTCGCAAGAGAAAAATCAGCCGTCTTGAACAACCTGCAGCTTGACGGGAAAGATTATTATCTGCTCACCATGCACAGAGCGGAAAATACGGACGATACTTCGCAATTTGAGAAATTAATCGATTTCGTGAACGAGGCCTGTTCAGGAAAAACCGTCGTCTTTCCCATGCATCCTCGGACCAGGAAAATGTATCATGGTCTGGTAAGGAAAAGGTTTGCCGAGAACATTAGAATCATCGATCCCGTGGGTTATTTCGATGTGATTATGCTCCTTGAGCATTGCCGTCTCCTCATGACCGACTCCGGCGGGATGCAGAAAGAAGCATACTGGCTCAAAATTCCGTGTGTCACCCTAAGGGATGAAACGGAATGGGTCGAGACCATTGAAAGCGGTTGGAATGTGCTCTACAAAAATTATGACGAAGGCCATAAAGGCATGAGGGTGGACCAGGCCTTTTATGGTGATGGCAGAGCGGCGGAAAGAATCATCAACGTGCTCGCGGATGTACCCTTCGTTACATCAAGCCCGAATGCAAAGTTAAAGAATTAGGATGCGACCATGTTCGCCGGATCAGGGAAGAAGTCAAAAGGTTGAAGGGTCAGTAAAAGAACAGGTAACGATATTTAGTGGAGAGCCCATGAAAAATTTCGCCCTTATCGGTGCAGCCGGCTACGTTGCACCAAGGCACATGAAAGCGATCAAAGAGACCGGTCATCGTCTGGTTGCAGCTCTGGATAAGAATGACTCGGTGGGTGTCATCGACAGTTACTTTCCTGACGCGGATTTCTTCGTCGAGTTTGAGCGTCTCGACCGGCACGTGGAGAAGCTGAAACGGATCAGTGACGAAAAGCGGGTCCACTATGTGAGTATCGCCTCCCCGAACTATCTCCATGATGCCCATATACGTTTTGCCTTGCGGATCGGGGCGGACGCCATCTGTGAGAAACCTCTGGTGCTCAATCCATGGAATGTCGATGCCTTGCAGGAGATGGAACGGGAGACGGGGAGAAAGGTGAACACCATCCTCCAGCTCAGGCTCCACCCTGCAATCATCGCCTTCAAAGAGAGGATGGGGAAGAGACCCGATACCAAGGTCGATATTGACCTCACTTACATCACGTCCCGCGGCCGCTGGTACCTCGTCTCATGGAAGGGCGATGTATCCAAGTCAGGAGGTATCGCCACCAACATCGGCGTCCACTTCTTCGATATGCTCCAGTGGATCTTTGGCAAGGCCCAGCAGAATATCGTCCACCTCTCCCAGCCGACAAAAGCAGCGGGGTACCTTGAACTGGAGAGAGCGCGAGTCCGATGGTTCCTATCCCTCGACGGCAAGGATCTGCCCGAGATAGCACGGCAGGCCCATAAGAGTACGTACCGCTCTATCACCGTCAATAACGAAGAGATCGAGTTTTCTGAAGGTTTCACCGATCTCCATACCGAGAGCTACAAAGAGATTTTTGCCGGCAGAAGCTTCGGACTTGACGACGCGAGGCCATGCATAGAGACCGTCTTCGAGATACGGAATGCAAAGGAGAGCCCTCCGACTGGAGAGTATCATCCGTTAGTGAAGGCGAGCCAACGGTAGCTACTGAGAGCCACTGCTCGGTCATGAGATGAAGAGGACACGGGTCACGCATATGCCTGAGACAGACTACTTTGTTCACGAGAGCAGTTATATCGATGAGAATGTGCAAATCGGGGAAGGAACAAAGATCTGGCATTTCAGCCACGTTTTGAGGAATGCAAAGATAGGAAAAAAATGCATTATCGGCCAGAATGTTTGCATCGAATCTGACGTGACCATTGGTGACAGATGCAAGATACAGAACAATGTATCGGTTTACAAAGGGGTGACGCTTGAAGACGAAGTTTTCTGCGGCCCCTCCTGCGTATTTACGAATGTCTACAATCCCCGGGCCTTTATCGAGCGGAAGCACGAGTTTCGGCCAACCATGGTCAAACACGGCGCCACCATAGGGGCGAACGCAACCATCGTCTGCGGGGCTACGATTGGCCGCTACGCCCTGATAGGCGCCGGCGCGGTCGTCAAGGATGATGTGCCCGACTATGCGATAGTCGCGGGGGTCCCGGCCAAACAGGTCGGCTGGACCTGCCGGTGCGGAACGACATTGACGTTCAGCGACAACCACGCACAGTGCACATATTGCAACAATGAATATGACCTGGCCGATCGCGCATTAATTATCGTGAAGGAAACGTGAGGAACCGGCCAGTCGCCTGAGGGCATTCCGTGAAAAACATACCGATGCTTGATCTGAAACGCGAATACGCATACATGAAGAAGGATATCGACGCCGCTATCAAACGGTGTCTTGATCATCAGAGGTGGATACTCGGTCCCGAGGTAAAGGAGCTGGAAGATAACGTTGCAACGTATCTCGGCGTCCGGCACTGCGTGGGCACGTCATCAGGCACAGAGTCGCTGCTACTGTCTCTGAGGGCACTGGCGATAAAGCTGAAGGGAGCGGAATATTTTGAGAAAGCTGACCAGATTATCACGACCCCTTTTACTTTCACCGCAACGGGTGACACAATCCTGAGATCGGGTGCAACCCCGGTTTTTGTCGACATCGACCCGGTCACTTTCAACATCGACCCGGTCAAAATCCGCGAGTTTCTTACCCGACACTCGACACTCGGCGCTCGGCACTCTCGTGTAATGGGCATCATGCCCGTCCACCTGTACGGTCAGTCATGTAATATGGATGAGATAATGAAAATTGCCGAAGAGCACAACCTGTTCGTGCTGGAGGATGTGGCCCAGGCGTTCGGCGGTATGTGGAAAGATAAGAAGCTCGGGTCGATCGGGACCGTGGGGGCTTTCAGTTTTTTCCCTTCCAAGAACCTGGGCGGCTTTGGTGACGGAGGCATGGTGGCGACAAATGATGCCGAAGTCGCCGAACTTCTGCGCATGCTCCTGAAGCACGGCGGCAGGGACAAGTATAATGTTGACCACATCGGCTACAATGCAAGGCTCGATACCTGCAGGCAGCCGTTCTCCTGGCCAAGCTCAAGTACGTTGATGAGTTCAATAGCCGGAGAAGGGCGATTGCGGATATGTATAACGAGGGCCTGAGAGCTATTGCGGGTATTCACCTGCCCGTGCCGGATCTCGAGCCGGCTGCCCATCACGTGTACCACCAGTACACAATATCAGTGCCCGCCGATAAAAGAGATGATCTCCAGAACCATCTGGCCGAAAAAGAAATAAACACTATGGTCTACTATCCCTTCCCGCTTCATAATATGAAAGTATTTCAGAACGGGCGAAGCGTGGCTGCGGGCCGACTGGACGTCGCGGAATTGTCCACCCGCAGCGTGCTGAGTCTGCCCATCGAGCCTCTGCAAGGAAGGGAGGAAACTTTTTTCATTGCAGAATCACTGCGAGAATTTTATCACGAGAAGTGAGCACCTTCCTTACACATGCATGTGTCGTTACTCCAAGACCTTCTGTCGAAACCTGGCAAGGAAGTTAGGCTGCTGAACGTAACCTGCGGCTATAAGCGTATGCGATTGTTACTGACTCGGGAGAGATATTCATAGGCGGGGCAGTTCCGGAAAGGCCATGGGCAACATTGATCAAACCTCACAGGGGCGCTGCTGACCCGGCTCTCGACCGGGGCAGGCGGGTAGGCTCCGCAAAGTGAGTGGTACATGAGGGACAATACATGACGATAGAAGGAAAAATAATTTTTATCACCGGCGGCGCAGGATTCATAGGCTCCACGCTGACAGGGCGACTGGTGGAACGGAACCACATTATCGTCTATGACAACCTTTCACGCAATTCCTTGAAAGACAAGGCCTTCAGTGATCATGGGAATCTGCAGGTCATCGATGGCGACGTGTTGGACTTCGACCGGCTCAGCAAAGCGATGCAGGGTGTCGACATTATAGTCCACTGCGCCGCGATTGCCGGCATTGACACAGTGATTAAACTTCCGGTTTCCACGATGCGTGTCAACATGCTCGGCTCTGCCAATGTACTGCACGCGGCTTCGCTGCTTCCGCGTTGCGAGCGGGTGGTCTGTTTTTCAACGAGCGAAGTCTTTGGTCAACATGCCTTTCACTCCAGTGAAACTGATTGCACGGTCATGGGGAAGATCGGCGAAGCCCGCTGGACATACGCTGTTAGTAAGCTGGCAGAGGAGCATCTCGGAATTGCCTACCATCAAGAACAGGGTTTGCCAACGACCGTGGTCCGACCATTCAACGTCTACGGCCCGGGACAGGTGGGAGAGGGCGCCATCAGGACCTTTGTCATACGAGCCCTCAGAAATGAAACCATTGAGATACACGGCGACGGCACGCAAATCCGCGCATGGTGTTACGTTGATGACATGATAGACGGGGTGCTGCTGGCCATGACCCATCCCAATGCCATAGGAGAATCGTTCAACATCGGAAACCAGCGCGCGGTACTGACCATTTACGGCCTGGCAAACACCGTGGTAAGGGTACTCAATTCGAGGTCGCAGATTAAGTTTGTTTTCAAGGATTATGCAGACGTGGAATTACGTATTCCCGCGGTACAAAAGGCCCGTGAGATTCTCGGTTTTGAGGCGAAGATTGATCTTGAGGAGGGCATCCGGCGCACTGCGGTCCACTATAAGGACTTTCTATGATGGTAACAATCCTGGGAGCGAAAGGTTTTGTGGGCTCGGCCCTGACCCGACGCCTCCAGAAGAACGGGCAACGAGTTGTCCTGCTGGACCTCCCGGAGTTTGATCTAACTCGCCCGCAAACATTCGGCCTAATCCCAAGCGACACGGATATTTTAGTTCATGCAGCCGGGCACGTGGGAACCGCTCCCGACGACCAGATCATCTGGAAGGTGAACGTCGAGTCTACCTATTATCTGATCCAGTACCTGAATACCTCCTGCCGGCCTCGTCTCGTCGTCTACTTGTCAAGCGGAGGGGTTTACGGAATGCAGTCAGAACCCGTTACTGTGCGAGCCCGCTCCATCCGGATAATCTATATGCTGTTTCGAAGCTTCTATCCGAGCGCATGTTGGAAACGATGGCTCGTTGGCCCATTGTCATTCTACGCCTTTTTTTTCCCTTCGGGCCTGGCCAAAAGGTACCTCGACTTTTTCCGAGCCTAATTGGGCGAATTGCACGCGGTGAGACAATTGATATCAACACAAGCCTTGGGCGGCCCATAATCAATCCGGTCTACATCGAGGATCTTGTCGATCAGATCATCCTGACCATGCATGACCCTCGCAAAAACCGCTACAATTTGGGGGGAGACACGTTCTGTTCAATACGTCGGATAGCGGAGTTGATTGCACTGCATGTCGGCACCGAACCGAAATTCATTGTTCTTGAGAAGGAAGTTGGTAACCTGATGTGCGAACCTGACCTGCCGAGAATGTCAAAGCAGACGTTTGAAGCGCAGCTTTATCACACAATCGATTGCACACGTTCTGGCGAGATGACGTAGCCAATGGCAAAGATTGCGCTTATCATGCCAAATTTCGTGTTACGGGACCGTTTCGGGGACGTCTCCGATCCTCCGATAGGTATTGCCTTCATAGGGGGCCATCTGGAACACCATGGTCACGAGGTTCTCATTGTGGATGCAATGGCGGAGAACATCGAACATCAGGAGATAGTCCGGCGTGTCGCTGACTTCCGACCGGAGTTCGTAGGTATCAGCTGCAACTACAGCCCCCTTCACAATTCTACCCTGACGTTGGCTTCCGCGTTGAGACAGGCTTTTGACCGCTCGATTTTCATTTTTGTGGGCGGCAATCATGCTACGGCCATGAGTCATTTGTTGCTGGCGCAATCACGCGGAAACATAGACTCTGTAATCTTTGGTGAAGGTGAAACGGGTACCCTTACTCTGGTCGAGCAATTGCTGGCCAGGGAACCCCTCGGCAAGATCCCCGGCAACGTGTTCATCTCGCAAGGAGAACTTGTCAGGACGCAGCCCATTCCCCTTGTCACCGATCTGGACGCCCTGGGGATCCCCGCCTACCATCTCCTCCCCATGGACTTCTATAAGAGGTACAACATTGTGACGATGCGCGGGTGCCCTTTCTCGTGCAGTTACTGTGCTTCCACCCTTATCTTCACTCGAAGGGTTCGCTACCGCTCCGCGGCGCGGGTTGTCGACGAGATCGAGTATTTGCTGCAGACCTACGGGGACCGTCATTTCTGGTTCTCGGATGATACCTTCACCGTCAACCGCAGCCATACGATGGCCCTCTTGCAGACAATGAGGGAAAGGGGGGTGAAGCCCGCGTGGTCATGTCTGACCGCTGTGAATCGCGTCAAGGCCGACTTACTGGAGACGATGCGCGATAACGGCTGCCGGTATATTTCTTACGGCATCGAGACAGGCAATACGGAGCTACTTCACTATCTAGGCAAGAAGATCACGGCCGAGATCATCAAGAAGGCTTCGCGCTCACCCACGCAGTGGGTCTCCCACACTATGGGTTCTTCATTTTCGGCTTTCCCGGAGAAACGTGGCAGACGATTTCGATACGTACCAGCTAATCCTTGAATCAGAGATGGACGGCGGAGGGATGAATATTCTTATCCCTCTGCCTGGAACGCGTTTGTGGAAGTTTCTCCATGACGAGCGCAAGTTGTTCACTCTGGATGAGATGAAGTGGGACGAACTATTCGCACGCCTGCCCGATGAAACGCACAGCTCTTTTTCCAGCCCAATTGGCCTCACGGTGGTGCGATCTCTCCCCTTCGGAGTTGATGGAGGCCTGTACTATCGGACAGCGTCTGTTCGATGTCTCGCGCCATATCAAGGGTAGTTGTCAGGCGTTATGAGGATCTTCACGGGTCTCACTGAAATCGCTGGATACCGTACCAACCTGAAGAAGGGGTTCGCGATCGGCTCGGGTCACTCACAACGGTGAGGAAGTGTGTCTCTGTATTTAATGGACGAATAGTTCTATGACGGAAATAGTCTCGATAACGATCGACTCACCGGTCATCGATAGAAGAATACTACTCTTCGCAAGAAGCCTGAAGAGCGCTGACTATAACGTACGAATACTGGCACCGTCTGCGGAAGTTGAAAACGGATTTGAAGACATAGAGATAGTAAACGTGGTGCAGCTACTGCCTCCGGCGCCCCCAGCGCCTCCAGCAGGAAAATTAAAGAACATACTGAAACGTATACTATTGCGTAATAGGTTCGGAAGACCTTCGTGCACACCTGTTTTTTTAATCTACAATCAGATTCAAGGCCGCCGGTCCACGCAACACTTCTGGAGTCCCTACTGGGACAGCTTAACGCAGGCAGCACAGAAAATGAAAGTAGATATCTGTATCGCCAACGATTTAGTCACCCTGCCCGTGGGATGCGCACTCAAAGAAAGGACTGGATGTTGTTTGGTTTATGACGCGCATGAGTTTTATTCCGGTCAGATAAGTTTAAGCAGGGGACAAAGCAAGTTCTTCAAGAAGCTGGAGTCAAGGCTCATCGGCAACGCGGATCTGGTCATAACCGTAAATGACGACATAGCGGACCTTTTAAAAAATACCTATGGGGTAGAGGACGTGGCGGTGATTCTGAATGCCACGACGCCTAACTCACTTGAGATAAACTATCTGCACGATATGTTAAAAGTCAGTCGAAGCAAGAAGATTGTCTTATATCAAGGAGTTTTTACGGATGGCAGAAATCTCCATGACCTGGTTGAAATAGCCTCCCACTTAAAGAATGGAATAATCGTTTTGCTTGGTTGGGGTGAGCTCCGGGAACCGTTAATGAAAACTGCATCAGAATTAAATATTCTGGACAAGAAGATCTTTTTCCTGGATAGACTGTCGCAACAGGATCTGCTTTCCTATACTGCATCAGCTGCTCTGGGCATCATCCCTTATCCGCCCGTTGATATTAATACCACTTACTGTACGCCAAACAAGTTGTTTGAATTTATATCAGCAAGATTACCCATCCTGGCCAACGAGGGTCTCGTAACAGTTAAACGCTTTATAGATAAATATGGGATAGGGATCACCAGCAGTTTCAGAGACGCCGAGTCTATCGCCCTAAAAATTGATGACATTTTAGGAGATAACGAGCGTCTAAACTCTTTTCGCAAGAATTTGGATGTTGCAAACAAAGAGTTAGACTGGGAGAATGAGAGCAACAAATTAAAAAGTATCTTTTGGCCTTTCATCGATACGTTCATTTGGCTAAGGGAGCTTCCTGCATCTAACCGCCTATCCTCACCTTGTACGGCACCTGAGAGTCATGAACAGCATTCAGGCCCACCATGCCCGTCCACTTTGACCTCCCCTCAGCCAGGGCATGCTTTACCAGCGGCAGCAGTACGAGAAGGGCGGCGTCGGACGCCGGTACTGGGATTACAGGGATAAGGTCATTTTTTCCTTCATTGAAGAACGACACAAGAGGATAGCGGACCTGGGCTGCGGTGAAGGCATCACACTTGGTAAGTTGCGTCGGATGTTTCCCGAGAGAGAGATTGTCGGTGTAGACCTGTCTGACGAGAATGTCGAGATATGCCGCACTTTCGGATTGAACGTCGTCCATTCCAATATTCACAGCCTGCCTTTCCCGGATAAAAGCTTTGATCTTTGCCTCCTTCTTGAGGTCCTGGAGCACGTGGATGAATGGCAAAGGGTGTTGAGCGAGGCGTACCGAACCCTCGACGACGACGGCCGTCTGATCATCATAGTTCCCTTTGACCGCAATTTCCTTCTTGCCAGATTGGCCACGCTTAAGATAAAGAGGCTTTCTAGAATCCAGGCCACGTAAGGCAATGGAGACCAAAGGAACTGAGAAGCCTGCTCGAAGAATTCGGCTTCTCGGTTATCGCTCAGAGAAGTATTCCGTTCTTGCTGTGGCAGATGAGCCTTCACCATTTGATTGTGGCTGATAAAACTCAAGCGGCATGAGTTAAAGGAGGATTTCGTTTATGAGTGGAAATGATATAAGAGGATCGAAAATCCTGGTCCCGGCGGTGCCGGCCTCATCGGGTCTCACGTGGTTGATGAGCTTGTGAAAGAAGACGTGGCGGAGATCGTTATCTATGACAACTTCGCGAGAGGTACCTACGAGAACATCGCGGAGGCGCTACGGGATCCGAGAGTGAAAGTCTTCGCACTCGGAGGCGACATCCTGCACAAAGACATTTTGGACGAAGCGGTCAAGGGCAAGGACTTCGTTCTTCATCTCGCGCCCTATGGCTCCTCCATTGTCACGAGTATCCGAGAAGTGCCTTTCATGTGAACGTCGAGGGGACATTCAACGTGCTTGAGGCGTGCGTGAAACACGATATCAAGAAGCTCATCTACTCTTCGTCCGCCTCGGTCTACGGAGATGCCCTTGAGCTCCCCATGACGGAGGAGCACATCCATACAACAACAAGACTTTCTACGGTGCGACGAAAATCGCCGGGGAGCACATGTGCAGGGCCTTCTACCACCGGTACGGGCTCAATTTTGTCGGACTACGCTACATGAACGTTTACGGAGCACGCCAAGATTACAAAGGCGCCTACATCGCCGTCATCATGAAGATGCTCGACAATCTGGACAACGGCATCGCGCCGGTTGTATACGGGGACGGCACCCAGTCCTACGATTTCATCTATGTGTCCGACGTGGCGCGGGCAAACGTATGCGCCATGAAGTCCGATGCAACGAACGACTTCTACAACGTGGGTGCAGGAACGCAAACTTCGATCAAGGAGCTTGCGGAAATGATCCTGGAGATGACTGGGAGCAAATCTGGAGATCCGGTATGAACCGGCGGGCCAAACCTTTGTGACAAACCGAGTGGGCCATCCAG
>CAWIHO010000085.1:0-182489 GCA_963835605.1 uncultured delta proteobacterium | reverse complement strand
CACTCAAGGACGATTTAGCAAAGATTGTCGGAGAGGAGAACGTGACTGATGTCAAGAAAGACCGGCTCAAATACTCACGCGACTACAGTCTCGTCCCGCCGGGGGTTCCTGATGCTGTGGCATACCCAAAGGATTCGGCAGAGGTGAGCGCCATTCTGAAGTACTGCAACACCAAGAACATCCCCGTTGTTCCGGTCAGTTCCAGGCAGCATTTCCACGGCTCCACGATACCGAAGCAGGGCGGCGTGGTTCTGGATCTGAAGCGCATGAATACGATCCAGGAGATCAATGATGCTGACAGGACGGTGAGGATAGAGGCTGGCGTTACCTGGGGTCAGCTCACTGATGAACTGGAGAAGAAGGGACTGCGCATGATCATGCCGCTTCTGCCGCCGGCAGACCGGTCGGTGCTCACCGACTGGCTGGAGCGGGAAGTTCCCACGAACACGGTGTATGATTACGGCGAACCGATGCAGGCCATGGAGGTGGTCTGGCCCGCGTCAGAGCCCTTTCGTCTGGGGTCAGCCAGTGTGAACGGATTTCCGGATTCGAAGTCGAGAGGCGGCAACCCTTCCGGACCGGGACTCGATTTCTACCGGTTCGTGCAGGGTGCCCAGGGTACCATGGGTGTCGTAACCTGGTCGCACATCAAGATTGAATGGATGCCGAAGATAGACAAGATCTTCTTTGCTCCCGTTGAGGACCTTGCTTATGCAATAGAGTTCCTCCACAGGATCCTGCCGCGGAGAATCGGTCAGGAATGCCTGCTGCTTAACAATGTTGACCTGGCCGCGATTCTTGCTGAGAAGTGGCCAAGCGATTTCGAAAAACTGGCTGCAACCCTGCCGCCATGGACGCTGATCCTGGTGATAAGCGGGTTGTTCAGGCGGCCCGAAGAGAAGATCGCCTATGAAGAGAAGTTCCTGAAGGAAGTGTTGCGTAATGAGTACAGGGACCTCGTCCTCACCGATACGTTGCCCGGGTTTCCCGGCGCGGCACGGAAGCTCCTGCCCATGCTGAGAAAACCGTGGCCGGCTGATGTTCCATACTGGAAGAACCAATGGAGAGGGGCATCCCAGAGTCTCTTCTTTATCGCCAGACCTGCTGATGCGCCATTATTCCTCGACGTTGTAGAAGAAGTGGCGGCCAGATATGGTTACCCGATAGGCGATATCGGCATGTACTTTCAGCCGATTGAGCATAACCGGGGTTGCTCAGTTGGAGTTCACCTTCTTCTATGACCCGGAAGATGTTGCAGAGGTAGCGATGGTCAGCGGTCTGTATCGTGATGCTGCTCAGTCGCTGATGAGTGAAGGGGCCTTTTTCAGCAGGCCATATGGGGAACTTGCCGCCATGGTGTATGATCGGGCAGCCGGCTATGTAGCAGCGCTGAAACGGGTGAAGAAGGTGTTTGACCCTAAGAACATCATGAACCCCGGAAATCTCTGTTTCTAAGGAGGAGACGATGCCAACCACGCAATTTAGCCTAGACATAAGAAAACTTGATAATTTCGCGTACGACATGAGCCGATGCATCAAGTGCAAGGGCTGTTACTGGGTCGAACACACGTACATGCCCGGGGTCAGATTCAGCACGCGGTGCCCGAGTAACACATGGAATGACTTCGACGCATACGGCGCCTTCGGAAAAATGAGGATCGGCCTGGCGATAATCGAGGGCAAGTTGAAATGGACACCGAAGCTCTTAGAGATCATTTATGCGGACCCGCTCTGTGGCGCATGCGATGTGGGCTGCAAGAGAAATCTCGACCTGGAGATCGGCCTCGGCCTGGAGGCCATGAGGGTAAAAGCGGTTCAGGATGGCGCCGGCCCCATGCCTGCGCATAAGAAGGTTGCCCAGAACATCGCCAAGAACCATAACCAGTTCGGGGCACCCCACGAAAATAGGAAGAAATGGCTGACGAGCGACATCAAGGTTGCAGACAAGGCTGACCTGCTCTACTTTGTGGGCTGTTCAGCCTCTTACGTGAACCCGGAAATAGCGAAGGCGACCGCGAAGATCCTCAATGCTTCGGGCACGCCCTTCATGCTCATGAAGGATGAATGGTGTTGCGGCAACACGCTTTTCTCTGTGGGCATGCTCGATGAGGCTCGGGAGCTGGCGAAGAGGAATATCGAGGCGGTCAAGGCGTCAGGCGCGAAGACGGTATTGACGGCCTGCGCCGAAGGATACCGGATGTGGAAGGTTGACTATCCGAAGCTGCTCAATATAGCGACGTCGGACCTCGGTTTCAACGTAGTGCACCTCGTTGAGTTTGCTGACGAGGCGGTCAAGAAAGGCTCTCTAAAGCTGACGAAATCGGTGGATGTCAGGCTGGCCTATCATGATTCCTGCGGCATCATCGAGGCTTGCTGATCCCTGGACGCCCTATAGCGGTGAGCGTGGCTGGATGGGCATGGTAAATCCGCGCCTGAAGAGACGTCGCGGTACAACAGGGCTGTATGCGCAGCCCAGGAACATACTGAAGGCCATCCCCGGTGTCACGTTTGTTGAAATGCCGCGGACAAGAGAGAATTCGTTCTGCTGCGGCGCAGGCCGGGGAACGAAAGAGGCTTTTCCGGAACTTGCTTCTTTTTCAGCAAAGCACCGTCTGGAAGAGGTAAGGGAAGTGGGTGCTGAGGCCCTCGTGTCAGCCTGCCCCTGGTGCAAAAACAATTTTGCCCAGGCGGTCAAGGAGAACGGGGATAAGATACAGGTGATGGATATAGCAGAACTAATCTCGGCTTCGGTCAGCGCGTGAGGAGGTGACCTATGGGTATATCGAAAAAAGCATACAACGCATTAGAGTCGATCGTGGGTTCCAAGTATATAACGGATGACCCGGCTGTGTGTGAAGGTTATAGATCCGGACCGGGCGGCTACGAGAGCGGCCTCGGTTACGAGCGGGTAATGACGAAAATACCCGCGGTGGTTGTCCTTCCGCGGAACACGGAAGAGGTGCAGCGCATCGTGAAGATCTGCAACCGGTACAGTGTGCCGTACGTTCCGTACAGCACGGGCTTTTACGGGCCCCGTTCCCACTGCCATGTGGAGAACGAGCTGCTCGTTGACTTGAAGCGGCTCAATGATTTCGAGATCGACGAGAAGCATATGTTTGCCGTAGTGGGTTCGGGTGTCATCTATTCCCCCCTGCAGGAAGAGGCGATGAAGCGCGGCATGTACGTGATCATCGGTGGTGGCGGTGCCCAGGCGTCCGTCATCGCGAATCTCATCGGCGACGGCTGGTCACCTCTCTCCCACAGGATCGGCCTGCCTCACCGGCGCATCCTGGGCACGGAACTGGTGCTGCCTGATGGAGAACTGGTGAAGATGGGGTCGCTTGCCGTGGGCGATGATCCCTTCTGGGGCGACGGGCCCGGCCCGGACCTGAGAGGGCTTCTCAGGGGTTTCACCGGCCTGCGCGGCTGCCTGGGTATCGTGACAAAGATGGCAGTCAAGCTCCTGCCTTTCCAGCCGGAGAAGCCGATGCCGACGGGCATTGCTCCCAACACGGCGCTAGCCCTTCCGGAAAACCGCATGAAATGGATCAACTATCAGGTGCCGAGCAAAGCAGCTCAGGTTAAAGCCATGTTTGAGATCTCCAAGGCTGAGATCGCGGGGGCTGTCACAAAGGTTCCTCTCTTCTGGAGGGCAATAGCCAAGGCCGAGTGCAAGGAAGATTTCTGGGACCTCTGGAACAAGGAGAATGAGGAAACCGTCAAGAACTTCCATATCGTCCGGGTGCTGCTCATTGGATTCACGTCCGAAGAGCAGATGAAGTATGATGAGAACGTGCTCAACGATATCATGGCGGAGCTAGGGTCTAAGCCGCGCGCGACGAAGCCGTCCGATGAGTCCTGGATCAAGAACGCGGACTCGGCGGGCATGTGGCTGATGTGCGGCTCTTATGTGTCGGTTGATTACATCATCGAGACGCTATCCCATGCGGTGCAGCACGGAGAGGCTTACGCAGACCTCAAGAAGAAATACACTCCGCCGCTTATGCCGGACTACGGTGACCCCGGCTGGTTCCAGAGCTTTGAGCTGGGTCATCAGGGCTATTCCGAGTTTCTGGTCTACTGGGATCAGGACGAGGATACCACGGGCGTGGACCACTTCTACGTAGAAACATCGAAGATGAACATCAAGAACCGTTTCTACACCTCGCTTCTCGGCCCGCACCAGCCGCTCTATCTGACAGGGCCAAAGTACGGACCCAATTATCACCAGTGGCTGCTCAAGGTAAAGGATGAGTTCGATCCGCTCTGGGTCTGCCATCCACCGACACCGCTCGCCCACGATGTCTTCGTGGAAAAGGCGGAGTGGATGAAGTCCATTAAGGACTGGGAGGTTCCGAAGAAGTTCCCCATGCCCAAGTGGGAATAGAGGATTCAGGGCCCTGGCCGCGCGAGCAGCCAGGGCCTTTTCTTTCACGGTTACCCAGGTGTGTTAACGGTGACCTGAAGGCTTGAGTTCAAGAAAAGTGTATACAAAAAGCGATTAGTAAACCGGGCAGAGTTATGTTAGAATAAGAGCCCAGACACCAGGATGACTCATCAACACCACTCGTCTTGTTACTTTACTGGCATCCTTGATTTCCCGACAAACATGCATTGAGGAGGGCCTAAGATCCCTTGAATAGCGAACGAATATTGGCCTGTATGCAGTGCGGGAAGTGCACCGGAAGCTGTCCTGAAGCAGGAAAGACGCCTTTCAACATCAGAATGATCGTACGAAAGAAGCAGTTCCAACGGGCCATCGAAGAGGGTCTGCCCTGGTACTGCACCTCATGCAACACCTGCACGATACGCTGCCCGCGGGATGTGAAGCCTTCGGAGGTTATTATCGACCTGAGGTCCGTGCTCATTGAAGACGGCCGTATACCCGCAACCATTCAGAAAGCCCTTGAGAACACGTTCGTCCAGAAAAATCCCTGGGGAAAGCCAAGGAGCAAGAGGGCGGACTGGACCGGGAAGGTCGATTTTGAGATTCCCCACATTTCCGAGACGAAGGAGAAAAGACTCCTCTTCACCTGCTGTATCCAGGCATACGATCCCCGATGTATGGTCATACCGGCCAATGTGTCGCGGCTGCTTCGTGCTTCAGGCATAGAGTTCGGCATACTCGGTGAAGAGGAGGCGTGCTGCGGCAATGAGATCAGAAGGATGGGGGAAGCGGGCCTCTTCGAAGAGCTACGCGAAGAAAATCTGGCGAATCTAAAGGAATATGGGGTGAAAGAGATTATCACCCTTTCCCCTCACTGCATGAACACGTTCAGGAAGGAGTACGGTGATCTCGGGATTCGCGTTTCTCATTATTCGGACGTGGTGAAAGGCTTGCTGGAAAGCGGTGCGCTGAAGCTGGAACGCCATTACGAGAAGAGGGTGGTCTATCATGATCCGTGTTTTCTGGGCAAACAGAATGCGATCTTCGATGAGCCGAGAGCGTTACTTGCGAAGGCACTCGGGACAGACGCGCTTGAATTCTCGCGCATGCGGGAGAATTCATTATGCTGCGAGGGCGGCGGCGGGAGGATGTTCTTCGATGTTGAGACCACGTATCAGCGCAACAGCGAGGTACGGGTGAAAGAGGCCCTCGAGATGGGAGCTGAGGTCATAGCAACGAGCTGTCCCTTTTGCCTCATGAACCTTGAGGATCCGGCAACTGAGAAAGGATTATCCGTGAAGGAAGTATCGGAAATTCTCGTGGAGGTCATCTAAGATGGAGATAGTGGTCTTTACAAAAAGAGTGCCCGTAACTCAGGAAGAAGAGCTGCGCATTCTGGAAGACGGTAAAGCCGTTGACCTGAGAAAGCTGCCGTACAGGATGAACGACTGGGACAACTACGGCGTGGAGGAAGCGGTAAGGATGGTGGAAAAAGGCGGCGGAGGCGTTACCAGTGTCGCCATAGGCGATGCCGAGGCTGACGAGGTTCTCAGGAGGGCCATAGCAATGGGTGCACGCGACGGCTTCCTCCTTGAATCGGAAGAAGTGCTGCATGACCCTTTTGCGAGAGCAACGTTGGCCTGCAACTTCTTGAAGAAGGAGAACATCCCCTTCGATGCCCTGTTCACGGGCGTGCAGGCCGAGGATGACCAGTTTGCCTGCTTCGGAGGGATGCTGGCAGCCATGCTCAAGATTCCGTACGCGGCCCAGGTCATTGGCGTAGACAGCGTGGAGAAAGATCATTTCGTGGTGCGCAGGGAACTGGAGGGCGGGCTCCAGGAGCGTGTCAAAGTTTCCTTGCCCTGCGTGCTCTCCATACAGAGCGGCATAAACGAACCGAGATATGTCTCTATCATGGGCGTGCGTAAGGCGTCCAAGGTAGAAAGGAAAGTTTTTAAGGCGAGTAATTATGCTGATAACGTGAAGAGTCTGATCGAAGTCACAAAATGGGTTTATCCTCCGAAGAAGGAAGGGGCTGCGATGATCACGGGTGATATCAGTGAGGTCTGCGGCAAGCTCGTCGGGATACTGAAGGAAAAGGGGGTGTACCAATGAGCGATGTCCTGAGCGATGAGTATGCCCTCGTAATAGCTGAAGTGAGGCGCGGTCTTTTTGAGGAGAGAAACCTTGACACCATAGGACTCGGAAGGCAGTTAGGGCTGCCTGTCTCCCTCCTGCTTCCCGAAAACGTAAGCGGCGTCGACGAGTCTCTGGTCGATAGGGTGCTCAAGGTTAGCACTGACGAAGGGAGCTTCCTTAACCCGCTTACCATGGTGTCCATCCTTGCAAAAGTTTTTGAAAGCCGCGGCCAGCCGGACTTTATACTCTTTACCCATTCCTCATCGGGCGCAGAATGCGCCGCATATGCTGCAGGTCACTTCTCAAAGCCGCTCATTACTGATGTGAGTGGTTTTGACAAAGAAACAGGCACCTTTCTCAAGAGCTATTACTCTGATAAGGTGTTCGCACAGTTTAAATCCGGGTCGAGCCCCTTGATGCTGACGGTACGGAGCGGCAGTTTCAGGGAATACGCGACCCGCAACCAGGCAGCTCCAGCCGTGGAGAGTGTTGGTGCTATCGTTCCGGCGGACGGGAGAACCTTCCTTGAATATGTTGAGGAAGCGGGAGGAGCAGTTGACATAACCAAAGCAGAATTTCTTCTCTCTGTGGGCAGAGGCATAGGCAGTAAGGACGAAATTCCACGATACGAAGATCTTGCCCGCGCCATGAGGGCCGTGCTCTCATGTTCCCGGCCCGTGGTAGACAAACTGTGGCTCCCGAAGGAGCGGCAGGTAGGAACCTCCGGCAAGACGGTAAAGCCAAAGGTCTATCTGGCCATGGCCATCAGCGGGGCCTTCCAACACATCGCAGGCATGAAAGATGCCGACTGCATCATCGCCATCAATAAGGATCCCGAGGCGCCCATCTTCCAGTACGCGCACTTCGGGATCGTAGCCGATGTAAACAAGCTGAGAGACAAGCTCATAGAAACAGTAAAGGGGTCATGAGCGAAAAGAAGGTCCTGGTGGTGGGGGGTGGTATCGCAGGCATAACAGCGGCTCTGGAGCTTGCGTCATGCGGGGTCCACGTGACGCTGCTGGAAGCCGGTCCTTCCATAGGCGGAAGGATGATCCAGCTTGATAAAACGTTTCCCACACTTGACTGCTCCACGTGTACCCTCTCGCCCAAAATGGTCGAGGTGGCGCTCAACCGCAACATAGAGCTTCTCTCATGGGCAAAACCTTTGGCAGTAAAGAAAGCGGGGGAAGGATTTCAAGTCACCATCCTGAAAAAATCACGGTATGTGGATATCAAGAAATGCAATGCCTGCGGGTCGTGTTCCCCGGGCTGCCCTGTGGTAATGAAGAGCGAATTCAACATGGGTACCGGTCCGAGAAAAGCGATCTATATTCCTTTTCCACAGGCCATACCCAACAAGGCGAGCATTGATAAACGTGAAGATCGTCCCTGCAAGGCCGCCTGTGTTGATGCATGCCCAATTCATACGAATGTGCTCGGATACCTGAAGCATATCAGCGAGGGACGATTTGCAGACGCCTACATGCTTATCAGGGCGACAAACCCATTTCCTTCAGTCTGCGGAAGGGTCTGCTATGCACCCTGTGAAGGGGTGTGCAACAGAGGCCAACTGGATGACCCCCTTGCGATTCGTGACCTGAAACGCTTTGCAGTTGACCGGTTTGACGTGAATTCCCTTGAGGTACCACAGATAACGAAGACAGAGAAAAAGGTGGCTGTCATCGGCGCAGGGCCGGCAGGGCTTGCCTGCGCTCACGACCTTGCTGTAGAAGGCCACGAGGTAACGGTTTTTGAGGCGCTCCCTGAACCTGGCGGTATGTTGCGCTATGCCATACCTGAATACAGGCTTCCGAAGGAGGAGTTGAGAAAAGAGATCGGTTATATCGAGAAGCTTGGTGTTACTATTCGATGCGGAACTGAAGTGGGCAAAGATGTAATACCATTGATACAATAAAGAATGATTTTGATGCCATCTTCATCGGTACCGGCGCCCCGAAGGGATTACCGCTCAATGTGGAAGGGGAAGACACACCCGGTGTTATCGATGGTATACGGTTTCTCCGCGCAGTTAATAGCAACGAAACAGTGAGAACCGGGAAAAACGTTGCCGTTATCGGCGGGGGCAACACTGCCATCGACTGCGCAAGAACGGCGAAGCGCCTTGGGAGCGAGTCCGTAAAACTCATCTACCGGAGAACCCGCGATGAGATGCCCGCAGCCCATGAAGAGATAGAGGCCCTCCTTCACGAAGGGATAGAGATACAGTTCCTCACAACACCGGTACATTTCTACGGAGAAAACGGGAACCTCTCACGGATGGAGTGCATCCGCATGGAACTTGGTGAACCGGATGCAAGCGGCCGCAGGCGCCCGGTCCCCGTTAAGAATTCTGAATTTTCTATCCCTGTAGATTCGGTTATCACAGCCCTTGGTCAGGCAACCCAGACCTCTTTTACCGAGGGGATCGGGGTGTCATTGGCAAATAACGGCACGATCGAGGTTGACCCCTTAACAGGGGTAACCAACATTGAAGGAGTATTTGCAGGCGGTGATGTTTGCACAGGGCCTGCCTATGTGGTTGATGCCATTGCTGCAGGCCAGAGGGCGGCCTTGTCCATAAGCCGCTATCTGAAAGGTGAACAGTGACAGCGGCAAACGAGAGAAAGAAACCGGAAAAGCTGACAGAGGCTGAAGTGGCTGACCTGACCAGCGAGAATTCCCAGGACAGAACGTATCCATATGCCGGAGGTAAACGTTGAAGAGAGAGTGACTAATTTTGGTGAGGTAGCCATCGGGTACAGCCCTGAAGAAGCCCGTGCTGAAGCATCACGCTGCCTTGCCGGTCAGATAGAAGGATGCATCCAGTGCGGGGAATGCGAGAGGCTGTTGTGAAGTAAAGGCTATCGATCACACGATGCAGGACGAGATCGTGGAGATAGAATACGACAGTATCGTCCTTGCCCCGGGCTTTGACCTCTATGACCCGTCTGAAAAAAGAGAATATGGCTATGGCACGCTGGAAGGGGTTATAACGGGAATCGAGTTCGAACGGATCTGTTCGGTTACGGGTCCGACAGGTGGCGATATCCTGTTGAATGGAAAAGCCCCCAAGCGCTTCTATTTTATCCAATGTGTCGGCTCCAGGGACAGGCAAAGCGGTGCAAGATTCTGTTCCAGGGTATGCTGCATGTACACGGCAAAACATGCCAGTATCGTGAAGGACAGGATCAAAGATGCACAGATTTATGTATCTTACATAGATGTAAGGGCTTATGGTAAGGGCTATGAAGAGTTCTACAAGAGCACCCAGGAAAGTGGAACCTTTTATATACGAGGGATCCCCGGAGAGATAACGAAGAGCGAAAACGGATTGTTGGTCAGGGTGGAAGACATGTTAAGCGGCGAAATGCTTGAGGTCGAAGTGGATCTTGTTGTCCTCGCAACAGGGGTAAGGCCGCGTAAAGGGACGGAAGAACTCTGCAACATCATGTCGATAGAAAGAGACGAATACGGTTTCATTAGAGCGGACTCAATAAATCCGTCAAGGACGAATGTGGATGGCATCTTCGTGTGCGGCATGGCCTCGGGACCGAAGGACATTCCTGATACCGTCGCCTCCGGCGGAGAAGCGGCAGCAAGATGCATGGAGTATATCCTGGCCGAAGGCGAGAGGTTGGAGGCTGGAGGCAGACCGTGAAAACCGGAATCTTTATCTGCCATTGCGGTCACAATATCAAACAGACTGTTGATGTGAAGAAGTTGAGCGAATATTTCAGGAAATACCCGAATGTGACCGTTTCACGAAGATTATCCCTTTGTCTGCTCAGAGCCGGGCCAGGACATGATCAGGGACAGCATTGAAAAACAAGGACTTGACCGTGTAATCATCGCATCCTGCACCCCTCGCTCCATGGAGAAATGTTCAAGGATGTCCTGAAAAAATCAAATCTCAACCCATTTCTCTTGAGAAGGGTCAGCATCAGAGAACATTGTTCCTGGGTTGGCGATGATGTTGAAAAGAACACGGAAAAGGCAAAGAGATTGATACTGGCAGGGCTTTATTCAGCAGCTCACTACGTTCCTCTTGAGGAGAAGGTGGTAGACGTAACGAAGTCGGCCCTCGTCATTGGCGGTGGTGTTTCGGGCTGAGCGCAGCAGCTTTTCTGTCAAAAATGGGCATGCAGGTTTACCTCGTCGAAAAGGAAGCTGAACTTGGCGGCCATGTAAGGACCCTCAAGAATGTATGGCCCGCAGGGAAGGACGGCAAGAGCATTATCGATGAAATGGTCAAAGAATTGGCCGGGAGAAAAAACGTTGAGATATTCACTTCCACAACCATCAGTGGCTTTGAGGGTTTTTTTGGTAACTATGAAGTGACACTCAATACCCCGGAAGGCGAGAAAAAACTGATTGCCGGTGGAGTGATTGCGTCCATAGGATTTTCACCTTTTGATCCAGGCATAAAGCCGGAGTTGAATTATGGGAAAGATGAAAGAATTATCACAACCCTTGAGTTCGAGCACAATTCCGACACTTTGCAACTTCCTGAGAAGCCGAGGGTCGCCATACTCCATTGCGTTGGATCTCGTGATGAACAGATAGGAAAACCTTATTGTTCAAGGGTCTGCTGCGTCAATGCTTTGCGCGTAGGGGAAGCAATGAAAGATAAGTATAAGGATTCCTACGTGGAGTCCTTTTACATGGACGTGAGGGCCCATCCGCGGGGCGGAGAGGAATATTTTGAGGATACGCAGGAAAAAGGAGTGCTCTTCACCAGGGCAAATGTGGCAGAGATCAATCCGACACCTGCAGGCATTGTGATCCGCGGAGAGGATACACTTTTTGGCGAGACTTTTGAGAGGGAGTTCGATCTTGTTGTGCTCTCCATCGGTATGTCTCCCCCTGTCGACAGCAAGCTGATTGCGTCGCTCCTCAAGATTACCCTTGATAAGGATAAATTCTTCCTTGAGGCCCATATTAAACTCAGGCCCTTTGATACGGCGGTGAAGGGTATCTTCATTGCAGGGTCATGCTCAGGCCCCAAGGATGTTGAAGAATCGATCAACCATGGAAGGGCTTCGGCGGTGAAGCTTTTTGGGTTCCTGAATCTCGGATATGCCTATGTGGATCCCTTCATTTCATATGTTGATCCGAAGAGGTGCAGCGGCTGCAGGATGTGCGAGCAGGCGTGTGTTGCAAAGGCGATAAAATATGATGAGGCAAAAAGGGTAGTCCATGTTGAGGAAGCAGCCTGTATGGGCTGCGGATTGTGCAACAGCACCTGCCCGTCATCTGCGATAGTGCTGAGGGGTTGGGATGACGCTAGCTTGCGGATGAGATGAGCGCAATTATGGAAGCGATATGAGAAGAATGGTCCAGTGATCAGTGAGACAGTGAACGGTAAGGTAAAAGCGTCTGTTGCGACGGTTTCGGGTGGTATTAGACTCGTAACACGTGAAACTCGCAACTCGTAACGTAGTATTTCGGGAGAGGATAGAAACGATGAGTGATGAAGTCGAAACGAAGACGGCGTTGAGATACTTGGTCTTGCCTGTTCCTATTGCTCGTTCAAGGCCTCCGAGATGGCGGGTAGCCTGAGGCTGAAATACCCCGAAGGCGTGAAGCTCGTTCAGGTGCCGTGCTCCAGCAGGGTCGACCCTGCGTTCGTCATCAAGGCGCTTTTTGAAGGTGCGGATGGGGTCTTTGTAGCCGGCTGCCATCCGGGAGACTGCCACTTTATCAAAGGAAATTATTATACGCGGAGAAAGATGGCTGCGCTCAAAGAGATGCTCGAGCGCATTCTCGATGAGACAACCGCCTGAAGCTCTTCTGGGTGAGCGCGAGCGAAGCACGCCGCTTTGTTGATAAAGTTGAGGGCATGTACAAAGAGTTGAAGGATGCCAAGGATGAAGGGAAAAAGGACTGATAAAGCGCGCATAAAGGATGCGGTTACCTCGTTCTTAAAGGATGAGCGTCACCTCGTCTTCGGGTTTGAAGAGGCGGGTGAGACGGTTCGTCACCGGATCTATCAGGAAGGGAGTCAGAGTCCCTCGCTCTCTTTAATCCTTACTTTGACGTGAATGGAGCCCTGTACCTGAGACGTCTCTTTTCTAAGGACGCAAAGGTGCTCGTGATGCTCCGGCCCTGTGAAATAAGGGCGTATGTGGAGCTTTCGAAGCTGACTCAGGTAGAGCGCGAAAGCGTGATCGCGGTCTCGATCGATTGTTTCGGGGCTATTCCCTCGAAAGAGGCAGAACCTCTGCCCTACTAGAACCATCGGGCCTGCAAAGCTCACTCGCTGCGATCGGGTAAGCTCAGGTATGCGTGCAAGTCCTGTCGCGAACCGAGGGGGGTTGTGGGGGATGCAGGTATCCGTGTGGACAGGGAAGGAGCGCTCTGGGCGCGCACATTGACTCCCAGCGGTGAGGCGTTTCTCTCATTGATCGAGGGTGAAGACGAAAGAGATGCCGGACGAGTTCCTGGTTGCCGCAGGAAGCAACGTGGAGCCTTTCCAGTCAGACATGGAGAAATTCTCGAAGGACTTTGAGAAATGCATCATGTGCATGAACTGCAGGGACATGTGCCCCGTCTGCTACTGTATCGACTGTGTCTTTCACGGTGATGAATATGTGCCCAAAGGAGACGCATTCATCAACAAGATGTTGAGGCTCGAAGGGGCCACTCTGCCCCTGGGGAAAGAACTCTTTCATCTTATCAGGATGTATCATGTATCCCAGACCTGCGTGGCTTGCGGAGCCTGTGAAGAAGCCTGTCCTCAGAGGATACCGCTGACCAAATATATGAAAGGGACGTCGGAGAGGCTGCAGAAACTCTTCTCATACATGTCGGGGCGGAGCTTCGATGAGACTATCCCTTATCTGACGTTCCTCGAGGATGAGCTGAAAGATGCCGAAGATTGACGCCATAGCTGAGCTCGCCGGCTACAAGAGAGAGGATTTTTCAGTCTGCCTCGGGTGCAAGATCTGTGGGTCTGTCTGCACCATAAATGACCTCTCCGTGCCTGCAAATCCGCAGGCTCTTCTCCTCAGCCTCTTTCTGCAAAAGGAACTGGCGGCATGATGACCCGGTCCTCTCCTATTGCACCAACTGCTATAACTGCATGAGTGCGTGCCCCTGGCATATAAGGATCCCGGAGGTTGTTCGGGCAGTCAAGGCAGAGATGGGCCTGGAAACGCCTTTCGAGAAAGCATTCAAGTCTTCCATCGGGGTCTGGGGAAGAGTCTATGAACCGTACGTCTTTCTGAAGGCACTTCCCTTCCTGCTGCGAGGGTGGATACCTTGCTTACGTGACTCGATGGAAGGAGTATATGAATTTTCACCTGCCGCACAAAGTCAAGAACATGGGCCGCGTGCAAACGAAGGATAGGAAAGAAGCGATGAGATACGCTTACTATCCCGGGTGTTCTCTGACCGGCACCGCGCGGAGGCTTGACAAAGGCGTGAAAAGGGTTTTTGCGAAGCTTGGCCATGAGCTCGCCGAAATCCCCGACTGGAACTGTTGCGGTGCATTTGAGTATGGCGACCGGAAGGATCTCATCGAATTCTCAAAGATAAACCTGGAGAAGAGCAAAGCCCTGAATGCGGAGAATGGGGGTGTTGTTGCTCCCTGTCCTGCGTGCTACAAGAATCTGAAAGAGGCGGATCAGGAGAAGACGCATGCTCATTTACCATCCGCTTGAGCTGTTGAGCACAGACGTGACCGCAGTCGCTTCGGGTCGAAAAGGATCTAAAGGGTCAGGTCTTCACGCCCTATTACGGCTGCCTGCTGATGCGTCCCGACGAAACGGCCATAACCGATAAAGAGGTGATGGAGCGTTTCATAGGGCGGCTCGGTGGAGAGATAGAGGGCACAAAGGTAAAGGCGAAATGCTGCGGGGGAAACCAATTCTTCATCAACAAGTGGGCGACCGAGAAGCTCTCGCACATTGTTCTCGACGGGTCGAAAGGCACGATCGTGGTCTTTTGCCCGCTCTGCCATATGGCTTTGACTTCCTTCTCGAAAAATAGAAAAATCATCTATTTCACAGACCTTCTTCTCTATGCGATAGGGGAAAGGAAGACGCTATGAATCTGCTCGTTATTGGCGGCGGCATCAGTGGAATCTCTGCAGCAAAGGTGCTGCTGAAGGGTGGCCACAAGGTCATCATTCTCGAACAGGCCGATGCGCCCGGCGGTTTGATGGAGAAGATCGCCAACTGTCGCGTCGGCTTCAAGACGTTTTTTGCTGAGATACAAAACACCCCTGGGCCTTGAGGTGATAACCGGAAGCCGCATTGTTGATGTTGATAAGCTCTATGAGAAATCTCTCGTCACGCTCGAAGACGGCAGGCTGATCGAAGCTGATGGCGTAATTATTGCGGCTGGTCTGGCTCCTTATGAGCCGAAGGAAAGAACGGGCAGGCGGATCCTTGCCAGCCTCGACTATGACCACCTTATCGACCAGAGGAATGAGTCGCTGCCGGAAGATCTGAGAAAAGTGGCATTCATTCTCTGCGTCGGCTCGCGCTGTCTGGAATATCCTCTTTGTTCTGCCATGTGCTGTTCGTACACCTTACGGGAAATAAAATGGACCTTTCAGAGAGGGATTACGCCGCAGATCACCGTTTTTTACAATGACCTCAGGTTTTTCGGCCAGGAGTTTTACATGGAAAAACTCTATCGGGATCTCGGCGTCTCGTTCATCCGAGCGAACTCCCGCTATCTTGAGGAGGATGACGAAGGCGTGACCATGCGCTACTTCAACGGAGGACGTCTGTCTGAAGAGCGCTTCGATTATGTTGTACTCGCAGGGGGCTTGAGGCCGAGCCCGACACTCGCCGAACTTAGCCTGCTTTTTGGCTTCTCACTCAATGAGTGGGGATTTGTCAAAGAGACCGACCCGCTCAAAACGGACGCGAAAGGCGTCTATGTGTCGGGAGGCAGTCTTGAGCCGATGAGCATCAAGGACGCGATCCTCACCGGTTACGGCGCTGCGGTCCGATGCATGAAGGAGCTGGATGGCGGCAAGCATGTCCCGACTATCAACGTGTATAAAGAAGCAGGACCAGCTATAGATGTTGACACGAAGGCAGCCTCTTACCTCTTCTATCTCGGTACGGAAGATACGCTCCTGAAGATGTTCTATGAGTTCTTCTCGGAAAAATTTATGCTTGAAGCCCTGAAGCTCAAGAAGAAGAGAAAGGACGTCATGTTCGTTACGAGGAACCTCGTCACGCCATCCTATGCAGAGCTTCTCTATGAGCAGGCACGCAGGGAAGGGGTTATCTTCATCCATCTGGAGGAGGATGAACGGATCGATCTGCATGAGAACGGAGCCGTCATCTCCGGTCCGAAGGGAGAAATGGCAATTGCAGCAGACACGGTCGTGACGCTGGAGCAGTATGCGGACGGGATGCGGCAGCGGGAGTTCCTCATTCAGTACCGCTCGGAGCCCCAGCTGCGGTGGTCGCCCACCAAATGGGATAGAGAACGATATCATGCGGGATTCATACGCTTCCCGAGGGCCGGCCGATGGGAAGAGAGAGAGGTGCTGGGCGCACTCGGCGAATTCCTTATCGAGAAGGATGAGGAGCGCACGCTGCCCGATGTTGACGAAGAGCGATGCAGCGGCTGTGGTTCTTGCAGCGACGCATGCCCCGCGGGCGCCATAGAGATAGAGATCAAAGAAAAACAGGTCTCCGTTTTTGGACCGCTCGGCTCTTCCGTGGCACCCGTTGCTGCGGTAAAAAAAGAACTCTGTATGGGCTGTGGTCTTTGTGCGTCCACGTGCCCCTCGGATGTGATAAAATTCGAAGAAGCATCGTAATATTTATTTCCGTCTTTTTGTTTCAGCACTCATGGTCTGGTCGTGCGCTTCACCGTTTCCTTCGCTTGCTGGTGCTACGTCTCTCACCCGCCTAAGTCCTCCCTCCGCTCGCCTTTTGTGGAATCTCGCGCACGTCCGCCACGGTGGCGGATCTTTATCCGCTCAGACAATCCTCGGCGTGCGCCTATCATGGCGCACCGCTGACCGCTCCGTCTTCATTAAGGCGGGTACCCGAGAGACTTCCAGCAATGCTGCGCTCAGGAAAGGTGAGCCTTCACGCCCCATACATTCTCAAACGTCACAGAACCAAGTACCGAGTCTACCACTCGCGGTATTGCTACTGTAATCGGTCGATGAATTAGTGGGCCGGAAGGCTACCTTTTCTGAGCGAACATCGCGGAAGGCTCTGGGGTACCCGCAAATGAAGGCGAGTGGTGCCGCACATCGATCGTGCAGCATGATGCGCCGACTCCGAGGCGTGGCATATCGGAATAATGCTGATTTGCGAGCTGCCTAATGACCGGCAACACCGTGGCCGAGAAGTGTCGCGAGTTCAAAAAGCGAGCGGAGGAGTCTGAATGTCGAGCGGGTGAGAGCCGGAGCGCACTAGAGAGCGAAGGAAACGGTGACGCCCACGACCAGACCAGGAGTGCCGAAGAAGAAGGACAGGGATCCGTACTGCAGCGATCTCTTAGCAGGTTCCTGCCGGTCCGAAAAGAACTGTTTGTTGCCTTGGTCTCTTAAAGCTATTGTGCTAAATAGAATCCATTAAAATTTTTTAAGATTTCGCTTGACATGCGGCAAAAGAACCAATTAAGATAAAAATAGTTGCACCATTCAACATTTAGAAAGGAGTTTAGCAGTATGCCAGTAGGTAAGGTCAAGTGGTTCAACGATTCAAAGGGGTACGGTTTCATAGAGCAGGATAACGGCGGCGATGTATTCGTGCACTACTCAGCTATTAAACAGGATGGTTTCAAAACTCTAAAGACCGGAGAAAAGGTCGAGTTTGAGATCACAAGCGGACCAAAGGGGCCGCAGGCGGCGAACGTAAAAAAGGTCGAATAGGGTAGTAGGGGGGTCATCTTCCCCTTTTCCTCAGCATCTTTTATCTCGTTCCATAGCTTATCCATAGCCTTGGGGTTTGGATTCGTCATGTCAGTCCTTGCTCTCCACATAAGCAAACCTCCTGACGAACTTGCTGATTGTGAGGCGCAGCGCGGCTTCGGGGTCTATGTCATGGAAGCGGGAAAGATTTGCGATAGTGAAGAGCAAGTCTCCTATTTCCTCTTCAATGAGTTCCTTATTGCCCGTCCTCTCTGCCTCGCGGATCTCCGCAATCTCCTCAATAATCTTCTCATGAACGCCTTCTTTTGTTTCCCAGTCAAATCCAAGCTTGGCCGCTCGCTTCGATATCACGTAAGAGCGCAGAAGGGCGGGAAGTATCTTCGGCACACCGGAGACCGCTGAGTAGTCCGCTTTTTCAGCCCGCTTGATCTCCTCCCAGCGCTGCTGAATGGGGGTGTCCGACTCGTCCCGTCCGAATACATGCGGGTGCCTGTTGTACATCTTTGTGTATGCGGACGTAAGCACGTCTCTGATGTCGAAGAGATTCTTCTCCTTACAGATCTGGGCGATGAAGAGTATGTGGAAGAGCACGTCTCCCAGCTCCTCTTTTAGCGCCTGATGATCCTCTTTTTCGATGGCATCGATCACCTCGTATACCTCCTCGAGGAGGAACGTGCGAAAGGCTTTTTCCGTCTGTTTTTTGTCCCACGGGCACCCTTGCTCTCCGCGCAAAGAAGCCATCAGCGCTGCAAGGCGGCTGAATTCTTCCATACTGCCTCCGTAATTAAAGTAGCTGTCCTGGTCATGACCGCTTCCTGCTCCCGGATGACCTGTAAGCCCGCATCGCCCATGGTCTGCCGCAAATCAGGGTTTTCGATGAGGGTCCCTTATAGTTTCGAGGAGCTCGGGGCCATCATGCACCAGCATGCCCGCCTTGGCAGAGAGAATTCTGTCAGCAATCTCTCTGAAATTCTCGATGTGCGGCCCGAAGAGAACAGGAGTCGCAAAGAAGAGGGGTTCGAGTATGTTCTGGCCTCCGTATGGAGCGAGGCTTCCTCCTACAAACGCCACGAGACTCCTGCTGTAAATTGTCATCAGATCACCCATGGTATCCACGATCACAACGTCGGTGGCCTTGCCGCACCATCTTTCAAGGCGGAATATCGGGAAACGCGCAAGCTTCCGGAGAGTTTCTCTTCCATGATGCTGACGAGGCTGAGGTCTCTGGGCACGAGATAGATTGAGTGGCCCGGAAAGTCTTTCTTGAGAGGCTCTATGAGCGGCAAGATGATCGGGAGTTCCTTCTCCTTGATGCTACCGAACGTTATAATCGTCCTCCCTGCGCGCAATGTCCGGCGGATGATCGAGAAATCTGTAATATTTGAGATTTCCCACATCCACTGACACGGGACGGATCCATGCCGATCGAGATGAATCGTCTCTGCCTGTTCTTGTGATTGTGCAAGCACCAGATCGACGGAAGAGAGAACATGCTTGAGAAAAAAGGAGAGAGACCGGTAGTTCTTCACGGTGCGATCCGATATCCTGCCGTTCATGATGATCACCGGTATTCCTCGCGCATGCGCGGCCCAGACAAGATTGGGCCAGATCTCAGTTTCAACAAGGATCAAGGCCTCGAAGGTCGACTGCTTCATAAACCGGTTTATGGACCAGGGAAGGTCGAAAGGAAGATAAAGCACCTGCGCGCGCTGGTCAAAGCCTTTTCCTCAAAAGATCACGCGTATAGTCCGTGTTTGTGGTGATGACAAAATGGGTAAAGCCTGTGCGACTCGACACATAGTTGACGAAGTTCTCTGCGATGACAGCCTCACCCACAGAGGCTGCATGGACCCACAGAGCATCGTGCATCTCGGGCCCTTCGCTTACGAGAAATCTCTGGAGAAATGTTTTCCTGATTTTTTTCTTTGTGAGGGCAAAAAGGGCAAAAAACGGGAAAGCGCAATAGACGCCGATATTATAAGCTAATTTCCACATGCCATTTCGTCTGCTTTACGGGTGAGCTCCGTGAGGGTCTGCTCAAGCTTTAACCGTTCAGTTTCTACGTCAGCCTTAGAAGCGTCCCGGTCGATGTAAACAGGCTCTCCCCACAGAAAGACAATCTTTGAAAAGGGATAGGGAAGAATGAAGCTGTCCCAGGAATTGAAAGTTTTTTTTTACGAGCGCCGTATGCGACGGGAAGGATGGGCTTCTGGCTGATCTTGGCCAGTTCGATGAGACCTTCTTTCACCTTGCTGTTTTGGCCCCTTGGGTCCGTCGGGTGTGACGGCAATGGTCCAGCCTTCTTTTACCGCCGCGATCATTTCGCGTATCGAAGTGACGCCACCTTTCCTGTGTGAACCTCGAACAGTCCCCAGGCCAAAGAAACGGATCACGCGGGCGATAAATTCTCCGTCCCGGTGGCGGGATATGAGCACCTTGGCCTTTACCCCCTTGACTGCGAATGGCATGAGGAGCAGCCTTCCGTGCCAGAAGCAGGCGATCACACTTCCAGCCTTTTTCTTGGCATCTTCCATCTGCTCTCTGTTTACATGCTTTATGCTCAGCGTGGCCCGGAGGAGCAGAAGGAAAGATGTAGACCAAGGGCGGAAGGACGTGAACCAGAAGAAACTGTTTTACGCGCTTAAGCATTTTTTGGCCTTTTGCCCATGCGTATGATCTTCTTCCCATCATCCTTGAACTGCAACTCGTAAAGCTGTTTGTATGGGCCGTCCACCGCAACCAGCGTCTGGTGCGGGCCTTCCTGGACTATTGCCCCACCCTGGAGCACGATGATGCGATCCGCACTCATGATCGACGACAGTCGGTGAGCGATAATAATGGTGGTTCTTCCCCGCATAAGGTTTTCCAGGGCTCGCTGCACCTCTCCTTCGGACGCTGAATCAAGAGCGCTTGTTGCCTCGTCGAGGATGAGGATGGGCGCGTCCCGGTATAAGGCCCGTGCTATTGCGATTCGCTGCTTCTGCCCGCCCGAGAGGCGTAATCCCTTTTCGCCCACGTTCGTCTCATATGTCTTCGGGAGCTTGAGAATAAAGTCATGAGCAAATGCAGTGCGCGCGGCCTGTTCGATCTTTTCAGGATCTTCTTCTGCACCGTGAGCGATATTTTTCGTTATGGTGTCGTTAAAAAGAATCACATCTTGCGTCACAATGGCGATGTTCCTTCGGAGGCAGTTGACTGTGATATCCCTGATATCCACGCCGTCGATCTTGAGCGATCCGCCCGTGACGTCATAGAAGCGCAGGATAAGGTTAACCAGGGTCGTCTTGCCGACCCCGCTTTCTCCGACAATTGCCACGACCTCGTTCTTGTTGATCTTTAAAGTCATGTTCTTCAGGATCATTTTCTCTTCATACCTGAAGTAAACATTCTCAAATTCGATCGTACCCTCCACAGCGGCGAGTTTAACAGCATCGGTCTTATCCGTGATCTCGGGCTGCCGATCGACAATGTCGAAGACCCGTTGGGCCGCGGCAAGGCCCTGCTGGACGTTATGGTTCTCCTTGTTAAGCCGCTTGATCGGTTCGTAAAGCATGAGCAGAGCAGCCGTGAAGGAGAAGAAGTTGCCGGGGGTTGATTGTCCGGAGATCACCTGCGAGCCTCCGTACCATATGATCACGCCAACGGCAATGCCTCCGAGCATCTCCATGACGGGCGAGGAGAGAGCCCGTATTTTGTATCGCTTTCAAGACGATGCGGAAAAGGGTTTCGTTTTCCTCCCGAAATCGCCCGCCTTCATACCCTTCCATGGTAAAAGCTTTCACGATGCGCTGGCCCGTGATGGTCTCATGGAGGAAGTTGGTCAGCCGTGCCATGGCCTTCTGATTCTGCACCGCAATTTTTCTCAGCCTTCTTCCGAAGGCGATGATGGGGTAGGTAGCAAAGGGAAGTATGACAAATGCTATCGTAGCCAGCTTCCAATCTCTGTAAAAGACAACGAAGATAAGCCCGATTATGGTAAAAGCATCTTTCAGGATGGCCGTGAACGAATCAGAGACAGCGCCCTGGACGAGGCTTATATCATTCGTGACCCTTGAGATGATCAGCCCGGTCGGTGTTTTGTCATAGAACGCAAGAGGCTGCCGTTGGAGATGCGTGAATAAGAGGTTCCTGATGTCGGTTATAACCTTTTGCCCAACGAAGCCCATGAGGTACGCTTGTAGGTAATCGAAAACTCCCTTGAACAAATAGAGAAGAATAATGCCGAATGGAATGATAACGAGCATTGTTCCATTCTTCTCGAAGAATATCTTGTCGAGGACCGGTTTGACCAGAAAAGCGGTTGCTCCATTGGTGGCGGCGGAGCCGGACATAAAAATGGCCGCCAGAGCAAGCTTGCCCCAATATGGCTTAACGAACCTAAGAAGTCGCAGATAGAGGGCCATAAATCCGCTCCAGAAACTGGATGACTGCGTCACGGGCGAGACCGTACGAATCGGACGTACCCAATTTCCTTCGCACCTCCTCCATATCGTTTTTCATGCTCGCCGTCTCATTATTTAACACATGCAAAACCCTTTCCGCAATGCTTTCTGCTTCCAGATCCTGAATATACTCAGGGAATATCTCCCTTCCGGCAATGAGGTTCGGGAGGCTGATATAGTCTACCTTAACCAGGTGCTTCGCTGCAAAGAAGGAAAAAGCCGAGACTTTGTAGATGACGATCGTGGGACAATCGAGAATTGCAGCCTCCAGGGTGGCACTGCCCGAAGCGACCAGGGCGACGTCAGAGCTGGCCAGAGCATCGCGAGAAGCGCCCTCCAGCAGGCGTATCTCCGGATTGTCTTTAGTGAACGCCTCGATGACGCGACGATCAATGTTTTCGGCCACCGGCAGAAGAACAACCATGTTCTTGAGATTGTGGCGCAGCCGGTTGATCACCTGAAGCAATACCGGCATATGTCTGGCGATTTCGTTCTCTCTGCTGCCGGGCATAATCGTAATGATCGGCCATTTCTGTTGTAAGCCCGCTTCCTCGAGAAAGCTGTTCCTCGCTATTCTTGGTCGTACGGTCGCCATAAAGGGATGGCCGACGTATACAGACGGAATTCCGTGCCGGTCATAGAGGGCTTTTTCAAAAGGAAGGATAGAGATAACCAGGCCCACGTCCCTCTTGATCCGGTTGATCCTTGCATCCCTCCACGCCCAGACCTGGGGCGGTATGAAATAGACTGTCGGGATGCCCAGTTTTTTTGCCATCCTGGCTACTCTCAAGTTGAAGCCCGGAAAATCGACGAGGATGAGGAGGGAAGGAAGGCTTTCAAGCAAATAGTGTTTGAGCCGGCGGTATGCCCTCCAGATCTGTCGCACCTTTGGCAAGACTTCGCTTAGCCCTGTAACTGAAATCTCTCGATAGTCGTACAGAATATCCACCCCTGCGGCCTTTAGCCGTTCGCTTCCAATGGCACTCCACTGTAATGGAAGAAAAGTATTGATGGCGTTGACCAGATGAAGAGCGTGGATTTCGCCGGATAGCTCTCCGGCTACGATGAGCGCCTTCCGATTAAAGAGCCCCGCTCGCCCTTCGTTCCGCAAGATCCTTCTCTATTCTAGAGGGGCTCGCGTCGCCCCCTCCTTCGGCATAGCCGCCGGAGCCTCCCGCACCCGCACTAGCGGGTACCCGGCTCGCCGTGCTCGCTAGATAGATTCCCGCAGGTACGACAGTGGGAATCTATCGATTCTTTGATGAGGTTCGCGAGCAGGAGTGCTCTGAGGCCATGCTCTCCCTCCACTCGCGGTTTTCTTTTTTCCTGAATGGCGTGGACGAACTCCCGCAGCTCGTCTTTGACCGGATCGATCACTTCCGCCTGGTACTCTTCGACTTGAACACCGGCCTTGTTGCCTCTCGCGACTGCCACCATCCTCCCCCTGAGAAGGTCGAGGTCGAGGTACCGGTCTTTTTGGAATATCTTGAACGTGCGTTCTTTCTTTTTTGACGCCCTGCTTGCCGTGAGGCTGGCAACACAGCCGCTCTCGAACTCGATGCGGGCGTTGGCTACATCAATTTTGCTCGTCACGACGGAGGTGCCCTGAGCGCGCACGTCCGTTACTTTACTTCCGACAATCGAAAGGACAAGGTCTATGTCATGGATCATCAGGTCCATTATTACGTCGATGTCCGTGGACCTTCCGGTGAACATACTTATTCTTTGCGCCTCTATGAACATTGGGTCCTTGATATATCGTAACGCCTTGGCAAACGCGGGACTGAACCGCTCAAGGTGGCCGACCTGAAGGACCAGGTTCTTTGCTCCGGCCAGCGCTATAAGCTCTTCTGCTTCCCGCGTAGTTGCTGTGATCGGCTTTTCCATGAAAACGTGAATGCCTCTTTGGAGGCAATCTTTTGCGATAGTGTAATGGGTTTCAGTGGGGGTGGCGATCAGGGCAGCATCCGTGAGGCTGAGCACCTGCGTGTGATTCTTGAATTGGGGTGCAGTATGCTTTTTTGAGGCTTCAGCAAGACAAGCATGATCGGCGTCGATAAGGCCGCACAGGGTAACATCCTCCATCTCCCTCAGCTTGTCCGCGTGTATTCTGCCCATATGGCCCACGCCTATAACGCAGAGCTTCAGCGACATATGCCTCTCTCAGACGAGCGTATAAAGGTGATGAGCTCCTTGATGTTATCTCCGTCCAGCTCCTCTTCGACAAGCCTCAGTGACTTTTCCAAAGGCAAAGAAGACCTGAAAAGAATCCGATAAGCCCTCTTCAGCTTGACAATCTCGGCCTTTCCAAAGCCCTGCCTTTCGAGGCCCACGGCATTCAGCCCGTATAACCTGGCCCTATTACCCGCCGCCATCATAAATGGAGGTACGTCTTTCGGGACCCCTGTCAGGCCGCTTATGAAGGCATATTTCCCGATCCGGCAGAACTGGTGAGCGGCGCTGAGGCCACTCACTATGGCATAATCACCCACGTGGACGTGGCCTGCGAGGGTAGCGCAGTTGGCCATGATGGTATGACTGCCTATGCGGCAATCATGGGCAATGTGGGCATACGCCATGAGAAAATTGTCGGAGCCGACGATGGTCGAGCCACTCGACTTTGAGCCCCGGTTAACGGTCACATACTCCCGTATTGTATTATGGTTACCGATCACGCAGGTAGTATCTTCTCCCTTGTAGGTGATGTCTTGAGGCGGTCCGCCAATGGCCGCAAAGGGATAGATTGTACAGCCTTCCCCGATCTCTGACAGCTCCTGTATGCTTACCTGGGCAACGAGCTTCGTACCTTTCCCTATCTTTACCTTCGGGCCAATGACGCAATACGGGCCTATTTCAACATCAGGCGTCCAGCTCCGCACTCTTATCGATAATGGCGGTCGGATGTATCATCTTCTCCTCACTCTGCTTGTAAAGTCGCCATGATGCGCGCCTCAGCCACTTTCTTCTCATCCACGAAGGCTTCCCCGTCAAAGACCCATATCTCTTTTCTGTGCTTGACTACCTGAAGCACAAGCTTGAGCTGGTCCCCTGGAATCACGGGTTTTCTAAACCGCGCGTTGTCAATGCCGATGAAAAACACATTCCCCCGCAAATCCGGATATGACTTGAAAGCGAGAATGCCGGCAGTCTGAGCCATGGCCTCAACGATCAGCACGCCGGGCATGACAGGGTTTCTTGGAAAGTGGCCGGGGAAGAAAGGTTCATTGAAGGTAACGTTCTTGATACCCACGATCCGTTTTTCAGGCTCGTACTCCAGAACCCTGTCTACGAGGAGGAAAGGGAAGGCGTGCGGAAGCAAGGTAAGGATCTCATTAATCTCGATCATTTCTGTTCCTCCTGCGTCAGTCTCTTCTCCACCGCCTCCGTTCTACGAAACAGATCAGGCAGTCTCTTTATGTAACTCTGGAGCCTCAGCCATTCCCTGTAAGGCATGTGCGGTGTTCCCATGATGTTGGAATTGGCGGCAACGTCCTTGGTGATGCCTGTGCCTCCGCCTGCCTTCGCGTTATCTCCGATGTTCACGTGGTCTCTGACGCCTACCTGGCCGGCAAGAATCACGTTCTTACCGAGGGTAGAGCTTCCCGCAATGCCCACCTGCGCGACGATGATCGAGTTCTCCCCGATGGATACATTGTGGGCTATCTGTACGAGGTTGTCGATCTTGACACCCCGTCCGATGACGGTCTTGCCCAATGAGCCGCGGTCTATCGTTGTGTTTGCGCCTACCTCGACATCATCCTCCACGACGAGTGAGCCGAGTTGTGGTATTTTCCTGTGTTTCGCGCCGTCCCAGGCGTACCCGAATCCGTCGCTACCCAACACAGAGCCGGCATGGATGATGACCCGTTTACCGACGGTGACTCCGTTGTATAAGCTCACATTGGAATAGAGGAGCGTCTCTTCGCCTACCCTGACGTTTTCTCCTATGTACGTGAAAGGGTAGACAGTTACTCCTCGCTCGATGATCGAGCCCCTGCCGACATAAACGAACGGCATGATAGCGGCTTCGGGGGATACCTGCGCGTCCTCCGAGACGCACGCCAAACGACTGACACCCGGCTCCTTATGTTTTGGAGTGTCGAACATCTCAGCGACTTCGGCATAGGCCAGGGCAGGATTGTCAACAATGATGATGTTCCGGACAAACTCCTGTACACCCTGCGTCTGTGCAGCCAACTCCCTGCCTACGATGACTGCCGATGCCCTGCAATCGTTCAAACGCTTGGCAAAGGAATCATGGGTGAGGAACGTGATCTCCCCGGGCCCCGCCTCTTGTATGCTGGCTATGTTTGAGATGACGAGATCCCCGTCGCCGACGATACGGCCGCGCAACTTGTCGGCGATCTCCTGCAGCCTTTTCATTTCTTCGCTGCACCACCCTTTTTCGTACTTTCGTTATAGAGAGCGATCACTTTTTCCGTGATGTCGTTGGCCGTATTCCCGAACAGGATGCCCGCTTGAGTCCTCTCAAGGATCAGCGTATACTTTTCGCCGTCCCCCAATCGCTTTACGACCTCTTCAAGCTCCTTCAGAATCTTTTGTGAGGTTTCCGCGTCCTTTTGGCGGAGCTCGGTTTCGTAGTCACCGGCCAGTCGCTGATAATCCTTGAGTTTTGTCTGGTACTGTTTTTCCTTGTCTGCGCGAGCCTCGGGAGTTATAGTGGCTGCCTGACGCTCCAGCGCATCTTTCAGCTTCTGTATCTCGTCTTGTCTCTGGTCCAAAGTTTTTTTCAGCTTGTCGGCTTCATCCATCAGCCCCTTCTTGGCCTCTTTGCCCCTCTCCGATTCCAGCATGACCCTCTGCAGGTCGATGTAACCAATTTTTACAGGCTGTGCTGTCTGACCGAGCACCAAGACGGGCGACAGCATCACCGTCAACGCAACCATCATTCCAACCAACTTTTTCATGATTCCTCCTTCAATATGCTCTCCCCATCATGAAGTCGAAGACTTCTCTCCTGTCTCCTGACTTGGGGTCGAGATTGAAACCTAGTTCTATGCGTATTGGTCCCATAGGTGACATCCATCGGATTTCAAAACCGGCCGCTTTTTTAATGTCGGTAATCCAGTCCGAATGATCAAAGCCGTGTCCTATGTCGAAGAAGAACACCCCCTTGAGACCTGCAGGTTTGTATATGGGAAAGATCCATTCGAAGTTGAAATAGAGTTCGCCTTGCCCGCCAATCACGTCGCCGTTGGCGTCCTTGGGTCCTGCCTGGCCATACTTGAACCCTCTCATCGAAGTGATACCGCCAACAAAGAAATGCGAATAAACGGGCACGGGCGTGCCGCCGTACTGCCACGCGTAACCAGCCGTTCCCCGCACGAAAAATTGGGTGTCCCATCGAAATGGAAAATATCTGCCGTATGAGGTGATGGCTTTAATAAAGTTGTTATCCCCGAAGAAAGGGCCACCGGCAACTTCAACACTATTGTTGTTGATCACTCCTCTGGTCGGGTTCAGTATATCATCAATCGTCATATAAGTAAGAGAGGTTGTGACGCTGCTTGTCGAGGTCGTTCCTCTCTGGCTTACAATGTAGGGATCTGCGCCAAGCGCGATATTGAAGACGTCGGTTGACATGTATCCGTACTTGAGGCCCAGTCTCGTGTAATCGGTAATTGGCCTGGAAAGCGATATGGCCCCGCCCTTGCTCCGGTATTCGTACGTGTCGAAGACTTGGGTCCAGTCGAAGAGGTTCAGGCCGGCTGTGAGATCCAGGTCGAAGATATAGGGCTGCACTACTGAAATGTCGTACAGCGTGTTGATGGCACTCAGCGATGCGGTGAGGCGTGACGACAAGCCGGTGCCGAAAAGGTTAGCCTGACCTACGGAACCCGTCAGAATGATCTTTTCGTAAGTGCTGTACCCCACTCCCATGCCGATAGTGCCCGTTGGCTTCTCTTCCACAACAGCATCGATATTCACCCTATCCGGTAAGTCCGTCTTGGCGATCTTCAGGTCCGATTCCTTGAAATAGGTGAGGTTGCGCAGCCGTCTCTTGCTCTCCTTCAGTCTTGCCGCGGAGAAGAGGTCGCCTTCGACGAACCGTAGCTCTCTCCGGATGACCTTGTCTCTTGTCTTCAGATTCCCTGTAATATTGATCCGGTTGACATAGACCTGCGGACCTTTCGTTATTTCGAATGTCACATTGATCGTCTTTGTATCATCGTCGACCGTAGTGAGAGGGTTAATATCGGCAAAGGCATATCCCCTATCCTGGCATATATCGGTGATTGACGTGACGTCCTGCTGAAAGAGGGTCGACCTGAAGGTATTGCCGGCTTTGCTCTTCAGGACCTTTCTCAGTTGCTGTTCGGGCACCACCGAATCACCTGTAAAGTCAACGGAGCCAATTTTATAGATGTTGCCTTCGGTGATGGGAAGCGAGATGAAAATCTGCTTCCCATCCTTCGAAAGCGTGACGTCAGGGTTGCCCACGCTGGCTCTAATATATCCGTTGTCAGCGTAAAATGCCCCCAGGTTTCGCCTATCCTCCTCCAGTTGCTCATCATCCAGCACGCCGGAGCCGGTGAACCACGATAGGATGCCTTTTTCTTGTGTCTTCATGTAATCTTTGAGAGTGCTGGCCTTAAGGTGATTATTGCCCGATGAAGGTAATCTTCTTCACGTAGGCTTTCTGGGCTTCATCAATAAGGAATGTCACCTTTGCCCGGTACCCTTCTTCGTAATCAATGTTATAGGTGACCTTCGCGCCATAATAATTCTTACTGGCATAATACTTCTTGATCTCGTCAACAGTTTCCTTGATTTTTTCTGTGTTGAGGACCGAACCGACCTTCATCTTGACTTTCTCCTTGAGGTCCTCAGTTTTTATTTTTTTGTTTCCCGAGATAGAGATCTCGCTTATGGGCGGCCTTTCGACGACTATAAAGGTAACAGCCTTTCCTTCCGGCGTATCCTTGACGTCTACCTGTACGTCACTGAAGAACCCCGTTTTGTAAATATTCTTCATGTCCTCTCTGATTTTGTCGGGGTCGTAAACCTCCTTTTCCTTCGTCTTTATCACATTTATGACAACACCACGTTCGATCCGGTCGTTTCCTGTAACATCCAGCTTTATGATTATATTTCTCTCCTGGCCAAGAGCGTATCCTGTAAGGATGCAGGTGATCAAAAGAAAACAGAGCAATCCCTTCTTCATATCAGGTTTCAAAGTAGCAGAAAAACGTATGCTTGTAAAGGCAAAAAGTACGAGGGATTGTGTCACTCGCGCGCGCCTTTAGCCACTGGCCACCGGCCGTTAGCCGTTAGCTAGCCCTCAGCTATAGGCTGTTATCTGCGTGAGGCTGTAGTCTCAGTCATTGACTTTTCCGGTTCGTCAGACTATCTTGGAATGATGTTCTTTTTCCCCCTTTGGGTGGTCCTTATAAGTGTCCCCTGTGTCTATGCGGCAGCACGGTACAGCAGAAGCAGCGTGGCGACGCTCTTCGCGTCGTTCTCCTTCCTCATAAGCGGAACAATCGTCCTTCTCAGCTTTTCCCGGCTTACCGGGAACGCCAGTATTGCCTATCTTGATGACCTCCTCCTTCTGCAAGTCAGCAGGCTCACTGTTTTAAGTTCAGTTCTTTTCCTGGTTTGTTCTATACCATTCCTCGTGTACTATCTGCCGTCAGTGGATGGAGATAGGCTTCCAAAGGCCGCAGCCCTGATCCATCTTCTGATTTTTTTTGCACTTGGTTCTTTTTTTGCCGCCGACTTGCTTTCGTTTACGATGTTTTTTGAAGCGGTTCCCATTCTTGCGCTTGCCCTTGTGGTGTTGGAGGGTAAAGTGGAGAGCGGTCCGTATCAGCATCTCTTATACTTCGTGCCATTCCCGCTTCTTCTGCTTTTCACAGGGCTTGCCGCAGAAAGCGCATGCGACCTCAATGCGATAACTTTCCAGGTTGGGGCGACCCTCCTGTTAGCTGCGGTGCTTGCTGCCCGTCTCCTTCTTTTCCCTTTTGGGTGGTCTGCGGTCAGGTGCCTGCCGCTGAGCGGACCCGGCCGCTGCCTCGTACGCGCTCTTCTCCCTCCCAGCCATAGCGCTCTTTGCGTTGCTCAAATTTTTGCCGTACAGCAGATTTCTCGGCCAAACCGCGTTGGTTCTGTCTGCTCTCTCCATGATAGTCTGGGCTATCCTCTGCTACAGGCAGAGCAAGTTGGCCAACGTGATGCTCTATGCGTACCTGGCCCAGACGGCAACTGTGGCGGTCATGATCGTGTACCTGATGCTGAATGTCGGCTCGGAACCCGGTGTCTGCCTTCTCATCCTTGGAAACCATCTTGTGTCGAGTCTCGGGCTGCTCATGTGCGCCTCCGTGGATGAGGAGAAACGGGGCCGTTTCGGAAACGCAGCCCTCATCCTCTTCGCGTTTTGTATGCTGGGGCTTCCACCGTCGCCGGGTTTTTTCGGGAAGCTGATGCTCTTTAAGACTTCCTTAGCAGCAGCGGACCTTCCTGCTTATTTGCTCCGCCTATCGTTCCTCGTTAATCTTTTTATCGTCTATTGTCAGTCGAAGTACCTGGCCCCTGTTACCGGGCGGATAAGGACGGGACCCAAATCTCCGCGTCCTCTGACGGTGGCGCTTCTTCTCCTTGGTGCCTGCCTTTTCTTTGCCATGGTCTTTGTGACACAGCTAAGCAAGTATCTGGCAGCCTCAGGGCTTTGAGTCTTATTAACGCGACCGCGTAACGCCAACCCGCTTGCAGAACGCGTATATCGGACAGCGGCTGCAGAAGGGGGATAACGGGGCACAGGTCCTTTTGCCGTGCGTGACAAGCAGCATGTTGTAAATCCTCCAGTGCTTTCGAGGCAACACTTTGCGCAGCGCATCCTCCGTCTCGTTGGGATTTCGCGTGCTCACTGCGCCCAGTCTATTTGAGATGCGGTGCACGTGCGTGTCAACGGCTATGCCGGCTTTGTTGAAGCCTTCGGTGATCACTATATTCGCCGTTTTTCTGCCGACTCCTTTGAAGGAGAGCAGTTCTTCCATGGTTTCCGGCACTTTTCCGTTGTATTTTTCGAGGATCGTTTTTGAAATCTCCTGAATAGTGCGTGCTTTGGTCCTGTAAAACCCGACAGGGTAGATAAGCCGTTCCAGTTCCTTGACCCGTAGGGCAAGGATCTCCCGCGGGTTACGTGCCCTCTGGAAAAGCCGCTCCGCTGCTACGTCCGTGACCTCATCCTTCGTGCGAAGACTGAGGATACAGCCCACGAGTACCAAGAATGGATCCCTCCTTTTGTTGGCGACCTTCGTCACTGAGGGCACGTCACCTTTGTAGAAGTTCTGCAACGTTGTCACAACCTTATCAAAAGGGAAAGCCATTTATCCGGTTACCTCCTTGATCAGTTCAGCCATGTGTTCCGTGTGCGTGCCTGCCCAGTAGACACGTTGGCAGTGCGGGCATATCTTGAACGTGTTATACGTATGAAAAACAAATTCAGGGACTCGATGCTCGATGGTCTCTTTTTCTACGTCGCCTAGGGGCAGGTTGCAATTGATGCATCTTGCCAGGATGTTCTCGGGATCGACATAGGGCTTGATCAACTCTCTAAGCTCTTTGAGCTGCTCTCGCACGTTTTCAGCCCTGATGTGGATTGTCCTCTCATACGCAAAGGCTTTTCTGCGCCGGGTGAGGAAGTACCGGGAATCGTTCTTCCGCTCGCAGCGATCAAGCTGGTTCACGTTTCTGAGGTATACGGCATCAAATCCGAGGATCCTCAAGTATTTTGCCAGCTTCCCCAGCATTACATCGCACGCGAATCTCATCGGTCGACAAGTTCTCTGGCCCTTTTTCTGACCTCTCGAATGATGGTTTCTTCACCTTCGACGTAACGGTTTTCCATGAGTACGCGCCCCATCGCTATAACCGTGTCAACCACAGAGCCGTTCGACGCGTAAACGATGTCCGAGTACACATGGAAGTTTGGAACCAATTCAGCTCGTGCAAGGTCAATCAGAATGATATCGCCAGCGCTGCCCTCCGCTATTTCCCACTCCCCAAGAGAAAATGTCTCTGCTGCCACCGTTGTTGCGCGATCGAAAGTCTCTCTGGCCGACAGGAACGTGGGATCGTTTGTTGAAAATTTTGCCAGCAATGAGGCAAACTTCATGGTCTCGATGAGATCCAGGTGATTGTTTGAAGAACAGCCATCCGTCCCGAAGCAGTATGGGATGGCGTGTTGCTTCATCAGGCGGTAGGGAAAGAGACGCCCTACACTCAGCTTCAAATTTGAGACGGGATTGTGCACGAGCCTTGTTTTTGTTTGAGCCAGTATCTCACAAGCTTCTTCGTCGAGCCAGCATCCGTGGCAGCCAATAAATCTGGGAGAGAGCAAGCCGAGACTGGCCAGAAATTGGACAGGCTTGAGGCCATATTTTTGTTCAGCAAAACGGAGTTCCTCTTCAGTTTCACAAAGGTGCATGTGAACATAAAGGTTGTTCTCTTCAGAAAACTCTTTTATCCACTCAAGACTCTGGGTAGAGACCGTGTAGATCGCGTGCGGGCCCAAGGCGAACTTAATGTGTGGCCCGTACTTTTGCGCGGCTTGAAAAAGCCTGATGTTCTCGTGTATCTGTTCCTCGCTTTTTTTGGGATCAAACATGTCGATCAGGACAGCGCTCACAATGGCCCTCACGCCCATTTCCTGGGCAGCCCGTGCTGTGGCTTCGAAGTGCCAATACATATCGTTAAAGACGGTCACGCCGTTCTTGATCATCTCAAGACAGGCGAGCTTCGTTCCCCAGTACACATCCTCTTCGGTGAGTTTTGCCTCAAGCACCCATATCTTTTCTTCCAGCCACTGTTTGAGCGGCATGTCGTCCGCAAAGCCCCGGAAGAGCGTCATGGCCGCGTGGGTATGGCCGTTTATGAATGCGGGCAGGGCTACTTTGTCTCGCCCATTAATTACTCTGTCTGCACTCTGACTGCATTCGGGGGAGATATCGGTGATCACACCGCCGCTTATGAAGATGTCCCTCACCCGGTCGTTTACTATGACGTCTTTTATCAGGAGCTTCATGGACCGTTCTCCTGGACGAGGGCGTTGACCAGCCGCTCAAAAGTCTGCATGCTCTTTTTGGTGTTCGTGGCCATCTGGGCGACAGTGAGGGGTTTCCTGCCAATGCCATTGCAATAATTATCAACAGAGCAGATGGAGACATAAGGGATGTGTTGCTCCATGCAGAGGGTAGCCTCTGACGCGAGCGTCATCCCGACGATGTCGCCAAATCTTCGAAAAAAATTGATTTCCGCCTTTGTTTCTAAGCGTGGCCCAATGGTCTGAACGTAGACACCTCCGAGTGTCACATCCATGTTGAGCTTGCGACAGACTCGGTAGAGGCGTTTTGATAGATTCTCGTCCATACGTGGTACGGTGAATCGCATTTCTTCCTCAAAGAATGTGGGAACCCTGCAAGGAGAAAAAAAGTCATCAGGGATAACAAACGTGCCTGGTTTTATCCGGGTCTGCAAGCTGCCCACGGAGTTTATCGCCACAACTTTCTGCGCCTTGATGTTCTTCAGGGCCCAGACGTTTGCCAGGTGATTGATGTTGTGGGGTGGAACGTTCTGAGTCCCATGGCGTTGCAAAAAAACGTACCCTCCTGTTCTTCGGAGGAGGACCTCTCCATAGGGCGTTTGGATGACGGTCTTCTTCCACCTATCGAAAGTAGGTGCAGTTAACATCGATGTGCCGGCGATAAAGGCCTTCATAGATTCCCTAAGTCCCACACTACAGCATTGGGTCATACGAAGCAGACCCACTGGATACTAATTATGTACCAAGAGAGCGTTCTGTTCAATAGGAAACAGTCGGAAGTGTAAAGCACTTAGTTCTCAGGACTGTCGGCTCAAGTAACATGCAGATAAGCTTGGCTGTGGGCTGACAGCTGATGGCTGCTTTTACTTGGTGGGACTTTCTTATAGGCGAAGGCGTTGACATAGGTAACGAGCTTGAAGGAGTGATTGATGCCGAAAACCGTCTCCGATTGCCCCAGGAACAGATACCCGTTATCCCTCAGGTTCTCATAGCAAGTCTGCAGGACCGCGGTTTTTACAGTGGCGTCAAAATAGATGAGTACGTTCCGAAGCAGGATGAGGTCCGCACCCCAATACTTTTTGCAGGCGGCGGGGTCCGTGAGATTTGATCTCTCGGCTACGACCAGTTTCTTGACGTCATCACGAATCACGAATTTCTCGTCGGACGCTGCACGGAAATATTTCTCCTGTATCTCAGGGGCCGTGTTTCTTAAGGTGTAGGGTTTATATGCGCCCGTTTTGCACGCTAGTATAGCGTCCTCATTGATATCGGTCGCGAAGATCGTTATGTTCCAAGCGCCCAGTTGCTCCTTGAAATGTTCTGCAAGGAGTATGGCCACGGTGTATGCCTCCTCTCCCGAGGAAGATCCCGCACTCCAAATTTTGAGAAGCTTCGAGCCGAGCTGGTCGTGCCTCTTTGCTAACTCGGGGATTACGTTTTTCGCCAGGGCAGTCATCTGATGCGGATCTCTGAAAAAACTTGTCTCAGTGATCGTGACCTTATTGATAAGCCGGTTCACCTCAGTAGTGCTGCATTGCGGATCGTGGAGAGATTTGAGGTAGGAGAGGGCATCCTTGCAGTTTGTTTGATGGAGAATCTCCCGCGTCCTCGCATCGAGAAGATAGCGAGTTCTCTCGGTGAAAAGGATCCCGGTCTTCTGATAAATGAAATCCCTTAAGGCAACGAATTCGGTATCGGTAAGGCTTGTCTCAGGTTGCATTCATCATCTCTTCGATGCTGGCAATATCGAAATCGGTTCTGTCCAGATCCATGATGAATCGGGCTGTGTCCAGTTCACCCAGCGAAGGCTGCGCTTGCTGAATGATTTTGAATGCCTCCGTCTCCTCAAGGATTACACCGGTCTCATCTCCACCAAACCCGAAACCTTTGAGGCGTGCTACCTGATCGGCAAGAGAGACAGTCGCGACGATGAGCCTGTTTTTGGACGATGCTTTCCTCACGGCATGGTGGCAGGAGGCTACTTCGCTGAACAACGGCGGCAGCTGCCATTTGTCCATGAGCCACCCACCGACCGTTCCATGTGAATCTCCGAGTATCCGCGTCTCGGCCTCAATCAGCGGGATATTCTCGTCATAGGTGAGCTGAACTACCTGTTTATACTGGTCATGAAGGAACCGGTCCAGTATGAGCTGGCCGATGTCGTGCAGGAGACCCGCGAGATATGCCTGACCTTGAGGCTCGACGCGAAATTGGGAAGAGAAGATCCGTGAGAGCACTGCTGTCGCGACCGAATGGAGCCAGAAAGCGTGGAGATCCGCATGCTTCTCGCCGGGCCGTGGCTTGAAAATGCGCGCTGTCTCGCAGGCCATACAGACAGCCGTAATTTCTTTGAGGCCGAGCATGGTCACCGCGTGTTCAATGGTTGTCACCTTGTTAGGTAGACCGTAGAACGCGGAATTTGCGATACGCAGTACGTTGATACTCATTGCCGGATCCTTGCCTACGACCCGGCCAAGAGTCCTCATGTCCACATTTTCGTCGTGGAGTAGTTGGGCCAGTTCAGCTAATACTCCCGGTAAGGGAGGCAAATAGGCCCGTATGGCCTCGATCCGTTGTCTTAGTGCTCCGCTCATTGCCATGGCCTCTTTCTGTTGTATGCTCCCGTCCTACGGCCCGAAAGCATACCTATAACTTCTCGAGCCGGGTACCCGCTTGCGGGTGTCCCGGTAATAGAATTATCGGGCAAGCGCGAAAAAACCTAATTGTTCCCTAAAAAAAGTCGTTTCATATTTTGTCAATTATCTATAGAATGATGGATAGATGTGCCACGCTTAGGCGATCCAATGTCTTAGCCGGGTACGATAAAGGCGAATTGGTACGAGGAGTAGCCGATGAGAGAAGTGCAGGTCGACGCCATACGGGATGCTATTGAAAAGCTCTTCATAGAGGCAAACTACGAGCTCCCCGAAGACGTTATTGGGCGATTTAAGGATGCGTTGGGAGAAGAGGAGTCGCCTGTCGGAAGGGAAGTAATAGAAGAGCTGCTTCTCAACGCCCGGATAGCTCGCGATGAGAGAATACCTATCTGTCAGGATACAGGGCTCGCTATTCTCTTCATGGAGATGGGCCAGGACGTGCATATCACCGGGGGCGATCTGGAAGAGGCTGTTTCGGAGGGTGTGCGCCGGGCCTATAAGAAGGGATATCTGAGGAAGTCGGCTTGTGATCCGTTTACGAGAACAAATACCGGGGACAATACACCCCCGATTCTGCACGTGAGGATTGTACCGGGTGAGCGAATCAGGCTCATCGCCATGCCGAAGGGTGGAGGGAGCGAGAACTACAGTGAAGTGCGTATGCTGACGCCTTCTGAAGGGGCGGAAGGCGTGAAACGATTTGTCCTGGAAATGGTGCAGAAGGCGGGACCAAATCCGTGTCCGCCTATTACGGTGGGTATTGGGATCGGGGGCAACTTCGAGACATCCGCGCTCCTGTCCAAAGAGGCGCTCATGCTCCCTTTCGGGCAGCGGAACAATGACCCGTACTTACGGGACCTGGAACTGTCCATCCTTGGAGACGTCAACAAGCTGGGTATTGGTCCTGAAGGCTATGGTGGAAGCGTGACGGCCCTCGATCTGCACATAAAATCGCGCCCCTGCCACATAGCCTCGCTGCCTGTGGCTGTAAACATACAGTGCCATGCGCACAGAATCAAAGAAGCGACCATATGATACCAGGCGGCATTCAAAAGCACGACCCCGCCTTCGGCCGGGTACCCCGGGCGTGGACGAGGAGGCAACGAAGGTATGCAAATGAAGGCAACTTGGTATGAGGTGAGTTCATGGAGATGAAACGCATTACCACCCCCCTCGGCGACGGTGTGATAGAGGAACTGAAAGCGGGTGACAAGGTCCTCCTGAGCGGGACGATCTATACGGCCCGGGACGCGGCTCACAAAAGATTCATTGATACACTGCGCGCGGGCGGCTCCTTACCCTTTGAGATCGAAGGACAAGTGATCTACTACTGCGGACCATCGCCCGTGTTGCCGGGTCGGGCAATCGGTGCCGCAGGGCCTACAACCAGCGGCAGAATGGATGTATATACACCGACCCTCCTATCCCTGGGCTTGAAAGGGATGATAGGCAAGGGTAAAAGGTCTCAGGCCGTGAAAGACGCCATCGTGAAGCATAAGGCAATCTACTTCGGTGCAACCGGGGGTGCGGGAGCCCTTCTGTCGAAGGCCGTGGTCTCATACGAGGTTGTGGCTTACGGGGAACTTGGCCCGGAGGCCGTTGCCCGGCTCGTCGTGAAGGATTTGCCGCTCTTTGTTATCAACGACACAGCCGGAAATGACCTGTATGAAATGGGCATGTCCAGATATCGCAGGTAAAATAGAGACCAAATTGGTTTGACTTTTCGAGGCAAATATTTTAAAAGAACAAAAACAGAACGAAGACGGACCTAGGTGATTTGATGCGGGAGATTCGGGTTGCGATTGTCGGCGTCGGTAACTGTGCAAGCTCCTTGACCCAGGGGATTGAGTATTATGCGAGAGGGAACCCGCGTGATGTCATCGGGCTGATGCATTATGACCTATGCGGCTATACCCCCGAGCACATCAACATCGTCGCTGCTTTTGACGTGGACAAGAGAAAGGTCGGCAGGCCGCTCAGCGAGGCTATTTTTGCTGCGCCGAACTGCACGAAAGTGATCACGCCCAACGTGCAGGGGAAGAATCTGCTCGTCTCGATGGGACATCCGCTCGACGGCATTTCCCCTCACATGGCGCAGTATCCTGAGTCAAGAACGTTTGTCCTGGCGGAAAAGAAGCCCGGTGACGTGGTAGCCATTCTCAAAGAGAGGAATGTAGATATACTCTTGAATTATCTGCCCGTTGGTTCGGAAAAGGCGACACGTTTTTACGCAGAGTGCTGTCTGGAAAGCGGGGTAAGCATGATTAACTGTATCCCCGTCTTCGTCGGGTCAGATAGGGGCTGGGTGCGCAAATTTGAGGAAAAAGGGATCCCGATTGTCGGCGATGACGTCAAGTCCCAGATAGGCGCTACCATCATTCACAGAATGCTGGCGAAGCTCTTTACCGACCGGGGCGTGAAGATCGACAGGACATATCAGCTCAACACGGGAGGGAATACCGATTTCCTGAACATGCTCAACCGGGACCGACTCGTCTCGAAAAAGATATCAAAGACGGAAGCGATCCAGTCGATCCTCGATGCTCCCATCGAGCCGGAGAATATCCACGTGGGCCCGAGCGATTACGTGCCCTGGCAGAACGACAATAAAGTCTGCTTCCTGAGGATAGAAGGGAGAATATTCGGCGACGTGCCTATGAACCTTGAATTGAGACTCTCCGTGGAAGATTCACCAAACAGCGGAGGATGCATGATAGATGCAATCCGCTGCTGTAAGGTGGCGCGAGACAGGAGGGTAGGGGGGGTCCTCGAGTCTATATCGGCCTACACCATGAAACACCCCATGACGCAGTACCCGGACGATGTGGCAAGAAAGATGGTCGAAGAGTTTATTAGAGGGGAGAGAGCACGATAGGACGAGTCCTTGATAAGCTCTAAGATAGGCCATTCTCTCGACCCGCTCATACTGCGGGTCTATCAGCTCTTTTTTCGCGGCAAGCCTGTCAAACCAAATCTGCTTACTGTTGTTGGGCTCCTGTTCGGCTTCATCTGCCTTATCCTCACGATCAACAATCGGCTTCTGCCCGCTGGGCTGGCGCTTTTTGTCTCCGGTTTTTTTGATCTGCTCGACGGGGCTGTGGCGCGGCAATACGGTAGGGTTACGGCGTATGGAGGGTTTCTCGATTCTGTTTTGGACCGGTATACGGATCTCTCTGCTGCTTTCGGGATCTTTATCTATTTCTTGAGGAGCGGCGACGATCACCTTTTCGCCGTCCTGACTTTTGTAGCTGCCATTGGTATCGCCATTGTGTCGTATATCAGGGCGCGCGCGGAGGCTGCGTCCCTTCAGTGTAAGAGTGGGTTCTTGGAACGCCCGGAGCGGACCATACTACTCATTATCGGCCTCTGCTTCAATTCTGCGTGCTTGCAACTCACGGGACTCAGTCTCTTGAAGGCCGTGATTGTCCTGCTCGCAGTGCTGACCCATCTCACGGCCATCCAGCGCATATTGATGGTGAGAAAAGCAGCACGAGGCTGACTGTGGCGTGACCACAGGATCCGGGGCATCGATGGCCGTCAGCCTAAATCTCAAATCTCAATATCGAAATCCCAAGCAATCCGACAATGTTCAAATCCTTAAATACAAATCATTGGAATTTTGATATTTGTAATTTGATATTGTTTGCGATTTGGTGATTGGAACTTGGGATTTTTCCTAGGCGCGAGGCCTAGGAAAGATTGTGGATCTCCTCAATCAGGAGGTCCTTGGCGAGCTCCTTGGGGATGCCCGTTTTCTTTATCTCCCCTTTGAAAAAAAGGAGAGCTTTATCCCTGCCGAAGGCTATACCGAGGTCTGCCCCTTTGGCTTCCCCCGGGCCGTTCACTTCGCACCCCATTATGGCTACATCGATGTACTGGTCCACATGGGCAACATCCCGTTCAAACTCCTCGACGATTTCCTGGAGGTTAACCTTGCAGCGTCCGCAGGTGGGGCAGGAAATAATGTTTATGCCTTTTTTTCTGAGGCGCATGCTGCGCAAGATGTGATAACCGGCTATCACCTCGTAGGATGGATGCGCTGTCAGCGAGACCCTCAACGTATCTCCGATCCCCTCATTCAGTAGTATGCCGAGGCCGACGGCCGATTTGATGGCTCCGGAAAACATGGGACCAGCCTCCGTAATGCCGATGTGGAGGGGATAGTCTGAAGCTTGGGAGAAGCCTCTGTAGGCTTCGATTGTCTGGAAGATGTCGGATGCCTTGAGAGAAATTTTTATCTGGGTATGCCCCTCGTCTTCGAAGAGCTTGACGTAGTACAGAGCGCTGTCCACCATGGCTTGAGCGTTCGGCTGACGGTACTTGCGGAGCACCCTCTTTTCCAAAGAGCCAATATTGATGCCTATCCGGATCGGGGTGTGCGTCTGTTTGGCGACGTTTGCGATTTCCTTCACCTTCCGCACATTGTTGATAGTACCCGGATTGATGCGCACGCAATCGATGCCTGCTTCCATGGCAGCCAGAGCGATGGCATAATTGAAGTGGACGTCGCCTATGATGGGGAGATCAACCTCTCTTTTCCAGAAAGGGATATTCTTGCATATCTCTTGCTGAGGAAGGGCAATGCGCACCAGTTCGCAGCCAACTTTCTTCAATTCCCGCATCTGGTTGACTGTTTCGGGGAGATTCTGAGGGTCTGTCTTGAGCATTGACTGAACGCTGATGGGGCTATTGCCACCGATAGCAACGCCCCCTACGTTGATCTGACGTGTCCGTCTTCTATTCATGCTGATTTATGCCCTTAAGAAGAATGCGCCCAGCAAGATTCGAACTTGCAACCTACGGATTCGTAGTCCGGCACTCTGTCCAGTTGAGCTATGGGCGCACGTTTACGTAACACTGGTAACTGTTACCTTTTGCTTGTCCCGACTCTTTTCTATAACTCCGAGAGGGAAGCCATTTTCTCCCAGTGAGCTCAGTCCTCTGATCACCGCTGCTTCATCAGCCTTATCAACGACGAGTACAAAGCCAATGCCCATGTTGAACGTGGTATACATCTCGTCCCGCGCTACATTACCCAGTCTCATGAGTACTTTGAAAATGTCGGGTGGCTCTTTTGCAACTGAGAGGCGTGCACAAAGGCCGTCCGGGATGATCCTGTTTACATTGCCGGGCAGGCCCCCACCGGTGATATGAGCCATGCCTTTAATCTCGAACTTTTCCATAAGTGCGAGCACAGGCTTCACGTAAATTCTCGTGGGCGTGAGCAGCTCATCGTACAGGTTACCCTCTAAACCATTGACCCCGTCCTTCGCCGTCAACTGGTGCTGTTCGAAAAGGATCTTCCTTGCGAGAGAAAACCCATTGCTGTGGAGGCCGCTCGAGGCCAGACCGATAACGCGGTCTCCGGCTGCAATGGTGGATCCGTCTATCACCTTCTCTTTTTCCACAAAGGCAGTGACGAAGCCGGCGAGATCATATTCGCCCTCTGGGTAAAATGAAGGCATCTCGGCAGTCTCGCCACCGACCAGTGCGCAGCCAGCCATCTCGCATCCCGTGCAGATGCCCTTGATCACCTCGGCGTAAATCCGCTCGTCCAGCCTGCCGCAGGCGAAGTAATCAAGGAAAAAGAAGGGTCGGGCGCCAAGCGTCAGCACGTCATTAACACTCATCGCCACCAGGTCTATCCCGACCGTGTCATGCTTTTGCGTCGCAAACGCGACCCGCAGCTTGGTGCCGACACCATCCGTTGCCGTTACAAGTAGCGGATGCTTGTACCCCGTCGGAATCTCTGTCAGCGCGGCGAAGGCGCCTATAGGCGAGAGCACATAGGGGTTAAAGGTCCCCTGTATCTGCTTCTTCATGCGTTTGATGAGCGCATCTGCCTTGCCCACGTCAACGCCCGCGTCCTTGTAACTGGTTGTCACTTTCATGCTGTTAAATCTAAAATGAACCACGCCCTTTGTCAAATATTTGTTGGATATGTTGGAGTGAGTCCTGAAAGACGTGGTCCATGTGGTGCGATAGGCAGTACTGGTTTGGAACATGTGACATTTGGTCATTTGACATTGTTTGGGATTTGGTGCTTGGGATTTGGGATTTCGAGTAAACACATGTGACAGATAAATTCTCAGAATAGGTTATGTTAGAATCTGAAGCCGGGTGGGTGATGGTGCGAAAGATATTGACAATTTTCGCAGGATATATATAGTAACATGAAGAGAAAGGGGGAAGAGAATGCCTTTGTATATTATGTTCAGTACCCTGACCGACGAGGGTAGAAAAACGGTTACAGCCAATCCGGAACGCATTGAAGAGGTGAATCGAGAGATCGAAAATATGGGCGCCTACGTTATCGCCCAATATGCTTGTCTGGGCAAACACGACTTCATCAATCTCATAGAGGCCCCTGACAATGAAGCAATCATGTGGGTTTCTATGGAACTGGGCTCCAGGGGAACGGTTCAGATTATGACCCTCCCGGTTATCACCATCCCTCAATTTATCGAGAAAATGGGCCATGCGGGCGAGTCCGATGCAGCGGAATCGGGCTCCGGTACAGCTAAACGTGCGGATAAGTAGATTTCCATGGGCCTTGCCCCTGATAGGGTGGTCCCAGGGTGCGACAGAGGCTTGCCTGGCGCTTTCTCCGGCCCTTCTTTGGCTGGTCTCTGTATTGACGTGGGTACGGAAATTGTTTAAAATTCTGGATTTTCATCCTTATTGCAGGAGAGGTTTGAGATGGCAAAGAACGTAGAAGAAATTAAGTGGCACGAACTGAACATCGGCGGGGTCATAGACGAGCCTGGGAATGCCAGGGAATACCAGACGGGAGACTGGAGAAGCCAAAGACCCGTGTGGGATGAATCGCGGTGCATTAAATGCGGCATCTGCTGGATGGTCTGCCCGGACGTCGCAATTTATCAGAAAGATGACGGCTATTTTGTTGCAAACTACGATTACTCGAAGGGCTGTGGTATCTGCGCAAAGGAGTGCCCCACCGGCGCGATCAAGATGGTTGAGGAGGGACGATGATAGGGAGAAGAGGCATAGAGGTATCCCTGGCAGTGGCCGAAGCCGCGAAGCTGTGCCGTGTGGAGGTCGTGTCGGCATACCCGATCACACCCCAGACACACATCGTTGAGCATCTCTCCGAGCTCGTCGCCGAGGGGGAATTGGAGGCGATTTTTATCACGGTCGAATCGGAACACTCGGCCATGTCGGCGTGTGTCGGGGCCGCAGCAGCCGGCGCGCGCACCTTCACGTCAACCAGCTCTCAGGGGCTTGAGTTGATGCACGAGATCCTCTTTATCGCTTCGGGGCTGCGCCTTCCGATTGTGATGGCGACGGCCAACCGTGCGCTGTCAGCCCCACTCAATATCTGGAACGATCATTCTGACGTGATGGCAGCAAGAGATTCGGGCTGGATCATGCTATTCTGCACGAATGGGCAGGAGGCGCTCGATACTACCATCATGGCGTACAGGATTGCCGAGGATAGGCGTGTGCTCATGCCTGTGATGGTGAATATGGATGGGTTCACCCTGACCCACGTTGTTGAGCCTATCGAGTTCCCCTCTCAGGAGGCCGTTGATGCATTCCTCCCGCCATACAGTCCCGCGTATACGCTGCATCCGGACAAACCGGTCACCATGGGGGCGTATGGCATTCCGGAGATTTACACGGAGTGCAAGTTTGCGCAAGAGATGGCCATGAATAAATCGAAGGAAGTGGTGATCGAGGTCATGGATGCCTTTGGCAAACAGTTCGGCAGGTCGTATAAGGCAGTAGAGACCTATCAATTCGAAGACGCCGATGTGGTATTCATTGCGTTGGGAGCAATCAATGAGAATATTATGACCGCGATAGACGAGATGCGCACAGAGGGGAAAAAAGCGGGGCTTCTTAACTTGCGGCTCTACCGTCCTTTCCCGGGCGAGGAGCTGCTGGCCGCGCTCAAGGGAAAGAAGCGGATAGCAATCATCGAACGGGTGATGCCGGGTGGGGCGTTGAACAGCCCTTTGTACAACGAGATTACGTCCCTGGCTTACCGGTCCGGGCTGACAGCGCTGATCAAGAACTATGTGATCGCCCTCGGCGGAAGAGATGCTCTGCAAGCGGACTTCCGTCACATATTCGATGATATGCAGGCAGCGGGCACCAAGGACAGGAGGATACAGAAAGGCCTGAATTTTGCAATGATAGGGGTGAGAGCATGACAGCGACACTGCCCAATGTCAAACTTTTGCGGCAAACGTGATACCCAAGGAAGAGTTTGCGGTCTCGGGACACAGGGCGTGCACCGGTTGCGCGGAGATACTGGCTGTACGACTGGCGCTCAAGGGTTTCGGAAGGGACACCATCATCTCTATGGCAACGGGATGCATGGAGATTGTCTCCAGCCCCTTGCCCACCACCGACTGGACCCTGCCCTGGATTCATGTGGCTTTTGAGAATGCCGCTGCGGTTGCTTCAGGCATTGAGTCGGCGCTCAAGATCCTGAGGAAGAAAGGGAAAATTCCTGACAAGGATGTGCATGTCGTCGCCATAGCAGGAGACGGCGGCACCATGGATATCGGATTGCAGTCCTTGTCCGGGCGCATTGGAACGGTACCACAAGTTCACATACATCTGCCTGGACAATGAGGCGTATATGAATACGGGGATACAGCGATCATCAGGCACTCCGTTTGGTGCGATGACGACCACGAGTCCCCCTGGAAAGAACAGCATAGGCCAGTCCACGTGGAAAAAGGACATGCCCAAGATTGCCGTGGCGCACAATATACCTTACGTGGCCACCGCGTGTCCCTCGTATCCCTTTGACTTTCTCGAGAAAATAAAGAAAGCCAAGATGGCAGACGGACCATCCTATCTCCACGTGCTCTCCGTATGTCCTACGGGCTGGAGAACCCCAACCGACCTGTCGATACGGTACGGCAGGCTGGCGGTTCAGACGGGCGTCTTTCCTCTTTATGAAGTGGAAAACGGTAAGTACCGGGTAACGTACAATGCTGAGCCCTTGCGGCCGATCACGGAGTACCTCAAGGGACAGGGAAGGTTCAGGCACCTCACGCCCGACTCGATCTCCACCATTCAGAAACGGATCAGCGCGGATTGGGAGACCCTGAAAGCGCTCAGCAATAGCTCGGCGAAAGCCACCTGAGGAGGAGCATGGACGTAAACAAAGAGAAGCTTGATGAGATCATTCTCAAGTACGGGCGAGACAAGGCTCACCTACTCGCTATCTTTCAGGACGTGCAGAAAAAGTACCGATATCTTCCGAAAGAGGCCGTGAAACATATCTGCATGCGTCTCGGCATGCCGCAAGTTGACGGCTTTGAAGTCGCGACCTTCTACAAATCGTTGTCCCTCAAACCCCGCGGCAAACATACGGTCCATGTCTGTCTCGGCACAGCCTGTCACCTGAAGGGTGGGGCTGATGTGCTCCTCTCCTTCATACGGGAGCTGAAGGTAAAGACCGGCGAGACCACAGCCGACGGAGAGTTCACCCTTGAGTCGGTAAACTGTCTCGGCGCCTGTGCCCTGGCGCCGCTCGTTCGAGTTGACGACAAGGATTTCGGAAAGACCACGCTGGCCCGGGTGCACAACATTATCAGCGAATTTACGGATCATCATTAGCCATGGCCCTCTCACTGGAAAAACTCGATACCATCGCGACGACATTTAGAGCAAAAGAAGAGGCGTTCGAAAAGATCATACGGGTCTGCTGCGGAACCGGCTGCATCACGTCGGGCGCCAACAGGGTTTTTGAAAACCTGATGAGCGCTGTGGAGCGCGAGGCCCTTTCTTCGAGGATACTGGTCAAAAAGACGGGATGCCACGGGCTTTGCGAGCGTGGTCCCATAGTCACACTCGGTAACGATGAGATACTCTATCAGTCCGTTGGAAAACGGGACGTAGCGAGCGATGTGGACCAGCTGCTCAAGACGGTCACGGAAGGAAAGGTCGCTGATAAGCTGCTTTTCAGGGATATGGCTAAGAAAGAGAAGTACGTTTCTTCACTTGACATACCTTTCTACAAAGGGCAAAAACGGATCGTGCTGTCTCTGAACGGTGTGATAAACCCGGAAGAGATAGACGACTACATCGCGCACGGCGGATATCGTGCGCCTTTTCGGGCCTTTCAGATGGCTCCTGATGAGATCATCGACTGGATCACCAAGGGCGGACTGCGAGGAAGGGGCGGCGGAGGTTTTCTCACGGGCAGGAAATGGCGCTCGGCTCGGGCGGCCAAAGGCAGCTTGAAATATGTTCTGGCTAACGGGGATGAGGGTGACCCGGGTGCTTTCATGGACAGGTCGTTGATGGAAGGGAACCCGCACGCGATCATCGAGGGGATGATCATCGGCGGCTACGCCATCGGGTCGAAGCAGGGCTACATCTACGTGAGGGACGAATATCCGCTGGCAGTATCCAGGCTCTCGAAGGCGATAGCACAGGCACGAAGCTACGGTATGTTGGGTCAGAACGTTTTCGGGTCAGGCTTTGACTTTGATGTGGAGATCTACCGCGGCGGCGGGGCCTTTGTGTGCGGTGAGTCAACAGCCCTTATCTCTTCTCTTGAAGGCAAGTCGGGCGAACCGAGAGACAAGTACGTACATACCGTCGAACAGGGGCTCTGGGACAAACCGACCAATCTCAACAACGTGGAAACGTGGGCCAACGTGCCCCACATCGTAAATAACGGGCTGGACTGGTACACGTCGATCGGCACGAAGCAGAGTAAAGGGACCAAAATATTCTCTCTCGTCGGCAAGGTGAACAATACGGGCCTCATCGAAGTGCCGATGGGCATCACGCTTCGGGAGATCATCTTCGGGCTGGGCGGTGGGATAAGGGGTAAACGGCGGTTCAAGGCCGTGCAGACCGGCGGCCCGTCTGGCGGTTGCATACCCGAGCAACACCTTGATATGCCGGTCGATTTCGATTCGCTGACGAGCATCGGCTCCATGATGGGTTCCGGAGGCATGATCGTCATGGACGAAAGGGACTGCATGGTAGATGTGGCCCGCTATTTTCTGGGATTTCTGACAGAGGAGTCCTGTGGAAAATGTGTGCCCTGCCGGGAAGGTACGCGTCGCATGTATGAAATTGTGGACCGGATCTGCAAAGGCGAGGGCAAGATCGAGGATCTTATGCACCTTGAGGAACTGGGCCAGGGATTGCAGTGGGGTGCCATATGCGGTCTTGGGCAAACCGCGCCAAACCCGGTGCTTTCGACCATACGCTATTTTAGCGAGGAGTACAAGGCGCACATCATCGAGGGAAGATGTCCTGCGGGTGTCTGTAAAGAGATCACAACGTTCACTATTGTGGAGGAGAAGTGTACGGGCTGCATGCGCTGCTCGGCGGAGTGTCCCATGGGGGCAATAGTGGGAGAGAAGAAAGAGCCCCAGAGGATCGACGAGCTGCGCTGCATAACGTGCGGCATCTGTTATGACGTATGCCCATTTGACGCGATTAAAATTGGCTGAGGAGGAGTTTTAGATGGTTCAGCTTACGATAAATGGTAAAAAAGTCACGGCAGAAGAAGGGGAGGCACTCCTCAAAATCGCACGGAGAGAAGGGTTTGTCATACCTACACTATGTTACCACGAATTGCTCGGGTCGAGCGGGCGTTGCCGTCTCTGCGTGGTTGAGGTGCACGATGCCGGCAGAAAACGCGTGGTAGCATCGTGCCTTTACCCGGCAAAAGAAAACATAGAAGTCTTTACCGATTCGGACGAGGTAAGGCTGGTGAGGAAAACGGTACTGGAATTGCTTCTCGCACGCAACCCGTCGGCCGAGCTGATTCAGCACCTGGCAAAGCAGCACGGCGTTACTGAGGTGAGGTATACGCCGGATCAGGACAAGGGCAAGTGTATTCTTTGCAACCTCTGTGTGAGATGTTGCAAGGATATCGTGGGCGTGTCAGCCCTCGGCATGAGTGGCAAAGGCCCAATGAAGAAGGTAGGTCCTCCGTTTGATGAACCGGCTGATACCTGTATCGGCTGTGGTGCATGCGTCGTCATCTGTCCCACGGGACACATTGTCATGGAAGAGCAAAACGGCGTGAGGACCGTCTGGCAAAAAAAGTTCGATCTTGCCACATGCCCAAAATGCAAAAGGTACCACCTCCCCCTGTTTCAACTCGAGTGGATCTCCAAGAGTCGGAAGATCCCTATGGAAGAGTTGATGGTCTGCGAAGACTGCAGATAAAACCAGGAAAAGATAAACTCAGGTAAAGACACCACCAAAGGTAGAGGTAAAGACTGAAGCAAAGGTTAAGATAGAGACCAGGGGTAACACTTGGAGTTCTTCCTTAGCCTGTCTCTTGAACTTTCCTCAACGCCGCTGTCGTCAGCCACCGTACCCCCTATTAAAACTGCGCGTGAGGACAACCCCCTTACCTTTCTCTTGGCGCAAACCTATTTACCCTCAAAGATGTTGCGTATTTTCTCTTCCAGGGTTGCGGGGGTAAATGGTTTGACAACGTAGTTGTTTACCCTGTTCTTAACCGCGTCGAGGACCTGTTCGCGTTTCCCTTCAGCGGTAACCATTAAGAAAGGCAAGTCTTTCCATTCCTCACTGGCTCGAATCGTTTTTAGAAGTTCAATCCCGGTCATCTCTGGCATGTTCAAGTCCGAAACAATGAAATCAATCTTCTCTTTCTTTAAGATTTCCAAGGCCGTCACGCCACTATCCGCTTCCACGATATTCGTGAATCCTAAGCCCTTAAGGATATTTCTCACGATTCGCCTCATTGTTTGGAAATCGTCCACTACCAGAATTTTCATGTTTACGTCAGGCATATTCTCCCTCCTTCCGTTTGCTCCTTTACTTACCCGGATAATGAATTTGTCATAGTAATAATCTCACGCGAAATAAGCTCAAGAGGAACAATCCGGTCCGCAGCGCCTAATTTGATGGCTTCTTTCGGCATGCCGAACACAACGCAAGTCTGTTCATTCTGGGCAATTGTTTTAGCACCTGCCCAAATACAGGAGAATTAACCCCTACGTTGGAAACCCCTTTAGGCCTCACTTAAAACAGACCTCAACCGCGAAAGTCCCCGCATCGGTGCTAAAAGGAATTGAAAGGATAGGACCCTTGGTCACATGCCTGACCTCGTGATTATGCCCTGAGATGATGGAGGGAATAGCACCCTGAAAATGGTGGCCAAGGCCTTCCAGAGTCATCCGTGAAGCTCCTGAAATCATATTGGTCAGTTCCCCCACGGCATCTTTAACTTCTTCATCAACCTCTGTTTTTTTCTCTCCGAACATCTGGCTGACAATGAACAGAATACAGTCTTGAGTGAAGGTAAGGCATAAAGAACCTTCTGCCTCCCCTGTAATGCCGACAATTGCCGAAACATCACCGATGACAGAGGCCCCTTTCTTTAGGTACGGAGTCCCGGCTACAGGCCTCACCGATGCCATGGTGGTCAATACGGAAATTGTGGACTCTAAGAATGGATTGATAAACTCCGCCTTCATATTCATAGGAATCCTTTCTGTCGCGATAAGGCTGAATGCTTAAAACTCCTCAAAATATCCATCCTCCAGTGGGACCACCTGATCCGGTCTGACCTCTTTCGCCTTATGATGCCCACCTGCCCACAATTCTTTATCCCTTTCTCTTTTGGTCATTGAGGCAAAAATTTGTCGAATGCCCAGCTAAGGAGAAGGTAAGGTATTTCCCTTCGAACTCGGTCATCGCCTTTATTACTTGATCTATCGGTTTTGTCGGCTCCGTCATGTTGAATTCACCATCTTTTATTCTCAACTATCTGTCGTTTTCATGAAGCTGTCGCTGGATGGAGGCTTCCCTCTTCTTACAGTTGTCGTCGGGTTTTAAATCGACTTAAGGGTTTCGTCCATGTGAAAGAGCCGCTATTTTCGAATCTTAGGCCTTGGAACCATACCATGCGAAGGGGGTATTGGCTCGTTCCGCTGGCGGGAAGTCGCGACGATGAAGGTATCCAACAGGCAAACCGGGCCATGCATGGGTGCCTTCTTGAGCTCAAATAGTATCGCGGTTTAAGTTTGCCCGTTTCGCTCCGATAACCTAGCTAATGAGTCTACCTGCATATTGGGGGTTGAAATGAGAGTCCTTATTGTTGATGATTTTCCTACCATGCGGAGGATACTAAAGAACGTCTTGAGGCAGATACACATAGAAAATACACTAGAAGCGCAAAATGGCAAAGAGGCCCTGGACCTCCTCAGGAGAGAGGAGGTGAACCTGATTATATGCGACTTGCTCATGCCTGAAATGACGGGAATGGAATTACTGCGGGTATGTAAAGATGATCCGCAGATAAGCCACATCCCGTTTATCTTGGTGACCGCTGAGGCGCAGAAAGAGACGGTTATGGACGCCATTAAGGCGGGCGTCGACAATTATATAACAAAGCCGTTCACACCCGATAGGCTGCAGGATGCGATTAAGAAGACCATGGAAAAAGCCGCAACATAGCAGTCTTTCCGGTTTTTGCGGTGTCTTTGGTTTGTCTCCTTTATCCCGTTATCCGGAGGACCGTGTCGAAATTTCAACTGAGGGTTTGACGCCGCCCTGGTTTCCGGCCATCGCGCGACGTTTCCGTGACCTGACCCTTGCCGCTTGACCCTACCTTCTGCACAATAGTCCCTGGGTGACGCAAACCCGCCAGTTCAAAAGTTTTTGTTCCATAAAGATCACGAAAAGTGTAATATAACTGTGCCGAGACCCAGGACAGAGAAAGGGCATGAGAGATGCCCGGGGATTTACATATACGGAAGAGGGAAAACAATGGAAAAGGGCCGGATACTGGTCGTCGATGACGAAGAGCACGTCTTGAACGTTCTCAAAGAATATTTGACGAGCAAGGGCTATAAAGTTGACGCACATCGCTCGAGTGAGGCAGCCCTCCTCGCTCTTAAGAAGAACGAGAACCAAGTCATGATCACTGATTTGAAGATGCCGAAGATCGATGGGATTCAGCTCATCAAGTTCATTCAGCAGGAGTATCTCAATACACTAGGGATAGTTCTCACTGGCTACGGAAGTCTGGAGACTGCCATCAGCGCTATGAACTATGGTGCTTTTGCCTATATCCTGAAGCCCTTCAAATTCGAGGAGCTGCTTTCAACGGTTGAGTCGGCAATGCACTACTTCGAACTTTTGAACAGCGACAATATCCCCAAGAAACTGGTGGCCAAGGGCAACGTTTTGCGGAGGTTTGCCGAGACAAATGTGGTCCGGGAGAATACTATTCTTCGAAGCCACATGCGAGACAAGTACAAGTTTGAGAATATCGTGGGCGTCAGCTTCCAGATGCAGAAGGTCTTCGAGATGATCGAGAAGGTGGCTGACACCAACGCGACGGTGCTGATCACAGGGGAGAGCGGCGTTGGCAAGGAACTCGTTGCGCGGGCTATCCATTATAACTCCTCTCGCCGGACTAGGCCACTCGTTGTGGTCAACTGCGGCGCAATCCCGGAAGAGCTCCTGGAGAGTGAGCTTTTTGGCCATGAAAGGGGAGCCTTTACCGGTGCGATAAAAACGAGATTCGGCAGGTTTGAACTGGCTGACGGCGGCACGGTCTTTCTCGATGAGATAGGGGACATGAGCCTGAAGCTGCAGGTCAAGCTGCTTCGGGTCCTGCAGGAGAAGTCCTTTGAGCGGGTTGGCGGTTCAAAAACGATCCATGTGGACGTTAGAATGGTTGCGGCTACGCACCGGGACCTTGACGCGTTGGTTAAAGCGGGCAAATTCAGAGAAGACCTCTATTACCGTCTCAATGTCGTGCCCATCCATATACCCCCGGTTCGGGAAAGACGCCAGGACATACCGCTCCTGTTGAACCACTTTCTCGAGAGATGGAACAAGATCAATAACACAAAACTGGAAGGGCTGACGGAGCAGGCACTCGATGTCCTCACGAGTTATGATTATCCGGGAAATGTGCGGGAACTGCAGAATATTATGGAACGGCTGGTGGTGATTAAGAAAAAAGGTTTTGTGAGCATTGAGGATCTACCCGAGAAACTGTACGCAGGAAAGCCCGATGACGTGGAGATGGATGTTCTCAGGGGCTACGATACCCTCGTCTCCGATTTCGAGAAGTCATTGATTCTTAAGGCTTTGAACCAGACAAAAGGCGTAAAAAGCCAAGCCGCGCGGGTACTGCAGATGAACAGGACCACCCTCATCGAGAAGATGAAGCGGCTCGGACTCGAGTAGTCATAAGCAGCAGATTCTGTCAAAATACTGACATTATCCAACATCCCTGAAATCCCAAATCTCAAGCACCAAATCCCAAACAATCTCCAATCACCAAATGTTTCAAACTCACTGCGTGCGGATAGTATGCAGCCGCTAGAGTTCATCAGCTTTTGAACATTGGGATTTGTTTGGGATTTCGATATTGGGATTTGAAATTTCAAGCGCTAAATTTCAGACGCCCATAACCATATCCCCACGCCAGACCACACAGGTGGCCGTTGGTATGGTTCTTGCTTTTGTTCCGTCCATAATGTCCAAACCTGAACTGAATCTCCTGAATTATGCATTTTCTGAGTTTACCAAGGCCTCTGACTCGCTGATGGCATACTACCATTCTCTTGAGACACAGATCAGGCAGCTGAAAGAGCAGGTGGAAGAAAAAAACAACCAGCTCGAGAAAGCACGAAAATACCTCCATACGATACTTGACTCGCTTCCTGTGGGGGTTGTGGTTCTCGAAAAGGGGCCTGAGCCCGTCTTTTCCAATAAGAACGCGAAGAGGCTCAACGGTGCCGGGTTCATCGATAGCCTTAAGAGCGGTGGGGAAACTTTTGGCGAGCTGAAGAATCGAACCGGCTGCTTCAGGTGGAGGAGGGAGGCTCTAAACAACGGTTTTGAAGGAAGAGAAGTGGTGGTCTTTGAAGATGTGACGCAGATGGAAAGGATGAAGGAGAGACTGGAGCGCGACGAGAGATTGCGGGCCATGGGCGAGATGGCCGCACGCATCGCCCATGAGATCAAGAATCCACTGGGGAGTATGGAACTTTTTCTCTCGATGCTCCAACAATCGAAACTGAGAAAGGTAGACAGGAAGTACGTGGAGCATGTGCTTTTCGGTGTTAAGGCTGTGGACAGGGTGATCAACAATATTCTCTCCTACACACGCCCGAAGACACTCGTGCTCCAGGAAGAGAGCCTTGCGGACCTGGTGAAGGATACGGTTCAGTTCATGAAAGTTTCGATAAAAAGCAGGGACATCTCTATACGTTTGGAGATGTTGCACGAGAGGCATTTCGTTTTTGACCCCGACTTGATGAAGCTTGTCATGATGAACCTCTTTGCAAACGCGATGGACGCTATCGAGGAAAAGGGCTGTATCACGATAGGGATCAAAGAGGAGCGCGGCTATGTCGTTGTCAGCGTTTGTGATGACGGTGTAGGTATGACGGAGGAAGTGCGCAAAAATCTCTTCAATCCCTTTTTCACAACAAAAGACAAAGGGGTCGGACTGGGACTATTCATAGTCTACAACATTGTAAAGGCGCACGCTGGTTACATAGAGGTTGAGTCGCAGCCCGGTGTGGGCTCAACGTTCCTAATCTATTTACCCGAGAAGAGGATATGAAAACAAACATACTTGTAGTCGACGACGATCTTCATATGAGACTCGCTCTTAAGGAGTCGCTCAACAAAGCCGGATATTCGGTTTCTGTCGCGGAAGACGGATTGAGGGCCACGGAGGTGATCAAGCGGGGCTCTTTTGACCTCGTCATCACCGACGTGAGAATGCCCCATAAGAGCGGCATTGACCTCCTTGAGAGCGTGAGAGAAACGTCATCGCTCGTGCCCGTGATTCTTATCACTGCGTACGGGACCATACAGGATGCCGTGAAGGCGATAAAAGAGGGGGCCTTTGACTATATTCAAAAGCCCTTCAACACGGAGACCCTCTACGGCGTTGTGAAACGTGCGCTCGGCCTCAACCGGGGCAAGATCATCTACGTGTCCCGCGCAATAAAGGACATCCTCTGGAATGCATCACGTGTGGCGCGGTCAGACACAACCGTGCTCATCCTCGGAGAGAGCGGCGTGGGAAAAGAACTGGTTGCAAAATATGTACACGAAAACAGCGAGAGGCGTTCCGGCCCTTTTATTCCCGTCAACTGTGCAGCCTTGCCTGACAACCTCCTGGAGAGTGAGCTTTTTGGCTATGAGAGGGGTGCCTTTACAGGGGCCGTGGCAAAAAAGCCCGGCAAGTTCGAGCTGGCAGATAAAGGTACGCTTCTTCTCGATGAGATCAGTGAAATGGATCTTCGACTGCAGGCAAAGCTCCTTCGGGTGCTGCAGGAGAAAGAAATAGAGATCATCGGTTCCCGCTATCCGAAGAAGGTGGATGTCAGGGTCATAGCAACGACCAACAGAGATCTGAAGAAGTGCGCTGAAGAGGGGAAGTTCAGGGAGGACCTCTATTACAGATTAAATGTGTTTCCCATCGTGGTCCCTCCTTTGCGCGACAGAAAGGAGGACGTTCCGATCCTCGTCGAATATTTTTTGACCAAGTATTCGCAAGGAAAGGATACCAGCATCTCTGACGACGCCATGGAATTTCTCAAAGAAAAGGCGTGGAAAGGCAACGTACGGGAGCTGGAAAACACGCTGGCGCGTGCATGCATTCTGTCGGATTATTCCGTTGTGAAGCTGAACCATCTTCAGGACCTCGAATCAAGAAAAGAGGCCAGGGTCGGCTCAGTCAGAGATATGGAGATGAACCTGATCCTGGATACGCTGCGCTCGGTCAATGGCAACAGGACACAGGCTGCTTCCATTCTTGGTATTACCGTACGGACGCTTCGGAACAAAATCAGGGAATATAAAGGGCTGGGCATTGCCGTGCCGCAGGGGTGTCTCAATGCCGCTAATTGATCTCATTGGCAAGGCGCTCAGCATCAGGACGGTTTATAACAAGGTAATAGCAGGGAACATAGCGAACGTTGACACACCGGGCTATAAGGAAAAGGACATCGACTTCAGGAAACAGCTTGAGAGGCAGATGGGCCATTCAGGCGCCGTCGGGATTGAAGAATCCCCACAGGATTCTCTGGGCTTTGCCACTCTCGACGAGAATACCGTCAATATGGAGACTCAGGTGATGAAGCTGACGGAAAACAGTATGTACTACGATGCTCTGGTGCAGGCGCTTTCTAAGAAGTTTTCCCTGATGCGTTACATAATCAATGGAGGAAAGTAAGATGGGGATGTTCGATGTGCTGAAAATTAGCTCTTCTGGCCTGCGTGCGCAGAGGGTGAGGATGGAGACGATCGCAACGAACCTGGCCAATATTCACACGACTCGTACGGAGGATGGTGGTCCGTACAAGAAGCAGAATGTCGTGCTTGGCTCTTCCGATGTGTCCGGAGAAATATTCAAGGGGGTCTTGAGCCAGAAAATGGAAGGCGTGGATGTGGAAGAAATAACAGAGAGTGAAAAGCCCTTCGAAAAAACCTATGACCCTGCCCACCCGGATGCGGATGAGGAAGGGTATGTAACGTATCCGAATGTGAATGTGCTGGAGGAAATGACAGACATGGTATCCGCCACACGCTCATATGAGGCTAATGTGAACGTAATCAATACCACCAAGCATATGTTTCAGAAGTCTTTGGAGATAGCCAAGTAGGAGGCGGCGATGAAGATTGATGGCGTAAACGCAAAGGGAATGATTGATCAGGTTAAGGGCCCGGGAAAAGGAGAATCCTCTTTTGTCGACGCCCTGAAGGACTCCATAAAGAAGGTGGGCGAACTGGAGAAAGAGGCGGACAAAGAAACCGAGAAACTGGCGAAGATGCAGAGCGATGACGTCACGAGCACCATGATGGCCATAGAGAAGGCAGACCTTACCTTCCAGCTCATGATGCAGGTCAGAAATAAGATCATCGACGCTTACACAGAGATTATGCGGATGCAGGTCTGATAAATGGCCGGCGCTGAAGTTTATATCAACAATGTAAAGAGCTTTATCAAGACAACGCCGAAGAAAAAGCTCTATCTTTACCTGTTTGTCTTTGTGGGAGCGCTCGGAGCGGCGATCATCTCCTATTCGCTGACCCAAAGGGAGGACTATCATCCGCTTTTTTCCGGGTTGTCGATGGAAGATGCATCCAATATTGTTGTAAAGCTCAAAGAACTGAAAGTCCCTTACAAACTGGGCATGGAGGGTACCACGATCTATGTGCCCAAGGAAAAGGCCTACGAGATCAGGCTTATGCTTGCGTCCCAGAACGCGTTGCCCGGGTCCGGAGGCATTGGATTCGAGCTCTTTGATAAGACGAACTACGGCATGACCGAGTTCATGCAGAATGTCAACTACAAGAGGGCAATTCAAGGGGAACTTTCCCGGACGATCAACCAGATGCCTGAAGTGAAGGCATCGAGGGTACACATTGCAATACCGGAAAAAACGCTTTACACGGACAAAGAAGCGCAGACTACGGCGTCCGTTTTCTTGAAGCTGAGGCCGGGGAAAACCCTGGGCAAGGAGCAGGTCCAGGGCATCGTTGTTCTTGTTGCGGGAAGCGTTGAGGGGCTCAAGCCGGAGCAGGTCACGGTGATTGACTCCTCAGGGAAGATCCTTTACAAAGGGGGAGAGGCGGATTCCCCCCTCATGGTCTCCAACCAACAATTCGAGTTCCAGAGGAACGTGGAGCGCAGGCTGGAGGAGTCGATTCAGTCGATGCTCGACAGATTTCTCGGAACGAACAAGTCGATCGTGCGTGCAACGGTCGACCTTAACTTGCGGAAAGTAGAAGAGGTCCAGGAGGAGTATAGTCCGGACAACAAGGCCATCTCAAATGAAAAAAAGGCCCACGAGAAATCGGTCAACAAAAGCCTGAAGGCAAGCGGTGTGCCCGGGGTGGCTTCCAACGTGCCGGGGCCGCAGAGAAATGTCAAACCGGAGGCGCCGGAACGTTCGAGTGAGGCAGAAAAAGAGGAAGCAGAGATTTCTTACGAGGTGAGCAAGACGGTCAAAAAAATCGTTGAGCCCTTCGGAGACATCAAGCGGTTGTCGCTGGCAGTTGTTGTTGACGGTAGATACGAGAAAATAAAGGGCAAGAAACAGGAAGAGCTCAAATATAACCCCAGATCACAGAAGGAGTTGACTGACATCAAGGAGCTGATAGCCCGCGCTGTTGGGTATGACGAGGGGCGAGGCGACAAAATAGAAGTCATCAATATGCCCTTTGAGCTGGAGGGTTTGAACGAAGAGAACGAACTCATGCAGAAGGCCGAGCGCAAGGAGCTGATCATGACCATTGCGACCTATGGGCTTTATGCGGTCGTGGCTCTGCTTCTTCTGCTTTTTGTCGCGCGACCTTTGCTGCGGCGGGGCAAGAAAGAGAAAGCCGGATTGCCCGCACATGCAGTCCGGGATGTCTATATCAAGGAAGGTGACGAAGAGGCAGGGGCCCTTGAAAGAAAAAAGGAAGCGCCGTCCCTGGGCCCCATGCAGGACAAAGCTCTCGTTTCCACGATTATAAAGGAATGGGTTAAGGAAAGCAGGTAATGGAACGGGAAGATCTCAGCGGTGTCAGAAAGGCTGCAATACTCTTGCTGACAATGGATGAGGAGCTATCCAAAGAAGTGATCAGAGACCTGGACGAGAGTGAGATCGAGCTGATAGGACAGGAAATCTCAAAGCTTGAGTCGGTCCCCAGAGAAACGGCCGCGAAAATCAACGAAGAGTTCACGAAAAGGTTACATGAGAAAAGCAATCATATCGTGGGAATGCCGGCCAAATTCAAGGGATTGCTTAACAAGAGCCTCGGGGAGGACAAGGCGGAGTCGGTCTGGAAACACTTAAGGACGGACCAAGTGAAAGCCAGCAAATTTCTGAAGACCTGTGACCCGCGCATTCTGGCAAACACGCTGAAGGGGGAGCACCCGCAAACGATCTCTCTGGTGCTCTCCAATATGGAAATCAGGCAAGCCACGGAAGTGGTAGGCTTTCTTCCTGCGCAGGTGCAGAGTGATGTGATCGTACGCATGGCTCACCTGGAAAGGGTGGATAAAAAAATCATCGAAGAAATCGAAGGTGTGCTCAAAGAACAGCTGGAGTCGATTGGCGTGGTGGACGGGAGGCGTCTCGGGGGCGTAGAAGTGGTCGCAGGTATGCTTAACCAGATGAACAGGACAACGGAGTCGGAGATCCTGGAATCCATAGAAGAATCGAACCCTGAGCTTGCCGAAAAAATAAAGCAGCTGATGTTCACGTTTGAAGACCTGTTGAAGACTGACGACAAAGGAACTCAGCTGCTTCTGAAAGAAATATCCTCCGAAGACCTGACCCTCGCGCTCAAGGGAGCGTCTGAAGCGCTTAAAGACAAGATACTTAACAATATGTCGGAACGTGCTGCGAAGATGCTTAGAGAAGACCTTGAGGCTATGGGGCCTGTACGCGTCTCTGACGTTGAAAAGGCCCAGGTGAAGATTGCCATGGTTGCCAAGAAGCTGAGCGAGGAGGGGAAGATTATGTTGACAGGCGGAGGCGATACCTTTGTCTGATGAAGTGGAGCCGCTTGCCTTTCTCGACCTGACCGAACTGCCCGCGGAAAAAATCCCCGAGTTCAAATTGCTCCTGGAAGTACCGGTGGAAGAAGAGCCCCCTTTTCTGACTGAAGAAGAGAAAGCATCTCAGAGTCTTCCAGAAGAGGAGTTGAAGGAAACAATTGACGTTGAGGAAGAGACGCGAAAGATTTTCGAGGAAGCCTTTGCTCAAGGGGAAAAGGCAGGCCACGAGATGGGCATGAAAAAGGTTGAGCCGCTCATTGAAAGAGCTGAACCAGTACCTCGCGTCGCTCGAGAGCTTAAAGCAGGAGCTGTTGGGGAGGGTAGAGCGCTTCGCGACCGTACTTGCGCTCACCTTTGCCGAATCGATTGTGCTCAAAGAATGCACAGAGCACAGAGAGGTAACCCTTTCTATGATCAGAAAGGCCTTGGAAGCTTGCGAAGAAAGGGGTGAATGCCTGGTCAGACTGCCGAAAGAGGATGCGTGGATGATCTCAGCGCAAGGAGCGACTGCATGGAGGATTGTCCCTGACGAAGAACTAAAAGAGCCGGGCTTTGTAATAGAAACAAATTTCGGCGACATAGACGGAAGAATTTCAAAACAGCTGGAGGAACTGAAAAGGGAGTTTCTCACAACAGCAGAGCAGCGGTAGGATAGGAAAGGGCGTGGAACGGTATGGAACAAACTTGGAGTTTGGCCCCTGAGGACGAAGAGCGGGTCGCATCGATAAGGCGCAGACTTGTAACGTTCTACCCGTATCAGATGTACGGTAAGGTGTCGCAGGTAGTTGGGCTGGTGGTCGAGGGTAAGGGTCCGGTCTCGTCCGTGGGAGACGCGGCCTTGATCTACCCGACCGAAGGAAAACCGCCTATTAACGCGGAAGTAGTAGGGTTCAGGGAGGGCAAAACACTCCTCATGCCGCTTGGAGAGCTGAGGGGTGTGGGCGTCGGATCAAAGATCCTCTCGAAGAAAAGCGTTGTCAATATGGGTGTCGGTTCCGGCCTTTTGGGAAGGGTGATCGACGGCCTCGGAAATCCCATGGATGGGAAGGGAGAGCTCGATACCGTGGAGCACGTGCCGATTTATAGAAGCACTGTTAATCCGCTAAGAAAGAAGAGGATAGCAGAACCTCTCGATCTCGGGATACGGGCTTTTAACGGCCTGCTGACCTGCGGACGCGGGCAGCGAATGGGCATCTTTGCAGGGTCGGGAGTTGGCAAGAGTGTGCTGCTGGGTATGATTGCGCGACATACCGAGGCGAACGTAAATGTGATTGGCTTGATCGGCGAGCGTGGGAGAGAGGTGCGAGAGTTTATTGAACGGGATCTGGGTGAGGGCCTCAACCATTCTGTCGTGATTGTTGCCACCTCGGATCAGCCGCCGCTTATAAGGGTAAGAGCTGCTTTCCTGACAGTCGCCATAGCTGAGTACTTCAGGGACACAGGTGCGGATGTGCTTCTCCTGATGGATTCGCTGACGCGTTTTGGAATGGCCCAGAGAGAGGTGGGGCTTGCTATAGGGGAGCCGCCAACCACAAAGGGTTATACCCCCAGCGTCTTTTCCCAGCTGACCAAGCTCCTTGAGCGGACCGGCAATGGGGAGGGTAACGGCACCATGACGGCCATCTTCAGCGTGCTCGTGGAAGGTGATGACCTGGATGACCCTATTGCAGATGCTTCACGGGCTGTTCTTGACGGCCACATCGTACTTTCGAGAAAACTGGCCGATTCGAATCAGTACCCGGCGATCGACGTCCTCCGGAGCGTAAGCAGGACGATGAAGGATATCGTTGCGCGCGAGCGGCTTCAGTTCGCGAACCGGATAACCGAAATACTTTCGGAATACGAACGGGCCGAGGATCTGATCAATATCGGAGCGTACAACCCTGGCAGTAATAAGAAGATTGACTACGCCATCTCTATGATGGATAGAGTTAAGGCCTTCCTTTCCCAAGGCGTCGAAGAGAAGGTGACCATCGACAAGACCTTTGATAGTATGAAGCTCCTCTTCTATGCATAGCGACCGTCTGCAGCGCATCATCGAACTTAAAGAACGGCTCATGGAGGAGAAGGAGCGGGTGCTCGATCAACACACTAAGGAAAGAGACGCTATACATAGTAATATCGAAAGCTTGGAAAATGAAATTGATGTCAATTATTCTGATTTGTGCACAAGATGCCTCGATGGCAATGAGTTTGCCTTGCTCAAAGATTACCTGGAGCACCTCGGACGGTTGAAAACCGAGGCTCTGGCCAAGAAGTATCTCATCGAGAAGAAGATTGCCGTTATTCGCGCCGAACTCTACGATATGTTCAAAGAGATCAAGATGCTCGACGCGTTGAAAAAAAGGACATTGTCCGCAGCCAGGCGAGCCCAGAACAAGAAGCACCAGAAGCTTCTCGACGAAATCGCCCTCAGATTGGAAAGCCGAAAGATGTGACGTGTCCCTGGGAAAAATTTTCCCTGTGTGGAGTTTATTTCCGGTTTTTTCCGCCCCATTTATTACCCCCAGAATTGCGAAATCCCTTGTAATGACTTGATTTTTACGGATGGCACGCTTCTTGTTTTATAAGAATCGCGATGCTAAGTCTCCCGATACAAAGTTTCGAGCCAAATAACGTTGCCAGTGCTTATGCGGGGAATGACCGTGCTTCTTGCTCTCCCAGTGGGCAGCCCGATGGATCGTCCGACTTTGCAACGCTATTGCATCAAGCATCGGCGCGAGGAACAGACGCAAAGCCCGCGCCGGCTGGACAGCAACCCGAAAGCCAGAGTGTACAATCCGCGGCAGCTGGACAAAATCGCGCGGAAAAGAGCAAAAAGACGGAGCAGAAGCCTCAGGATAACACTGACACCCAGGCCAGTGCTGCTGCTCAACAGGCGAGTGCCGCACAAACTGCTGGCTCCGACGAGACTCCAAAGAGCGAAGTGACCGTAACGGTCTCTTTGACAGGTTCAGGTGATGACCTGAAGGTCTCCCTTCAAGGGCTTCCCGAGGAATTACTGAATGCCATACTCTCCGCCTGCAGCAACGGGACCGGCATGGCCCAGGCCGTTACCCTCGGAACCGCGAAGCAGGCGGGCAATGCGGCTCTTGATGAGAGCGGGGTTGAGTCTCTCACGGACAACAACGGGAAACTGGCGGACACCAACGGGAAACTGACGGTGAAGCTACCGGTGGAACCGGCTGACGCGACGAAAAGTATGAATGAGATATTCTCTGTGATCCAGGCCCTCGCAAATGCTCTTCAAAATATGGCTTCGAACAAGGTCGATCCCCAGTCCGGGCAGACACCGATCACTGACCTGAAGGCGTCTGACCAGCTTGCGCATCTATTACCGAAAGAAGCGCCAGTTAATAGCGCACCAGGGAACCAAGGGCTGGCCACGGCCTTCAGGGACCTTGTCTCTGAGTCGAGCGCACAGGATGCGTCAGCCACAACGACCAACACGAATGAATCGGTCAGCCTCAATGGTTTGAACGTGATCCCGGACAGTCTCTCGGAGCTGAAACTCCCAAAAGGCACTGAGCTCACCGAATCGGTGCTTTCCAAAGTGAAAGCGGCCGTCACATTGCCTGGAGTCGTCGAAGGGGCGAACGGGACGGCGGAAAAAGGGACGCAGCTCCCATCTGAAGGAAACGGGAGCAGCAGTCTTGCCGAACAAGGCGCCTCCATGCAGACAAGCATCCAGCGCCAGGAGCCCGTACGCCGAGGCTTCAAACACGACATCCTTCGGCAGCATCGTGGCAGACCGACTGGCGGCTGTGGCTGAGCAGGTTGGATTACGGGAGAAACCGCTCGACATCACGCTCCGTCTGAAGACGGAAGGCGGAGAATCGCTCCTGGTCGGGCTCAAAGACCAGGCGGGGAAAATTGTCGTTCAGGTGAGAAGTGCAGACGAGCATATGGTCAGCCTCCTGGAATCGCAAAAAGATGACTATCGTCCGTCACCTTGAAGCAAAGCAGATTTCGTCGAGTATCTCGATCAGCCCTATTGAAGAAGATCTTACCAAGAGGCAGGGGAGAGAACAACCAAAGAACATGTGGGGAAGGCGGCATCAGCCATCAAACCCGTATATAGAAACTTCGATCTAAGGAGGAGTTATGAGTGTTCAGTCAGTAACTAACAGTACGACCCAACAGACCACTTCCACGACCGACCAGAGCGTTGGCGGGATGTCGATCTCGCGCGGATGCATTCCTGAACATTCTCGTTGCCGAGCTGCAAAACCAGGACCCTTTGGACCCTTCAAGCCGGAAGACTTCTTAACCCAGCTCGCCCAGCTCACGGAGGTGCAAGATCTCACCAATATTCAGAGTGACCTCGACCACCATGAGCAAAACAGTCAGCAGGGAAGTATAGCCCAGTGGCTTCCCACCGTGGGCAAAAAGGTGGATGTCCAGAGTCAGGCGCTTTCCACAGGGGACCAGGTCACCTTCCAGCCGAGCGGAAATTGGGACCAGATCATTCTTACACTGACGGACTCGACCACCGGTAATATGCAACAGGTCACGTTCAACAAGGCGACCCGTTGACGTACACGTATCAAGGCACGGATAACGTTACGTTTGGTGCGTCTCGGCAACGCTCAACGGGACGCCAGTAGCCGTAAGGCGGAGGCGTCATGCGTGTCGTAACAGGGAGTCCAGAGCAGTAGCTCAGGTATCCAGTTGGTATTGGGTGACGGGACGACCGTGCCGGTCAGCACCAATCACCAAATCACACAGTAGGAGGTAAAAGGTATGTTAAGCTCACTCTATTCCGGCATCAGCGGGCTCGTTACCGAAGGCCAGGCCATGGGTGTTATCGGCAACAATGTCGCGAACCACAATACCATAGGCTACAAGGCGTCCAGGGCCAACTTCGCAGATATGCTCTACCAGTCGATCTTTGGCACAGCGGGCACGAGCCAGGTGGGCAGGGGTGTTGCGCTGGAGTATGTTGAAACCATTTTCCAGCAAGGCTCTTTTCAGAGCACGAACAGCCCCACCGACCTCGCTATAGGCGGACAGGGCTTCTTTATCGTACGGGACCCCAATACCACGGAGGACATCAATTACACGCAGAGCCGGCCAGTTCAGCTTTAACAAGGATGGCGCCATGGCTGACCCTACCGGCAATATTCTCCAGGGTAAGGCTATCGACCCAGTGTCAAAAACGCCCAACGGTGTGGCTGACCGATATTATTGTCCCCCAGGGGCCCAGTCAACCGAAAGCGACTGACTTCATCGGCATAGCGGTCAACCTTCAGTCAGACGCAACGTGGGTGGGTAACGTAGGACAGCGTCACGGGAACGAGCGGCCTTACCCAGGTCGCGGCCAGCGCCGGCCAGTACCCGATGCCGGGTACGTACACGGCCGATGTGACGAATTTGGCAGCTGCTCAGATCGGCCATACCGGCTCCAATGCCGCGTCAGACGGGACCCAATTTACGGGCGGCTGTGAAGATCAATGACTATGAAATCTGCTTCCCACCGCCAACGGGCCAACCACGGCCCAGTCCCTCGCGACCTACCTGGATACCATGCTTGCCATGCCTTCCGCAGGATTTGCTTCTGAGGTTTGGGTCTCCTACACCCAGGTGGGCAGCGAACCAGTTCCTCAGTTTGGGGCCAGTGCCACGGCCAACGGTGTAGACATTTCATTCGATGACAGCCCGCTTGCAACCGGCAGCACGGGTTGGACCGCGGACGACAAAGCGAGCAGCTGACCTTTACGGCAGCACGATGACCCTCACTTCGGTGACGAACGAATCCGGATGGGACTCAGTCTACAAAGACCTATGCGGGCAAAGTCTCGTCTGAGGCGGGAACGCTCACAAATTGGGGTCACGCAGGGAATCAGTCAGGGCTGGATGTAACGTTTGCACCCCAGACCAACTTTATCATCGCCGCGGGTACCTCCACCTTTACCGTAAGTGGCTTTGAGCCTAACAGGTGAGCTCCACGGTCAATCCCTCCACCACGTCAAACTATAGCACCGCTATCACGGTATATGACTCGCTCGGTCAGCCGCACACGGTAACCGTTTACTTCAGAAAGGCATGGACAGAATCGCAAATTCGACTCCAGACCAATGTGTGGGAATGGTACGCGGAATTGAACTGGAACCGACTCGGCGAACGGCCAGAACGACGGTGGCTCAGTGGGGCTATCTGAGGTTCAACAGCAACGGTGTATTGATCTCGGGCGGGGACGCCTCAGACGATCAACTTTAACTTTTCGAACGGTGGCACAGCCGAACCAGCAGATAGCCTGGTCCTGGGTTCGAGCTCGGGTGGCGGCTCAACCACGCAGTATCCGATGGCTTCAACAACGAACTTCCAGACACAGGACGGCTATGCGCCCGGCCAGCTTACGAATGTGACGGTCAGCACCGACGGCACCATATCAGGCAACTACTCCAATGGCCAGGTGCTCAGTCTCTATCAGATCAACCTGGCCAATTTTAATAACCCGCAGGGTTTGCAAAGGACTGGGGGGAACCTCTACGGCGAAACCTACGAATCTGGCCTGCCTTCACCAATGCCCCCGGCGTGGGTTCCTTGGGGAATATCAACCCCGACTCTCTTGAGGAATCGAATGTCGACCTGGCTACTGAGTTCGTAAACATGATCACGGCGGAGCGTGGCTACCAGGCCAATTCCAAGGTAATTACCACCTCTGATGCGATGCTGCAAGATGTGCTGAATATTAAGGCTTCGCCATAAGGAGATTTCTCTTATGCTGTCGATAAGCGGAACCGCGCTATCAGGCCGATGCCAAGGTGATCACCACGACGGATGACCTGTTCCAGGAGTTGATGAATATTAAGAGATAGGGTCTTACAAAAAGGGGGTTTGTCATAGAGCAGACCCCTTTTTCTCTGTCAATGAAATGACAGAATACGTTTTCTTCGCAACGTAAGACGCAGATGTCGAGCGACCGGAAGTAGTCCTTCTTTCCTCAGTTTTCCAGTCAATCGCTTCTCTCCAGACCTCCACCACAGAAAGGCTTTTCATCTGGCATATATATTGCTCTCCCGGAAGACTGGAGGAGATATTTATGGCGAAAGAAAAAGATGAGAAGGTCGGGAAGCGAGTCGGAGAGAAGGATCGGGAAGAGAAGGCCGAAACTGCACGGGAACAGGCACCTCCTAAGAAAAAAAGATCTAAGCGCATCTTTGTCCTTGTCGCCCTGTTGCTGTTGGTTGGAAGCGGCGCAGGGGCGTATTTCTTTTACGGAGACCGGATTCTCGAACAGTATGCCACAAAAGCCAATGCCGCCCGTTTATCAACCAAGAAAGAGGCGGCAATGGAGCCGAAAAAGGGCGTCTCAGGAGGCCCTATCCTGACCCTGGACCCCTTTATTTTCAATCTAGCGGGAAATAGCTCCAGGTTCGCCAAGGTTTCTCTGGCCATAAGCCTCCAAAACGCCAATGCTTTTGAAGAGGCCAAGAAGATAGTGCCCGTCTTAAGGGACAAAGCCTTGATCGTCCTCAGCGGCAAGAGCGCCGAAGAGCTGATCGATGTAACCAAACGAGATTCGATCAAACTAGAGTTACAGAATGCGCTCAAAGACTTGTTTAAAGAAAAAGAGGATCTGGAGTCCGTCTACATTACCGACATCATTATTCCGTAAGGTGGAAAGGTGAGCCAGGTATTAAGCCAGGAAGAGATAGACGCCCTGCTGAAAGGCATAGCTGAGGGGGATGTTGCGCTGGAGGCGGAACAAGCGAGTTCGGCTGCCGAGTCAGAGGTGCGCCCCTTTGATTTCGCGAGTATGGCACGGAGCAAAAAGGAGGAACTACCCACGCTCCAGTTCATTTACGAAAGGTTTGGCAAGGCCCTTACCTCTGCCCTGACTCTATTTATCGAGCGGGAAGTGGAGGTCAATCCCGGTAAGGTCCAGAATGCAGAATACAGAGAACTCACTAAGAACCTGCCTCTACCGACGAATATGAATCTCGTGACAACAGAGAGCCTCAAAGGATTTCTCATTTTGATCTTCGATGCAAAGCTCATCTTCTCAGTGCTTGAAACGATTTTTGGCGGCTCACGTCTCTCGGCGCCGAAAATCGAGGGAAGAGAGTTTACAAAGATCGAACTGAAGGTGGTCAAGAAGCTGATGGACGTGGTGCTTCTGGAGTTGGAGAAGGCCTGGTCGCCCGTCTACGAGCTACGCTGCAAGTATTCGCGATCGGAAATGAACCCCAACTATGTCACGGCAATAGCACCGGAAGAGGTTGTCAGCCTCTGCGAGTTCTCAGTCAATGTGGACGATACAAACAGCTGGATGAAAGTCTGTGTGCCCTATTCGATCCTCGAGCCCATAAAAAACCTCCTCGTTATGGCCCCTTCGAGGGAGGACAGGGACATAAAACAGCGGTGGGAAAAGCAGCTCAAAAATAGACTGATGAAGGTGCCTCTGGAGCTCACTGCCACGCTCGGTCGAAAAAGGATGTCGCTGCAAGAATTCGTAAACCTGAAGGAGGGGAGTCTGATTCTTGTCGATCGGCATGTGAACGACCGCCTCTCAGTGGAGATTAACAACAGGGCGCGGCTCAAAGGTAAGCTTGGTCTCTTTAAGGGCAGTAAGGCCGTAAAAATTGAGGAGATCATAAGGTAGGGAGGGAGCATGGAGAAACTGGTGGAAGAGCCGGAAAACATGGCCGAGGGGAGCAGCGCAGAGCTAAACCTCGACAGTCTGCTCGATGTGCCGATAGACATCTCGATTGAGATCGGTCGCACCAAAATGACCATAGGAGAGCTTCTCTCGTTGAGCAAAGGTTCTATCGTTGAGTTGAAGAAAACAGCGGGCGAATCTGTCGACATTTACGTTAACGGCAAGCTGTTGGGAAAGGGTGAAGTGGTTGTCGTCAACGAAAGGCTTGGTGTGCGCGTGGCCAAAATTGTCGCACCTGTTGAGAGGGTTCAAAAACTGGCATGATTGAAGGCATGTACGGTGAGTTCATAAAGGTAATCCTGGTCTTGGTCGGCTTGCTCGGCTGCCTCGGAATCCTTTACAAGGTGATGGCGAAGTATAAAGGGAACTGGAACTCAAAAGACACAGGTTACGGACTCAGGAGAGTCGAGACGATACCTCTCGGGTACAAGAAGTTCATCTCTGTAATAGAGATCAGGGATCAGGTGCTCGTCATCGGTGTGGGACAAGACACCATTGCATTGCTTGCCCAGTTGAAAAAGGAGGAGGTCCCGGAATGAAGCTCCTCCTGGTTCTCATCCTGGTTTTGTCTGTTACTTTCGTCCCCGGCGTGGCAGGAGCAAAGAGCACAACCAAAGATAACACGCCGGCAAAAGTTGACCTCATCGGCATGTTTACTGGAGGAGAGGGCAACAGAAATCTTGTCAATCTCGCGCTGATCTTTACTGTTCTCAGTTTTGCACCCGCGATCCTTTTACTCATGACCTCTTTCACACGGATTGTAATTGTTCTTTCTTTCTTGAGGCAGGCCATCGGTATGCCCACACTCCCACCGACACAGGTGATTGTCGGACTCTCGCTCTTTCTCACGTTTTTTATCATGGGGCCGACATTCGAGAGAATTAATGTCAACGCCCTCTCTCCGTACATGAACAACAAGATAGCGTATGACGAATTTATTGATAAGTCATCAAGAGAGATGGGCACGTTCATGTTCAAGTTTGCGAGGGACAAAGATGTGGCCCTCTTCGCGAACATGGCGGGGGTTCAGCGCCCCAAGAACCAGAGCGATATCCCCTTCCGTGTGCTCGTGCCGGCCTTCGCCATCAGCGAACTGAAGAGGGCGTTCCAGATAGGATTCTTGCTCTACATACCCTTCCTGATAATCGACATGGTCGTGGCGAGCGTGCTCCTGTCAACCGGTATGATGATGCTGCCTCCTATCTTCATATCACTGCCGTTCAAGCTCATGCTGTTTGTGCTCGTGGATGGGTGGAACCTGTTGGTGGGATCGCTCGTCAAGGGTTTCTATAGTGGAGAGGTCTTTGCATGGATAGAATCAGTATTCAAAATTCATGCATGGTGACACTTCAGGTGGGATTCTTGCCACTTTGGATTCAAGATGCAGACGGGCGCTCAAGCCGTGAGAACGGAGGGTACTTGAAGTACGTCGGAGTGAGGCAGGCGCAGGCAACGAAGGTATGCGCTTGAAGGCAAAGTGGCATCATGAGTCAGGAACTGGTGCTGAAATCTTCAGAGGGTCGCTGAAAATGGGGATGCTGATCATGTCTCCCCTGCTTCTGGCAGCGATGATCGTTGGTCTGCTGGTCAGCATTTTCCAGTCGGCCACGCAGATACATGAGATCACGCTTACGTTTGTTCCGAAGATACTTGCCGTCGTCCTGGTCCTCATATTTCTTTTTCCCTGGATGCTCAACCAGATTGTTACCTACACCATCACCCTTTTTTCGAATCTTTCCACATACGTGCGCTAGGTTTCATGATCATAGACGTCCCAAAATATATATTGATTTTTTTCAGGGTGCTGGCAATTCTCTGGCTTTTGCCCGTCTTTTCCATGAGAGGCCTTTCAACTCTCTTCAAGGTCAGTTTTTCTTTGCTTATGGCATTTTTAATCACAGGAGTTGTTTCGTACCCCGGGGAGTTGGCGGGTGATGGGTATGCTATGCTCCTCGCCATTCTCAGGGAGGTATTGATCGGGCTTTCCATCGGTTTTGCCGTTCGCCTGCTTTTTGCGGTGATCCAGGCAACAGGCGAGATCGTTGGATTCCAGACCGGCTTCGGCTTTGCGCGGATGGTTGATCCCTTTTCTTCGGCCCAGGTGTCAATCCTGGAGGATTTCCTGTACATGCTCAGCCTGATGATTTTTTTTGCCACGGACGCACACCACATCATAGTAAGAGGCATCTATGCGAGCTTCAAGGAGCTACCGCTGGGAACCGCCACTGTCACGAGCGGTCTGTTCAACTATTTCGTAACCGCGAGCGGCAGAATTTTCGGGCTGGGCCTGAAGTTCGGGGCCCCGCTTGTCGTAGCTCTTTTTCTCATAGAACTCTCCCTGGGCCTTTTGTCCAGAATGATCCCCACCATGAACATCTTTGTTGAGGGTCTGCCGGTCAAGGTTTTTGTATCGCTAACCATACTCTCCCTTGCCCTTAGCTTCATGGTACCCGCACTGGGAAGCCTGTTCAAAGGCATTGATGCGGAATTTCTGAAAGTTTTGAGGCTTTTGGCATAGCCATGGCCGAGAGTTTCCAGGAAAAGAGCCAAAAGCCGACCGAGAAGAAACTCGAAGAGGCAAAGAAAAAGGGGCAGGTTATCAGGTCACCGGAACTGGGTTCCTGCATGATCATACTCTTTTCGGCAATCTTTCTCTATTTCACCATGTCTTACACGTTTCAGGAAGCTTTCAAATCATACGTAACGTCCGTGCGGACTATGAATATGGATGTGACCGTCGCGAGCATCCAAGGCGTCTTTTCGTCCAGTATCTTCAAGTGGCTGGCGCTCGTTCTCCCCATCTTCGGCCTCGTAACGTTCCTGAGTATAGCGGGAACGATTGCGCAGGTCGGCTTCATGTGGAGCCCACAAGTGTTCAATTTCAATCCGAACATGCTTAATCCCATAGCAGGCATTGGGAGATTCTTCAGCGTCAGGTCTTTGCAGGAAGTGCTGAAGTCAATGGCAAAAATCCTCATTCTCGTGTACATCAGCTATTCGATCATCAAGAACGAGTTCCCCACGATCCTTTCCCTCGTGCAAAAGGATGTGAAATTCACGGTCGGCTATTTGGGCGAGACGGGCTTCAGACTGGCCTGGAAACTCGGCATTATCTTCATGTTTCTTGCCGGCGCCGACTATCTTTTCCAGAGATGGCAGTTCATGCGAAACATGATGATGACCAAGCAGGAAGTGACCGAAGAAATGAAGGACCGCGAGGGCAATCCATTGATCAAGTCGAGGATTCGGAGTCTGCAGCGGGAGTTCGCGCGCAGGCGTATGATGGAGGACACAAAAAAGGCCGATGTTGTGGTGACCAACCCGACAAGCTTCGCTGTGGCCCTCAAGTATGCTGTTAGAGAAATGCCCGCGCCTCAAGTCGTCGCTAAAGGGGCCGGCTTTGTGGCTGATAAGATTAAGACTGTGGCGAGACTCCACGGTGTTCCTATCGTTGAGAACAAGCCTCTTGCCCGTGGAATTTTCTACGGTGTCAAAATCGGGGACTATATCCCGGAAAAATTCTACCTTGTTGTGGCGGAGATCCTTGCCCAGGTATACAAGCAGAAAAAGAGGGTCAGCCTTTAAATGGAAAGCGCACTGACATGGCTTAGGGGGAAGAGCGATCTGTTGATCGCCACCAGCGTGGTGGTCGTGATCCTCATAATGATCATCCCTCTCAACCCTTTTTTTATCGATCTTTTCATCGCAATAAGTATCTCTACTTCGCTCATGATCCTGCTTCTCGGCATGTACACCCACAGGCCGCTCGATTTCTCCGTATTCCCTTCAGTCCTTCTGATTGTGACGCTGTTCAGACTTTCTCTGAACATTGCCTCCACAAGGCTGATCCTGTTACACGGCGACGAAGGGACACAGGCAGCCGGCCGCATCATCAAAGCGTTCGGCACTTTCATCATCGGGGGCAACTACGTGGTCGGGGCGATTGTATTCCTCATCCTCATCATTATCAACTTCGTGGTCATCACGAAGGGCGCCGGGCGGGTGGCTGAAGTGGCAGCGCGCTTTACGTTGGATGCCATGCCGGGCAAGCAGATGAGTATAGACGCAGACTTGAATGCCGGCTTGATCGACGACATGCAGGCAAAAGAGCGGCGTGCGCGCATAGAAATGGAAGCCGACTTCTATGGCGCCATGGATGGTGCAAGCAAGTTTGTCAGAGGGGACGCCGTCGCGGGCCTGATAATCATTTTTGTCAACCTGCTGGGTGGCCTCATCATAGGTGTTGTACAAAAGGAGATGTCCGTCGCAGATGCCCTTTCTGTTTATACCATACTGACCATAGGCGATGGTCTTGTCAGCCAGATCCCCGCTCTGCTGACCTCAACGGCCGCGGGTATTATTGTAACGAGGGCGGCAGGCGAGTCAGACCTCGGCAGTGACGTGATGAGCCAGCTCACCATGCAGCCCAGGGCACTGATGCTTGCATCTGTCATACTTGTGACCATAGGCATGGTACCCGGCATACCGGCCCTTCCTTTCGTGGTTCTGGCTTCGATAGCCGCCGGAGGTGGATACGTGATCTCCAAAGCCCAGAAAGAAGAGGCCTTACAAATACCGGAGATATCACAGGAAGCCACCGAAAAGGCCGATATTGTTCAGCCTGTGGACATATTGGAAGTCGAGATCGGCTACGGGCTCATTCCTATCGTTGATACCGAGCAGAGTGGCGAACTACTGGAAAAGCTCAAAGCTATTCGAAAGCAACTGGCCGGGGAACTGGGCATTGTGATCCCGCCCATGAAGGTGAGAGACAACCTGCAGCTGAAGGCAGGGGAATACGCGATCTTCCTCAAAGGTATCGAGATGGGCAAGGGTGAGCTGCTGCTCGGGCATCTGCTGGCCATGGGCGCCGATGAACGCCATAGAATAGCGGATGCCATTCCTACCAGGGAACCGGTATTCAATCTCGAGGCCGCGTGGATCAAAGAGAAGGATAGGGACCGGTGCACCTCTGAGGGCTTCACCATTGTCGATCATGCGACGGTCATTGCCACACACCTGACAGAGATCTTGCGGAATAATGCGCATGAGCTGATGACCAGACAAGAGGTGCAGAAGCTCCTTGACAACATATCCGGAACCCACCAGAAGGTGGTCGAGGAGCTTGCACAAAGCGGGGCCAACATCGGGGTCATTCAAAAGGTCTTTCAAAACCTGTTGCGTGAACAGGTTTCCATCAGAGATCTCGTGACCATTCTCGAAACCGTCGCCGATCACGCACCTTCCACCAAGGACCCCGACGTGCTGACGGAGTTTGTGCGGCAGCGCATGGCGCGGAGCATCCTTAAGCCGTATCTTGCTGACGGCATTCTCCACGTTTTGATATTCGAGAAGGCATTGGAAGAAAAATTGATTTCCAGCCTCCAAACATCGGAACAAGGAACGTATCTTGCACTGGATCTGGCATTCACCCAGCAGATGATTGATAAGATTAGCAATGAAGTGAAAAATATGATGGTACAGAATATTCAGCCGGTCCTGCTCGTGCACCCCATAATACGGGCAAGACTCCGAAGACTCCTTGAAAGGTATATCCAGGGTATTGCGGTCATATCCCATAACGAGATCCCGCAACAGATCAAAATAAAATCGGCGGGGGTGATAAGAGCTCATGAAGGTTAAACGGCTCTTCTTTGAAAGTGTCAAAGAGGGCATAAAAAGGATCAAAAGCGAATACGGTCCTGACGCGATCATCATAGACATCAAGGAAAATACGGACTCGGCACGGAAGGGGTATGAGATTCTGATCGCTATCGACGAAGAGATGACACCGCAAGAAGCTCCTATGAGCGAGGTCATGAAACGGATCGAGGAGATTAACTCCACCGTCAAATCTTTGAACGAAAGGATGGGGTCCATGGAATCGGACACCATGAAATACCGTGTTGAGGCTTTTCCGCCAACCTTGCGGGCTTTCTATGAGAAGATGACCAAAAATGGCCTTGATTCAAAGCTGGCCTTCACGGTGATCTCTGAGGTGTATGCGGATACCGGTAAGTTTGCTGAAGATTTGGGCAAGGTGAGTTACTTCCTGAAAAGAGTGCTGGCAAAGAAGATCAAAGTGAATGCGATCGATGGTTCCAGCGAACCAATTCTTATGCTTGGTCCAAGCGGTGCCGGTAAGACCGAAACGACCAAGAAACTGGCCAAACGGTTCATGGACGCCGGAGTGCCGGTATCCATCATAGCCTACGAGCCGCAACGGAGAGAGCGATACAACGAGCTCATGATGTTCTCGGAGCATACCGGTGTACCATTCTATTTTACCGTAAACGATGAAGATCTCCCTTTCATCGTCGAAAGAGAAACGCGAAAGAAGATCATTGATGTGACCGGCAATGAGCTTCTGCAAAAAAAGGCCATGGAGAGGTTGAAGGGAAGCAAGAAGATGCTGCTTTTTCCTTCCTGGATCAGGAGCGAGAAAATCAGGGACTATTGCGGCCAGTTCAACGGAAACGATGTGGCTGGCCTGATCTTTACCAAGCTTGACGAGGAAAAGTCCCTCGGTCACGTGATGGCCCAAATGGTGGCTCTCGAGAAGCCTGTCTATTTTCTTACCACAGGTATGGGCATCCAGGACATTGTCGTTCCCGATCAGGAAACATTCTATACCTTAGTCTTAGAGGAGAACGTATGGAGGCGCGAAGAAAAAGGACTATAGCGATCACGAGCGGAAAAGGGGGTGTCGGCAAATCGTCGATAGTTTCGAATATGGCATACCTCCTGAGCGCGATGCGGAAATCAACGTACATACTGGATGCGGATCTGGCTCTGGGGAACATCGATATCATGCTTGGCATGGTGCCGAAATTCAATATCAGAGACCTGATAAACGGCACCAAAACCATGAAGGATGTCATCGTCGAAGGTCCCTTCGGCATCAAGATCATACCGGCCACCTCCGGTATCTCTGAGTTTTCAAACCTCTCGATGGAGGAGAAAAACATACTGCTTTCCTCCTTCCAGGATATTCCGGACTATGACTTTCTGATCATGGACACCTCAGCGGGTATCTCTTCGAATGTCGTCTATTTTAATGCTATCAGCGAGGATGTGTTCGTCGTCATAACGCCTGATCCGGCCAGTCTCACTGACTCTTACGCAACGATCAAAGTGCTGAGCAAGGAAACAGGGCGTCGGGATTTCCAGATCATTGTGAACATGGTGAGAGATGAGAAGGAAGCCCTTGACATGTACAAAAAGATTCTCCTGGTGACCGACAGATTCCTCAATATTTCCCTTGACTTCGCAGGATATATCCCAGCCGACAAGAACGTCAATATCGCTGTCAAGAGACAGAAGCTGTGGGCTGAGACCTTTCCGGATACGCACGCGACGAAGGCTCTGGTGCAGATCTGTAACAGGCTGGTGGCGTAAGCATGCTTAAGAAGGCCTATAGAAAGCAAGAGGTTGACGAGAGGGAGAAGATCATTGAAGAGTTCCTTCCCATCATAAAACATCTGGCCTTCAAGGTTTCGAGGGGTTTTGATGACGATGGCATTACGGAAGATCTCATCTCCTCCGGCGTGCTCGGTCTGCTTGAGGCCATGGAGAAGTTCGACCCGGGCAGAGGCATCAAGCTGAACACCTTTGCTTATTTGAGAATCAGGGGAGCGATGATTGATGAACTCCGCAAGCGTGACTGGTTCCCGAGGAGTGCCAGGACCAAGGCAAAGAAGCTTGAGGAGGTAATCAGGAAACTGGAGGCACGGCTGGGGCGGTACCCGCGAGAGGAAGAGGTGGCGGAAGAATTGAAGGTTGACCTCGATGACTACCTGATCATGCTCAAGGATTATGGGAGCCTTTCCATCCTGAGCATCGAAGATATCTCTGAGGTTTCCGGTATGGACAGGGATGGTCTCATCAGGTATGTGATGGAGGACGGAGCCAGCCCCGAAAAATGTGCTGAAATGAACGAGCTGGAAGCCCTCCTTGGTCACGAGATCGACCGACTCCCTGAAAAACAGAAGCTGGTCCTCAGTCTCTATTATTATGAGGATATGAACATGAAAGAGATTGCGGAAGTTCTTGGCATTACCGAGGCGAGAATCTCCCAGATCCATTCCCAGGCGGTCTTGAGCCTCCGAACATTCCTCAAAAAACGCCTGAAATAGATTCCAACACCCGTGGAAGGGGACTCCACGGGCACCCAGCCCTGGTACTTCACTGCACACGCGCTGCGTAAAGAGTGGGAATCTATCTAGTGACCCCTTATATAGTTAAGCTCAACCCATGATTGATCGATAAATAAGTAAGGCGCGTGCAGCCACTCGCGAAAGCTGCCGTCAGCCACCAGTGGTCAGACGGAATCCGTGCGACGGGTTTTGTGCTTTTGCTGGTAGCTGATAGCTGACGGCTGGGAGCTGTTTTCCATATGAGCAGTCAGGACTATATCGTAAAAAGACTACGGCAGATTGATATCCTGCCCACCTTCCCGAAGATTGTGAGCGAGATCCTTATGCTCATTGACGATCCCATGAGCTCAGCCTCGGATCTGGCACGCCACATGGACCCCTCTATGACAGGTGAAGTTTTGAGAATTGCAAATACCGCTTATTTCGGGACACGCAGCTTCAGGACTATTACAACCGTGGAGAGGGCTATAGCCGTCATAGGGTATGAGCACCTCGGCTATATTATTCTTCAGATGCCCTTCCTCGCCATGATACATGGGGCTGACACAACCTTCGACAGGAAGTTGTTCATCACTCACGCGATTGTCTGCGGGAGTCTCGCAAAAGTGATAGGATCCCACGCCACAGTTCCGGTGGACCAGAATGAAATATACGTCAGCGGCATTCTCCACGATATAGGCAGAATCATTATGTACCGATACTTCAAAAAAGAATGGCAGGAGATGCTCGTACTGATTAAGGAAAAACACATGCCTGCGGTCGAAGCCGAACGGGCGGTTTTTTCAGTGGATCACGGGCACGTGGGCGCTTCCCTTCTTGAATTGTGGAACCTGCCTTCGGCCATCGCCGACGGGGTGAGATACCACCATGTTCCTGATGCGGCTCAACAAAACAGAGAAAGCGCCTTCGCGACTTTCCTTGCCAACCAATTTGCCAAAAGAATCGATATCGACGCGGACTTGCAAAGCTTCGACGACTTTGCCGCGCGCCACCGCGAATTCTGTGAGGTGGTGAACGAATGTACTGATGTTATCACAGTGCACGACGAAATGCGATTCCTATCCTCGGCCTACGATTCACTCAAGAACGCAAAAGGACTTATAGAAGTCACAGCGGGCGATGATGATACGGGTTCTGGTGGTTGATGATTCGGCCGTAATGAGGCGGATCATTTCCCGTATGCTGGGCAAGGACCGCTTCATCCAGGTGATTGGCACGGCGGAAAACGGGGAAGAGGCAATAGAGAAGATAGAGGCCCTAAAGCCCGATGTGGTCACCATGGACGTTGAAATGCCGCGTATGAACGGACTCGAAGCGCTTAAACATATCATGGCGCGAGCACCCTTGCCCGTCATCATGCTGAGCGCAGCAACAAAGGAGGGGGCTGGCATAACGTTTGATGCACTCAACACGGGCGCTTGCGATTTCGTGCCCAAAGATCTTTCCAACGGTGCCAATATCGCCAGGATTGAGGAAGAACTGGTACGGAAGGTCAAGGCCGCCGCAAAGAGGCGTATGGGCCCGTTTTTCGTGAAACATGAGGGCGCAAAGGAACCTCTGGCGTTCGCGCCCGGAAGCACGGCTTTTCGTGCCGCCGTGGCCATAGGGGCTTCCACTGGCGGACCTCCGGTCTTGCAACATATCCTGACCAGGCTGCCCAAGGACTTTCCGGTTCCCATTATTATAGCGCAGCACATGCCGAAGGCCTTTACGCAGTCTTTTGCCGAGAGACTCAACGCTAAGACGCAGATCGAGGTGAAGGAGGCTGAAAACAACGAGTGCTTAAGGCCCGGTGTAGCGCTGTTGGCCCCAGGGGATACGCATATGAGTGTGCGCCGTAAAGGTCACGACGTGATCGTTGAATTTGTGGAGGATCAGAACTACGTGTACAAACCGTCGGTCGATCTACTTCTTTCGGGCGTAGCGGGTATCTACGAATCGAAAGCTATAGCCGTTATCCTGACAGGCATGGGTACCGACGGATTGAGCGGGGCCAGGGAGATACGGGCAAGGAATGGTTATGTGATTGCCCAGGACGAAGAAACCTCGGCTGTTTACGGCATGCCGAAGGCTGTAGTCGAGGCCCAGCTCACAAACTCGATAGCTCCTGTGCAGAAGATCGCGGAGGAGATCATGCGGGCCCTATGAGACAGAGGCAGGCGTCTCACCGGAACGAAGAGAAAGAGAACGAAAGAATAGAGCGCCTTATCCGCAGCGCTATGGGTCCCAATACCATCGAAAAGGAGAAAGCGGCCAAATCACTCCTTCGATCGCCGTCTCAGGGAGTTGTTCTTCGCCTGATTCACCTGCTCAAGCGGAAAGAAGTGGAACCGAGGATGACCGCGCTGGAACTGCTCAAGAGGTTTGATTCATATGCTGTCGATCCTGTAATTGACCTCTTGCATGAGGCAGGGCCGGCTATGAAGATCTCGGCATGCGAGATATTGGCCTCTCTCGGCCACAGGGAGGCGCTGCCTCACCTCCTGGCCTGCCTTAAGGACGAAAACCCGAACGTCCGAAACGCGGCCTGCATGGCTCTCGGTGAGTTTCGGGACGATAGTGCGGTTGAAGGGCTTCTCGGGGCGTTGAATGATGAGGAGTCGATTGCTTTCTCTGCAATTTACTCGATGGGCAAGATCGCATCGCCAAGGGTAATACCGCAGCTCTGGCGGGTATTCGTGGAGCGTAAAGGGGTGCTGCCCCTTATCGCCTGTGAGGTCCTTTTAGCCTTTAAGGACGGCCAGGTCTTGCAGGATCTTTTGGCTGTTCTCAGGGGATGGAGTGAAGAGAGGCGGGACATCTTTATCCGGACGATTCTGGAGAAGGAGGATGCAGCGACCCTCGATCAGTTGCACGAGACTGTGGGGGAGGGATTGTTTGGGCACCTTGCCCGCTTCATTCTATCAAACACGCGGACGTCGATAAAGGTGATGAAGCTGGTGGTCGGGTTCAGGAGGCAAGAAGCATGTGACATTATCCTCGACGCACTGAAAAAGACGGGTACGGATGAGGACGAGTTCGATGAGTTGGTAGCGCTCTTCGTCGATCTCAAACCCGTGTGGGCCGGCAAGGTGGCTGATTATCTTAGCAAGGAGCCAGAAGTTCTGTTGCCCTTTATAAGGGCATGCGGCATCGCCGGGCATAAAATAGCTGAAAAGTCGCTCTACAGGCTCTTTTCGGAGGCGCCTCTCGACCTTAAGAGAGAGATCATACGCCAACTGCCGAACATCTGGGAGAGAAACGGCAGCGGTCTGCTCAAGAGGGCTCTCTCTGATGAAGACGGGCATGTGCAAGGTGACGCGGCACTGGCTTCAGCCAGACTTGGTCTGCATGGTCTGGTGCCGGAGATCCTTGGCCTCGCCAGGATTGGCTTTCCCGATGTGCGAAGAAAAGCACTGGAGGCACTTGCTTCCCTGGATATTGACCGCGCAACAGGGCTTGTCGAGTCCTTTGTTGCCAAGGGCTCCGTCGAGGATAAGAAAGTTGCCCTCGTGATAATGGACCGTCTGGACAAAGAAAGGGCGTTCGCGGTGATGAAAACGCTTCTTGCTGACCCGGATGAAACCGTTGCGCGGAGTGCCATATACACGGCCGGGAGGCTCCTTGAAGGGGACGAGCGGTATCTCGAAATTCTTAACAGACTCCTTCTGAAACGGCCTGTCCTTCATGAGCTGCTCAGGGTAATCAGAGAAAGAAAACTGCACACCTTTAGGGACCGGCTGGTTGCCCTCTTTTTTGACCAGGACCGCGACGTCTGGACACGATACGAGGTGCTCGCAGCGCTCGCTGTTTTTCGAGAGCATTCCCTATTTGACGTCTTTATCGGCGGCCTTCGTGACGAGAATACGCTTATTAAGATTGGCAGCATCAAGGCCCTGTCAGACCTCTCCGATCCAGCTGCCCTCCCTCACGTGACCCCGTTCGCGCGCAGTCAGGACGCGACCCTCCGATCCGCTGCCAGTGCGGCACTCAAAAAGCTTAGACAAGGAGAGCGAAGGAGAGCGCGATGAGGAATGAAGAGTTCATCTCCTTACGTGATCTCGTCTATGAGAAGTCCGGAATATATTTTCTGGACAATAAGGCTTATCTCTTAAAAAACAGGCTGAGGAACAGGCTGAATGAACTGAACCTTTCAACCTTCGAGGATTACTATTATTACCTTCGGTATGGCGAAAAGGCGGCAGAGGAACTTTTCAATCTGTTCGACGCTGTTACCACTAACGAGACGAGTTTTTTTAGGAACCTGCCACAATTGGAAATGCTGAAGTCGCTTCTGCGCTCGGAGCATCTCAACGGTGGCAGGCGGTCGGAGATGTTGAAGGTTTGGAGCGCGGGTTGTTCCACCGGAGAGGAGCCCTACACCATCGCGATCACCATTCTGGAGGAGAGCGAGGCCCTGCGCGAGACACGTCCTTTTACGATCATTGGAACCGACATAAGCAGGAAAGCCCTTCTCTCGGCGGAGACTGCCATTTTCAACAGCTACGCGATGCGTCACGTGGATGCGCCAATCAGGGAGAAATATTTTACCAAAGTAAAAAATGGTTATGCCATCAACGACTCGGTCAAGGGATACGTGAAGTTCGAGTTCATGAATCTGAGTGATGCGCGATCGTACCGAAAACTCGGCCGCATGGACATTCTATTTTGCCGGAACGTGCTGATTTACTTCGATGAGGATATGAAAAAAAAGGTCGCAAATCATTTCCACGATGTCTTGAAGCCCGGGGGCCACCTCTTTCTTGGCCATTCTGAGTATCTCTCTCCGGTGTCAAAGGCGTTAAAGCCGATCGTTCTACCAGGAACCATTGTATATCAGAAAGGTGCGGAATGAGAAAGGTCCTCGTTGTCGATGATTCGATCTGCACGCGCAAACTTCTGTCTCTGATGCTCAAGTGCAGTGACTATGTCACGTTCGAGGCCGAAGACGGGCTGGATGCCCTGGAAAAGCTGAGCACTTTGAAGGTTGATCTCGTCATTGTGGAGCGTGACCTTCCAAACATGGACGGGCTCGCGTTTGTAAGGAGTGTCAGGAAGAACTTCTATGTTTTGGATATGCCCGTTGTGATGGTCAGCGATTTTGTGGATGAAGATTTGAAAGACGATGCACTGAGGGCAGGGATTGACCACCTCTTCGTCAAGCCTGTGTCCTCGGCCCTGCTCGTCTCAGGCATAGAATCTTTGCTCAGGGAGCGCGGTGATGGAAGATCAACTGATCGGCAAGGATGAACTCGAGGAGATCATAGGTGAGTTCATCACCGAGACCGTGGAACTGGTAGATGGGGCCATACGCGACCTCGTCAGTCTGGAAGAGGACCCTTCCTGTCAGGCCATCAATAGTGTATTCAGAACTGTGCACACTATCAAAGGCACGTCAGGATTCCTCGGATTCAACACGCTCTCCGATCTTGCACATCGGACCGAGGATGTGCTGGGCAAACTGCGAAAAGGCGACTTAAGCCCCAACGCCGACATCGTCAACGCTATCCTCAAATCGCTCGATGTAATAAAGCTCCTCGTTGAAGACATCAGCAAAGGAGATCGAGAGGTAAGAGACACAAGTCGTCTGCTTGCTGAGCTGGAAGGCATTGCGGAAAAGAAACATCTGGCAGCCCTCGATGCCGCGCCCGTCACGTGCAATGGGCACGGCATCGGGAAGGAAACAGGGTCAGCGGACATGGAGGAAGCCACGCCAAAAGAGCCTAGTGCTGCCAAGGGTCAGGCTTCGTTCGCCACTATTCCGAGGGAAGAGCAGACGGTGCGGGTAGATGTCAGAAAGCTCGACGAGCTGATGAACCTGGTCGGTGAACTGGTGCTCGGGAAGAACAGGCTCATGTTGTTGTACACTCTTCTGCAGGAAAACGAAAGTCTCCATCCGGTTACGGATTTCAACATCCGTGGAGGAACACCCACGGATACCCCGTTAGCCAGCCTGGCGGAGGGAACACGCTATATCGAAATGATCACGAATGATCTGCAGACGGCTGTTATGAGGGCCCGCCTGGTGCCCATAAGCAGGCTCTTTAACAAGGTGCCCAGGCTCGTCCGGGACGTCTGCTCGGCGTCCGGCAAAGAGGTGCAGTTGATTATCGAGGGTGGTGAAACAGAACTGGACAAATCTTTAATCGAGACTCTCCACGACCCTCTCACCCACATACTGCGGAACTCCATCGATCACGGCATCGAGCCGCCACAAGAACGGGTGCTTAAAGGCAAAGAAGCGAAAGGGCTGATATCTCTCAAGGCACGGGGTGAAGGTAACCAGGTGGCTATAGAAATTCTGGACGATGGGAAGGGGATCGACGTCAAGGCAATCAAGGAGAAAGTCGTAGAAAAAGGACTTATGCAGCCTGCGGAGGTAGAAAGGATTACCGCCGAAGAAGCGATCAACTATATATTTGTCCCGGGCTTCAGCACGGCAAGAGAACTGACATCTATCTCCGGCAGGGGCGTGGGTATGGACGTAGTGAAAACGAACGTCGAACGGATGAATGGCCGCGTGTACGTGGACTCCCAAAAAGGAAAATGGACGAGACTCACCATCACTTTGCCTCTGACTCTGGCCATCATGAAGGCACTGCTTGTCAGCGTGGGCGACGAGATCTACGCTGTTCCACTCGACGTCGTGCTTGAAGTAATCAAGCCGAAAGAAGGACTGGTTAAGACGGTGCAAGGCCACGAGGTGCTGGTACTGCGAGACCTGATCATCCCATTGGTCAGACTCTCCGAAGTCGTCTCCGGAATGTCTGAGCCCAATGAAAAATGCTCAGTCATACTCTGCAAGACGCCTGATAGGCCCATAGGCTTACGGGTAGGCTCAGTTGTCGGCCAGGAGGAGGTGGTCATCAAGTCGCTCGGTGAGTTTCTGAAGAGCGTAAGATGGATAGCTGGCGCCACTATCCGGGGCGATGGCAGAGTCGTGTTGATGCTGGACCTTCCGGGAGTTTTTGCGCACTTCTGTAAACAGCCGGTGGCTGCCTAGCCAGGCAGAAAATAGGGTCAAGGGGAGCAAGCTCGTGACAGGTGACCCGTGACAGAAGACTAAAGCGTTCGGCATCGTACGAACGAGACAAGCGAAACGCGCCAGAGAAACCAGATAGACCAGATAGACTAAACGGACCAGATAGACAAGCCAGACATTTTCGTCATTTAAGCACGATTTTTGCATGGAAAAGTTAAGTTTTTCAATGGGTAAGCGATCACTCATTAAGAGGAACAGAAGGTATAACGATGGCCGATAGAGGGATGCGCTCCCTTGTGGCGTTCAAGATAGGCACCGAGGAATTTGCCGTCGACATTGCGAGCGTCCAGGAAATCAACAAAGCTGTTGAGGTTACGCGAATTCCCAACTCGCCCCCTCACGTCCAGGGGGTGATGAACTTGCGGGGGAAGATCATCCCGGTGGTGGATTTACGAAAGATGCTCGGGTTTCAGACCAGAGCTGCCGACAAGCAGAGCAGAATCATAGTAATCGAGATTGGCGGAGTGGTTGTCGGATTTCTTGTCGATTCAGTGTCAGAGGTGGTGCAACTCCCAGAAAGCGCGGTCGAGGCACCACCAACTTTTGCCGGGACCGTAAAGCCGCACTATGTCAATGGCGTCGGCAAGGTGGAAGACAGACTTCTGATCCTCCTGAATCTTCAGAAGATGTTTCTAGCACAGGAAGAGACAGGGGGGATTGCTCCTTGTTGAGTGAGCTACCAGGGTGACACCGGGTAGAAAGTGACTTTCCGGGGTCGAAGGAGGTTGCCATGGCGGGACTGTCTGACGTTGACCTCATTCCGAAGATCCTTTCGGTTGACAGGAAGGTGCGCCTCTCCGGGATCGACAAGCGGCGCGAACGGGGTCGCGAAAACGGTCGGGACGACCACTCGAAGCGACTCGCTGCGCCAGAGACTGAAAAGGACGATTCGGAAAAGCAGGGAACGATCGATATCACCGTGTGAAATCTTCAGGGTCGGAAAATTTTTCCCACCATCATTTAAAGATAACGTCTTCTGTCTGTCTGGTCCACCTCGTCTGTTTAGTCTATTTGGCCTAATTTTGCCCTCTCGCCAATCGATGGTGCCTATCCGTGCCCGTTGTTGTCCATCATCGATGGCCCTTCCGCTGGGCCACAACGCTAGTATCCAACAGTAGTTCTGGACCAGACAGGCTAGATAGACCAGAGAGACCAGAGGACCGGATAGACCAAATGGACTAGATAGACAGACAGACCAAAAAGCGGCCGGGGTGTGGCACATCATTTGCTTCACTCCTGCGAAGAGATTCTCATGTCAGGTATATACACAGTTGTAAGCGGGGCAGTAGCAGAAGAGAAGAGGCTGGGCTTTATCAGTAACAACCTGGCCAACGCGCTTACTGCGGGATATAAGTCGTCCAGACCTGTGTTCGAAGCAGTGCTCAGCAGCAGTATCATAGATACGGACAAGGCAGACAGCACGTTCGTTGGTACCTACGACTCTCAGATCGACTTCGCTGAGGGTGCACTTATTGAATCGGGGAACAAGCTTGACGTGGCACTCCAGGGGGATGGTTTTTTTGTCATACAGACTGCGCAGGGCGATAGATACACCCGTAACGGCCAGTTTACCCTCGACGCCACTGGCAAGCTGGTGACACAAGATGGAAATACCGTAGCAGGTGAAGGTGGGGACATAATCGCAAACGGAAAACAGATTGCCATAGCAAGCGATGGGTCGGTCTTCGTGGACAAGGTATCTGTGGGAAGGCTCAAGATTGTCCGCTTTGCAACCAAGGAGTATTTACGCCCGGTTGGAAGCTCCCTGTTTGAAAATGTAAATCCACTGGACCAGGAATTGCCAACGGTCAACTGCACGGTGAAGCAGGGTTATCACGAAGGGTCAAATGTCGACGTGCTGAAGGAAATGATCGACATGATCGCTTGCACGAGGGCCTACGAAGCATACGGCAAGGTCCAGCAAGCCTTTGGCGATATGGACAGCCAGCTGCAAGAAGTGGCAAAAGTATAAGGAGGCGAAATGATCAGATCTCTTTGGACAGCTGCAACAGGCATGGTAGTTCAGCAGAAAAACCTGGATGTGATAGCGAACAACATTGCCAACGTGAATACCAGCGGATATAAAACGAGCAGGGCAGACTTCCAGGAACTGATGTACCAGACCACCCGCATGGCAGGGGTGCGTACAGAGCAGGGGAATCAGGTGCCGACCGGTATTCAGATTGGGATGGGTGCGCTCCTGGCTTCTGTTGAGAAGCTCTTCATACAAGGTGACTTCCAGCAGACCCAAAACGCACTCGACATGGCCATACAGGGTTCCGGATTCTTCCAGATCACTCTGCCTACGGGGGACAAGGCATATACGAGGGCTGGCTCCTTTCAGACGGACGCTCAGGGGCGCGTTGTCACCGTTGACGGCTACCTCCTTGAACCAGCTATCACCATTCCCCAGGGTACCACGGCCACTTCAGTAGAATCGGACGGAACGGTTTCGGTCACCGTCCAGGGCCAGTCAAAACCGCAACAGGTGGGAATAATTCAGCTGGCCACCTTCACGAACCAGGCCGGCTTGTCTGCCATGGGCAAGAACCTTTTCGTTGAGACAGATGCGAGCGGGACGCCTATCGTGGGTAACCCCGGCCAGATCGGCGTAGGGACTCTGCAGCAGGGTTACCTCGAGATGTCGAACGTCGACATTGTCCAGGAGATGGTTAACATGATCATCGCCGAGAGGGCTTACGAAACCAATTCCAAGGCAATACAGGCTGCTAACGATATGCTCCAGATTGCAAATAACGTGAGACGTTAGGATATGAAGATCCTGTTGATAGTCGTTTCATTGGTTCTATTCTTTCTGTCCAATGGAGCATGCTTTGGGCAGCAGACGGCTGTCGTTGAAAAAAGATTGACTAGCCTCCTGGAGGAGGCATACGGCCCACGGGATATGCAGGTCAAACTGGACGGTATTCCGCCCCTTCTAAAGCAGGACATAAAGGTAAGGTCGGTTAACGTGTATACGATGCCGGAGGTAGGAGGCAAGGGGCTCGCCATCATGGAGTTCGAGGGAGAGGACGGGAAACTGAGGGCCTCGTACCTTCCGTTCCGGGTCTATGAGAAGAATAAGCTCTTTTATACGAAGAGGGCTTTGCCCAAAGGGAGTCAAATTTCCGCGGATGACCTTGGAAGCAAAGAAACGTACGCGAGTGAAAGTGAGCTCGTTTACCCAAAAGACTTGCAGGATGTGGTCGGAAAGGTGCTCAAAAAAGATGTTGCTCCCGGCACGGTGCTTACAACGCTCATTATCGACAGTCCACAGGTGATACACAGAGGGGAAATGATCACTATCGTTGGAGAGAATACGCAGCTCCTTGTAAAAGCCAAGGGAAAAGCTGAGGAGCCCGGCAGAGTGGGTGAGAGGATTCGGGTGAAAAACCTTTCTTCAGACCGTGAAGTAGTTGGCAGAGTGGCCGGTAATGGCACAGTCATCGTCGAATTTTGAGGCGTGTATGAAAACACTCTTGTTAGTCGGCTTTGATGAGCATAGCGCTCACGAGTTGCTTCCCTCTGGAGCAGTCGCACATCAAAGGCGAGCCGTTTGTGCCTGACAATATCTACAGGTATTCAAGCCAGACCGAACAGCGCTCCGGGAGCTTATGGCCGGCAAGCTACAGCGGCAATCTCTACTTTGGTGACCACAGGGCAGGGGGCATGGGCGATATCATCACGGTAAAGATTGTGGAGGCAACCCAGGCTTCGGAGAAGGCGACGACAGACACAGGCCGGACATCGGCCGTCGATTACGGCATCCCCAACTTTCTTGGCCAGGAAGTCAGGTACGTGCAGAACCATCCGGCTGTAAATCCGGCGCACCTGATAACAGCCAACTCGACAAATAACTTTGATGGGACCGGAGAGACAACGAGAACCGGAACCGTGACTGCCACGATATCGGCTAAAGTAGTGGAAGTATTTCCCAACGGCAACCTTGCCGTGGAAGGAAAAGGGAGATTTACGTGAATTACGAGAAGAAAGAGATCCTGCTGCAGGGCATCGTGCGCCCGAGGGACATCGCCAGCGACAACTCCGTTCTTTCCACACAGGTGGCAGATGCCAAAATCATGATGACGGGTATAGGCGTGGTCGGTGAGAAACAGCGGCCCGGTTGGTTGAGCAGGATATTAGACGGTGTTTGGCCGTTCTGAGAATTATATGAAAGCTTGGTATATAACTATCGCAGCGGTGCTGGCATCTGCTTTCCTGGTCTTTTCTGCCCAGGCGGCGCGGGTAAAGGACATAGGATACATCAATGGCCTCCGGCCGAATCAACTGATCGGGTATGGGCTTGTGGTCGGACTTGATAATACAGGTGACAGGGTCAATACGATTTTCACGATCCAGTCATTGACCAACATGCTGGAAAAAATGGGCATCAGGGTGGATCCAACGACCATCAGGGTGAACAATATTGCGGCGGTGGCGGTTACGGCTGATCTTCCACCCTTTGCCAAAATAGGGAACAAGATAGACGTAATGGTCTCTTCCCTGGGAGATGCCCGAAGCCTCCAGGGCGGAACGCTGCTTTTTGCGCCCCTGCGCGGAGCCGACGGTGAGGTCTATGCCGTTGCGCAGGGCCCTGTCCTCCTAGGCGGGTACGTAGCTTCAGGCCAGGCAGCACAGGTTCAGAAGAACCATGTCACTGCGGGCAGGGTTGTCAATGGGGCTACTATTGAGCGGGAGCTGGACTATCAGGCAGTCAACCCTGATTCGGTAGTGGTATCGCTGCGCGATGCTGATTTTACCACGGTGAAAAGGCTCTCCGATCGCGTCAACGAGGTATTTCCAGGCAGCGCATCGGCCAAAGACGGGGCAACGGTTACTATCGCCATCCCTCCCGAATTCAGAGGTAACCCCGTGGCTTTCATATCGGCCATTGAAAATCTGGATGTAATGCCTGGCAGCTTCAGTAAGATCGTGGTGAACGAACGGACAGGCACGGTTGTCATCGGTGAAGACGTGAGGATTCAGACGGTTGCCGTTTCTCACGGCAATATCAGCATACAGGTCAAGGAACGACCAACGGTAAGCCAGCCAATGCCATTTTCACAGGGGCAGACGGTCACCACGCCACGTACAACGATGAAGGTGGAGGAGGAAAAGGGCAGGTTCTTTGTGATGGAGAGTGGTGTTACTATACGGGAATTGGTGACCGCGCTCAACGCGATAGGGGTCTCAGCGCGTGACGTGATAACTATTCTGCAGGCGATCAAGGCCGCGGGCGCTTTACACGCGGAGCTGGAGGTCCTATAATGAAGATACCGATGGCGGATACTTGGCTCCAGGCGAATGCGATCAAGGGGCTCAAGGGTGGTCGAAGCGCCAAGGATACGAAGGCTGCCTGTGAGGGGTTTGAAGCCTACCTTGTCTCCACCATGCTCAATCAGCTCCAGAAGACAACGGGTTCTTCTGAAAAGAGCTACGCGGAGCAGACATATTTTTCCATGTTCCATGAAAAGGTGGCCGAGTTTGTTGCCAAAAAGGGTATCGGGATCAAAGATGTGCTTATGCGCTACCTGGAACGTAGCCAAAGTTCTAAAGTTTCTGCAGGAACGGCCGATAATAGATAAAACTATAGAAGGGAGGAGTCTATGAAAATTGAGGATAACAACAAGGTGCAGTTACTGGATCACCTTGTCAAATCGGCCAATGCGAAATCTCCAAAGCAGTCTGCCGTGGGTAAGAAGGATAACCAGCAGCAGATCACCGACAAGGTGGAACTTTCTGGCCGCAAGACCGAGATCGATCAACTGAAAGAGCAGGTCAAGGCCGCTCCTGCAACCAGACAGGAGAAAATAGACGCGGTTAAACAGGCTGTAGATAACGGGACGTACAACGTGAAGGGCGAAGACGTCGCCCGGAGCATCTTGAAAAACCAAGTTTTGGATGAAGCTCTGAACCCATGAACAACCAGCTTTTATTTGAACTAATGGGGACTCAACTCGGTGTGCTGAAACAGTTTCTCCGGGTCCTTACTGAGGAGCGTGACGCGATCATCTCCTTTTCACTGGAGGGGATCGTCCGAGCCAATAACGTCAAGGAAGAGCTTTTGAAAAAGCTTGAGTTCCTTGAAAAAGAGCAGGAGAGGATGGCGACCGCACAAGTCCCCGTCGATGCTCCCTCGAAAGAGTGGACGGCTTTGCGTAGGGATTTCGAACAGACATTAAAAGAGGTGAAGGTGGCGCTGGAGAAAAATATGCGATTGCTCACCTTTTCCATGGACCATGTGAAATGTTCCATCGAGAAAATGATAAGCTTCATTAATCGGTCATCGTATGGAAGGCGCCGGGAAGCACTCTCATTGGTGCTTTCGAAGGAAGTGTAAATGGCCGGCGTGCGCTCCGTCTTTGACATTGGCGTAGGTGCGCTCACAGCCAGTGAGCTCTCCCTCCAGACGGTCTCCAACAACGTAGCAAATGTCAACACCCCGGGATACTCGCGTGAGGAGGCAGTGCTGGATACGGCGACGCCCATGCCCTCGCCTGTTGGCCTGCTCGGCAACGGGGTGAAGGTGTCAGAGGTGCGACGATTTACCGACCAATATCTTGACCACACCATACAGCAAAAAAACAGCGATCTTCAGTTCCAGCAGACATCGGAGCAATACCTGCAGCAGATCCAGACCATTCTGAGCGAAGACAACTCGCAGCTGACGACGAACCTTACCGGGTTTTTCAATGCCTGGCAAGACCTTTCTACCGACCCTGCGAGTGTCGCGCCGCGAGTGGCGGTCGAGGCACAGGGCGAGAATCTGGCAAGCAGTGTACGTACTGTGTACGGCGACTTAACCGGGTTGCAAAGTGAAATTAATAATACGGTGGGACAGGAAGTCGATAACGTCAACAAACTAACGTCCACCCTCGCTGACCTCAACCAGCGCATCGCGGACGGAGGAACGGATGGGCAGGCGAATGCGTACCTGGACCAGCAGACAGCGCTTCTGAAACAGCTTTCTGGGGAACTGGGCATCGTTTCCTTCAAGGACAATCTTGGCAGGGTCACGGTGCTGACGACCAATGGCAACGCGCTGGTTGACGGGACCAACCACTGGAATCTTCAGGTGTCTGACCCCAACGCGACAGGTTCCTTTCGGGTCAACTGGGAGGATTCCAAGGGTAACCTATCGGACATCACCGCCAAGATAACAAATGGCACTCTGGGATCCCTGCTCTATGAGCGGGACGTGGATGCGCAAGGCTTCATCGACCAGCTCAATGCTGTGGCTCAGACGATCACCACGCAGGTGAATCAGATTCACGAAACGGGATACAACCTGAACCAGACCACGGGCGTAGCATTCTTCAAGCCTCTGACCCAGAATTATGCCGCGGACATGGCCGTCAGCGATGACGTCAAGAGCGATGTGAATAACATTGCGTCCACCTCCTCGCTCGATCAGCCGACCAATAACGATATCGCCCTTGGTATCGCGGGATTGGCGAACGGCAACCTGCCGTTCACGGTGAACGGTAGTACGACGCAGACAACGCCGGGCGATTTTGTTTCCTCCATGGAGAGCCGTGTCGGCGAACTGACGCAGAATGCCCAGGACTTAGTGACCTACCAGACCAACACGATGACCGTTTTGACACAACAGCAGCAAGCGGTCTCCGGCGTCTCTTTGGATGAAGAGCTTACCAATCTGATGCAGTACCAGCGCGCGTATCAGGCATCGGCACAGGTAATTTCGGCTGCGGACAATTTTTTAACTACCGTGCTCAATATGATTGGGACCGCAACCGCGACTGCTGTAAGTTAATGTGGTTGGGAGCGTAAATGCGAGTAACATATAAGTCAATGTTTGACCAGATAACGGTGAACCTGCAGAGCGCCATGAGCGGCATCAACAAGATCGAGGGCGAGATCTCCTCCGGGAAAAAGGTTGAGGTTCCGGCGGACGATCCGGTGGTCTATGCCCAGGCCTCGCTAATCAATGCTCAGCAAAGCGCGAATACCCAGTTCAATCGGAATCTCCAGGCGATTCAGTCCTTTGGCAGCACGTACGAGTCTACGTTCAACAATGTCAACGACCTTCTCACCCAGGCAAAGCAGTTGGCACTCCAGTATGCTGATGGCACCATGAGCGCCAGTGACCGAGCAAACGGCGCGCAAGCGGTCCAAGATATCATCTCGCAGCTCGTGGCGCAGGGGAATACCCAGCTGGCCAACACATACATCTTCGGCGGCACGAAGGCAAACCAGGCCCCGTTTGAGCTCAATCCCGACTACTCGGTTAATTACACGGTGCCCCTGGGAGCGCGTGACCCGGTGAATGCCTACGTCGACCAGGGAGAGCTCAGTCCAACAGGGTTTTCTGGTCAGGGGCTTTTTTACAGTACAAACAAGGTACTCTACGAAAATCCCGCCAACTCGTATACGGGGAATACGTATAGCGATGCAAGCTACGATGCCTTCGTTATCGATTCGAAGAATAACACCCTCTATGTGAATGGGTCCCCGGTAACCCTTGATGCAGGGATTTATCGGGGCTCGGAACTCGCCAGCCAGATCCAGTCGAAGCTGGGCTCAGGATACTACGTTACCTTTGACAGCACACTGGGGCGTTTTGCGATACAGAACAATACCGGCCAGGCAGCCACCCTCAACTGGTCCAATGGGGGCGCCACTGCCGCGGCAACCCTCGGTTACAGCCGTCTTGATGCGACCGTTAACAATGGCAGCAGTGACGTGAGTGATGTTGAGGCTGGTGGCGGATCATATCTAGTCAAAATTACCCAAGCCGGTGGGACCACCGGACTATTACAGGAGCGGGCACAGTACGAGTACTCGCTTGATGGCGGCACTACCTGGTCGCAGGCGATGATAGCAAATTACGGAAGCGCCGACACAGCAGCCGATTTCGTCGTCGATGCATCAAATAACACCATTTACGAAAACGGCGCACCTATAACGCTTACCGCAGGAACTTACACCGGAGCAGCCTTGGCTACGGAGGTACAGACACAGCTCAACGCTGTTACGGCCGGTCACACGGTCACGTATGATGCCGCGACGATGAAATTCACCATCGCCAATGCTACCGGCAACACCGTGGCCCTTAACTGGTCTAACCCCGGGGCCACCGCCGCTTCTTTGCTCGGTTTCAATGCGCAGGACGCAACCATCGGCACCGGAGCGAGCAGCACGAGCGATGTCGAGGCAGGTCTTTCCATGGGTCAGATCATGGAAGTGGGCTATCAGGTCGGCCCCACAACGAATCAACTGGTGGTAAGTGACGGTGTGAACGATTACACGGTAACACTGAACGAGGGCGCTTACGACGGGGCCGGTCTGGCCACTCAGATCCAGACGCAGTTGAATAGCACGCCTCTCGGCGCCGGTCTTTTCACGGTCTCCTACAATGGAGCGACCAACCAATTCACCATCCAGAACACGGGCGGCGCTGCCTATACGCTGAAATGGTCGAGCAGCAATGCGACAGCCGGAACTCTTCTCGGTTTTAATGCTTCTGATACGGTGCTTGCATCAGGCGCGAGCGCCACAAGCGACTTTGCAACTGATCCCCGAAATACGATTTACGAAAACGGACTTCCGGTGACGCTTGACGCAGGCGTGTATACCGCTCAAGGTCTTGCCTCCCAAATCCAGACAAAGCTTGGCGCAGGCTTCCAGGTCTCCTATGATCCGACCTCGATGCAGTTTACGATCGTGAACAACACCGGAGTCCCCGTCACCTTCAACTGGTCAAATAGCAGCACAACGCTGGGCGCCATGCTCGGATTCGACAACCGCGATAGCACGATTGCCAACGGGAGCAGCGGCGCGAGCACTTTTGATGCCGGAATGATGATCGACGGGACGAACGGGGCCGACTCGACGAACAGCCGGCTTAAAATTGCGTTCGATCCTAACGGCTCTTTGGGAGTGGGCGACAGCTTTGAGATCAAAGACCTTGACGTATTCGCCTTTCTCAAAAATCTGAAGGATTCCCTCGAAAATAATAACACGACCGGAATCAACAGCGCGATTCAGAATATGGATCTCAGTCTCGATGTGGTAACGAAAAACATAACCAACGTAGGTGAGTTCAACAGCAAAGTGAGTACCCTTACGCAGGAAAACACAAACAGAAACGATCTGTATACAGAGCTGCTTTCACCCATGATGGATGCAGACCTCACGAAGCTTACGGCGGATTTTACGACGCTGATGAATAGCTACCAAGCTTTGCTCTACACGATGGCAAAGATAGAGAGTATGTCCATCATGGATTACCTGAAGTGATGGGTGAGGCGATGGTGTAAGGCGACGGTGAGCAGAGTTCGCGACTGGTTGATATAGCGTAACAGGTCCCGGGAGCAGGATGCTGGTTTTGACACGGAAGTCAGGGGAAGCGATAAATGTTGGCGACGAGATTACAGTCACCGTGCTAGAGATCAGAGGCAACCAGGTCCGGCTGGGAATCCAGGCCCCTCTTAGCATTATCATACATCGCAAAGAATTGTACGAGAAGATAAGAGCGGAGAATCTTATGTCTTCAGGATTGTCGGTGGATGACTTTAAGAAGATCAGGGAGAGACTGAAGTAGATGGTACAGTTCGAGACATCGCGGTTTGGCAAATTGGAAGTGGCGGAAGATAAGGTCATCCGGTTTCCGGCCGGTCTGCTTGGTTTCCCTCAGGTCAAGAGGTATGTGCTCCTTGACTACGGGGATACGCCCGTGAAGTGGCTCCAGGCAGTCGACGACCCTCATGTGGCCTTTATCGTCATGGAGCCGAGGCTACTGGTTCAAGACTACGCTATTACTCTGGATGTAACGATGCGACAAGCTTTGCAGCTGGATATCGAGGAAGACCTGGCCATACTGGCCATTGTCCGTGTTGAAAAGGGTGAAGTCCTCGCCAATCTTAAAGGCCCGCTACTGTTCAACTCCCGTCTGAAAATAGGCATCCAGGCCGTGCTCGAATAGTTGGCACGCATATTGCTTAAAAAGCCCTGAAAACGTGATATACTTGGTGGAAGAGACTCTATGATTTCGCCTAGAGACTGTTCTCTTTTTCCAGGAATGCGATCATCAAAGGGAGCACAGCATGTTTGACGATAAAATAGTCCTTGTAACGGGCGGGACCGGCTCTTTCGGACGGAAGTTCACGAGTTACCTGTTCAACAATTACAAACCCCGGAAGGTCGTGATCTTCAGCAGGGATGAGTTCAAGCAGTTCGAGATGTCTGCCATCTTTCACGAACCGGAGCATGAGATACGCTACTTCATAGGAGACATCAGAGATAAGGAGCGGCTCTATCGATCGTTCGAGGGCGTTGATTATGTGATCCACGCCGCCGCGCTGAAACAGGTGCCCGCAGCCGAATATAATCCTTTTGAGGCGGTCAAGACGAATATCCTCGGGGCTCAGAACATCATAGATGCAGCCATCGACAGGGGCGTGAAGAAAGTGATAGCCCTTTCGACCGACAAGGCGGTGAGCCCCATAAACCTGTATGGCGCCACAAAGCTCGCTATGGAGAAACTGCTGATCGCGGCAAATTCCTACGTAGGTACCAAAGACACCTGTTTTTCGATTGTACGATACGGGAACGTGATAGGGAGTAGAGGCAGCGTCATTCCCTTTTTCAAGAGCTTCCTCAACAATGGAGGGAGAAAGCTTCCCATAACGGATGAGCGGATGACGCGCTTCTGGATCACGCTCCGGCAGGGTGTAGAATTGGTTGCCAAGGCTGCGCACGAGGCCGTGGGAGGAGAGGTCTTTGTGCCAAAGATCCCCAGCATGAGGATTCTCGACCTTGCCAGGGTGATTATCCCTCAGTGCGAATACGAGGTAGTCGGCATACGTCCCGGCGAGAAGCTGCATGAGAGTCTGATCTCAAAGGATGAAGGCAGGAATACGGTCGATATGGATGAACATTACGTGATCCTGCCCCTTTCCGCCAATGGCAGCAAAAAGTTCCATAAGTACAGTAAATATCCCAAAATGGCGGAAGGTTTTTCCTATCGCAGCGACACAAATGACCACTGGCTGAGTGCGGAGGACCTTGCCCGTCTGATGAAGGAAGTTGAGTCTGACTGACGTGATACCTTACAGCAGACAACTCATAGAGCAGGATGATATTGAGGCGGTGACTCAGGTGTTGCGGTCGGATTTCCTGACGCAGGGTCCGACCATCGAGGCGTTCGAGTCAGCCCTGACCTCGTATACGAGTGCGCAATATGCGGTCCTCTTTTCTTCCGGGACAGCAGCCCTCCATGCTGCACATTTTGCAGCGGGCGTGAATGAGGGCGACGAGGTACTTACCTCACCTATCACCTTCGCAGCTACATCGAATGCAGCACTCTATCTCGGTGCGACACCAGTCTTCGTGGATGTGGAATCTGATACGGGCAATATGGACGTTGAAAGTCTTGAGCGGGCCATCACGCCGAGGGCGAAGGCGATTGTGCCGGTGCATTATGCCGGGCATCCGGTAGACCTTAAGGCAATATCTCTCGTTGCGAAAAAGTTCGGACTCATTGTGATCGAAGATGCGTGCCATGCCCTGGGGGCGGAATACAGAACTTTAGGGTCCAGAGGCCAAGGGTCAAGGAGGCCGGTAATCAGAAGATTGGACGAGAGTCGGAAGCTGCTGCCTATTCCGATATGACGGTTTTCAGCTTCCACCCCGTGAAGCAGATTACCACGGGGGAGGGTGGGGCAGTGCTCACCAACCGGAGCGATTATTATGAAAAGCTCTGCTTTTTCCGCACGCACGGCATAACAAAGGACCCTTCGAAATTCAGACTTCAAGACCGGAGACCGGAGACCGGAGACCGGAAATGCGACGGTGATTGGTACTATGAAATGCAGTTCCTGGGCTTCAACTATCGCATCAGTGACATCCATGCAGCCCTGGGGCTGTCACAACTTTGCAAACTTGACCGCTTTGTCTCAAAGCGAAGGGAAATAGCGGACTGCTATAGGACCGCGTATGCCGACAATCCTTGGTTCACAACCCCGCCTGAGAGAAGCTACGCGCGGTCTTCGTATCACCTGTATCCCATAAGGCTCTCAAATGGGTTTAGGGAGAGAAAAAATGAGATCTTTTCAATGCTGAAGGAGGCGGGCATCGGCGTACAGGTGCATTACATCCCCGTCTATCTTCACCCCTACTACCAGGAGATGGGCTACAAAAAAGGGATCTGTCCCGCGGCTGAAGACTTTTATCAGAGAGAGATCAGCATTCCTCTGTATCCCGCCATGGACGATCAAGCTGTAGATACTGTTATCGAGACTTTACGGAGGATTTTCAAGAATAGATGACGACGAAGCTGGTCCTTGGAACAGCCAATTTCGGGCTTACCTATGGTATAGCGAATAATAGGATGCTCTCCGAAAAAGAGGCCTTTGCCATATTGGAGAAGGCGCTTGAGGTGGGGGTCTCTGGCGTTGATACTGCGCGTGGTTACGGGGATGCGGAGAAGGTACTCGGACGATTCTTCAGAGGCCACGGCAAAGTCTTTAACGTTGTGACCAAGCTTCCGGACGGAGAGTATCGGGTTGCCGGAGACGTAGAAAGGCAGATAACAACGAGCCTTGAGCATCTGGGTATAGAACGGATCGACACGCTACTCTTGCACAGTTTCAGGTCGTTCGAACGGTTTAGCGACGTTCTGTTGCCCGTTTTTGAACGGTATCGCTCGGCTGGCATAATAGGAGGATACGGCTTATCGGTCTACCACCCGTATGAAATTGAGACAGCAACTGAGACGGCCGGACAGGCCGGATTCTGCATAGGTGCGGCCCAGTTCCCTTTGAATCTCTTTGACCAGCGCTTCCTCAAGAGCGGTCATCTGCAGAGGCTTCGAGCTTCCGGTATCACTCTTTATGGCCGCTCCATCTTTCTCCAGGGGTTATTCTTCATGGGTGGCGCCTCTCTCGGCGGACACCTTCAACAGGTCACACCCAAAATCGAGCGACTGGCAAGCCTGGCCAAAATGCATAACACGTCGGTTGAGGCATTGGCCCTCCTTTTTGCCGCCTCCTCTGGCGTCGATTACGTCGTTCTCGGCGTGGACAGCGTAGCCCAGCTGGAAAAGAACGCTGCACTTATGGCCAACGGTACAATGAGCCTCTTACCGAAACTGAAAAGCGAATTTGATATGTTCGAGATCTCTGATGAGGAGGTTATCCTCCCTTGCAGGTGGAGGCAGTGAGGGTGTTAAGCGGTGAGACAATGGTCCTGTTCGCTGTTGATGGCGGCAAAGAAAAAGGCTACGAGCATGCAATTCGAGCTTCCATCCTCGCACACACCTGTTTAATGCAGGGCCTGGAAGTATCCTTTGTATGCGCAGATCAGGATGTGTACGATTGTCTGATAAGAAGGGGTTTATCCCGGGTACATCTGACCGACGAGAGCCATCTGGTGACGGAAAGCGCTCTTGAGAGGCCATCTCTCCTTGTATGGGATGCAAGCAGACCCCTTACCCGCGAGGAAGTGGCGCATCTCCATCAGTGCGACGTTGTGGTTATAGAGTTTGATGCATCCGACGGCAAAAGCTACGCCGATGAGGCGGTGAACGGATTCGAACTTACGCTCCATAGTGCTACGGGCCGTCACTATCAGCTCGTCGGGCCTGACTATTTTGTGGTTGATAAGAGTTTTTCCAACGCAAAGGAGTGGCGCAGAGCCTCATCATATCTGAGCAACGGACAAGACCTTTTTGTCTGCTTTGGCGGAGCAGATCCGGAACAGCTCCTTCAGTCGACCCTGGAGGTCCTGGCAGAGATTCCTGCATGCCGGTCGATCCAGATACGCGCTATGACCGGAGTTGACGGGAAGAGAGGAAGGGCTATCCAGCAGAAGTTTTCCGCATTCAAGAACCTTCAGATATACACAGAAATGAATGCAGCCCTTGTGGCGCAGCTTATGAGGTTTTCCCATCTCGGTATCGTCTCTTTCGGCCCCACCCTCGTTGAAGCGGTGGCCGCGGAACTGCCCGTGCTTCTGACAAATTTCACGGAAGCAGACGCGGAGTACGCGGCTAAGGTGCTCAAAGGGGTCTTTGCCGGCGTTGGCAAGACGTTTGGCTATTCGCCGCACATCGACTGGGGCGCGTTTCGCCGGGAGCTATCATACCTTTTGGAACGGCCCCGGGAGATAGAGCGCATGCAAACGGCAACGCACCGACTGGTAGATGGCCAGGGGGCGCAACGGATAGCCAGGTATATACACAATTACCTAGAAAATAGGGGCAGGGGGCACGAGTCATGGGTCCGGGGAAAAGAACCTCGAGACATAATCCCTCTCTCTCGGTGAAGAGAGTGGAGAAAACTAAACCGCGAGGCGTTTCATGAGGATTGGCAAAACAGAAATCAGAGAGGGTAGGGCCTACATTATCGCCGACGTAGGGTCTAACTTTAACGGCAGCCTGGACCTGGCGAAGGAATATATCGACGCGGGCAAAGAGATTGGCGTGGACGCAGTCAAATTTCAGACTTACAGGGCTGCAACCCTGCTCAATCCATTTAAACCCGATGGCGAGCACTGGCCGGCCTATGACGTGGTGAAAAAGTATGAACTCCCCCGGGAATGGCATCAAGAGCTATTCGAGCATGCAAAGAGAGTTGGAGTCGAGTTTCTCTCAACGCCATTCGATCTGGAGATCGTCGCAGAGCTGGATCGCATGGGCATGCGGGCGTTCAAGATCGCGTCTGGTGACCTTACGTTTGCCCCCCTCCTGGATAAGATAGGTTCTTTTCGAAAACCTGTAATACTCTCTACCGGCAGTGCTGATGTGGGAGAGATCTGGATGTCTTTGGAAAGGTTGAAAAAGGGTGGGGCGCACGAGATCGCTTTACTCCACTGTGTTGCCATGTATCCTCCGGGCTATGACCAGCTCAATTTGAAGGCCATACCGACCATGCGCAGCATCTTCAACCTGCCAGTAGGCTTCTCCGACCATACAGTGGACGACGTAGCCACTATCGGTGCTGTCGCCCTTGGTGCTTCAATTATTGAAAAGCACATAACCATGGACAAAAAGATGGGCACGCCGGATGCTCCATTTGCCATGACAATACCCCAGTTCGGGGAGATGGTCAGAAAGATACGCGATCTGGAGAGGGCGCTGGGAGACGGGTCAAAGGTCCCAACGGGCGAAGAGCTAGGTGAACGCGTGTGGATGCGCAGGGGGCCTTACGCCAGGCGTGATCTACACCCCGGCGAAGAGCTCGGCCTCGAGAACGTCAAGTTTGTGAGGCCACAGAATGGTCTCAGTACCTTTGACTGGGCATCGTATCGCGGTAGAAAGGTAGCGCGCGCCGTAAGAAAAGATCAACCTATCACTAAAGCGGACATAGGTACGTAATAGGAAGCGTGAATTTGAAATATAGTGGCAGGGAAAAACCCAACATTTTCTTAATGCGTTAGGAATATAGGGTTATTTTCCCAGTCGAATGGGAGGACATGTGACGACAGGAGTGGTGATTCAGGCGAGAACCGGTTCCAGTAGATATCCAGGCAAAATGTTGCACCGCTTCGGGGCTAAGACAGCCTTGGACGTTGTTCTGAACCGGTGCAATAAAGTACGGGCGGATCGGTATATTGTGGCAACGTCCGAAGATCCCACCGATGATGAGTTAGCAGAGATCGCTTTGCGAAATGGTTGGAGCGTAGTAAGGGGCAGCACCAACGACGTGTTGGCCAGGTTTGCGCAGACGGTCAGAACGCACGGATTGGATGTGGTGGTTCGCATTACCGGGGACTGTATCCTGATCGACCCCCGAATCGTGAATCTCGGCCTCGATGCCTTTATGACCGCGGGAGCAGATACGCTCGCCCCAAAGAATGTTATAGATGGGTTTGACTTTGAAATCATACGTGCGAAAGTCCTCCTTGAAGCAGCGCAGAAGGCAAAACTGCCGTCGGAGAGGGAACACGTCGGGCCCTATATTCGAAAGTCCTCCCGCTATAAAAACGTGTCTTGGACCTATGCCGATGGTGATTTGTCCGACATCCACCTGAGTCTTGACTACCGAGAAGATGCCGAACTGATCGGGTCAATCCTTAAGAGATTTGATGGCGCGGATTTCTCGTATGAAGATGTGGCGGAATCCCTTCTGAACGATGAAGAGTTGCTGACCAAGGCGAGACGCGTTACACCCAACGAAGGATATCAGCTCTCGTTACTGTCCGACAAGGAGTACGTCAAAGGCTTGAAAGGTAAACCGCTAAACCTTACAAATAACCTCGATCTCTTCAAGAAACTCGGCGACCTTATACCAAATCGCTCGCAAACATTCAGCAAGTCGTATCTCCAATTCAGTGCTGGCGCGGTTCCACTCTTCGTAAAAGCCGGTAACGGATGTTATCTCACGGATGTGGACGATAATGTTTTCATCGACTATGCCATGGGACTGGGGGCCTGTATTCTGGGATACTCCTTTGCGCCGGTAAATGAGGCCATTGCCCGACAGTTGGCAAGCGGCACAACCTATACGCTGCCGCACGTTCTCGAAGCTGAAGTCGCCGAACTTCTTACAGACCTCATTCCATGCGCCGAAATGGTGAGGTTCGGGAAGAATGGCTCTGACGTGACGTCGGCAGCTGTCCGACTTGCCAGAGCATACACGGGGAGGGACTACATTGCCTGCTGCGGATACCACGGATGGCAGGACTGGTATATAGCCACCACCACCATGCGCGGTGGTATTCCCGAGAGCGTACGGGCCCTCACGCTTCCGTTCCAGTACAACGATCCGGCGAGTCTGGAGCGGCTGTTTGAGGAGCATTCCGGCAAGATCGCCTGTGTCATCATGGAGCCGGTCAGCTCTGAGCCGCCACGGGCAGGCTTCCTGGAGTATGTGAAAGAACTGACACACAAGAACGGAGCACTGCTGGTCTTTGATGAAGTGATTACGGGCTTTCGGCTCCATTTGGGCGGAGCCCAGAAGTTCTATGGTGTGGTTCCCGACCTCGCCTGCCTTGGGAAGGCTATGGCTAACGGCATGCCAGTCTCCGCCATCGTCGGCAAAAGGGAGATAATGAAGCTTTTCAGTGAGGTCTTCTTCTCCTTCACGTTTGGAGGCGAAACGCTTTCCCTCGCTGCCGCGCTCGCAACAATGGAATATTTGCGAGCGAACCCGGCCCTTGATCTTATTTGGAAGCAAGGGGGCGCACTGAAGCAGGGGGTAGAAGCGTTAATCCGCGAGAAGGAACTTGAGGAGACGGTGGCCATCGATGGATATCCCGTACGCATGGTCCTGGCATTCAAAGGGGACGAGGCGAGGAGCCTCGCGCTGAAGACCCTCTTCCAGCAGGAATGTGCTAAGAGAGGCCTTCTTTTTACCGGCAATCTCAACATGTCTCTGCCACACACAGATACAATCATTGAAAGAACCTTGCAAGTTTACAGCGATGGTTTCGACATCATCAAGCACAGCGTCGCTTATGACATGATTGATGAGATGATAGAAGGTCAACTTCTCCGGCCTGTTTTTCGTAAGGTGTGAGCGTTGGCAGGTTCCTTGAGAGCCAGCCCATGTGGAAAGCAGTTCAGGCGTCTTAGTGGAATTGTCGATGAGCTCAAAAATAGCAGTCTTTCGCGTTGATGCTTCGTTTGAAATCGGAACGGGCCATGTCATACGATGTTTGGCACTTTCCGCTCGGTTGAGGAATGGAGGCTTCGACGTGACCTTTGTCTGCCGGGAATTGCCTGGAGATCTTTGTCATACGATTCAAGAAAAAGGCTTTCGCGTATATCGGCTTAAGGAACCCGGCCGTCAGGGTCATTCTATTCAGCCAAATATCAATGCAGACATGCGGGAGACCCGGGCATTTCTGCGGCTTTTACCCGTCATGCCAGCCTGGTTGATCGTCGATCACTATCACTTGGATGCGTCCTGGGAGCAAGGACTGCGCTCGACAGTCCGCAAAATTATGGTCATCGATGACGTTCCGGCACGACAACATGTGTGCGATTTTCTGATTGATCAGAACTGCTACGATAGCATGCGCGAGCGATACAGGACCCTCGTCCCTCCCGGGTGCACGATGCTTCTTGGTCCCGATTTTGCAATGGTTAGACCTGAATTTATCGCCGCTCGGGGAAATGGCCAGGCTCGTAATGGCAAGGTAAAGAGAGTTTTGGTGTTCCTGGGGGGTTCGGATCCCACGAACCAGACGCTTAAGGTGTTAGACGCTTTTAGACTGCTAAATTGCCAGGAGCTCAGTCTGGACATTCTCATCGGAATCAATAACGTACACAGATCGAAAATTGAAAACGCGGCTTCCGTTTTGCCGAGATCTGTATGCCACTTCAACACGTCGAACGTCTCGGAACTGATGGCCGCGGCCGACCTGTATATAGGCAGCCCAGGCATCGCAACGTGGGAGCGGTGTTGTGTCGGCCTGCCTTCCATTATCATGACCACACACCCAGCCCAGGTAGAAACAGCACAGTACCTGCATAGCAAGAAAATTTCCCTGTATATGGGCGAGAGCCGGGCGATAACCGCCGAACAGATTGCGGCGAGCGTGAGCCACGTAATATCGAATCCCGAAATGCTTTCCGAATTCTCGAAAAATTCCCTGGCTACTGTGGATGGTCAAGGTGTCGAAAGGTGCTACCGTGAAATGCGGAAAGCATGTGATGCGTATCCTTCAGGAGCGACCAGGAGAGAACCGCATGCAGAAAAATGAAAAATACACCATCATTGCCGATCCGACTTACGGCTACCTTCGTGTGGACCCTTTGCCCACACGTGAGGAGATCGAGGCTTATTACCAGAAAGAGTTTTATTCAACAGAGTATCCTCGGTTCAATGATTCACAACTTGACGTTCAGCTGCGTGAGCAGGAATTTTTTGAGAGCCGGTGGGAGGCCATATGTTCCACATGCCGAGATCACTTCGGCCGAATAGAAGGCCTTTCAATATTCGATATAGGATTCGGATATGCGCAGGCGCTGCTTTACTTCAGGAAGAGGGGCATGAAACCCAGTGGGCTTGAACCGGCCCCGGAGGGAGTCGAGTATGCAAGAAACAACGGACTGCAGGTATATCACGCCGGGATAGAAGACTTCTCCTGCGTAGGGAACGAACGGTTCGACGTGGTCACGCTTATTAATGTTTTGGAACACCTCCGTGAGCCTGCTCAAACACTGACGGACATAAGGAGTCGTCTCATGAAACCGGGAGGACTGCTGGTCGTAGACGTGCCAAATGACTTCAATGACTTTCAGACCGCGGCGGACGCGGAATTCGGTCTCGGCCGCTGGTGGGTCTGCCCTCCCGGGCACGTCAACTACTTCTCGGCGACAAGCCTCTGCGGTCTTTTGGAGAAGTGCGGGTACACTATCTATCGGCGTGAGGCTTCCTTTCCGCTCGAAATATTTCTGACCATGGGGGATGTCTATGTCGGCAACCCTGAGTTGGGTCAGGCCTGCCATAGGAAACGAGTCCTTTTTGAACATCTGCTGCGCAAACATGGCAAAGGAGAGAAATTGGCCCTGTTCTACGAGCTGTTGGCGGATCTCGACCTTGGACGCCAGGTGGTTGTGTACGCAACCACGGACGTACAATAATAGGGGGTAATATATATGGAATTTCTGCGTATGAAGCGGTTCATCGCGACTGATGCTCATTACTTTCCTGAGTTTTCAGAGCTCCGAACGATGAAACCGGTAAGGGTGTCGATGGACCTCGAGCTAACGAAGGATCCGGACAACGTCAGGTATCTCGAAGAATTGGCTGACCGGAGCTACGCACTCTTTCCCGTGCAACGTCTCCCGGCCTCAGGCGTCAACGGACACAGAGAGGATTTTCCCGCCCGGGTCTTATTGGAAATGACGAGTATTTGTAACGCTAAATGTCGCATGTGCCCGCAGATGAATTTGAAGCGGAAGCTGATGCATATGGATAAGGAGAAGTACAAGAGCATCGTGGACGAGCTCGACTTTCATGGAATTGACGGCCTGTGGATACATCATTTCGGGGAGTCAACAGGCCATCCCGATTTCAGGGAACTGGTCAACCATGTCAGTTCAAAGAAACACCTCGGTTACATCTGGCTGAGTACGAACGGCATTCGGATGGACGAGGCGATGATCGATTTCCTTTTGATGTCAGGTATCAGTTTTCTCAACTTCTCTTTGCAGAGTATCTCAGTAGAAGGTTACAAGCGTATTGCTCCTACCTCGCCCGCAGAAACGATACTTGCTAATCTTCATACATTAATCAGAAAGAAAAAGGTTGAAGCGCTGAAGAAGCCCTATTTCAGGCTTCAGATAATCGAGCAGCAGAACACAAGAAACGACATTGATGACTTTTTGCGCACCTATTACGACAAATGCGATTTGATAAGCGTTAATATGCTCGAACACACGGACCTGGAGTTCAATAAGGAAGGCGCCAGTCTGAGGCAGCACAGCGAGAAAAAACTCTGCAAACGCCTCGGCCGCTCCGATTTCATTATAAACTCAGATGGGACTACAACGATCTGCGATAATGCGTACAACAACCAGCTGGACATAGGCAGCATTTGGGATAACAAGGTTCACGAGCTCTGGAATGGGAAGCGTCGTAAGGAGATTCTGGATATGAATCGGGACGGGAGCCTCTGGTCCGTCCCGTTATGCTCCGAGTGCTTGGACTATGATCTGTGACAGGACTACATTGCAACCGTTCGGAGATGAGCATGTCGCTCGAACCTTTGAATGGGTTATTGATCCATGGCTACAAAAAAATTTTCTCATGCGTCGCCCGCCTACGTGGGAAATGCATCAAGCTTATTTTCATCGGGTTTTGTCGGACCCTTCCCAAAACATCTACGCCATTCTTAATGATGGGGTCCACGTGGGCAACTGTGGAATTAAGAACATCCGCGCAGCCAGCCGATCGGCTGAGCTCTGGATCTATATAGGAGCCAACGAGCACAGAGGAAAGCATGTCGGCAGCCGGGCTACGCAGTTGCTCTGCCGAGAGGCCTTTGAGGTGTATGGATTGACGAGCGTCTGCGTTCATGTAGCCGATTTTAATGAAGTGGCGCAGAAGATGTACGAAAAGCTTGGGTTCGTCACTCCGTCGCTCAATGGGTCGCCCACGCCTGAGTGGCAGGGACGCAGTTGCGGCGTCCGGTACATGGAGCTTCGGAGGTCCTGATGAAAGTTGGTATGATGCAACCTTCGTTTATGCCATGGCAGGGTTTTTTCGAGCTCATCGTCATGTCCGATATCTTCATATTTCTCGATGATTTTCAATTCTCGGTGCAGAGCTACCATCAAAGAAACAGACTTTTTGTAAACAAGGAACAGGTTGATTGGTATACTATTCCTGTTCGCAAGTCCCTTTCCTTCAAAGCGCCGCTCAACCAGACACGGATTAATGAAGAGGTTCCCTGGCGTGAGAAGACGTGGAAACGGATCCAACAGAACTACGCAAAAGCACCTTATTTCTCGAGCGTGGGCCCGTTATTCGAGCAATGGATCAGGGTTCGAGAACCTTCCCTTGCCGCTCAAAATATATCCTTCATCAGGCTCGTATGCCGGCTCCTGGACATTAAGAGGGAGTTTCGCCTCAGTTCTGAGTTTGCTATTTCGACCAGGAGTTCCCAACGTGTCCTGGATCTTCTTGAGCAATGCGAGGCTGATACGTATTACTGCGCCAGGGGATCGTTCGGTATATGTACGAGGAAGGCATCTTCCCGGTGGCCCATATTGACGTACTGTTTCAGGATTTCGAGCCCTGCCCTTACGCGCAAATTGGATCGCCTCGTCAGTTTGTGCCTTTCCTCTCAATCGCGGATGCTTTGTTTAATGTCGGGCCGGGTCCGCACGGCCGAGATGGTCAAAGGCGGCACCCGCACATGGCAAAGCTGGAATGAGATGGTTATGAAATCGTCCGGTGCCGAAACAGATTCCGTTGATGCGGTCCAGCGGTAAGGTCTTTGGGGGTATTCGTCGGGCGATTTCTCAGCGGCAAACTCACACCGGCAGCAGCAGACGTATGGTTCACCCTCCTCGTTGCCCAGATAGTAGAAGATGTACAGGTGTTCTCCGATAATGGCGAGGTCGGTGTAACCTCCGTCGTAAGGGCTTCCCGAATAGACGTCGATCGTATCGACGACACCCGTGGAAACGGAGAGAAGGCTGATGGCTGTCTGTTCGCCCCGCAGGTCCCGATAGGCCACGAACAGCTCCGCGCCCGTTGACAGGGCCATGGGTGCGTGAGCCGTGAAACAGAGCCTTCTCGGGGTATCCCAGCGGCGCAGGTCCGGGGAGATGGCGTACCAGATACCGAAGGGGAAGGTATCGTCCCGCATGAATATCGCGAACCCGTCCTCGGTACGGACCAGGGAGCTTTCATTGAGCATGGCACCATCGATGTTCGTGGGCAGCGCCGAAAGAAGCTCGAAGCGTTGGAAATCGTCGGTGTGGATGAGAAGCGGGCGCTCAATTCTCTCGGCATCCACACAACCATACGCGGGGAATACGAAGCCGGTATCACAGGGATGCGCTTTCCCGTAAAAGGCGAGCCATCGTACGTCGGGCACCGTGATCTCGCGCCGCTGCTCGAAGCGTGGAGATGCAGACACCGAAAGAAACGTGTGCATAACGTTGTGCTGGTCGAAGCTCCGCGTGGCAAGGGAGAATAGGTTATCCCCCAGCCTGGAGACAATCGCATCGAGCTCATTTCCTTCGGCGAAGATGACCTGCTCCTCACCGGAACGGGCAAGGTCGGCCTCCGGCTCATTCTGGAAGGCTCTCAGGAAGACTTCGGTCTCGAGCTCGAGGCAGCGCACCTTTCCGTTCAGCCCGTGGCATTTCCCGACGCTTTTCTCTCCCTGCCGGTAGAAGACAAAGAGCCTTCCCTCGTGTTCCACAAAGGTGGGGAACGAGGAGTATGTGGCGTGCCTGCGCGGGATGATAACTCTTTTTACAAGGTCCATAGGCCCTTCAGCGGGACAGCCATGCAGGATGGCTCCGTGCAATCGACATGCCAGCGAGGGCGCTACTCGGCCGTCCGGCAATGCGCCGTCAGCCGGTGGCGGGCATGTTATTTGCAGCTTGCAGAACATTCAGTCTCCGCAGTGGCGATCGGCCTGGAGCGCCTGCATTTCCCGAAGGAGGTATCGGTGGACTATTACCGGAATAACATTGAGGCATTGCGGCAGTATCAACCCCAACTCGTTGATCTCATCGAGGCCATCGAGGAGGATGGCAAGACCGCGGCCGTGCTCATGTCCGAGAGCGGTGAGCCCCGGGTTATCTGGAGGGGGGAGGACGGGGAAGAATCCTATATACACAGCGCCCACAATCCGGTGGAGTGTGCCAGGCAGGCCATCGATGTCATGGACAAGAGCGAGAAAGAGGGAATATTTGTGTTACTCGGGTTCGGCCTGGGCTACCTCTCCGAGGAGTTGCTCAAGCACTTCGACACGGGACACGCGATGCTCATCTACGAAGCCACCCCGCTCCTCTTCAAAACCGCGCTCCGGGCCAGGGACCTCACACGGGTCTTTGCCTCTGACAAGGTAAAGATACTTGTTGGAGAGCGCGCGGACGACTTCTCAATCCTAAACAATTACCATCACCATATAGTGAACGGCAAGATCTGGCTGGTCGCACACCGGCCCTCCGTAAGGTTGAACGAGACGGCTTACGCCACCTTCCGGGAAAGACTCGAGGACGAAAAGAGGATGTCGCTTGCCAACGTGGGCACGGTGATCAATCTCGGGAAAGATTTCGTCAACGCGTTCTTGCAGAACGTGCCGAGCCTCCTTCATAACCCCGGGGTCGCCTCCCTGAGAAACGTCTTCGATGGCCGCCCGGCCATCGTCGTGTCCGCGGGTCCGTCCCTTGAGAAAAACCTCCACCTTCTGAAAGAGGCTAAATCCAGGGCACTGATCGTGGCGGTTGATGCCGCCCTGCCGACGCTCGTCCTGGCAGGCATCCTGCCCGACGTCCTCGTGGCGATCGACCCAGTGTCCGCGAACGTGGGGATATTTCGGGATAACCCGCGGTTGAAGGAAATACCCTTTGTCTGTCTTGCCCAGTACACGTCACAGATAGTCAAGATCTACCCCGGGCCCTTGTTCATGAATATGCCCGAGGGGAACATCGTGTACCAGTGGCTGCGCGGCTACTGGGAGGATAAAGGCTCTATAGCCTGCTTCGGGGGTTCGGTGTCGCACCTCGCGTTTGCCGTGGCGGAGTTCATGGGGGCCTCGACTATATGCTTGATAGGCCTTGACCTCTCCTTCGAGGAAAAGCTCCATGCCGGGGACACAACCCGGCTCCTGTTCCGGGAGGACGAAGAGGTGCCCGATTATCGGATCGGGGCGGAACCAGCGCAAGACATATTCGGGGAGAAACGTCACACGCTGCAAAGCTATCTCACCTTCAAAACCTCCTTCGAGAACCGCATAAAGACATTTCCCGGACGGGTCTTTAACGCTACCGAGGGCGGGCTGCCAGTAGCCGGAGCCGAGAACATCAGGCTGGCTGATTTCATCGTGGAGTTTTGTGATGTTGCACGGATCGATGCCTTCTCCCTTCTTTGCGAGCACTGGGAATGTAACGTGACCTATGATCTCAAGGGCCTGCTCCATGAGATCAGGTCTGCCAAGGCCGTCTTTATCGACATCCGTAAAAATGCCGCCCGGATACTGGCCCTCGTACAGCGCCTCATAAAAATGAAGAAGAGCCAAAGAGAAGAAGATGACCTGTTCCACAAAACCTTGAAAGAGATTGAGACCCTTACGGAGAAGGTGCGTCATCCGGCCCTCGACATCATAGCGGCCTACCACTACCAGCTCGAACTCTATCTGAAGAAACAGGAGATACAGGAGATTGACGAGATCGAGGACAAATACAAACGGCTGGACGAGCAGCTGGAGCGAGGTCTCAATTACTACGGTGAACTCCTGAAAGCACTGCCTCTATTCCTCGAACAACTGGGTAAGCTTCAGCAGGTGCTCGAGAACGTGGAACGGGCGAACCGGTTGCTCGCGGATACCTCCGCGCCAAGTTTCGGACGGCTGAGAACTGTGGCGGCTATCTACCAGAAGGCGGGAATGGCCACCAAAGCAGTGAGGTGCCTGGAAACGGCGCTCAAAGAGGCGAATCCACGGCATATGGCAGAACCACATAGGGCAGACGAGACCCGGTTGGGCCAGGAATACCGCTCGTTGTATCTCTCATTGGGCGAAGGGTACATCGAACAGTTCAGATATTGCGAAGCGAAAGAGGCTTTAGAGCGGGCCAACAGCCATGCGCGTTCGGGCGTCAGGGCAGTAGCGGATCTGGCGTTCGAAAGGAAGATCGGCGCGCTCCTGAAAATATGTGACGAGAAGATACGCGCCTGGGAGGAAAGAAAACTAAAGATAGCGGTGCTGATCGAACAGGCGGAGGCGTCGTACGGGACTGAACTGGAATCAGGCTTCTTCTATTTCCGGGTGGGAAACTACGAACGCGCTGTGAAGGCCTATCTTAAGGCAGTCAAGGAACTTTCCAACGCTCAATCGCCCGAGCTCCCGGCAGCCCTCTATGGTTTGGCCCATACGTACCTGAAGCTCAAAGAGAACCAGAAAGCGGTCGATGCCTTTGCCGACCTGCTCCAGATGGATCCACGGAATCCCTTGCTCTACAGGGATCTGGCGCAGATAGCGCTGGAGAATGGCAACACGCAATCAGGAGAGATGTTCTTGACCAAAGCGCTTGAGCTCGCCCCGTGGTCGGATGAACTCTATACGCGCCTTGCCAATCTCTATCAAAGCCTCGGCGAGGGCGAGAAGGCAATCGCTCTTTACGAATACGGGGTCCGGCTCAATCCCCAAAACGCAAACCTGCAACAAGAGCTTGCCCTCCTCTACCAGAATATAATTCTCAAGGGAGAATCTTTGAAATGTAAAAAGGGCTGAGTTGGCTTTACCCTACAGCCACTGAGCTTTAGCACAGGTATTAACGTACTTTAGCACTATATTTGCCCCTTATTTTAGTACCTTCGTCCCTATCAAGTTTCAAAAAACCCTATACGACAACTAGACCGTAGGAAGCTCAAGTCTCCGTCCGGAAGAGAGGTGAGAGGAAGGTTTCACGGACAAGAGTTTTCTAACATACGAGGATGGCCGGAAGCTATCCCGAAAAAAAGATCAAGGAGGAAGTCATGGCATTAACAGTCAACACAAATATCCCCAGTTTAGAAGCTCAGAGAAACGTCGGAATAAACAATTCAGCATTGGCCACGTCTCTGGAAAGGCTCTCGTCAGGCTTACGGATCAACAAGGCCGCGGATGACGCGGCAGGCCTTGCCATTGCGACCAAGATGGATGCCCAGGTGAATGGTCTCAACCAGGCGGTGAGGAACGCGAACAACGCCGTATCGATGGTACAGACGGCGGAAGGCGGGGTCAACACCCTGACCGATATTCTGCAGAGGCTCAGAGAGCTTGCGGTACAGTCATCTTCGGACGACAACACGGCTTCCGACCGCGCAAACGCTGAGCTGGAAGCGACGAGCCTCGTCACAGAGTTCACCCGCGTTGCCAGCACGACACAATTCAACACGATGAATCTTCTTGACGGCTCATTTACCGGAAAGTACTTCCAGATCGGCGCGAACTATGGCCAGAAGGTCAGCTTCACGCTCGGTGATGCCCGCGGAAAAGCAGTAGGCGGCAGGGCGGAGACCACTACAGACATCTCCGACGGAGTGCTAAATGCGACAAACGCGGGCTTCGGCGCGGGCGAGATCAACGTCAACGGCGCGGGCGTTGCAGGCACCAATTCAACAGACGACCAGTACTCGGTGCTCGATATTTCCAGTGGGCTTCTGGGTGGAGGTTCAGCAGGTCTCGCTTCAGGCGTTATCATGTACATCAACGGCGTGTCCGTGGGCATCGGTCTCGTAACGGTGTCCTCGCCAGTGCCGTCACGTGCTGGCTCGATCGCCATCATTGTCCAGACCGCCATCAATGCCGCAGGCATTACGGGTGTCAACGCGAGAGTCGTGGGCGGCTCTCAATTTGTGATCGAGGCTACAGGCGGGATCGACCTGAACCTGGCGGTGATGAATTCGGCAGGCACAGCCGCAAGTCTTCTGCTCGGCGGCATCGGACTGAGTTCGGTCGGATCAGCGATGTTCGGATCCGGCAGCACCGCAGTTGCAGTGAATAACGCTAACGGCCAGTCGAGCGCGATCGCCAAGGCGGTTGCAATTAATGCCGTCCAGACACAGTCAGGGGTATTGGCGACGGCTCAGTCGAACACGGCCACGGGCAGCACGGCTGTTGCGGCAGGCACCCTTGCATCGGGTGACGTCGTCATCAACGGTTACGACATAGGGCCTGCGACGGTCACGGCGAATGACGGTACGGGTGCGCTGGTCTCGGCAATCAACAACCAGGCAGGAAATACCGGTGTGACAGCCTCCGTCAACTCCAACGGCATGCTGGCTCTGACAGCGATAGACGGCCGGAACATCACGGTCACGACCTCGGGCGCGGCAGCCACCACAGTCTTGGGGCTTTCCGGCATCGGGACCAACAACGCGTATATCTACCGCGGCCAGATCAAGCTGAACGATCCTAGCTCTTTCAACATTACGGCTAATGCCAGTTTATTCGACCTGACCGGTGCGGCCGGCACGAGCATGTCCGTTGCTTCAAGCGTCAGTACGTACAATGTGGCGAATGTCAGGGTCGATACGCAAGCCAATGCTCAGGCGGCTATCCTGACCATCGATTCGGCCCTCAACCAGGTGAACAACATCAGGGCCAGCATCGGTGCTACAGCAGAACAGGCTTCAGTTTACCGTGAACAACCTGCAGATCTCTTCCGAGAACATGAGTGCTTCGGAAAGCCAGATTAAGGATGCGGACTTCGCCTCGGAAGTTGCCACCTTCACGAGGAACCAGATCATGGTGCAGGCGGGTACGGCGATGGTTGCTCAGGCGAACACAGTATCCCAGTACGCTCTGCAACTGCTAAGGTAAGACTGGTAAGAGGGATGGGAGCAGAAGTGCTCCCATCCCTTGAACAGGAATGTAGAGGCCAGTGAGATGAAAACGACACCGACAGCAGAAGTTATCCAGGCACAGTTTCAGGTAGTTGACTACCTGTCGAAAAAAGGTGCTGTGCCCCAACAGGATCTGAAGCAGCCTGTGGCAACCGCAGCCGACGCAGCTCCCGCAAAGGTGGACGCCGAGGATGTGAAACAAGCCGCACTTGAAATCAACCAGGCCCTCAAATCCCTGAACGACCATCTGCAGTTCTCGGTAGATGACACAACCAAAAACATGGTCGTCAAGTTGATCGATGGTGATACGGGTAAGGTGCTCCGGCAGATTCCCCCGGAGGAAATATTGAAATTGCGCGCTTATTACAGACAACACGAGGGATTGCTGGTTAATACGGCTGTGTGAGGTTGAGTCAGGTTCTGAAATCGTTTCGTTCTACTCCCCGAACGTTCGGGGAGTAGTCTATTCTTTTTCTTTAAGTTTTAATCCTCCCCGACGATAAACTGTAACAGCAAGGAAAGTACGGAGGCGCTCACGGAAGAGGCTTCCGTAACCAAAAGAACCGGAGGGGAAGAGTTATAAACTTAAACCTCAAGTCCGGAAGGGAGGTGAGCGTAAGGTTTCACGGAGAAGAGTCACCTGACATGCAAGGATAGCGGGAAGCTGTCCTGATACAACGATCAAGGAGGAAATCATGCCATTAACAGTCAACACAAACATTCCCAGTTTAACCGCCCAGAGAAATGTCTCAATGAACAACTCTGCGTTGGCCACGTCGATGGAAAGGCTCTCGTCGGGCTTGCGGATCAACAAAGCCGCGGATGACGCGGCAGGCCTTGCCATTGCGACCAAGATGGATGCCCAGGTCCAGGGTCTCAACCAGGCGGTGAGGAACGCGAACAACGCAGTATCGCTGGTACAGACGGCGGAAGGTGGGGTCAACACCCTGACCGATATTCTGCAGAGGCTCAGAGAGCTTGCGGTACAGTCATCTTCCGCGGACAACACGCCTTCCGACCGCGCAACCACTCAGCAGGAAGCGGCGAGCCTCGTCGCAGAGTTCACGCGCATTGCCAGCACGTCACAATTCAACACCATGAATCTTCTTGACGGCTCATTTACCGGAAAGTACTTCCAGATTGGAGCGAACTACGGTCAGACCGTCACCTTCGCGATCCGTGACGCCCGCGGAAAGTCACTAGGCAGCAGGGCGGAGTACCACTGCAGACATCGGCGACGGAGTTGTAAATGCTACAAACGCAAACTTCGGCGCAAACGAGATCAACGTCAACGGCGCGGGCGTTGCAGCCACCAGTTCAGCAGACGACCAGTATTCGGTGCTCGATATTTCCAGTGGCGAACCTAACCGCGGTTTCGACGGCTGGTACGTCCCTCGGGTTTGTGCTGTACATCAACGGCACGTCCGTGGCTGTCGGCGCCAATGGTGTCCTCTCCGGAGCCGACTGGTTCCGTGGTTGCCGCTGCTATCGTTACCGCCATCCAGGCCGCAGGCATCACGGGCGTCACGGCGAGAGCCGTGTACGGTTCTAACTGGGTGCTCGAGGCCACGGGTGGGATGGACCTGAATCTCGCCATTAGGACGTCGGGAACAAATTCAAACGCATCGCTTCTGCTCGGCAACATCGGACTGGCTGCATCCATGCAAACGATGTGGGGATCGGGCGCCGCCTCAGTGGCAGTTGGTAACTATAACGGCCAGTCGAGCGCGATTGCCAAGGCGGTCGCCATCAACGCCGTTCAGACAACGTCCGAGGTACAGGCTACGGCTCAGTCGAACATGGCCACGGGTAGCGCGGCTGTCGCGGCAGGCACCATTAACTCGGGTGACGTCTCATCAACGGTTACGACATAGGCGCTGTGACGGTCACGGCGAGTGACGGTACAGGTGCGCTGGCCACGGCAATCAACAACCAGTCAGGGAATACCGGTGTGACAGCCTCGGTCAACGCCAATGGCACCCTGGCTCTGACAGCGATAGACGGCCGGAACATCACGGTCTCGACCGCGGGCGCGCGCTGCTGCCGTGTTGAACCTTTCCGGCACCGCGAACAACGGAACGTATCTCTACCGCGGCCAAATCAAGCTGAACGACCCTAACTCCTTCAACGTTACGGCTAACGTCAGTCTGATAGACCTGACCGGTGCGGCCGGCACGAATCTCTCTGTTGCTTCAGACCTTAGTACGTTCAATGTGGCGGATATCAAGCTCGATACACAGGATGATGCTGAGGCCGCCATCCTGACCATCGATTCGGCCCTCAATCAGGTGAATGACATCAGGGCCGGCATCGGCGCTACACAGAACAGGCTTCAGTTTACCGTGAATAACCTGCAGATCGCTTCCGAGAACATGAGCGCCTCGGAGAGCCAGATTAAGGATGCGGACTTCGCCTCGGAAGTGGCCACCTTCACGAGGAATCAGATCATGGTGCAGGCCGGTGTGGCAATGGTTGCTCAGGCGAACACAGTATCCCAGTATGCTCTGCAGCTGCTGCGGTAAGACTGGTAAGAGGGATGGAGCGCTTCCTGAACCCCGTCCCTTGAGCCGAAGTTCCTTGCCCTGTACGCGGTTATTCCGCTGATACGGCAGGGATAGCGGCAAAACTAGATTTCCTGCTGCTGGCTTCAACCCCAGTGGCCGGGGGCTCGTGCCTCCTCGGGCAATCTGTTCCTTCAGATTCCCCCGGAGGAAATACTGAAATTGCGGGCCCGGCACGGGAACACGGGGGATTGCCGGTTAATACAGCTGCGTGAGTGAGAGGCAAGCTCTCGAAGCGCTTCAGACTGCTCCCCGAACGTGTGGGAAATAGCCTATTCTTTTTCTTAAAGTTTTCCCCCGCTTTGACGATAAACTTTAAAAGGCAAAACAGCACGGAGGCGCTATGGCGGGAATCTCTGTAAACGGACTTATCTCAGGGCTTAATACAGACCAGATAATAAGCGAGACAATGGCCGCTGAAAGGCAGCCGGAACAGATACTCCAACAGGAACAGGCCACCTACCAGGCGAAAATTGCAGCGTTGCTCCAGCTCCAGACAAACCTGGGATCGTTCCAGTCTTCCCTTCAAGACCTGAATAGTCGCTGACCAATTCAATACGAAACAAGCCTCTGTAACGAATACAGCAGCAGGGAATCCAGGTACTTACGGCTTCCGCATCGAGCACTGCTGCCCTGGGGAGCTATTCGGTCGAGGTTGACCAACTCGCCCAGGCAGGCGCTTTAGCCTCGCAGGGTTGGGCAGACCCGAACACGACGCCCATTGCCTCAGGCGCGGGCAGCTTCAAGTTCAAGGTGGGCAGCGGAGGCGCTCTCACGTCGATCAGCGTCAACCAGACTATGACCCTTCAAGGGTTACGGGATGCGATAAATACAGCCAATGCAGGGGTCACCGCCTCAATCATCAACAATGGAAGCGGAGCCAACCCTTACAGGCTTGTGCTTACCGCAACATCCGCCGGCTCGGCAAACGCTGTCCAGATCACACAAAACGGCACGAACCTCGACTTCACGAATAAGAAGGTCGGAACAGTCTATGCGTACGCGTCCAATAGCTATTCAGGCAACGTCTATACCGATAGCGGAAACTATTACACGGGGACGGATAACAAGAGCTATATCGTCAAGGTCACGACCGCGGGTGCCACGACCGGCCCCCTTGCCAGCCGGGCACAATATGCGTACTCCACGGATGGCGGTATTACCTGGTCAAATGCGATCACCGTGGGTACCGGAGGGGCTGACACAACCGCGGATATCGCGATTGATTCGACCAACAATACGCTTTACGTGAATGGCGCTCCAATCACCCTGAGCCAGGGTACCTATACAGGGTCAGGCCTTGCCACGGAACTGCAAACGGAACTTGGTTCAGGTTATTCGGTCTCGTATGACGGCGGTACGCAGAAGTTTACGATTACGAATAACACGGGAAGCGCGGTGACCTTCAACTGGTCCAATTCAGGGTCGACTGCTGCCGGGGTACTCGGCTACGACACGGTCGATGCGACCGTGGCGAACGGGGCTACGGACGTCGGTACTTTTGAAGCGGGCGCGTTCATAGATGGCAGTACGGTGGCAAACAGTACCAACGGACGGGTGAAGATCGACTTCGGTACGACCGGGACCCTTGCCGTGGGCGACAAATTTAGCGTTGATACCTTTAATCCCGAGCTGCAGACTGCCCAGGACGCAGTAATAAAAGTCGGGAACTCTACGATTGTCAAAAACTCCAATACCATCAGCGATGCTATCGAGGGCGTCACCCTCAACCTAGTGGACGCATCCGTCGGGTCACCGGTCACGCTTACGGTCTCAGGGAACAGTGACAATGCCGAGACGAACATCAAAGCCTTTGTAGATGCGTACAACACGATGGCAGACTTTCTTAACACGCAGCTCAGCTATGACCCGAGCACACAAACGGCGGCCAATCCGCTGCTCGGGGACCCGACCCTTTTAGAGATCAGGAGCAAGATCGGCAGAATCGTGACAGGCAGTATTCCCGGTCTGGGTACATCAAGCTATACGAACCTCTCCCAGATAGGCATTACGTCAGACTCGACAACGGGAAAATTAAGCATAGACACCAGCACGCTTGAATCCGCGCTTGCCGCGAATCCCGATAGCGTGTCAAAGCTCTTCGTCGGTACAGCCACCCCCACCAATTCCGCGGTCTCGTTCGTGAGTAAAACCAGCAACACGCAACCGGGAACATACAGCGTATATATAGGCACAGCCCCTCAGAAGGCAACGCTGCTCGGCAGCCAGACCATAGCCTCGAGCGGCATCAGCGCGGATGAAACATTGCAATTTCAGTATTCCGGTAATAAGACCGCCAGCAGTCCCACCTATACAAGCTTCTCGGTCAGTCTGAGCGCCGGAGCCGGAGTCAACAGCATCGTCAACTCGCTCAACAGCGCGTTTGCCACTCAGAACGCGGGACTCACCGCGTCTAATGAGAACGGCCAGCTGCTGATTACGTCAACCGACTATGGGGCAGACCAATACTTCAAGGTCACCTCCGATCAAGGAAACATAGCAGGCCAGGTCGGCTTCGCCACGGACGGTACGTCCGTGTCTACAGGGGCCGACGTTGCCGGCACCATCAACGGCCATGTTGCCCAAGGGGTCGGTAACCAGCTCACGTCGAAGTCCGGTCTTGCGGAGGACGGGCTCACCATAGCGATCGACTCAACCCAGACAGGGGGTTTGGGCACCGTCACGATCTCCTCAGGGATAGCGGATAAACTGCCCGCGAGTTTGGCCACGTATACCGACTCCACCAACGGCATTCTCGTATCAAAAGAAAACTCTTTGCAGGACAGCATAAACACAATAAACACGGAAATTCAGACGATGGAGGATAGATTCACAACGGAACAACAGGACTTGCAAGACAGATATGCAAGGCTTGAGACGGTTCTTGAGCAGTACCAGCTTACCAGCCAGTATCTGACACTGCAACTTGCCGCTCTTACCGGCAGTTCCACGAGCAGTCCTTCAAGCAACGCCTCAAGTATTGCTTCGAACACTCTTTCGAACAATGCTTCAAACAATTCTTCAAATTCTTCGAGCAGTGCTTCAAACAGCACCTCGTCAGCGTGATGGGCGGTAAAGAATGGTAAGAGGCAACCTTAGACGGCAATACAGAGAGGTACGCCTTGTGTCTTCGAGTCCCGAAGAGACAGTGCTTATGCTCTACGATGGCGCCATCCGCTTCCTGAAAGAGGCAGTCAAGAGAGATCGCCGAAGAGAATATAGCAGCCAAAGTTCGGCTGTTGGAGAAGGTGGGAAAAATTATCGAGTATCTCCAGTCCTGCCTCGACAGGGAGAACGGCGGGGAAATTGCAAAGAACCTCCAGAGCCTCTATAGCTATATGCTCGTGCGACTCACTGAGGCAAACTTTTACAATGACGTTGCGAAACTGGAGGAGATTGCGAAGCTGCTTGGTACAGTGAGGGAAGGGTGGGCAAGTATCTGTGACCAGCCAAAGAAAGGCCAGAAGACAAAAGATTCACAGCCGGAAAAGGGTGCAGCCGCTGCAAAGAGCATCACGCTAAGTATCTGAGGCGAAAAATATGACAGAGTCATCCAAAGAGGGGCTTCGGACGCTTTACGAGCAACTGCTCAAATTAGCCGACAAAGAAAAGCAGGCCCTTACAGCCGATAATCTAAATGAACTGGAAGCCTGCATGCGCCGCAAGGAAGAGATCGTAGGGAAACTTCGTGAGGCTGAAAGTAAAGAGGGGGCAGGACGGTCCGTCAGGTTATAGCAAGGAGCTGAGTCAACTCCTTGAACAGGTGATAGAGACACATGACCGCGTAAGAGAGAGTATCAAGACCAGGCTCATTGGGTGCCAGGAGGCCATCTTGGGCCTTCGGACCGCCCAGCGGGCGCACCGGGCCTATTACCGGGCCAGGAAAAAGGGACGAGAGCGCTCCGGGCGCCTGTTGTAGAATTGCCACTTCGGATGCCCGGCCGGCAGAAGTCTGACAAGTGATAAAGGGAAGAGTCTGCTCTGCGCTTCCCATGAGCCTGAAGCAAAGGAGCTGCCACGGCATGGACGCACCCACCTTGCAGAAGGCACGGATGTTGCAAATCTTACGTGCAAACCAATCAACGGGCGCCTATATTCGCATGGAGGGACATGTGAACGAGAACCGCGTAAAAACCTTCATCGAGCTGACAAGCCAGGCCTTGGAAGAAGATCGCATGGGGCAGCCGGACTTCTCCTATCGTCGTAAGCCGAAGCTCAATTATCCCCGTTCTGACAGGAAAAGGGAAAATGAAGGCCTGAGGAGGAAAGGCTAACCCTTTTTCTCCCACAAAGCACGAAGAGGGCATGCGAGTCCGTATTCACGCCTCCTGCCCACCAGTACCGATCCTCTGTCAAGCAGCATAAAACCTTAAGTTTGATGGTACCTGTCCGATAAACCTAAGAGGGAGAATTCTGTGAACCTGTCCGACTACCAGATCCTGAACGTGATCAAAACATACATAAAAAGCATGAGAGGCAAAGTCGAGGCGGGTGCTGCGGCAGGCAAAGACCCGGGGACGACTGACGAGTCACCTTCCTCAGATGAAGGGATGAGAAAAATGGTCTTTGGCCGCATAGATGAAATCGTATCCGAGAAGATAAAAAAACGTGAAACCTAATTCTGACATCTTGCAAATACTTGTCGTTGAGGACAGCAAGCCTTTACGAGAAATGCTCGTTCACGTGCTCAAGGAAGACGGCACCCATGTTGACTCCGCGAAGGACGGCAAAGAGGCGCTCGACAGATATTATAACGCACCGTATGATCTCATTATCACGGACCTGAACATGCCTGAAGTAACGGGCATCGAACTGATAAAAAAAATCAGAGAACAAGATGATCTTGTCGAGTTCATCATCATCACGGGGTATGCCTCCCTGGAGAGCGCTGTGGAAGCAATAAAGGCGGGCGCCTTTGATTACATCATCAAGCCCTTCAAGGTGGAAGAGCTGAAGGCAGCCGTGAGGAATGTGAAGGACAAGGTTCTTCTCAAAAAAAAGAATAAGGCACTCATGGAGAAGCTCAGAGGCTTCTATGAAGAGATCGACCGATACAAATATACGAAAGTAACGTCGTGGACGGAAAAGATTATCAACGAGATAGAGAACTTGAACAGGCTGAGAAAAGAAGGGCTGTTAAAGGACGATGAGTTTGAGAATTTCAAGAAGAGGATCTTCGAAAAAATAGTATGATGCTTGAGGGTTCCAGTGTCCTGCTTGTAGACGATAGCTTGGAAACGCTTGAGCTGTTGTCCGACTGTCTTTCCTTGAGCGACTGCAAGGTGATGAAAGCAGACACGGGCAACAAAGCTTTGGAGATGCTCAAACATAACCAGGTCGAGATTGCCATAGTCGACATAAATCTGCCCGATATCAATGGTATTTCGGTGCTGGACGCCATCAGGCAGCATGATCCGACCATTGCCGTGGTAATGATCACTGGCTATCCCGACCCCAATTTTGTTGTCAACGCCATGAAAAAGGGCGCTTCTGACTTTCTGATCAAGCCATTCGAGCTGGACAAACTGATGATGGTTATGATGCGGGTCTCAAGGGAGAGGCAGCTGCTTGTGGAAAACAAGACCATTCTTGACCGACTGGAGGACAAGAAAAAGATAGAGGTCTTGAATCGCAGACTGCAGAAGAAAATTGAAGAACTGACCATCATGTTCCATATATCCAACAAGTTGAATGCGCTTAGTATCGTGGACGACGTGTACGAGAAGATGGTCCAGATCGTGCGGGAAATCCTGGAAGTCCCTTCCTGCGGCTACTACCTCGCTGACAAGGAAAAAGGGGAAATGGTGCTCGTGGTAGAAAAGAGGGAGAGTGAAGGACTTCCCAATGCCCGTAAAATGAACCTGTCAAAAGAGTTTCTGTCAAAGACAACTCTGTCAAAAGGATTTATCCAAAGAGAGAGCAAGCTCTTCTTACCACTAATCATCAAAGGTGAGTGTATCGGCTTTATGAGTGTTGCCGGAAAGCACGGGAACGGCAGATTCTCTGAAGACGAAATATTCCTCCTTAAGCTGATTACGGAGAAGGTGTCAACAAAGATAGAGAACCGGATGCTGTACGAGAGCCTTTACAACAGCATTCTCCATACCCTCTCCTCGTTGATCATAGCTATCAACAGGAGGGACTCTTATACGGAAGGGCATTGCGGCCGTGTCACGGCTATGAGCCAGATGCTGGCTGAGGTGATGGCCTTGCAGGACTACGAAAAACAGACGCTGAGGATTGTGGGTCCGGTGCATGATCTGGGCAAGATCGGCATCCCGGATGCCATCCTGCTCAAACCCGCACGCCTGAATCCTGAAGAATACGCGGTGATGAAGGATCACTCCATCTATGGCGAAGAAATCATGAAAGGGTTTGAGATACTCACGGAAGAAGCCCGGATAATCAGACATCACCACGAGCGTTTTGATGGCCATGGGTACCCGGACGGGCTAGCGGCGGACGAGATTCCACTCTGCTGTCGGGTCATTGCGGTCTGTGATGCCTATGATGCTATGACCAGTGACAGACCCTATAAAAAAGCGCTGACCAAGAAAGATGCAACGGCCGAGATCAAGAAGTATGGAGGCTCACAGTTTGACCCGGATGTCGCCTCCAGCTTCCTATCGATGCAGGAGGTTGGGTGATGAACGGTGCTGGTGAGAGACGGGAGTTCTTTCGATTAAGAGATCGTCTCGAAATAGAATTTCGGGCCGTGGACCACGCAGAGTTCTTGAGGCTGGAGCATATTGTCAAATACAATCCGACGCAAGTGTTCATGCACCCCCAGAACGATAAGACTAAGAAGAACAAATCGAGCGATGGTTCCAATGGAGAAGCACTCATTTCCTTCCTCACCGTGCTCGATCGGAAGCTTTCCGTAATCGTCGATCTCCTGACGAAGTCAAGTGTGGATGATCTGTATACGAGGCGGTACGTGGAATTAGAGATCAGCGGGTCAGGGCTTTCTTTCGTATCTGATGTCCCGTTGCCGGAAAATGGGTACGCAGAGTTTCGCTTGATGCTGCCCCTGTTCCCGTACCCGAAAATTCCTGTGCTCTGCCGCATTGTGAGGAGCGTGAAGCGTGAGGAAAACTCCCAGGTCGACTGGGAGATAGCATGTAAATTTCTTGCTATCAACGACTCTGATCGGGATTTGCTTATTCAATATATCTTCGGAAGAGAGCGCGAGCAGATACGGTCGGGAAAGGGCCTCGAGGATCGATAAGCTATGGACATAGCGACGGTTTTAGGACTGGTCTTGGGTATAGGGGCATTACTCGGCTCTTTTCTCATGGAGGGTGGCCATATTTCCGCTCTCATCCAGCTGCCGGCAATGCTTCTGGTCATCCTGGGGACGTTCGGTGCAACGGTCGTAACCACCTCCTTGAAGCAGGTGATGGCGCTGCCGGAGCTCATCAAAATTGCAGCCATCGAAAAAAGACTCAATCCTCAGCAATTGATAGAGCTCATCTACGAACTTGCGCAAAAGGCCAGGAAAAATGGCCTTCTCAGTCTGGAGAAGGACCTAGGCGAGCATCAGGGAGCCGTTCTTGAAAAAGGCCCTGCAACTGGCTATAGACGGCTTCGAGACAAACAAGATCAAGGAGATCCTCGAAATCGAGATGTCTTACGTTGAGGAAAGACACAGGTCCGGGGCTGCTTTCTTTCAGAAGATGGGAGGCTTTTCTCCGACGCTGGGCATCATGGGGACTGTTCTTGGCCTGATCCACGCGTTGTCGAACCTGGAGAACAGCTCAAACATTGCCTCTTCGATTGCCGGAGCATTCATCGCGACCCTGTGGGGTGTGGCTCTTGCTAACCTCATATACCTTCCCATCTCAGACAAATTGAAGGCCAGGCACCAGGATGAAGGTCTCTGCCTCGAAATCATCACGGAAGGCGTGATGTCTCTCGCTATGGGCGATAATCCCAGGGTCATCAGGATGAAGCTGCTCTCTTTCTTGATCCCGGACTTGAGAGGCGAGGAGGATTGATGAGAAAGAGAGGAAACCAGAGGAAGAGCACGAGCAGCCTTGAGCGCTGGCTCATTACGTATGCTGACCTGATTACGCTTCTTTTGGCCTTCTTCATCTTGATGTATACCATGTCCAAGCAGGATTCCAAGAAGTACCAGGAGGTGGCGGCACATCTGAAAGCCATATTTACGGGGAGCAATGCCGTACTGGCAACGGGCAATGTGGCCGGGCGAGTACCGATAGAGCTTTCGTTTAAGGGGGGTGCAGAGAATGTTGCAGCCCTCAAGGAGCAACTGGAGAAAGAAATACGGGAGATTGGAGACAAGGGTGCCGCAGATACCATGCAAAAGATATCTCTGATATCTGATGAACGGGGTCTGGTTGTGCGCGCCATGGAGAAGGCTTTCTTTGACACGGGAAAGGCGGATCTCACTCCCAGGGCGCGAAGCGCCCTCGATGGTATAGCGCCGGTGCTCAAGAATATGCCCAATCACGTGCGTGTGGAAGGCCACACGGATAATGTGCCGATCAACACCAGCGAGTTCAAATCCAACTGGGAGCTCTCCGTGAGAAGGGCAACCGAGGTGGTGCGGTACCTCGTAGAACGACAGGGGTTCCCCCCCGAACGCATTTCCGCATCGGGCTATGCCGAGTACCGACCCATTGCGTCCAATGACTCCGCAGAGGATCGAGCAAAGAACCGTCGGATCGAGATCATAATCATAAAGACCGGTGAGGGTGAGACTCAGCCCAAACAGCCAGCCCTCCCTGCAGAGCCGCAAACCGGCGGGAAGTAAACCCCCCATGCGAATAATGCGAATCTTCAGCCAAGGAGGGTGAGCCTTGTCTTGCTCCTGCTCCTGCCCATGGCTGATAGCTAAAGCCTGAAAGCTATTTTCGGACATTTTGACAAGCCCCGGTAGATTGTTTAAAATGTCTTTGTGTCTATGGCGCTCGTAAGGACTATCGTACTGCCTCTGAGAGAAATCGCGCTCTTTCCCTCCATGATCGTTCCTCTGGTTTTCCAGGACGAGATCCATATCAAGCCATTTGTTGAGTCTCTGGAATCGGATCTCTCGTTGGGTTTTGTCGCAGTGAAAGACCCGGGCGTCATGGAGCCCACCTGCAAAGATCTTTTTACCATTGGTGCGACCGGGAGGGTGCTTCAGTACTCGAGGGATGAAAAGCACTTGCTGCGGGTGGTCATTGAGGGGAGACAGAGATTCAGGCTCAGAAAGATCCTTGAAGATGTCCCTTGCCTGGTAGCAGAGGCAGAACTCATCAATGAACCCGAAAAACCAAACGTGATCACTGAGGCGCTCACTCAAAGTATAAACGCCCTTCTCAAAGTTTGTTTGAGCTTTGGCGCACCCCTCTCCGAAGAGGTGGTGAGGTTAATAGGTAACGTCGAACGACCTGGCAAGCTCGCGGATCTGATGGCAAGTTATCTCGCCAATGATATGGCAGAGCAGCAGGATATCCTGGAAACTCTGGAGCCGGCAGAACGGCTGAAGAAAGTCTTTTTGCTCCTGAGCAAAGAGGTCCAGTCGCTTCAGATAAAGGCCAAGATTCAGCTGGAAGTGGCCAAGGAGATAGGCAAGTCGCAGAAAGACTTCATGCTTCGGCAGCAGATGAAGGTCATACAGAGGGAACTTGGAGAGGACGATACCCATCTGGACGATGTGAAGGAGCTCAAAGAGAAAATCAAGACCAGCGGCATGCCGGAGAAGATCGGTGAGATCGCCCAGAAGGAGCTGGCGCGCCTTGAACGCATGAATCCGGCGTCCGCCGAATACACAGTTTCGAGAACCTATCTTGATTATCTGGCGAGCATGCCCTGGGCCAAACGAACAGAGGACAGCCTGGATATAAACAGAGCGCAGGCGATCCTGGATGAGGACCACCACGGTCTGGAGAAAGTCAAAGAGAGGGTTCTCGAGTTTCTTGCGGTGAGAAAGTTGAATGAGAGTATGAAGGGGCCCATCCTCTGTTTCGTCGGTCCCCCCGGGGTAGGCAAGACATCCCTTGGCATGTCTATAGCCAGAGCCACCGGCAGAAAGTTCGTACGTATGTCTCTCGGGGGAATCAAGGACGAGGCGGAGATCAGGGGCCATCGAAGGACGTACGTCGGAGCTATGCCCGGAAGGATCATTCAGGAATTGCGCAGGTCGGAGACAAATAATCCGGTGCTCATGCTTGATGAGGTGGATAAGCTCGGAAATGACTTCCGGGGCGATCCGGCGTCAGCGCTTCTTGAGGTGCTTGATCCCGAGCAGAACCATTCCTTCAAGGATCACTACCTTGATGTCCCCTTTGACCTTTCCGGCGTTATGTTCATAACGACTGCCAACCTCATGCACTCTATCCCGGCGCCTTTGCGTGACAGAATGGAGGTTGTCCAGGTCTCCGGGTATACTGAGGAGGAAAAGGTTAGGATTGCCCTCGATCACCTTGTCCCCAAACAGAAAAGGGAGAACGGGCTCGGCAAAGAAGAGATCGCGTTTGACGAAGGAGCCATACGAACCCTTATACGGGATTACACGCGAGAGGCGGGTGTCCGCAACCTCGAACGGGAAATAGGTTCAGTGTTCAGAAAATGTGCCAAGTCGCTCGCACAAAAAGGGGAGTGCCCGAGGTTTGTGGATGACGCGACAGTCCGTCTCCTGCTTGGTCAGCAAAAATATCGTGCGACGGGTATCGACGCTACGGACAAACCGGGAGTGGCATGCGGACTGGCCTGGACAGAGGCGGGCGGAGACATTATATTCATAGAAGCCAAGACCATGAAAGGGCGTTCAGGATTGCTGCTCACAGGCTCCCTAGGAGATGTTATGAAAGAGTCTGCCCAGGCCGCCCTGAGTTATTTGCGGTCTAATGCTGAGAGGCTCGGTCTGGACCCTGCTTTCTACGATGAACGGGATATCCACATCCATGTGCCGCAAGGCAGCATCCCGAAGGATGGACCGTCAGCGGGCATTACTATCCTGGTTGCGCTTGTCTCGATGGTGAAAGATATTCCTGTAAGGCAGACGGTTGCGATGACCGGCGAACTGACCCTTTCCGGGGAACTCCTGCCGGTGGGCGGGATAAAAGAGAAGGTGCTTGCGGGTTTGCGCCACGGCACAGAAGAGATTATAATCCCCTGGAGAAACAGAGAGGATCTTTCTGAAATTCGAGAGGAACAGTTGGCAACGGTCAAAATAATACTGGCAAAAAATGCTGAGGATGTTTTATCTTATCTATTTAGCGGAACATTCACCGGGACGAATTGGGAGCTTAAGGCGAGCCGTTGTCCTGTGGAGAATGTGAGTTCTTTTTGCCCGGGAGCTTGACCCGGCGCGAATAGCGGCCGATAAAAGGTGATCATGCCGTTCGATCTTGTCGAAATTGGAGAAATTCTAAGGAAGGCCAGAGAGCAAAGGGGCTTGTCCGTGGAGGAAGCCTCTGAAGTCCTCTATCTGAAGAAATCCGTCATCCGCGCGATCGAATCCGGTGATTGGAGTGCGTTGCCGCACGCCATCTATGTGAAGGGGTACAGCACACAGTATGCAAAGTACCTGAACGTATATGAGCGGATAGCTCCCGAACTTGCGAAGGGGCATGAGACGCCAAGTGTTCGTCCGCTGGGCCGGACGGAGACTCAGGTCCCGACAAGGGTCAGGGAATGGAGAGAGAGGCCTCGGGTGAGAAAGGCTATCCTCGGAGGTTCTATAGCCGTAGTAGCGATTATCACACTACTGCTGTTCCTCCACGGGCAGCGAGAGATCTCACTGCCGCCGCAGTACGAGACGGTCGCCCGTAATTCACCTGACACGCAGGCGAACTGGCCCGTGGGAAACGAGACCAAAAAACTGATGATTGCCTGCCAGGAAAGGACATGGATAAGGATCGTGATAGACGGCGCAGAAAAGAAGGAAGTAATGCTCAACCCTGAAGAGGTTGTGATGTTTACAGCCAGGGACAAGTTTGACTTGCTCGTTGGGAATGCGGGGGGTGTCAAACTCTTCTTTGATGGGAAAGACACCAAGTTTGAGGGAGCAAGTGGAGAGGTAAAGAGAGTTACCCTGCCGTAGAACCCTTTGTTCGATTAGTTTGATTAGTTTATAGTTCAATTGGTTATGCCAAGATTCAGATCTAACATTCACAACCAATGAAACCAATTAAACCAATGGAACATTTACCATGATTATTCTTGGTTTGGACCCCGGACTGGCGAGTACAGGTTTCGGGGCTATTTTTTGTGGGAGGAATTCTGTCACGCTCCGCGGGGCTGGCCACATAGCTACCTCTCCGGCCGATCCCATAGCCAAAAGACTCTTTCAGCTCTTTGAAGACATCAATCATCTGATGACTACGGTGTGTCCGGAATTGCTGGCGATCGAAAACGTTTTTTCATTGGTGAGATACCCGAAGGCCGGGATCGTACTCGGTGAAGTGCTCGGGATCATCTATTTGAGCGCGCATCAGCATCAGGCTGCCGATTCTGGAAATCACACCGAAAGAGGTAAAAAACGCGCTCGTCGGCAGTGGAAGCGCCACGAAGAACCAGATCAAATCGACCACCAAGCGAATTCTTGGCATCGAGGAGCTTTCCTCCCCCCACGCAGCCGACGCCCTTGCAGTGGCATTGACAGCCTATTACAGAAAGGGTTACGCTGAAATAAGATGATTTCATATCTTGAAGGCCGCTTAAAAAGCATTTATGCCGACAGGATCACCCTGCTGGTTGGCGGGATAGGCTACGAGTTGCTTATTCCGGCCTACGTGATGAACGAGATCAAACGCACGGCAACCATCGATGGGGGCCTGGGGCTTCATGTCTCCTATCATCAGACTGAGAGACAGCCCAAGCCCGTTCTTATCGGATTCAGATCAGGGCTGGATAAGGAGTTCTTCGAGCTCTTCATATCTGTCGAAGATATCGGTCCGCTGGCGGCTGTCAGGGCCCTTGGCCGGCCGGTAAGGGAGATAGCCAGGTTCATCGAGGAAAAAGACGTCAAGGCGCTCAGGCAATTGAAAGGTATAGGCGAACGCAAGGCCGAGAAGATAGTTGCTACGCTGAAAGGTAAAGTCGCTAAATATGCATTGATGCCCGATATAGAGCTGCCTGCAGCGGCCCCAGACGACTTCCGGAAGGAAGTAGAGGATGTAATGGTCACTCAGCTGGGTCACAAAGTGTACGAGGCCAGGAAGATGATTGATGACGCGCTCAAAAGGAATCCTGCTATGAGCACGTCAGAGGAACTCTTTGAGGAAGTATACAGAGGACAGAAGACGTGATCTACGAGGAAACCGATAACCTCCCCGACCTCTTGAAATCTGATAGTCCTGCGGATGAGGAAACCAACGCCACGTTGAGGCCGGCCATCCTGTCCGAATACATCGGACAGGAAAAAGTCGTCGAGACACTACAGATCGCAATAGAAGCCGCCGTGCAAAGAAACGAGCCTTTAGAACATATTCTGTTTAATGGCCCGCCGGGATTGGGGAAGACCACCCTGGCACACATCATAGCAAAGGAAATGCAGACAAGGATCGTCACCTCATCAGGCCCGGCTCTCGAAAAGGGCGGAGACCTGATGGGGGTGCTCACCAACCTTGAGCGGGGCGACGTTTTCTTTATTGACGAGATACACCGGCTGCCCAAAGTGGTGGAGGAGTTTCTTTACCCTGCCATGGAAGATTTCGCGGTTGACTTCATCTTTGACAAAGGGGTGCACGCACGCACGCACAGGTTCAGGCTGGAACGCTTCACGCTGATTGGGGCGACCACGCGCTCAGGCCTGCTCTCTTCTCCATTGCGGGAACGCTTCGGTATCGTGAGAGACCTTGATTTCTACGGAGAAAAAGAGCTCGTCCGCATCATAAAACGTTCCGCATCGATTTTGCAAGTGTCTGTTGATGAAGAGGGCGCGTATGAGATAGGCCGCAGGGCTAGAGGCACCCCGAGGGTTGCCAACAGGCTGCTCAAACGCGTGCGCGATTATGCGCAGGTGAGGGCCCAAGGCTCGATCACACTCTCGGTAGCCATGGAGGCGCTGGCCCTCGAAGGCATCGACGATCATGGACTGGGCGATGTGGATCGAAAGCTTCTCAGCACCATCATCCTCAATTACAAGGGTGGCCCCGTAGGGATAGAAGCTTTGGCTGCCACGCTTCAGTTAGAGTCCGATGTGCTCATAGAAGTCGTCGAACCCTATCTTCTTAAAACGGGTTTTTTGACGCGGACTTCCCAGGGCAGAAAGGCCTCTGATAAGGCTTATCTCCACCTTGGATTCACTGTGGGCGGCAAGGCCCAGAACATGGAGCTCTTCAGCGGAAGCAAAGAAAAGAAGGTTGAGTCGAATCCCAAGTGTCAATACTTCAAATTCTAAATCTAATTCCAAATTCTAAACAATACTCAATGTCAAATGTTCCAAACGCAGCGCCTGCCGCGTCACCGGGCATTTTCGTTTGAGAATTTTGAGCATTAGGATTTGTTTGAGATTTCGATACTGCAGGAGTACCGGATTTGGAATTTGGGCGACAAACTTCAAATGCGTTTGGCTAATACTTATTGGCTGAGCCTCTCCATCTCCTCCGACGAGATATCGAAGTTGGCGTGGACAGCCTGAACGTCATCCGAGTCTTCTAAGGCCTCCATCAGTTTCAACATGGTCTCCGCGTGCTTGCCTTCCAGTTTTACCGATGTCTGCGGGATCATGCTGACCTCGGCAACGATATATTTCATGTTCTTTTCGTCAAATGCCTTTTTCACTTTCTCGAAGCCGGCCAGATCCGTGATTACTTCGATGACGCCATCATCCTCTCTCACGTCCTCCGCGCCTGCGTCAAGGGCCAGCTCCATGATCCGGTCTTCGTCAACAGTCGTTTTGTCGAAGGAGATGTATCCCTTCTTCGAAAACAGCCAGGAGACACTTCCTGCTTCCGCAAGGTTGCCATTATGCTTAGAGAAGCAATGTCGTACGTCGGCCGAGGTCCTCATCTTATTGTCGGTTAGCGCTTCTACGAGCACCGCCGTGCCCCCCGGACCGTATCCTTCGTAAATATATTCCTCGTAAGCCTCGCCGCCTTCCATTGTAGCGGTGCCCCTCTTTATGGCCTTCTCTATATTATCCTTGGTCATGTTCTCGGCTTTTGCTTTCAGGACCGCAACCCTAAGTCTGGAGTTGGCTTCGACGTCACCACCGCCTATGCGCGCAGCCGTCGTAATTTCTTTAATCAGCTTCGTAAATATCTTGCCCCGCCGCGCGTCGGCGGCACCCTTCTTGTGTTTAATGGTGCTCCATTTGCTATGGCCGGACATGAGATCCCCCGAGTAAAATGAGATGGTGGGCAGTACAGGAATCGAACCTGCGACCTCTGGTATGTGAGACCAGCGCTCTAACCATCTGAGCTAACCGCCCATCTATCTTTAATGTTTAATATATCATGGTCTAAAAGTCAATACAATCAAGCCGAAGGCTAACAGCAATTCAGCCGCAAAAAGCCTCTTTTCATCTGTCGCAGGTGATTCTTACGTCCAAATAAGTTAAAATACTCGAATGAGCAGGCACGTATTCGGACCGGTTCCTTCAAGGCGCTTGGGCTTTTCGCTAGGGGTCGACCCCATCCCTCGGAAATATTGTAATTTTGACTGCGTTTACTGCCAGGTCGGGAAGACAACCTGCGTGGAGGCAGAGAGAAAATGCTTTTTTGATCGGGAAGAGCTGATCGGAGAGGTACTGCAGCATCTACAGAAAGCGAATGCTGTTGATGTCATCACCTTTTCCGGTTCAGGAGAGCCGACGCTCAATAAAGACCTTGGCTGGATGCTCCGAGAGCTGAAGAGGAAAACAGAGACGCCGCTGGCTGTGATCACCAATGGGTCATTGCTTCTCCGAGAAGATGTCCGCGGCGATTTGTTGGCGGCAGACGTTGTGCTGCCGTCACTTGATGCTGTGGGCGAGGAAACATTCCGCAAGATCAACAGACCTCACCCCTCCATCTCTGTCGATGATGTGGTGAAAGGGCTGCGAACCTTCCGGAGCGCCTTCAAGGGGAAAATCTGGCTTGAGATCATGTTCGTAAGAGGCATGAATGATGCGCCTGAAGAGCTTGAAGCGTTCCGATCAGTTCTCGACAGCATTGCCGTTGACAAGATACAGCTCAATACCATCACACGCCCCGCCCCCGATGAGGGAGCAAGGCCGTTGGAGGCGTCAGAACTCGCCAGGATCGGCCAGATACTGGGGGCGCGTTGTGAAGTTATCACTGGATTCGACAAGAGGTCGGAGGCTCTGGGGATCGATGACTGGGCCAGCTAGAGTACTCGAAATCCTAAAGAGACGTGCCTTGACCATTGACGATGTGGCAAGCGTGACAGGCATTGCGCGGGACGAGGCAGCGGACCGGCTCAAGAGGCTGGAGTCACAACATATCCTCCGGACGGTTCAGCAGGGGGATATACTTTTTTACGTCCAAAAGGAGAGTTGAGGGCGACAATTCTGTTGACAAACCGAGCCTCTAAAATTATCATTATGTCTCCAAGATCGTTCCGATACCTTACTCATTATTAATATCCTGAAGGGAGAAATGCATGAAGATAGAACGGGCGGTGATCAGTGTGTCGAATAAGTCAGGCTTAGGAGAGCTTGGCTCTTTTTTGAAAAGCTACGATGTGGAAATCATGTCCACCGGAGGAACAAAGAAGTACCTTGATGGGCAGGGTGTGGGTACCATCGATATCAGCGCGTACACAGGTTTCCCGGAAATCATGGATGGAAGGGTTAAAACACTTCACCCCAAAGTAGCAGGCGGTATCCTTGGTATACGCGACAAAGCCGACCACGTCGATGCCATGAAGACCCACAACATCAAGCGCATCGACCTTATCGTCGTAAACCTTTATCCCTTCAGGGAAGTCATCAGTAAGGGGTGTACGTTCGAGGAAGCAATAGAGAATATCGACATCGGCGGTCCGTCCATGATACGGGCCGCTGCCAAGAACTTCAAGTACGTCACCGTCGTGATCGACCCTGCGGACTACTCGAGAGTCATGGAAGAGATGAAGGTTCACAAGGGCGAGACGTCAGAGGGGTTCCGTTTCTATCTCGCAAAGAAAGTCTTCCAGACTACGTCGGAGTATGACAAGGCTATCTATACCTACCTATCGCAGGCGACGTTGTAAGGGAAGGTGTGCATGAGAATACTCGTCGTAGGGGGCGGTGGAAGAGAGCACGCCCTCGTCTGGAAACTCTCCCAGTCTCCCAAGGTGGAGGCGATCTTTTGCGCACCAGGCAATGGCGGCATCGGGGATTTCGCCACTTGCGTGGAGCTTGAGGCCATGAACATAGAGGGGCTTCTTGATTTTGCAAAGAGGGAGCGCATTGAGTTCGTGGTCGTCGGTCCTGAGAATGCTCTCGCGGCCGGGATTGTTGACGCCTTTGAGAGTAAAGGCATGCCGATCTTTGGGCCACGGGCTGCAGGAGCCCGTATAGAGACCAGCAAAATCTTTGCAAAGCAACTGATGGGACGCCACGGTATCCCCACGGCGCCCTTCAAGATTTTCGAAGCGTTTGACGAGGCGCAGCGCCACATTCAGGCATTGAAACCCCCTTATGTGGTGAAAGCAGACGGGCTTTGCGCCGGCAAGGGAGCGTACGTTATCAAAGAGAGCAGCGAGGGCGAAAAGGCAGCCAGGGAGTTATTGGTTGATTCGCTGTTTGGAGAGGCGAGCAGTCATATCATCGTGGAACAGTTCCTGAATGGCATTGAAACTTCATACCTTGCGTTTACAGATGGGCGATCGATACTTCCCATGCTGCCGTCCCAGGATCACAAAGCGCTCCTGGATAATGATCTGGGGCCAAACACTGGAGGTATGGGCGCTTACACGCCAGTCCCCTTCCTGGATAGTCCGATGGAAGAGGAGATCAACGCCACAATCATGAAAAAGACCGTGGCCGCGCTGCGGAACGAAGGCATAACCTACAAGGGGGTGCTGTACGGCGGGCTCATGATCGAGGCCAAAAAACCGTTTGTCCTTGAGTTCAATGCCCGCTTCGGTGATCCGGAGACGCAGCCCATCCTCTTCAAGATGGAGAGCGATATTCTGCCCATTCTTAGAGCGTGCGTGGAAGGGAAGCTCGATGGGGTAGGGGGGATTGCGTGGAAGGGTGGCGTGTCGATATGTGTTGTGCTTGCGTCCGGCGGTTATCCGGAAAAGCCGGAAAAGGGAAAGCTCATACGTGGGCTGGATGAAGTAAGGCAGAGCAAAGATGTTTTTGTTTTTCATGCAGGCACGAAGAAGATTGGCAAAGAGTATTACACGTCCGGAGGCAGAGTGCTCGGTGTCACGGCACTAGGTGAGACGTACAGGGATGCGATACGAAAGGTCTACGACGCAGTCTCCTGCATATCCTTTGAAGGCATGCAGTATCGGAAGGACATCGGGGCAAAGGCCTTAGCCCTGCAGTCTGGTAACGGCAGTTCATAAAAATCCTTGAGGAGTTGAGCATGGCTAAATCATATAAGATTGGAGTTATTCCTGGCGATGGAACCGGCCCGGAGGTTATTGCCGAGGGTAGAAAAGTTCTGGACGCCGCGGCTAAGAAATTTGGCTTCGGTCTTCAGTATACGGTTTACGATGTCGGTGGCGATCGTTATCTGAAGACGGGTGACTTGCTGCCGGACAGCGTTCTTGCCGAATTTAAGGCTCAGGATGCCCTTTATCTTGGCGCCATTGGCCATCCCGATGTCAAGCCCGGTATCCTGGAAAAGCAGATACTCCTGCGCGCCCGGTTTGAACTTGAGCTCTACATCAATCTACGGCCGGTCAAGCTCTACCCGGGGATTGAGACGCCGCTCAGAAACAAGGGACCTAATGAGATTGACTTTGTTGTCGTGCGTGAGAACACGGAAGGGTTGTACACGGGCGCCGGCGGGTTCTTCAAGAAAGGGACTTCCGATGAAATAGCCGTTCAGGAATCGATCAACACGCGAAAAGGCGTGGAGCGGTGCCTCAGGTTTGCCTTTGACTACACACGTAAGCGGAACAAGGCCAGGAAGCTCACCCTGGTCGGCAAGACGAATGTTCTTACGTATGCCTCCGATTTCTGGGAGCGCGCCTTCTACGAGATCGCGAAAGAATATTCTGACATAACAACGGATTACAGCCATGTGGATGCTGCTTGCATGTGGATGGTGAAAAATCCCGAATGGTTCGACGTAGCCGTTACGGACAACCTGTTTGGCGATATCATTACCGATCTCGGTGCTATGATTCAGGGCGGCATGGGGATCGCTTGCGGAGGCAACATCAACCCTTACGCTGTGTCCATGTTTGAGCCTATTGGCGGCTCTGCGCCCAAATATACGGGTAAGAATCAGATAAACCCGCTTGCTGCCATCCTCGCAGGCGGCATGATGCTGCAGTTCGTTGGCGAGGAGAAGGCCTCCATCGCTATCGAGGAAGCGGTCGTGCGCGCTCTTAAAGGAGACATCAAGTCCCTCGAGGCCGGCAAGATGGGCATGGGAACAAGAGAAGTGGGAGATCTTATCGCCAGCTACGTCTAGGTACTTAGGAAAAAGATAAAACAGATTAAGGTTAACATGCCGTTTTTCGCTCAACCTTAACGTTTGCTTTACTCTTTACCTCAACCGCTGTTTATCAGCCGGGGGCCTTCAGCTTTCTGATAAGCGTGTTTCTGCTCATCCCAAGGAGCTTTGCCGCCTTGGAAACATTGCTGTTCGCAACTCTCATGGCAGCCTTGATGAATATGCGCTCGATCATGAGTTGAACCCCACCAAGGGTATTTTCATCATCGTTTATCTTTGTGGTAAGCAGTCTTTCGGCCAGAACCTCAAGCTGAGACTCAAATGATCTGTATAACTTGCTTACATTGCTACCTTTTCCATGGTCCATATCAGTGTCCCCAACCTCTGCTATATTGTACGACCAGGATTGAATTTTGTAAACCTAATTCTTAGTCGCAATGGCCAAAATGAAGTTTATACCCGTTGTGGCCTCACCGCGCACTCCATCTGATCTCCAGCAAGCAGTAAGCATGGTTGCCGATTTGTGTATGTTTGTTGCCTTGGAGGCAGGGCCACAGCTCTGGGTTAAGGTACCGGGGGGGCGAAGGGGCGGATGGGACCTTTTTGCGCCGGACCGGGCGCGCTGGCTAGACGCTGGTCGTGCACTGCTCGGGAGAATACATAGCGAGAGTTTACGGGGCCTTCTGGTATGGTGTGATGGTGTACGGTATAATGAGGAGGGAGGACGCCAAAAGCGGTACGTTTGGATGATCTGGTTTGCTAAGGAGCGAGTGTTAGGTGGTTGATGGTACTGATAAGAGATATTATGTTAACTATCGCGTCTTGATCAACTTGATGATCTCCCCGATGCGCCGGTCCCTAAGAAAGTACTTCACCTTCGAGCCGCAACGTTCGTGCTCGACAATGCCCTTACTTCGCAGGAGAGAGAGATGCTGCGACACAGTCGATTGAGGAAGATCCAGGCTAGCCCAGATTGTGCCCACGCACTTCTCGGCATCGAGAAGGCTCTCGAGAATGCGTATGCGTATAGGGTGGCCGAGCGTCTTTAGAATATCGGCCCACTTTGCATAGCTCTTGCTGTCCATGGGATGTTATATGTTAGCGGAACCTGAGCGCCAGTGTCAATCAAAATATCCTCCGAATTGTCACGCTATGCGTGAGCCCTTCACACGCTTGAAGTGGACCCGTTGGTCTCGGGCAGTTAGTCGCGTATCAAAGAGGCAAGTTCTCCTGGGGTTAGATGCCTGTGCTCCCCGGGAGCATACGGCCAAGACGGACCTGGCCAATGCGGACTCGCCGCAACCTGACCACGGGGTGACGCAGTGTCTCGGCCACCTTCCGTATCAACCGGTTTTTGCCTTCATGAATGGTGATACGGTACCAAGCGTTTTCCTTTTCCGCACGTACCAGCGTTATGCTGTCGAAGGCATAGCGCGCGCCCTCGATAAATAGACCTGCAATTGCGGTCTGTATATCCTGGGGGTCAAGTTTACCCCTCAACTTGACCACGTACTCCTTTTCCACCTCGTAGCGAGGGTGCATCACGCGTTGTGCGAAGGCCCCGTCGTTGGTGAAGAGAATGAGCCCTTCCGACTGGTAATCAAGTCTGCCGACGGGGAAGAGGCGCTCCTCGTCAGTGAGAAGGGCTCGGGCGAGCTTACGGTTCTGCTTGTCCGCCAGGTCAGAGAGGTAGCCTACGGGCTTGTACAGCGCTATGTATTTGAAGCGCACCTGATAATTAATTATTGTGTTATCAACAGTTACAACGTCTACATGAGGCGTAACTCTAAAGAATGGTTCTAATACGACTAAATTGTTTACTTTAACCTTTCCGGAGGTGATGAGGTTATCGGCTTTTCTGCGCGATGCCACGCCTGCATAAGCGAGAAACTTGGAAAGCCTGACGATGCTCTGACCCATGTGAGGGGCTTGCGTCGCCCCCTGTAGCCCACCCAGGACCCACTTCGGGGTACCCCCGGGTACTTCCGGGCTCGCCATGTTCGGCTGATAGATTCAGACGGCTCTGTCTTGGGAATCTGTTGTGGCTGATAGCCGGCTGTGGTCTATCGTACCACTAATCCTTAAATGTTTCCACCAGAGTATCATCTTCCAGTCTCCTGATGGGGCGCAGGAGTTGGCGCTCCTTACCCACTCTATCGAATACCTGGATAGTGATCGGCTGTTTGTCGGGCAGGGGGTTTGCTGACAGATCGACGAGAATACTGGTACTTTTACTTATATCGAGGAGAGCCTCTTTTGTGAGGAGGTTTTTCGATCTGTAGAGCAAATTCTCGTTGAAGTAATATCCCCGCCTGAACGACACGGATACGCGGTGCGTGCCTTTTGTGAAAGCAACAAGCTGCTGAGGCTTCCCACGGGAAAGAGTGAAAGCCGCTTCATCGTTATCGTCTATCTGCACCGCGATATCGACAGGGCTAATGATGTTGAAGTCGTCCCTCTTCATGCTGTACTCGATAAAAGGATTTCCGTCCGCCTCAAATTTAATCAGAGCTGTCTTTTCATCCTTCGCAGGAACATAGAAGAAGGGCTTCAAGACGAAGTAGCAGAAGACCTGTTCCTTTTTTTCGATTTTCTGATAGGGGATCCGTACCTCGGATGCCAGTTGCCCATAGATCTGCTGAACCGGGAGAGGGAAGCTTATCCTTTTGTCGTCCCCACGCAGGTCGATCTTATAGATTGAGACGACCAGCTGATCCTTCTGGATGCCGTAGATACCCGTTATCAGGACATCCACGTTAGCCTTTTTCATAAACTGCCGGACATCGCCTGCCCAGTGCATGTCGTCGGTCGGATAAAAAACCTCCATCGTTGCGTCGCCGTCTGCGAGTTTAATCCTGCTTTTCTGCCGCATCACTTCCACTATTTCTCGCCTGATCCTCTCGGATAAGGCCGTGACATCATTCTTTTCGTCGAAGATGTTATATACATAAACAGATAGCTTCTTACTCGGATCATACGGACTGACCACACTATCCAAGGTCTTGAGAGCTAGCGGGCGGAGGGCGGCATCCGCATAGACGTTCACCGATCTCAAAAAGACCGAGTCACCCCTGTATATCTCCATTTTACTCTGGATGATCTCGCACACCGCTGATGCTTCGTCTGTTTCAATGATGGCGCACTGGCCCAGAGTATTGGTCAATGGGTCTTCAGCGCCGCGTCGGGCAATTTTGGCGACGTCTCCTTTGGCTGCCCCCAGAGCTTTGCCCAAGTTTATGATGACCTTGTCGCCCAACGAAAGATCTAGTCTGTCAGTGAAGGAGGAAATAATCTCGCCTTGAAGATACCTCTTCTCCCCCTCTGCCAATGCCGTGCTCTGAAAGAGCAGAAAACAGCATGCTATGAATAGGTATGTCCGTTTCATTTATCCCTCTGCTTTGTATAGATTCTTTATGATCGTTGGTGTAATGAAGATCAGAAGCTCCGCTTTTGTTTTCGTCACATCGCTAGATCTAAATAACCAGCCGAGAAGAGGAATGTTTTTCAACCCAGGCAGGCCCGACTCGCTCGAGTCGTCCTCTGATTCATAGATGCCTCCCAGGACCACTGTTTCCCCATCTCTGATAAGTACCTCGGACACCGCCTCTTTCTTGTCTATACCGGGCACGGGGCTCCCCGCTATAACGGTGGGCTTGTCCTTTGTCGCCCTTATCTTCAAGCGGATATTTCCGTCTTTCGCGACAATGGGTGTTACCTCCAGACTCAGCACGGCGTCCTTAAACTCTATTGTGGTATAGTTCTGTGAGATCGTTTGATAAGGAATCTGCGTACCCTGGCTGATCTTTGCCGTCTGGTTGTGAGAGGTGATGACCTTCGGGCATGAGATGATCTTCCCCTTGCCCTGGGCCTCCAGGGCAGAGAGTTGTGCATCCAACAAGAGCGAATCCGCCAGGCCGCCGACGAAGATGCCAAGCCCCCCCGGGGTACCGACTGCGGGAGTAGCGGGAAGATTAAGGTTATAGGGGAACGCAACCGTCGAATTTCTCATCCCTAAACTACCAGTGGGAGAGTTGTAGGTAGTAGCCGAAGAATCAGCGGGGGTGCCAGAAGTACCAGCGTTTCTCAGCCCGGTCAACTCCGTGTTGCTCCCCCCCACGCGCGTTCGGTAATCCGCACCCCATTGAATCCCCAGGTCCCGTGAGAAATTGGTAGTGGCCTGGACGATCCTGGCTTCGATCTGCACCTGCGCAGGCGGTATGTCCATGTCTTTGATCCTTTTTATCAGGTCCTGCACGTTGTCCCTGGTGTCTTTCAGGATGATGGCATTTGTCCACTTCACAACGCTCACAGCGCCGTTGGGCGTGAGGAGCCCCCTGGTATTCGTGCCCGCTGCTGCCCCCGGCATCCCCCCCGGCATCCCCCTCAACATAACCCCGACGTCTGTGGCATCCAGATAGTTGAGGAAGAGATTCTCCGTGACAAACTCCTCTTCTAATTTCTGTTTTGTATCTTTTTCCTTCAGGATCTCTGCCCTATCTTTCCGGTACCGGTCGCGTTCGTCGTAAAACCTTTTTGCCGTCACCACCCTGATGACATTTCCTTCATCTATTCTCGCGAGGTCGCTGCCCTGAAGAATCACGTCCAGTGCCTCATCGTAGGTAACATTTTCGAGTTTGATGGTCACCTTTCCCTTCACATCCTCGGAAATCACGATATTCTTCTTGGATACATCGGAGAGCACCCTCAGAACGTTTCGCACGTCAGCATCCATGAAATCGAAGGACACCTTCGATGTTGGCGGCTTGAGCACCTGCCCGAACACGAGCAAAGGCATCATGATCATGATGAAAACATATAGCGTACACCTTTTATACATGGCTCACCCTCTTTATCTCCGGGGAATATCTATAGCGAACTTTCGAATGTCCCCTTTTATCTTGTAGGCCATAATCACCTTTTCATCGTCTATATCCATGATCCACGTGGTCTTGTTCACGAAGTCTCCTTGTTTGAAGAGCAGGCCTTTGCCCTGCATGTCTTCCATCATCGCGAACTTCGCTCCGCCGCTCTTGAGCATGCCGACGAGCTTCAGCTCCTCCAATTCATAGCCTTCCTTCAGCGTGCCGCTAACCTGACGCTGCTTTACCTTGGCCAGGAATACCGGCTCAAAGGGATCCCTGCGATCTTTGGACGTGTAGGAAAAATCCTGATCCGCAGCACCACTCTTCTTTGTTTCGGTCTTTGCCTGTGAAAAAACCGTGACAGGGGCCAGGCAAACGAGGAGGAAAGTCATAACGAACTTATTTCTTAACAGTCGGCGCATTCTTCTCGTCCTTTATTTCTTTAGGCTTCTCCTTTACTTGTTCCTGTGCCATTTGTTTGTCGTAAACGTAGGTCTTTGCGAGGCAGGAACCCTCTATTGTCAATTTAGAGGCTACGAGTTTTGCTTCAAGGGAAAAATTAGCCACATGGATGATCCTGTCCAACTTTCTTACCCCGTCGAAGAAGTAGCCCGCATTGTGATATCCGCCTGAATACCTCAGTTCAAACGGCAGCTCACGATAAAACTCTTTTGACTGAAGGGCTTTGGGCTCAAAGAATTTGATCCTCAGTTTAGCTTCCTGCCCGACGAAGGATACCTGTCTGAGCAAGTTTGGAATGTCCTTCTGCTCGGGCATCTGGACCAGAACCCTCTCGAGGTTTTCTTTAAGTTGGAAATACTCCTTCTGGCTTTTCTCGAAATTTGCCTTCATCGAGGTTAGCCGATCGAGTTCCTGTTTGGCGTTGCCATACTCACCAGTAAGAAATCTCTTCTGGTCGAACTGGGGGACGAGGAGCCAGAAGTAGACTCCCGCAAAGGCCGCGACCGTCAGCGTGAGCATCAGCAGAATTCTGTAGATTCTCGGTGTCTTCGTTATCTTGCTCGCATCGAGCCGGAGTTTCATAAGCTTAGGTTCCCCTGCACAATGAATTTCTTGACTAGTGTGCCTTCTTCCGTCACGTCCTCAACGCTCTTGAGTTCCACATCTTTTGCGTAGGGTACCTGCGACAGCTTCTCGACGAAGTCGGCAACAGACTCGTTTTCAAGGGCCCGTCCCTCGATGTCGAATCGGTCCTCATCCTTTTTAAAGCGCTTGAGCCAGACACTCTCCCTGACCAATGAGGGCAGGTCGTAGAGGATGCGGGCCGCCAGCCCCCTACCCTGTCTTATCTTCTCGATAACCGAGATTCTTGCTGACATCTCCTTTTTTTGCTTCTCGAGAGCAAGGCATTCCTTGTAGAACTTCTCCATGGAAGCGATTGACTGCTTTGTGCGCGCCACATCAGTTTTGAGATGAGTAATCTGCGTCGCATTGTTGAGGTACATGCCTGCGCTTGCCACAAAGGCTATTACCAACAAGAGCACGAAGAGCATGAGGTCAGATTTCAACGCTTCTTTACGAACTTTTTTCGGAAGAAGATTTATTCGTATCATGGCTCCAGATCACTCACTCTCGAAGAAAGATAAAGGGCTACAGGCGCAAAGGCCTGATCATCCTCGCCGAGCTTCACGCTCTTTTCATTCTGGCTAAGGCACATTGAAGGGTCGAGAAAAGCCACCTCAATACCTGTTTCACTTTCTATGCGCTCTTTGAGGCCGGGGATACGAGACGAACCGCCCGTAAGATAGATTTTGCCGACCGTCTCCCTTGGCTTTGTGGCCACGTAAAAATTGACCGTCTTGTTCATTTCGGACGAGACGTTCCCTATGAAGTCGTCGAATAACTCGCCAACACCATCCGCATTTAGCTTCTTTTCTTCCGCTTCTTCGTGGCTCACTTTATGCGTCTTGGCGATTTCATTGGTGAGGTACTTGCCTCCTATGAGAATCTCTCTCGTGAACTCAATCGCCTCGTTCTTGATAATCGCTATGTTTGTCACGGATGCCCCGATGTCCGCGGCAACCACGGAAAACTGCTGCGGCCCATGGATAAGCTCTATAAGGTTTGTCATCGCGAACATATCGACATCGAGGATGAGCAGATTCAAGCCGGCAAGACGAAAGACATTTATATAGGCGTCGACGATCTCTTTTTTTGCCGCGACGATGAGAAGGCTCATCATGGCTTCCTTGTCGTCTTCGGCGCCCATCACGTAGTAGTTATAGTAAATGTCGCGGAGCGGATAGGGTATCACACTCTCCACCTCCAACCCGATGCTCTTGCTCAGCGTCTCCTCGTCCAAGAGAGGCATCGTCACCCTTTTGGTAATAACGGTATAGGCGGATAGAGCGGTAGCCGCTGCATTGACCTTGATGCCCTGTTCCTGCAACAGGTGTTTCAATTCACTCGCCACAAAAGCGCCGTCGGCGATAGTCCCGTCGTGCAACAAATCCGTCTCGTAGGATTTCTTTGCATACTTCTGTAAGGAAAGGCCGTCTTTGGTCTTCTTGAGTAAGCATACCTTGATTGAGGAAGTCCCAATGTCGACACCCAACAGTTCCGTAAACGGTCGCAGTCTCAGCTTCTCCAGTGCTTTTTTTATCATAACGTCCTCGGATTCCGGGCAACGTCCTCTGGGGCAACAAGGAACATGCTTTCCAGATGGAGCATTTCGAGGTAGTTCATATTCGCAGCCCTGATAGGCGGTGAAAACCGCTCTTGGTCTCCCATCTTTTGCTCACCAATAATCTTTATCGCACTTTTTGGAAGTTTATTAATTCGATGCTTCAGACGTTCGACTGAGAGTTGCGCGTGTGGCATGTCGGTCCCCAGGGGCACTTTGCAATATCATGGCCAAACTTTTTGGGGACTCTTTTTTAGGGGCTCTTCCGCATCAGTTGCGAGGGGCATCCGCGAGTTCACTCATTGGCTTTTGACAGCCTCTTCGTAGAAGCTCACCTTCTGTGTCAGGTACCCGATGAGCGCCTCTTTGGGCAACAATTCCCGAGCTTTGGTGTGGTAGATCGCATACTTACCGCTCATTCCATCCAGCAGGTTCTCTCTTTCAATGGCAAGGGCTTTTTTAGGGTTTCCCTTCCTGTACTCTATATCTGCTTCGAGATCTCTTATCTTATAAACGAACAACCCCTGAGGGTTACCCGCGACCTTGAAGCCACGCAGATAGGGCTCAATTCGGCTGATAACGCCCAGGGCTTCGTCAAAATCGCCCAGTCCTGCGTAACAACGTGCTACCTCGAATATATAGTAACCTGAGGATGGATAGAGAGTAATCGCCTTTGAGCTCATTGCGCAGGCGTCTTTGCCCGGAGCGAGTATAGAGCGGCACATGCCTCTCATGAAATAAAGCTCGGAGTCTTTATCGGTATTTTGCTCTATTTCTCTCAGGTATGAGCCCAGGGCCAGTCTGACCTTTTCCCTGTTCCGCGGATCTTTCTCGTTATCGTAAGACTTCGACAGGATGGAGATGATTCTTATGTAGCCGTCATTGTTTATCGGCATGGCGTCAACGGCGTCCCTGTAAGAGAGATAAGCTCTGTCATACAGACCTGTCTCTTCGGCCAGTATACCGTCCTCAACTAATTTATGAGACAGGTCGGCTCTTGCCGTGAATAGAAAAGAAAGAGATAGCACGACAGCCAGGGAGAGGAATACGGGCCTACCGGCGACCATTGGTTTTGAGTCTTGTTTTAGCCCGACGAACGCGGAGGTCGCAACGAAGAACATGACAAAATGCGCGGGTGTGTCAAAAGCAAAATCAAGAAAACCGAACAGGAGGCCCGAAAGGGCCGACACCGCCAGGAATTTGGAGCTCGATTCCCGAAGCCCTCCAGCAAGTCCTCTGCCGAACGCCGCCAAATAAAAAAAGAACCCGAAGAGGCCTAAACTTCCCAGTTCCACGGCAGTCTTAGCTATACTGCCATGTGCGTATTTCGTGTATAAACCTCCGTCATAGAATTTTCTGTAGACATATTCAAAGGTGCCTGCCCCGTAACCAACAACGGGCTTTGAGAGAAAAGCTCGATAACTGTCACGCCATATCCCGGTTCGCAAATCGAGCGTGCCTATTTGTGTGGGCGCACTTTGAACCTTTGTCCCCAGGAGATTTCGCATGGAGGACGTTTCTTCTCGGTGTTCTCCGTGGAGAAGAATGACAAAGATAACGAGGGCGCAACCGAAAGAAGAGAGCAGCTTAATAAGCCACCTTGGATCGATCTTTTTCAGGAATACAGCCGCGGTTAACGCCCCTGCGCACCCTATGAGCATGGCTAGTCTCGAAACGGAGAGAAATATCCCCAGCACAAGGGCCGCAACCGCGAGCATATATATGCCCCTTTTTTTCACCGTGACGAAGTAAACAGCGAGCGGCAGTATATAGAGAAAATACCCGCCCAACATGTTCTGGTTGAGAAAAGCGCCGAACGGAGCCACCTGGTCTCTTACCATCTGGCCGTACCTGCCGCCGGTAAATACGTGGGCCAACCCGGGAAGCAGTATCTTGAGCTGGATTACGGCGCTCAGAACCAGGAGCAAGGAGCCGACTACGAGGGCCTCATGAAGCTCATCTCTATTCTCCGCGGACAGATAGACACATACGGCGCCGAAGGACCAGACAAAGAGGTTGATCTCATTAAGTGTGTTAAACCTGTTCCAGGTGTATGTGTAGCTTACCACGCACATCGCGGCGAACGGGAACGCAAAGAGGAGAAATCGTCCGAAGCGCTGGTCCGGCCTTCGTCCCGCGAGGTAATGGGTGAAGAGCGCAACGATGAGAGAGAGCATGAACGAGGTCTCGATCCAGAACCTGTCAATGCTAACGAAGTAGAGGGGTAGGTCGTTGCCACCCAGAAAGGGAATAAGTAAAAATGCGATGAAAGTCGATATACGCTGCAACAGCAACAAACTTCTTTTGAGATCTTCCGCGCGGCCTGCTGGCATGATAAGGTTATGCTCGTCCCGTAAAACCTTTATCCGGAGCGAATCCTCCCCGTGAGAATCACCGTGACGTGCCGGGCGTAGTTTGTCGTAGTAAGAGTCACGGTGCCTGCCGGCGAGGCAGTGCCTCTTCGTAGAAAAAATCACCACGCTGCTGGTGAAGTTGGTTGCCAGGGCCACGCCATTGGCGTAGTGAGGGTTCCGCGGATCGGACAGGGCCCGGGTGATGCCGATCTGACTCCACGCCGTGGATCCCCTTGGGGCGTCGCCTTGTTCTATTTTATACGACCTGTCCGTGACATCAAAAGATACTCTGTGCTGCAAACCTTGAGAGACCGCCCTCATTTTCGCGAGCTGCAGGTCAGTGATCAGCTGCCTGCTCGCCTTCCATACAGTGTAGTTTTCGACCCACCGGGATAGATTCGGCACCGCGAGCGTAACGGCGATGGCAATAATCACCAGAACGACAAGCAGTTCGAGGAGGGTCAGGCCCCGGGAAGAGGATTTATCGCGCGGATATGAGACTGAGGAACGCATAAATCACCCTGTCGCCCGCCAACACGTAGAAGACCGCTCCAAAAGAAAGAAAAGGACCGAAGGGAATAGCATATTTGGCGTCCGCATGCTTTATAAGCATCAGTGGAATTCCAACGAGAGTTCCCAACAACGAGCCGGAAACGAGAGAAAAAAGGACACCTTTTATGCCGCAAAATGAGCCAATCATGGCCAGCAGTTTGATGTCGCCCCCGCCCATGCCTTCACGTTTGCGCAGCAGCTCGTACCCGAAGGCGATAGCCCAGAGCACCCCTCCCCCGAGTACTATGCCCAAAAATGCATCCATGTAATTGAAAGCAGGCCTGAAAAAGCAGAGCACCAGGCCTGCCACCACGCCGCCCAAGCTAAGGATGTCTGGGATGATCCTGAACTCAAGGTCGATGAAGGATATTACGATGAGCGTGGAGACAAAAAGCAGCGCCACTGCCAGTTCCAACGAGAGCCCATACACGTTGTAGAGTGCCATATAGAGTAAAGCGGTTAAGAGTTCGATTGCGACGTATCGCCCGGAGATTACGGCCCCGCAGCGCCTGCACCTGCCCTTCAGGATCAGATAACTGACGATCGGTATGTTGTCATAAAACGAGATGGGCTCCCCGCACCGAGTACACGAGGAACCAGGAGTCACAATCGATTTTTCCCTCGGCAGCCTGTAGATGCAGACATTCAGGAAACTTCCGATGATGGCGCCCAGCATAAAGAAAAGCAGGCCTGAAAAACTATGCATCAGGTATCCATCTTACCATTGGTGTTCATGAGATTGCCATCCTCTCCTGATCCGGCCGCGTGCTTTGAAGGTTGTGGGAAGGCCGTAATAACGGGCGCGCCCGTCACGCCTATCGTGACGAGCAGCCCGATCAATCCAAATGCGCTTTCTCTTCTCATGCCAAAAAAAGGGGGCCTGCAAGAAGCCCCCTTCGAGGTTAATGGTCAATAACTAGCTTTTTGGCAGGTACGATGGAGGCACTGTTCCTGCTCCAGGCCCAGGTCTTGAAGGTTGCGTCCGGCGTGAGCGTGATGTGTTTGGCCATTGGTGTCAGCGTTCACGTTCTGGATGGTGGCGGTTATGACGCCATTGGCATCCGTGCCGTAGGTTGCATACTGGGTAGCTATATCGATACCTAAATTGTTTTTGATGGTCGGCCACATCAGGCGCACGCGGGCACTCGCACCGTTTTCGACAAAGTATGCTGAGAGCGCGGTTTTTATGGCGCCCATGGAATGGACCACCCCTGCAACCTTCGCCCTGCCCGTATATCCCGTATACGCGGGAAGTGCGATGGCTGCCAGAATACCGATGATCGCTATGACGATCAATAATTCAATAAGCGTGAAACCTTTTCTGTCTCTTCTTATCTTCATGTTACGTTCCTCCTAAGAATTTTAATTATAACATACGTTCTTACTGCCGAGTCGTAGCTTCTTTTCACCTCCCTTCCCTTGTAATTGCGTTCTCGAATCCCTTGCAAACATGTGGACATGATGGGGCTGAGTTGCAAGAGGTATGCCATGTGTCCTTTCTGCCGGAAATCAGCGCCTGCGCTGCTTCTCCGGCCGCTCCTTGACTTCGGCCAATCCCCCCTGCATTGGGCGCTTTCGGACACTGAATAGACCTGATAGACCGATGGGAGGAGGTGGACGATTTCGGCATAGTGGGCGTTTTTGGTCATGGTGCTGGGGAATATTTCTCGATCCAGCGCAGGAGTGCGCGTCGGCTCAAACCAAGCCTGCGTGCGGTTTCGCTCTTGTTTCCTTCGCAGACCGAGAGTGTCGCTTCCAGGTGTTTCCTGATGACATCGGCCAGGGACGTGCCCGCGGCAAAGTGCCTGGGACTGGCTTCCCGGAGATAACCGGGTAAGTGCTCCACCTTGATAAAGGACTCAGCCGCAAGAATCACGGCTTGCTCTATAACATTTTCCAGCTCGCGCACGTTCCCCGGCCAATCATGGGACATCAGGACAGCCTGGGCGGACCTGGATATGCCCACGATCTTCTTTCCCGTGGCGGCGTTCAACTTATTCAGGAAAAAGCGGGAGAGCAAGGGTATGTCGTCCTTTCGCTCGCGAAGCGGAGGAATGGTAATGACTAAGGGTGTAACCCTGTAAAACAGATCCTCCCTGAACTTACCGCTCTTGACTTCGTGGGAGAGATTCTTGCTCGTCGCGGCTACCACCCGGCATTTCGCGTATATCACCTGGCTGCTTCCGACCGGCCTGAATTCTCCGTTCTGGAGCACCCTGAGCAGATGGGGCTGGAATGAAAGCGGCAGCTCTCCGATTTCATCCAGAAAGATCGTGCCTTCGCCGGCAGCCTCAAACATGCCCACCTTGTCCTTGATTGCGCCGGTGAAGGATCCTTGTTTGTGGCCGAACAGTTCGGATTCTATGAGTGACTCGACGAACCCCCCGCAGTTACAAACCAGCAAGGGGTCTTTCTGCTTTGCGCTCAAGCTATGTATGGCTCTGGCGACCACTTCCTTACCCGTGCCGGTCTCCCCCATGATGGTCACCATCTTGAAGTACGGGGCTATCCTTCTTATGAAGGAGCAGATCTCCAGCATTTTGGGGTTCCTTGCCACGATCCCGGCGAAGGTATATTTCGAATCGAGTTGCCCCTCCAACCGCGCAGTCTCGCTGCGGATTTCGAACATATCGGCAATGTCCTCGATCGTTGCCTTTAACCGATCGAGGTCTAGAGGCATCGGGAGGTGAGCCCAGGCACCCTCCCTGATCGCTTCGACTCCATCCTCGTCATGGTTGCCGATCAGGATCACCTCGACTCTGGGATCCGCCAGCTTGATCGAGGGTACCACCGAGGCATCACCGTCCAATAGCACAAGGTTGTAATTGCCGGAGGCTACTTTTTGCTGGAGAGGCCCGGAGCCGTTATGCAGGTCGACCTGGTGTCCATCCAGGAGCGGAAGCACATCGTTATGAGAATTCTTGAGCGAAAGGAATACTTTAAGCAAACCACACCCGCAAAGTGATCACACCTCGTTTATATTGTTATCGGCGCGATGGGCGTAAGTTTTAAATAAGATTTTTTCATGCATAAAAAAACCTTCCAAAATCTGCACCTCAAGTTTTTTAGAAAATGGGCCGACAACCAGTGCAGACCTGATAAAGGCAAACCATCCGAAAGGGTGGGACGCAAAGCCACTGGCCTAACGCTTTGGTTCGCCGAAGCTATGGCAGCAGGGTTGCCGGGTGATGCGAAGGCCGCTCACGCGCGAGCACAGGGCGGCCGTGCAGCGACCGATGCACCTCCCGGATGATGCGGCAAGAGGGGGCCGCACACCTTGTGGAGGAATAAAGTACTGCCATCCCAGGCAGGGCACACGGGGCCCGAGCTTTTCTCCGCCCGGCGTTCATCCTCTGCTCCGCTCAAACTGGTGCACTCATATCCATTTCGCTACCCCATGGCGGGCGTCTCGGAGATCCCGACGTGGGAGCGTTGGGCCAAGGCGGCAATCGCTCTCGCGGCCGTCTTACTCATTGCCGCGGCATGGTGGTCGGGAACCTTCCGCACGCTGTTCAGGTTTGTGCCGGACACGCGTCTTGGCAACCTTTGGCTCTGGTCTTTGACGAGCTACGGGTTCATTCATTATGTGGCTCTGGTCTGGAGAGTCTTTCTCTGGCTCCGCTACCGCCCCTCGCCGCCTGTGCCGGAGAGCGACTTGCCCTCCGTGTCAGTTGTCATCCCTGCTTACAACGAGGGCTGCCTCGTACGAGACTCTATTCTGTCGGTTGCGGTGAGCTCTTATCCCAGGGCCAAATTAGAGGTGATTGTCATTGACGATGGGAGCACCGACGATACCTGGCAGTACATCCAGATGGCGGTCCACGAGGCGCCGATCGAGGTGTTGGCCATTCGAAGTCCTGAGAACAGAGGCAAGAGGCATGCGCTGCACACGGGCTTCCAGAAGGCCACAGGAGAGGTTTGGATCACCGTCGACTCCGATAGCATTGTAGAGCCTGGTGCACTTAAGAATGGAGTGAGCGCCACTGGTGCGCAATCCCAAAATTGGCTGCGTGGCGGGTTCCGTTAAGGTGCTTAACCGCAATGACAGCCTTATAACTCGATTCCTGAAGGTCTCCTTCTCCCTTTCATTCGGCTTTTCCAGAGCCTATCAGAGTCAGATTCGCGGTCTGTTAACTACTCCGGGGGCGCTCTCGATTTATCGCGCCTCGGCTGTCAAGCCGGTCCTCACCAGGTGGCTGCATCAGACATTCTTGGGTGTGACCTGCCTGACCGGCGAAGACCGGGCTTTGACAAATCTGATCACTAGCCAGGGGTTCCATTCGGTTTTCCAATCGAATGCAGTTGTATGGAGCAACATGCCCGTCTCTTACACGGGGATGGCGCGGATGTTACTCCGTTGGGCTCGAAGCAACATCCGGGAGACTGCATTCCTTTTTTCTTATCTGTTCAAACCGTTCCGTGCCGACTACCTGTGGGGTTTTCGGATCAATTCCCTTTTGATCGCATCAACGCTTATCGTGCCGTACATGCTCATCGGCCAGAGTTACGCTGCTTATGTTGACTAATCCGCTCTGGCTCTTCCGTCATGCGGTGATGATAACCCTGCTGGGTACGACCATGGCGCTTATCTATTACCGGAACGAAAGAGACTCGGACTTTGCGTGGGTGATCCTGTACGAGTTTTTCTGGGTACTGATGTGTCAGTGGATTATGCCATACGCCTTTCTGACCTGCCGGCGCCAAGGCGCCTGGATTACCCGGGGGTCAACAAAGGCCTTAGACGTTATTCCGGGCACAGGAAGCAGGCGACACGATGATTCGCGGGGCCTCTGAGGGCCGGCACGTCGTTTTCGCACACCCCCTTCCTCTCGCTGCATCGTTCTAGAAAGAGGCAGCAATCCTTCAGCGGAGCACCCTCCCCTTCGCCTTCTATCTGGACCGTGTTCGATGCATGCATAAGCAGCCGTGTGTAAGGGTGCAATGGATGCGAGAATAGTTCTTCCTTTTCCCCGATTTCTACGACCTTACCCCGGTACATGACCATGATCCGGTCCGAGATGAACCTCACGATGTTGAGGTCATGAGAGATAAAGAGCATGGAGATCTTGAATTGCTCCCGTATGTCGAGAAAGAGATTGATGATTTGGGCCTGTACGGAAACATCCAGGGATGAGACGGGCTCGTCAGCGACGATGAAAGAAGGAGAGGTGGCCAAAGCCCTTCCGATGGCAACGCGTTGTCTCTGCCCTCCGCTCATCTCGTGAGGGTATTTCTTCAGGAAGTCTTCATCGAGGCCGACGCTCTTCAACACTTCGAGCACCCTGTCGGCTAAACCCTCTTTCTCGACCATGTGGTGGGTCACAAGCGGCTCGGCAATGGTATCGAGCACCCTCTTTCTCGGATTGAGGGATGAGAACGGATCCTGAAAGATAATCTGCATCTCCTTGCGGAGACCCTTTCGTTCCTGCTCCGGCATCCGGACCCAGTCGCGGCCCATGAAGAGAATGCTGCCGTCATCAGGCTTCTCAAGCATGGTTATGCACTTCGCTACAGTACTCTTGCCGCAGCCGCTCTCACCCACAAGCCCCAGGGTTTGTCCCTGCTCCAGCTCGAAAGAAACGCCATCGACCGCGCGTATAATCTCTTTGGTGACCGAGAAAGGGCTTCTTCTTACTTCGTACACTTTTCTTAATTCTGATACAGATAGCACCGTACCCATCGTTCACCGACCGCATACATAGGCGGTTCTTCGACTTTACACTTGGGCATCACGTACGGACATCTTGGATTGAATGTACATCCTTGAGGCAGGTCCGACAATCGAGGCACCGTGCCCCGAATGGCACGGAGCCTGCGTTGATCACGAGAGAACTCCGGCATGGAATCGAGCAGCCCCTTACTGTAAGGATGCAGGGGTTCCACAAAGAACTGATCCACCCTACCCTTTTCAACCATCCTTCCGGCGTACATGATCCCGACCGTGGTCCCTATGCGCCTGATTACGTTCAGATTGTGGGTTATGAAAAGCATGGAGAGCTGATATTCAGCGATCAGGAGCTGAAGCAGGCGCAGGATCTGGGCCTCAATGGTCACGTCAAGCGCCGTAGTTGGCTCATCCGCGATGATGAGGGAGGGGTTGCATGCGATGGCAATCGCAATCAGCACCCTCTGCCTCTGCCCGCCGGAGAGCTGGTGCGGATACTGAAGATACCGTTTATCCGCGGCGTCAAAACCGACCTTTTGCAAGAGTCCTATCGAGATGTGCCTTGCTTCTTCCCTGGAGAGGGCCTTGTGTACGATAAGACTTTCCGAGATCTGATCACCAATACGCAGGACCGGGTTGAGCGACGTCAGCGGCTCCTGGAAGATCATCCCGATCTTGTCGCCACGGACAGACTGCATTTCCCGGCTGGTGAGCTGTGCGAGGTCCCTACCCTCGAAAAGAATATTCCCTTTGACGATCTTGCCCGGAGAAGGGATCAGCCTCATGATGGAGAGCGCGGTCATGGTTTTTCCGCAGCCGCTTTCCCCGACGAGTCCGAACACTTCACCCTTTATCAATTTCGAAATCGACGCCGTCTACAGCCCTCGTTATTGTGCCGTTGGAAAAAAAATAGGTGTGTAAGTCCGATACGGAAAGTAACTTCATGTGTCACGAAAATCAGAAGATACAGTATCACAACGGTCAGGGCCTTTCAAGCGCATGGCTAGGCCGCTCGCACACGTTTCTCTCCGCTCTCTAGGCGCTCCAGCTCATGACCCAGTTAACGCTTCATCTCGCTCAGGCTCCGATTAGGCGAAGTGAATGATAGCGACCTACGGCAATTCGGATTCAAGATGGAGACCGAGGCGGTCAGCGAGGAGCTTGCCGGAGGCGTACTACAAGTACGTCGAGGAAAAGCGACGCAGCGACAACGAAGGTATACGCTTGAAGGCGAATTGCCGCTAGTTGGTTACGACTCTCCAGCCGAACTTCATCACATAGCGAACACGAGGGGTGCCAGGCGGCAGTTTATTTACGTTGATGCCGTACGACCAGACGCGATTTGGTGGATTGTAAACAGTGCCCGTTCCCGGCCAGTTGGAGTTCGCGTGCGCACTCTGCCAGAGACAGACAAGGGAGCCGCTGTAGTTGAAAGTCACATTGGACCAGTTCTCCAGGAAGCGTACGAGGTTTTCGAGGCCGCCGCTGTATTGGCTGCCTGAGGTATCCTTATTCCCCACCATCAACGCCGCATTGACCGTGGTCGTGGTGGCGGTTCTGCTGTTGATAGACGTGCCGGCGCCGTAGGTGCCGCTGTGCTCCCAGTTATTGGAGAGGACGGTCACCGCATCCGCCGCGATCGCCGCGGGGTTGTTGGCCGAATTGTAATCACCCTGGACATAGACGGGAAGGTTCGATGCGATGGTGAGGCCCTCGGCCGGGATCGGGTGCTGGCGCCGTTCTGTAACCGCACTGATTTGGAGCTGTCCGAGGAAGAGATGTAGAGGATCCCTTTATCGCAGGAAGTAGGCGGGTTGTCCAACGCAGTCTGGATAGCGCGGGAGTACATGTGCCAAGTCCACGTTTATGACAGTCTGGGCCCCTCCCTGCCGGTAATCGTAGACAGTAGCTGTGGTGATGGGGTTCACCATGTGGTTATTGCCGACCCCGCAACCAGTATCGTTTGCTGCTATATGGCTCATATTTTGGTAGCAGGGTATGGTTACCGTGCTGCCGTTCTTGTCTTTGGCGGTAAGGTCGGTAATCACAAGGCCTGCCATCTGGTCGAGGCTTCCCTGCCCTGTCCCCACGAGACTGATAGGCTGGCCTGCCACGGGCATAGGCACGTTCAGTGCCGTGATGCCGTTGACGCTTGTCTTCACCTGCCCCAGCCATGTCGTCTGGGACTGGGTGGCCCAGTTGGCGGCGGTGCTGTCGATGTTGAGAAGAGGGTCTGACCCCTGTCCATTAGTGATATACACGTTGTGGTTGGTAGAGGCGCCATCCTTTCTGTAAGCGTAGAGGTTCCCCGCCGACGTGATGGGCGCATTGACGGTAAGGCTAACGCTGGAGCCTGTTTCGGCCATATAGATATTGCTGTTGGTATGGATTCTCCCGCCGGTAAAGGTCATGTTGGCGCCCGGGAGCATCTCCAGATCGTTGTTGTAAAAGACACCGAACTGGAAGATAGGGATCAGCTGGTCCTCGACATCCAGGGTCACCATGCCCTTCGCGCCTGTTTTGGCCTCCGTCGCCGTGGAGGCGATTCGCCACCGCTGCACGTAGGCTGACAGTCCGGCAAACGTACCGGTGGCAGGGCGCTGGACCCTGGCGCCAATAGCCTGAATGAAGTTACCGCCATAGGTGTAGCCGCTGAGGGTCGGGAAGGTGATAGCCGCAATGTTCGGGTTCAGTAACTGGAGCTGTTGCCAAAGCTGGTTGAAGCCGTACTGAACTCCGGCATCAGCCGCATAGAATGCCTGCTGCGAGCCAAGATGATTCGAGGCGATGGAAATGTCGGTCACCACGTTCCGGTTGGCGGCAGCCGCGAGCAGGGAAAGGGTGATGATGAGAATCAGGACGAGCATGACCACCATGCCTTTTTCCGCACCGACTATCCTACGCTTCCAATTCTTCATATCCGGTTTCATGTTTTGCTCCATGCGCTGATTCATGTTCTGCGCCGTTTTTCTCATTGCTGACACTCCGTACCATCTCCGCTCCCATCGATTCATCATTCTCCCCCTCAGTTTCTCAGAAGCACCTGGTTTGTGGCCTGGGAGGTGATATACTGACCGGTTGTTCTATCCGGCTTGGCCGTCCTCCCCGTTAGGTTGATGGTAAGCAGTTTTCCCGTCAGAGTGAGGGTCATGGCGGAGATGTCCTGGGCTACGGCCTGGTTCCCCTGGCCCTGGTGGGCATCGATATAGAGCACGTTGTTTGCCCCGATGCTGTAAGTAACCCACGTTACCACGCAGGCGTAGGTATTGGCCGGTTCAAGGAGCAGGAGCCCCTGATTGCCGCCCAAAGTCGGATTTGTATCGATCGTAAGGATATCCGCGGCCACGTTCGTAACCTTCGCGTTCTCCGCCGCGCCGATGCTGATATCCTGCAAGGTGGTTGTGTTGAAATTGACTCCCTCTCCGCCGTTCAGGGAGATCACGGTCGCGTTCGCGGCCGCATCCGCGCTCAGGTGACTCACGGTGGCGCCGAAGCAGCCGATCAAATCGAGATTGTTGTTGGCCCCGTTGACAGTGACGCGGTACGGCGTATACGCGTTTCCGGCGTTGTACCAGCCGGAGACATCCACTCCGTTAATCGTTGTCCAGGACGGCTTGCCAAGACCGGCCAACATCGCGTCTCTCGAGAGACGATCCATGGCAGCCCTGAGATTCTGCTGCATCTCACCCGTATCGTCGTAGAGCGAGTGCGTTTTATTCTGTGTCATCAGGAGCTGGTAGAAGGTCAGAACGATAAGGCTACCCAGGAAGAGTGCGATCAGCAGCTCGACCATGGTAAGACCCTTTACACTTCGGAAACGATCGTACTGAAACTGATGCTCTTTCCTGGCCATGACACCGTCAGTAAAATGGTTTTGTATCGGGCCGGCGCTGCCCCGAAAGTGGTCACCGTCCACGTAACCGTCATGTTTCCGCTCACGACGGTGTTGCCCGCGATTGCGTTGAAAGGCGTGTTTTTTAGCTGCTCGAGGTTCTGCTCACCCAGAGTGATCGCCGTCAGCGCGTCCTTGCCGAAGGAACTCCCCTTGACACTCAGGACCTGCATCTGCGCGAAGACCACGGCGCCCACGGCAAAGAGCACAAGGGCCACAAGAATTTCGATGAGCGTAAAACCCTTGCTATTGGACATATATGCCACCGGCCAGCGTTACCGTCACCTTTGTCGAATAGCCCGAAGCAGTGAACGTTGTCGTGCCTGTCGCGGATGCCTGACCTATGGGCGAAAAAACCACGCTGTCATTCCCAAAATTCTCTGTAAGAGTTACCCCTCTCGAATAATACGGGTTGTTCGGGTCCGAGAGCTTCCGGGAGAGTCCGATCACGGTGAACGCCCCTGGGGGAGTGCCGAGGGAGAGGGTCCCCTTCTTTATGGAATAAAGATTGTTAGCCCCATCGAACGCCACCTCGCACTCAACCTTCTGCGACACGGCATACATCTTCGCATACTGCAGGTCGGTAACGAGCTGCCGTGCCGTGCGCCTGCAACTGGTAGTTCTGGAGCATAGTCCCAAGGGAGGGGGCCGCAAGGGAGGCGAGAATACCCAGGACACAAAGCGACACGAGGAGTTCAACAAGAGAAAAGCCCCTTGATCGCAAGAAGAGACCGCCGCGGTGCAGGCCTGATGGGAGATGGGCGTCAGTTGGTGACATCGTTGACCACGTTCGTAAGGGTACCGTTCTGATCAATCGTCCATTGGTCGAGGGTGGCATCGCTTATCGATGTTCCCCTGGGCCTGGGCGGTAAAGGTGGTCGCAGTGGCAGCGGCGATGGTGAACGTATAGCACCCCGCGGTGTTCAGCCAGTTGGAAAGCAAGGCCGTGTTGTTGGTATAGGCGCCATACTGGAACTTATAAATCTCCTGAGCCTGCTGAATAGCGGCCAGTTGGGCCTGTGCAGTGGCCTGCCGGGAACTTGCCGTGTACCTTGAGTACATTGGCAGGGCCAGCGCAGACAGAATGCCCATAATAACAACAACAATAAGCAGTTCTATCAGGGTGAATCCGCCACGCCTCATTCTTTTGGCCGCACACGTGTTGGCAATCGTAAGGCCTCTCTTCTCGCTCTCCCCGGAGAGAGTTTGCCGTTTTGGATAAGTTTTTCCAGAAGACACCATTCCTTGTTCCAGGGTGATGCAAGGTGTGTGCCGATGATGACAAACTCCAGGGAAACCACGGCTGTTCAGGCCAAGGCGGATCAAGGCAGGGCAAAGCGCTCCCCGAAAGTGGGCGTTTCCGCACATAGACTGTGCGAAAAGGGACATATACCGCTCACAAAAGCTTTGATTATTTTGCTGCCATGGATTATACTTGATGCCGTAGATGAAAGGCCTGCAAGGGGTCACTGCGAATTCCCGTTATCCGCGTTTTTTGAAACAAGCTGCCGGAGGGTAAGCGTTCCCGGGTACTAAGGTTGGGCGGATGCCCGGCTAATAAGGAGCAGATAATGACTGAATATGATATCCCAGAAGGCCTGACCTTTGATGACCTTTTGCTTGTGCCCACACGCAGCGAGGTTTTGCCCGGGGATGTCGATGTGAGCACCCATCTGACGAATAGTATCGGGCTGAACGTTCCGGTAATCAGTGCAGCCATGGACACGGTCACAGAGGCTAAGGCCGCGATCTGTCTGGCCCAGGAGGGCGGCATAGGCATCGTCCACCGAAATATGGGTGTGCATGAACAGGTTCAAGAGGTAGAGAAGGTCAAGAAGTCTGAAAGCGGCATGATTATCGACCCCATCGTCATCTCGCCGGAACAAAAGATAAAAGACGCCCTAAGGCTCATGGCCAATTACAGGATATCCGGAATTCCCGTGACCCAGGGGAAAAGACTCGTCGGTATCCTGACGAACCGGGATCTGAGATTTGAAACCAACCTCGAACGGAAAGTCGAGGACGTGATGACCAAAGAGCATTTGGTCACCGTTGAAGAAGGTATCGGCCTTGAAGAGTCAAAGAAGATCCTGCACACGCACAAAATTGAGAAGCTGCTGGTGGTTGACAAGGAGTTTAACCTGAGAGGTTTGATCACTATCAAGGATATAGAAAAAGTGAGAAAATACCCGCTGGCGGCAAAAGACGCGCTTGGCAGGCTGCGCGTTGGGGCAGCGGTCGGTGTGGGCCCGGACAGAGAGGCCCGGATAGACTTGCTCTTAAAGGCCGGTTGTGACGTCATCGTAGTCGATACAGCTCACGGCCACTCCAGGAACGTTGTTGAGGCGGTGGAGGAGAGCAAGCGCAACTTTAGAGAGATCCAGCTCATCGCCGGCAACATAGCGACCGAGGAAGGCGCGGAGGCACTGATCAAGGCCGGCTGTGACGCGATTAAGGTCGGAGTGGGACCAGGATCGATCTGCACGACGCGTATAGTCGCGGGTGTCGGGGTGCCGCAGATGACAGCCATATTTGCTGCCCGTAAGATAGCAAAAAAGTACGGCATACCGGTTGTCGCGGACGGGGGCATAAAGTTTTCGGGTGATATTACGAAGGCTCTCGCAGGGGGCGCCGACACGGTGATGATAGGGAATCTCTTTGCGGGCACTGACGAGTCGCCCGGCGAAATGGTGCTCTACCAGGGCCGGACTTACAAGATGTACCGGGGCATGGGCTCCCTCGACGCGATGAAAGAGGGCAAATCAAGAGACCGGTACGGCATATCCGATGATGAGCCGGAGTCGAAGCTCGTTCCAGAGGGCATCGAGGGGCGCGTCCCGTACAGAGGCTCCCTTTCGTTTGCGGTCCAGCAACTGGTAGGCGGGATTAAGGCAGGCATGGGATATCTCGGTTGCCAGACCCTTAAGGAACTCCAGCAGAAGAGCACGTTCCTGCGCATAACCGCGGCCGGCCTCAGGGAAAGCCACGTCCACGACGTCATGATCACAAAAGAAGCTCCAAACTACCGTATCGAATGATGGATTATCATAAGGAATTAGTCTGCATTCTTGATTTCGGGTCGCAGTATACTCAGCTCATAGCGCGGAAGGTGAGAGAGCTGGGCGTTTACTGCGAGATATACCCGTATAATGTCGAGTTTGAGAAAATAAAGGCCCTGAAGCCGAAAGGCATCATCCTATCCGGAGGACCCAGCAGCGTCACTGACGCTGATGCGCCCGTATGCGACGTTGACATTTTTTCTTTGGGCGCTCCGATACTGGGCATCTGCTATGGCGTCCAGTTGATCGCAAAGCTGCACGAGGGAGAGGTTCAAAGATCAGAAAAACGCGAATACGGCCGGGCCCACCTTTTCCTCGACCAGAATGATCCGCTCTTCGATGGATTGGCCGACGGCGAAGTGATCTGGATGAGCCATGGCGACAGCATTGTGCGGATGCCTCACGGGTTCATGGCTCTCGCGCACTCCGAAAACTCGCCGTACGCCGCCATCAAAGAAAAGGATGGAAAGATTTACGGTCTCCAGTTCCATCCGGAGGTCCACCACACGCCTAAAGGCAAACTGATTCTGAAGAATTTCCTCTATAGGGTGTGCAAGGTCGAAGGCCTCTTTTCGGCCAAATCATTCATCAACATGGTCACGAAAAAGATAGAGGCCGAAGTGGGCGAGAAGAAAGTGATCTGCGCCCTTAGCGGAGGTGTCGATTCGTCCGTGGTTGCCACCCTTGTGCACAAGGCGATAGGGCAGAAGCTCCACTGCGTCTTCGTCGATAATGGCGTGCTGCGAAAGAATGAAGCGGCTGAAGTACTTGAAACCTTTAAAGACAGACTGCATCTGAATCTGAGACATGTAGACGCCAGAGAGAGATTTCTTGAGGCATTGGTCGGCGTTAAAGACCCTGAGAAGAAGCGAAAAATTATAGGCAGGCTCTTCATCAAAGTCTTCGAGGAGGAAGCCGGGCGCATCGGCGATGCAACGTTTCTGGCGCAGGGGACCCTTTATCCTGATGTCATAGAAAGCGTCTCTTTCAAAGGGCCCTCGGCTACCATCAAAAGCCATCATAACGTGGGCGGCCTGCCTAAGAGAATGAAACTGAAGCTGATCGAACCGCTCCGGGAGCTCTTCAAAGATGAGGTACGTGTGGTCGGAAAGGCTCTGGGGATGCCTGACAGCATCGTGCACAGACAGCCTTTTCCGGGGCCGGGCCTGGCGATCAGGATCATCGGAGAAGTCACGCCGGAAAGGGTCCAAATGCTCCAGGACGCGGACCACATCATCAGGGAAGAGATTGAACGGAAAAAGAGTTTCAGGCATATATGGCAATCCTTTGCCATACTGATTCCCATCAAAACAGTGGGTGTGATGGGCGATGAACGAACCTATGCCCACGTCATCGCCTTACGGATCGTGGAGAGTGAAGATGGGATGACGGCGGATTGGGCGCGGATGCCTTACGAAGTGCTTGACGTTATATCGAGACGGGTGATCAACGAGGTACCGGGGGTCAACAGGGTTGTCCTTGACATATCGTCGAAACCCCCAAGTACAATAGAGTGGGAATAGATGATAGAGAAGGAATTTGTCCATCTTCACGTTCACACCCAGTACAGCCTTCTCGACGGGGCCATACGCTTCGAACCGCTTTTTAAGACCGCCAAGTCCTTCGGCATGTCAGCCTGCGCCATTACAGATCACGGGAATATGTTCGGCGTGGTCGACTTTTATATGTCGGCTCGTGACGCGGGCATAAAACCAATCATAGGATGTGAGGTTTACGTCGCGCCGAAATCGCGATTGGAAAAAACGGCGCGAGGAGAAGATAACGCTTATCACCTTGTTCTTCTGGCACTCAACAATACCGGGTACAGCAACCTTATCAAGATGGTGAGCCATGCCCATCTGGAGGGCTTTTACTACGTGCCCCGGATAGATCAGGGACTTCTTGAAAAACATAATGAGGGTTTAATCTGTCTTACGGCCTGCATCAAGGGGCGGGTGCCCCAGATGATTCTGCGGGACGACCAGAAGGGACTGAAATCGTCAGTGGAGAATTACCTGTCGATCTTCGGTGACCGCCTTTACTTCGAGCTGCAGGACAATGGAGTGGAAGAACAGAAGAAGGTGAACGAAGGACTTCTGAAGCTGTCAAAACAGTATAACGTGCCTTTGGTCGCGACCAACGATTGTCATTACCTGAGAAGGGAGGAAGCAAAGGCTCACGAGCTGCTTCTCTGCATCCAGACGGGTAAAGTGCTGACAGACAAGGATAGGCTCAGTTTTTCCGGTGACCAGTTCTATTTCAAATCGGGCGAAGAAATGGAGCGCTCCTTTTCTCATTATCCGGAAGCGCTCACTAATACCTTGCGGATTAGTGAGATGTGTAATGTAAAGATCGATTCGGGGACATATCACTTCCCTGATTTCAAGCTGCCATCGAACCAGAGTCTCGGCGGGTATTTCGAGAATCTTTGCTTGCAGGGATTTGAAAAGAAGATCCGCCATATCGCCACAACCTATGCCGTTTTTTCCGACGATCTCCTGGCCAAATACAGGGAGAGGCTGAACTACGAACTGAAAGTCATCAAAGAGACCGGATTTGCGGGCTATTTTCTCATAGTTGCCGACTTCATTGGCTTCGCAAAGTCCCAGGACATCCCGGTTGGTCCGGGCAGGGGCTCAGCCGCGGGAAGCCTTGTCGCGTACTGCCTCGACATCACCAACATAGACCCGATCAAGTATGACCTCATATTCGAAAGGTTTCTCAATCCGGAACGGATCAGCATGCCCGATATCGACGTCGACTTCTGCATAGAAGGAAGGGAGCGGGTCATCCAGTATGTGACGGAGCGGTACGGCAAAGAGAATGTCGCCCAGATCATCACCTTCGGTACCATGAAGTCTCGGGCGGCTGTCCGGGATGTAGGCAGGGCCCTCGGGGTTCCTTACGCCGAAGTTGACAGGATTGCAAAGTTGATTCCCGCGGCCCTCGACATGAGCATAGAACAGGCGCTCCATGACGAACCGCGTCTGAAAGAGATCTACGAGAAGGAACCGTCAGTCACTGAGCTTATCGACAACGCCATGGTCCTGGAAGGGCTTGCCCGTCATGCCTCCACGCATGCTGCCGGGATCGTGATATCGAATAAGCCTCTGGTTGAGCACCTGCCTCTCCACCGCGGGAGCCAAGGGTGAGACCGTTACCCAGTACCCGATGAAGTCGATAGAGAAAATCGGACTGATAAAGTTCGATCTGCTCGGGCTGAAAACCCTCACGATCATCGATAACGTCATAAAGATGCTCAAGGCCCAGGGTATAACCGTAGACATCACCAACCTCCCGCTGGATGACACAGAGACCTATGAGCTTCTCTCTTCAGGCAACGCGTCCGGTGTATTCCAGCTTGAAAGTAGAGGGATGCGAGACCTTCTCACGAAGCTCAAGCCGTCGAAGTTTGAGGATATCATAGCTCTCATCGCACTATACCGGCCGGGGCCCTTGATGAGCGGCATGATGGAGGAATTCATCAGAAGGAAAAATAATCCTGCCCTTATCAAGTACGAAACGGGGCTGCTGGAAGAGGTCCTCAGAGATACATACGGCGTGATCGTGTATCAGGAACAGATCATGAAGATAGCTTCGCGCCTGGCGGACTTTTCCCAGAGCGAGGCCGATGCGCTGAGGAAGGCTATTAGCAAGAAAGTGCCGGAGCAGCTCGAGAGCTACCGCGAGCAGTTCGTTCAGGGGTGTGCGGCAAACAGCGTGAAACCGGATGTGGCTGCAAGAATATACGATGTTATTCTTCGGTTCGGCCAATACGGCTTCAACAAATCTCACAGCGCGGCTTACGCGCTGGTGGCTTATCAAACGGCCTTCCTCAAGGCCCATCACTATCTCCCCTTCATGGCTGCGATACTCACGAATGAAGTGGGCGATACGGACAGCTTGATACGTTATGTTGCGGAATGCAGGGAGAGTGGCGTCACTATACTGCCTCCCGATGTGAACGAAAGTGATAAATCATTCACTATAGTCGATGAGAAGATCCGGTTCGGCCTGTCCGGAGTCAAGAATGTTGGCGATGCAGCCCTGGATAGCATTCTGAATGTGAGGCGGGAATCAGGTCCTTTCACCTCTTTTCTCCATTTTTGCAGTCTTGTCGATTCAAGAAAAGTAAACAAGAAAGTTGTCGAGAGCCTTACCAAAGCCGGTTGCTTCGACAGCATGGGCCTCAACCGGACGCATCTCTTGGCCATGGTGAGGGACAGGTGGGACCGGCTGCAAAAAAAGAACGGAAATAATGCACTTCAGATGGATATGTTTGGCTCAGGCACGGGGGTCGAAGTGGAAGAACCTATGCCTGCGGGGGAGGAACTTCCCTATGAGGAGATACTTCGGGGAGAAAAGGAAGCCCTGGGTTTTTATTTCAGCCAGCATCCCCTTGCTTCTTTGTCGGCGGAGATTCAGCGTATTACCCATCATGACACCGCGACCATTAAAGAGCTGGACCTCACGGAGGACGTGAGTATTGTGGGCATCGTCAATGGCTACAGAGAGATCACCACAAAACGAGGAGACCGGATGGCCTCCATCATGCTGGAGGACACGAAGGGTATTGTCGAGGCCATTATTTTCCCTGACCTTCTGTCAAAGCATATCCTTATCCTGAAGGGCGAGCAGCCACTGGTGATCTCCGGCTCCGTTGAAAAGCTCGAGGACGGCACAACCAAAATCCGCGCAAAGCAGGTCGCGCTCCTTGATGATAACCTCAGTGAGATGCGCAAAACGGTTAAAGTAACGATCAATTGCCAGTTGTTCAAAAGACAGGAACTCAAGAAATTGAAGGATGTGCTCCACAGCATCAAGGGCGATTCCAAGGTGTTGCTGGAGTTTAACCTGGGCGGGGAAAGACAGCCGCTTTCGCTCGCCGAGTTCAGGATTGATGCGTCAAGGCTCGATATTTTGACCAAGCAATTCAAACAAGGGATCGGCGTAGAGGTGTTGGGGTGAGGTATTATCTCGACTTTGAAAAACAGCTCGAACCCGTGGAGAGAAGGATAGAGGAAATAAAAAAGTTCCACGATATGTCCGACCCTCATTATGCAAAAGAACTGGTGGCACTCGAAAAGAGACTGCCAAAACTGGAACGGGACATATATGGCAATATGACCAACTGGCAGCGTTCTCAGCTGTCTCGCCACCTGAATCGACCGCACACCCTTGATTTCATCCATCATCTCTGTACCGACTTTGTCGAGCTGCACGGCGACAGGAAGTTTATGGACGATCCCGCGATAGTTGGAGGACCTGCCCGTTTCGATAACCTTAATGTTGTCGTTATCGGCCATCAGAAAGGCAAAGACGTCAGGGGTATGGCTGACCGCAATTTCGGCATGGCAAACCCGGAAGGGTATCGCAAGGCAATGAGGTTGATGGAGCTCGCGCAGAGATGGAAAAAACCGCTTATCACCTTCATCGATACCCCGGGCGCGTTCCCTGGCGTTGGCGCAGAGGAGAGGGGCCAGGCGGAGACGATCGCCTCATCGATCTACCTCATGTTCACTCTCCTGATACCTGTTGTTGTGATCATTATAGGGGAGGGAGGAAGCGGAGGAGCGCTCGCCATCGCCGTCGGAGACCGTATTCTGATGCTGGAGAATGCAACCTATTCAGTCATATCTCCGGAGGGCTGCGCAGCTATACTCTGGAAAGATGCTTCCAAAGGGCCCCTGTCGGCCGAGGCGCGAGCGCTTGCAGCTGACGCGCTCAAACCCACGGCTCAGGAACTGATCAAATTGAAAGTAATCGACGCTATCGTCAAAGAGCCCTTTGGCGGAGCCCATCGCTCCTGGGAAGTGACATTTGAGAACACCAGAGCGCTTCTGACCAGGCACCTGAAAGAGCTTCTCGAGATACCGGCCGAAGCCTTGAGAGAAAAACGGTACGACAAGTTCAGGAGAATGGGCGTTTTTGAAGAAAGGTAGCAAAATAGTTAATTGATAATAGTTTAATTAGTTCAAGGTTTGAGCCATTTGAATGAAACAAACTGCGAGAATGGTTATCTCCCCTACTGAAACCATTAAACCAATTGTCGTCCTACTACCTTAGTTCTTGCCTGCATTTATCTTCTCCACTTTGACCTTTGCAATCCTCTGTCCGTGAATACCCACCACCGTGAAGCGATAACCATCATGGTAAACCATCTCTCCTCCCCGAGCGATCCCTTGTAGCTGCGCGAGCACGAAACCGCCTAGCGTCTCATAATCAGCCGACTCAGGCAATGCCAGGTTGAGGATAGTGTTCAAATCCCTGATGCTGTAAGAGGCATCGACGATCATGGAGCCGTTGGCGAGCCTCTCGATGCGGACATCAGTATCCGTCTCGTCCATAATCTCGCCAAAAATTTCCTCCATAATATCCTCGAGCGAGACAATGCCTACCGTCGTTCCATATTCGTCGATAACGACGGCGAGATGCACCCGCCTCCGCTGCATGTCCTTCAGCAGTGCGCTGATCTTCATGGTGTCGGGCACGAAGTAAGGCCTTCTGAGCACCTTCTCCAGATCAAGGGGTGCATTTGACCAGATGAACTTGGCAATATCTTTGTGGTAGACAATGCCCTGAATATTATCCAAGTGGTCCCTGTAAGCGGGATAGCGTGAGAACTCATTTTCAACAACATACTTGAGTACATCTTCCCTACTCTTCTCCATGTCGATAGCGTAAATATTGGGTCTCGGCACCATGATCTCTTTGACGGATCTGTCAACGAAATTGAAGACACTATGTATGAGTTCCTCTTCCGTTCTACCGAAAACACCTTTTGTTCTCCCCTCCTCAAGCAAGAGCTTGATCTCGTCCTCCGTGACAACCTCGTCCGCGCGTTTGAGGTGAAGGAGTCTCATCACGAGGGACGTGGACGCGTTGAGCAGACGGATTGGGAAAAAGAGCAGCTTCGAGAGGAACTCAAACATCGGCACAACGCCAATCGCCACCCTTTCGCGGTAGTTTATACCTATATGTTTTGGAACAAGCTCACCCATTACGAGGAGCAGATACGTGAGACAGAGAACAACGATGATGAGTGAGATGCTCTCCGAAAAGCGCCCGATATAAGGGATCTCTCTGATTACCGGGTTCAGGAAATGGACGGAAAGCGCACCAGCCAGCGCAGATGCAAGCGTGCCGAAGACGGTAATCCCGATCTGTACAGTCGGAAGAAACTTTTCAGGATTCTCCCGCATCTGCAAGAGCACCTCCGCCCTTCTGTCTTTCTTCTCCTTGATGATGTCCTTTATCCTGCTCTTGCGGGAAGAGATAATGCCAAATTCTCCCGCCGAGAAGACGCCATTCAAGAGTATGAGGATAATGATCAATATGATAGAAAGAGTGAGGCTATCCATGAGATGTAAGAAAGGGATCCTGTGCCGGTTTAGTTGCTCTAAAGCAACGCATGGTCACCTGGAATCCGGCAGCCCCTTGGAATGCTCTTTGACCTGATGCATGAAGGCTTCCAATCTGGTCGTGATATTGGTTAACCCCTGTCCGTCGTAAGCAACGTTGAGAACGGGCACACCATACTTATTCTGTATAAGTTTCATGACCGCACTCGATATCGTGCCGGGCATGCAGGTGAACGGCATGGCATTGATGATGCCGGAAGCGCCCTTGCGTATGAAATCGATACTCTTACCCACGCTGAGTATGGCTTCCCCTTCGAAGCTCTCATCGATGTAAGGGCTGGCGTCGTGAATGACCTGCCTGACCTGCGGCTCTCGTCCATACCGCAGATATTCGGAGAATATCTCTTCCATGCGGTGCTCATCCTTCCGCTGGATGTGGTCGGTCAGCACCATGGTGAGCAGACCGGACAGGCTTCTTTTTTGGGTACTCCTCTTCTTCCCCATATAGTTAACGTAGTTTATCCATTCAGTGATCGGCGCGAGCCAGGCCTCCCCGCCAAACTCCTCCACCCTCCTGACCAGATCGTCGTTGCTGAAACGGTTTGACCTGATGTAAATCTCACCCACGATCCCGACGATCGGTTTCGCCGTCTTTTTTGTCGGGACGGAGAGGAAGCGCTTTACCGCATGCTCCAGGACCTCGAAGAGACCATTATTACCGCTTTCAATGGCCTTGGAAATCGCGATAAGCATTTCCTTATATACCTGGTCCGTCTGCCCGGGCACTTCCTCGTACGGTCTTACGCCATGCGACATTTTCAGGAGCAGGTCGGTTGATACGATTGCCCGCCATCCGAGCCGGGAGAACTTGCCACCGACAATATTCAGTTCCTGGTAAAGCTTTTCATCCTGGTTGGGAGCGTAGATGGGTACATTCGCGTAGCCTCGTTCGTCAAGGACCATCCTGTGCAGACGATGGTACTGTCCAAACCGGCATGGTCCCTTGCCTGAAGGCATGAAGAAAGCGCTTGCCGTTGGCTCGAACCCTTCTTTTTTCACGGTCTTGAGCATATCGCCCGTGGTCAGGATGCACGGGTAGCACTCCTTACCGATCGTGTATTTGCGCCCCAACTGCACCGTCTCTTCATCGGACTCCTCCATCACCTCTGCCTCAGCGCCCGAGGCTCGAAAAGCACTCACAAACGGGAACGAATGGTCTGACATGTAGGGCACATATATTTTCCGGGTCTTCTTGCCGATATAGAAGACCGGCGCGGCCTTTTCTTTCTCTACCCAGTCCTTTCTAGCGTTCTTGATGCTGTCGAAGAAGGCCTCCAGACGCGTAATGACGCCGGCATCGCCGCTGTGTTCATCGATCTCCAGTTGCAGGAAAGGCTTACCCTCCATGATCTTCTTGAAGAAATGCGTAATAAAAGAGTCAGGGCCGCAGCCGAAGTTGGTTATATATATGGCAAAAAGATTGGGATGAGAACGGATGATTTTTGCCGCCCTGAGTATCTTCTGTCCGTAACCCCAGTACATCTCCGTTAGGTCCTCGTCATCAGGCACGCTGGAGAGCGGCAGCATGTCAAGAGGCACTGCCGGGACTCCAAGGTCGAGGAGCTTCTTGTGCACATTCAGGTTTGCTCCGGGGTCCACACTGTTATACGGCCTTCCAATGACTACCATCACCTTTTCATCGCCCTTTATCCGGGAGAGGAAATCGGCGCCGGCACCAAGGCATTCGCCGTAAAATAGGTCCTGGACGGAATTGGCAATATGAAACGCCCGCTCCACCTCTTTTTTGGATCTACCGAGGGATTTCCCGAACGAGACGAGATTCTTAAGGGCGATCTGTGGTCCCTGCCCGAAGCGCACGATAGGGGACTCAAGTTTTACACCCATCGCCTCAAAGTCGATTGAGGCTTTGACCGTATACGGGAGCGACTGGGCGTACGGGCAGGCAAAATTGGTCTCCACCCCTTCCGACGGCTTTTTGAGATCGATAATGCTCGGTAAGAATATCCTCTTGGCGCCTTTGGCAACGAGATTAAGGATATGGCCGTGAGCAAGCTTGATGGGAAAACATGATTCAACAATGATATTCTCCACACCCTCTTTGATCACCTTTTTATTGGTAGCATCAGAGAGCAGAACGGAAAAGCCGAGTTCGCCCAGGAACGCCTTCCAGAAAGGCAGGAGTTCATGCATATTGAGGATTCTCGGGATGCCGATCGTCTCACCCTTGCCTTGCGCCAATGGCGCATACTCCTTGTAAAGCTGATCCTCCCTGAACTTGAACAGATCTGTGATAGCCTTTTTCTGGACCTTCCTTACAACGTCATACTTTTCACACCTGCTCCCGTAATAAAGAGGTGTCTCTCCCTCGCACGTTACCTTTCTGATCTCACAGAGGTTTTCGCAGCCCTTACACTCGAAGGTGTCTATTGTATACTGCCGCTTGCTCAGATCAAAGCCCTTGAAGGTACTCTTTTCCCAGGTCCTCTCTTTCATGGCAAGAATAGCGACCCCGATGGCTCCGGTGACGTCATGGTGCGAAGGCACGGTGATCGGCTTGTCGACTACTCGTTCGAAGGCGGCGACAACGCCTTTATTAAAGGCCGTTCCTCCCTGGAAGAAGATCCTGTTACCGACTCTCCGGTCGCCCACCACTTTGTTTAGGTAGTTGAGGACAATCGAGAAGCAAAGCCCTCCTGCAATGTCCTCCACATCGGCACCAGCCTGTTGGTGGTGGATCACATCCGATTCGATGAATACGGTACAGCGCTCCCCCATTTTGATGGGCGTATCGGATTTGAGTGCAAGGTCCGCGAACTCGTCTTTGATAGAGAGACCGAGCCGCTCCGCCTGCTCCTCCAGAAATGAGCCTGTACCCGCCGCGCAGGCCTTATTCATCTCGAAGTCTACGATCACCCCGTTATCTATGCTGATGTACTTTGAGTCCTGTCCGCCGATCTCAAATATGGTGTCCACTTCAGGATCAATCTCAATGGCAGCCTCTGCCTGAGCCGTAATCTCATTCCTGACAATGTCCGCCCCTATGAAATCAGCCGTGAGATAGCGTCCCGACCCGGTCGTTCCGACGCCCACGATCTCCACGCATTCTCCTATTTCCTCCCCTATCTCCGCCAGCCCGCGTTTGACGGCCTCGAGCGGCCTACCACCCGTCATGAGATATCTTTTTGCAAGCACATTTTTCTGCTCGTCAATGGCGACGAGATTGGTGCTGATCGATCCTACGTCTACGCCGAAATAAACCTTAACTTTCTCTTTTGGCTTCTTCACATCGTATCTGATTTCTCTGTTCTTCTCGGAGAGCACAAGCGGCTCGTAGGCATCGGCCTGCTCCTCCTGGGCCAGATATTTGTCTACGTTCGCTACGCCTTGATATTCCCTTCTGATCCGCGGCTCATCGAGCACGGCATATACCGCGCCGAGTGCCCCCATGGATGTGAAGCGCTCAGGCACGATAAATTGGCTCTCTTCTACCGAGAAGACTTCTTGTATGGCTTTGCGCATGCCCGGATTAGCGGCTACGCCGCCTATGAACGCCAGCGGTTTGGCTACTTCCTTTCCTTTGGCTATGTTGCTCTTGAAGTTTCGCGCCAAAGCATAGCAAAGACCCGCTACCAGCTCGTAATCGGGCGTCGCGATCTGCTGCAGATGGATCATGTCCGATTTCGCAAAAACCGTGCACCGCCCGGCAATCCGCGGTGTGTTTTTGGACTTGAGAGCAACTTCGCCGAACTCCTCGATGGAGAAACCAAGTCGGGAGGCTTGCTGGTCGAGAAACGACCCTGTCCCCGCCGCGCACAACGTGTTCATCGAAAAATCTTTTATCTTGAGGGTGCCGCGCTGCTTGTCTCTTTCAAAGATGATATACTTCGAGTCCTCTCCTCCGAGATCGATCACGCTCCCGACATGCGGATAAAACGTCTGAAAGGCCTTCGTAAGAGCTATGATCTCATTGGTGAATGCGGCGCCAACAAGCTCGGCAAATTTCCTGGCTCCGACGCCGGTGGTGGCGACATACTCAATCTGGGCGCCGTGCTTCGTCGTGAGCTCCTCAAGGACCTCTTTTGCGGCTTTTATAGGTTTGCCTTTGTGGCGGATGTACCTGTCTTCTACCACAAGCCCTTTGTCATCAACGAGTACCACGTTCACGCTTACCGAACCAATGTCAAGGCCAATCCTGAACATCCATTTCCCCCCGCAAACACGTTGATTTTAGGCTGTCCATGTGTTAAATACCTAATAGGATATCCACTCGACTCATAAAAGTCAATGATGCGAAGGGCAGAGATACTGGTTAGAGGTCTCGTCCAGGGCGTGTTCTACCGTCACAGCACCAGGAGGAAGGCGGACGAGTTTCGCCTCACGGGCAGCGTTCGAAATCTCAGTGACGGACGGGTGGAAGTTATCTGTGAAGGGACCAAGGAAGATATCGAAAAACTGATCGAATGGTGTAAGCGTGGCCCTCAAGGAGCAATTGTTGAACATGTGGACGTTGCCTGGAAGGAGTATACGGGTGAGTTCAACGAATTCCGTATCCTTTACTGACGCTTTCTTTAAGCGCGTGCTCGGCATATGAAGACTCAGGTTGCCTTCTGTTTGCCGGTTATTCTCTACCTCATCTCAACGCTATTTTATCTCATCTATCTGGCCCGCAAGAACGAGATCATCGAAAAGATCGGCTCTTATGTGCTGGCGTGTGCCTGCTTGGTGCACCTCGCAGCCACCCTCTTCAGGTATATTGAGGCGGGCTACACTCCAATAACAAACCTGCACGAGTCCCTTTCCTTTTTTGCGCTCTGTACGGCGGTCTTCTTTCTCTACTTGAGGAAGACATACAAGATTGCAGGCCTCGGAAGCATCGTGCTTCCCATCATATCGATCATGGTTATCTGGGCGCTTACCCTGTCTTCCCCCATCAAGCCTCTGCCTCCCGTGCTGCAAAGCTACTGGCTGCCCATCCATACTGGTTTTGCATTTATCGGCGATGCCATTTTTCTCGTGGGTTGTCTCGTTTCGATTATCTATCTCTTCGCGGAACGGGACATTAAGAGGAAAAGACTTCATACCGTCTTCGGAAGCTTCCCCTCCCTTGAGATGCTTGACCGGATAAATTATAGATGCATGTCCTATGGCTTTCCTTTTCTCACAATCGGCATTATTACGGGCTCGATCTGGGCCCAGTCCGCCTGGGGTTCCTCATGGAGCTGGGACCCAAAAGAAACCTGGTCGCTTATCACGTGGATCGTTTACGCCATCCTGATTCATAACAGGCTGACCATGGGATGGCGCGGCAGAAAGACCGCGTACCTGATGATCCTTGGGTTCATCTCCGTAGTTGTTACTTTCCTCGGCGTCAATCTTTTCATTGGAGGGCTCCATTCCTACATCTGAGAGCAATGCTACCTGCTTTGCCGTAGTGGGTGTCAGCCACAGCACAGCTCCCCTTGAAGCGAGGGAAAAGTTGCACATTGCTGAAGATGCGATTCCCGAGCTGCTTCTGGGTTTGAAACAGGCCGGGGTCGAGGAAGCCGTGGTGCTTTCGACCTGCAACAGAACAGAGATTTACGCAGGCGGTGCTTCCCTGGAGGAGGCAGTACGTGCCGTCAATGAAACGCTGGAGAAGAACCTCGGCATCACCAGGGAGTGGCTGCATAATTATTCATACGTCCTCAGTTTTGAAGACGCCTACAGACACCTTTTTCTTGTCGCATCAGGCCTCGATTCCATGGTAGTCGGCGAGCCCCAGATCCTGGGACAGGTAAAGGATGCATACAAGATAGCCGCACTGAGTAAGGCAACGGGTCCGCTTTTCGATAAGATTTTCAATCGTGCCTTTCAGACGGCGAAAAGGGTGAGGACAGAAACCAAGATCGGCTACAATCCAGTCTCTATCAGCAGTATGGCCGTGGAGCTTTCGCGAAAGATATTTGGCGAATTCGGCCAGAAAAAAATCCTGGTAATCGGCGCCGGAGAAATGTGTGAAATCGCCCTCAAGCAGTTCAAGAAAGAAGGGGTACAAGAGGTCTATATCACTAACAGAACCCTTCAGAAAGCGCAGCTGCTCGCTGAGGAGATCGTCGGCACACCCTTCCCTTTTGAGGAGATCCCCGAATTGCTCCTCAAGGTGGATATGGTCCTTTCATCCACGGGAGCCGACAGACCGATCATAGACAAAGACCTCGTGGTGACGGTCATGAAGAGGCGGAAGCATAAACCGCTCTTCTTCATAGATATTGCAGTGCCTCGCGACATTGAACCCGCGATAAACAACATCGAAAATGTCTACTTGTATGATATCGACGACCTGAAAAGCCTTTCACAGGCTCATCTCTCCAACCGCCTCCAGGAGTCGGAGCGTGCTCATGCCCTCGTTGAGGAAGAGGTGGGCAAGTTCGAGGCATGGCTGAAGCAGCTTGAACTGAGTCCCGTGATTACCCAGGTCCTGGATAAGCTCGAGAAAGTCCGTGCGGGAGAAGTAAAAAAGGCAACGCAGCGCTTGAAATCGGCCGACGAGGAGACTCTCAGGCAGATGGAGCTTCTCTCAAAAGCCATCGTCAACAAGATAGCCCACCCGCACATCATGATGATCAAAAAGAACGGGAGCCCTCTCGTGCTCGACGTGCTGAAAGACCTGTTTCAGTTTGAGGAGGAAGATGAAAAAGAAATGGATACTGGGGACAAGGGGGAGTAAGCTTGCCCTCAGACAGACAGAGATCGTAATCAGCGCGCTTGAAGGATTCTATCCGGACTATCAATTCGCAGCAGAGATCATTAAGACTACCGGGGACACCATCTGGGACAAACCGCTTCATCTGATCGGCGGGAAGGGGCTCTTTGTCAAAGAGATAGAAGAGGCGCTTCTGGCAGGCAAAATAGACATGGCTGTCCACAGCGTAAAGGACATGCCCGTAGAGCTTCCCCAAGGCCTGGTGCTTGGTGCTGTACTGGAGCGGGAGAATCCTCGGGACGCTTTCATCTCGGTCAAACACGACAGGTTTTCAGATGTGGGGCCGGGGGGAAGAATTGGTACCGGCAGCCTCAGACGGAAGGCCCAGATCCTCCATCTCAACAAAGAAATTGAAGTTGTGCCCATCAGAGGCAATGTGGACACCCGGCTGCGCAAATTGCGGGAGCAAGGTTTAGACGCAATCATTCTCGCGTGTGCCGGCGTCAAGCGCATGGGTTTTGCGGAGCATATCAAAGAGATCTTGCCCTTTGACATGATGGTGCCTCCCTCCGGACAGGGAGCTATCGGCATAGAAACGCGCGATGAGCTTCAGCTGCTCGACCTTCTCGGGCCACTCAATCATGAGCAGACCATGTTCGAGGTCTCTGTGGAGAGAAAGCTGCAGGCGCTCATTGGAGGCGGTTGCAGCGTACCTCTCGGCATCAACGCCTCGCTCTCCGGCGGAAAATTGACCATCCACTCCGCTTTTGGCACCGAAGAAGGCGAGCTTCTTGTAAACAGCGGGTAGACGGCCGACCGGATGACGCCGACACGCTCATTGCCGCAAGCCTGAAACCCATACAGGCAGCGCAGGAAAAGCTGGCGCCAAAATAAACGTTAAGAAAGACTTACGGTTACGCGTTCCGAGTTAAGAGCAACGACCATGACGTCGTTTAAGAGACGTGGTCCTTTAACTCGAAACCCGTATCGAATCGCATCTCTTACGGTATGTGAAACCCCTGTAGCCCTTTCCGTATGAACATGATCGCTATGCTTGCAAGCATCAGGGCGAATACTTTCGAGATGGCTTCCAGCCATCGCCTGCCAATCAGCCTCAAGATCGGATGAGCGAACCTGAAGACGATCCCGCAGATGAGCAGGTTGAGAACCAGAGAAGCAAAAACATAGTAAAATCCCACCGAATTGAAGAGGATCAATGACGTGGCAAAAACTGCAGGCCCGGCCAGGAGTGGAACACCGAGAGGCACAACGCCGAAAAGATCATCCTGAGCCTTCAATGCCGATTTTCCGGTGACCAGGTCCTTCGCAGCGATCACAAAAAGGATCGCTCCACCGGCAACGAAAAAATCCTCAATCGAGATGTTAAGGTACGCCATGATTTTCCTGCCCACCAGCATGAACCCCACGGCAACAAGAAACGCAGTGACGATCGACTCCCGCAGCACGCGTCGCTCGTTTCTTCTCATCCATGTTCAGGGAAAACTTCGCAAAGAAAGGAAGCACGCCGACGATGTCGAAGGCCACAAAAAGAGGAATAAAAGACTTCAGAAAATTTTCCCACATGCTATTTGACGTCCCGTCGCTTGCTGTTACTATATTTTCCTTATAAAGATAAGTCTTTTTGCAAGCGATTATAAGGAGGTGTCGTATGCCGGTTTATGAATTTTCCTGTTCCAAGTGCCAGAAGGAATTCAGCGCCGCGCTCACGGTCAAAGAGAAGGAGCAAGGCGAAGCCAAATGCCCGGATTGCGGGGAAACCGACGTCAAACAGCTCGTGAGCGAGCTTTATATCCAAGACGTCGCGAAAGAGCTGAGCGGTCAATACGGTACATGCGGTCTATCCAGTCTGTTTAGTCTATCTCGCCCATGTAATCCCTTTTGACCAGATAGACCAGACGACCAGATAGACTAACCAGACTTCTCTCTTATGACTACTTTGTTGTCCGTCAGGGAGACTGATTCTATCTCCGCTTCGTAGACCTTCTGTTCCCCGAAGATCGTTTCGAAACGGAGCCCTTCATCCTCCTGCTCGATTAAGTAAACATCTTTGAGGAGAAGAACCTCCTCCCCGCCTTCTTGTTTGAACACCTTTACCTCACACATCGTTCGATCCCCTTCTCCACTTCTTGAACAAGCACGTCAATCATTTGCGGGATGGAGAGTCCCTGTAGCCCTATCACAACCAGGTTACTTTGCGTCACGGGCAGGATATATTTCACTGCCTCGGATTCCGCCACTGCCTGCGCCATCCTTGGTGTAAACTCACCGAGCATGGAGTTGGCCATGAGAATATTGATCGTGCCGATAACGATGTCCGCCCTCCGCAGAGTCGTTACTACCGCATTTTCCCCTGACGCCCCTTTGTTTGCCCGGGCTTTCATCATGTTTTGCGTGGCCAGAGAGTTGGTGCCAAGGGCTATGATCTCAACCTGCTCCTTAAGACGTTCCTTGAGCTTCGCAATGATCACACTGCCTATTTTCCCGCCCTGACCGTCAACAACACAGATAACCATGGGTCGCTCCGCCTCTCTAAACATACATGATAATAAATTTTGAAAAAGATTGGAAATGGAAAATTCCGGTTTTGTACTACTTCGAAGATTGCTTTCTTGCCCTCGCCTTCTTATCCTTTCCCAACGGACAGGGTTCACATAGAGGCTTCTTCTTGCAAAACCTCTGGCACAGTAAGACAATGAGGGCGTGAAACTCATTGAATAGATATGTGTCGAAGGGCAAATGCTTCATAAAGAAGGATTGCACCTCATCATAGGTGTGCGCCCGTGGCGTATAGACCATGATTTCTCAAAAATCTGAATGTGTAGGCATCAACCACGAATATCGGTTTGCCCACCGCGTAAAGGAGGATGCTGTCCGCTGTCTCCGGTCCAATACCGCGCACAGCAAGGAGCTGGCCCCGCAGAGCCTCTGTTTCAGCATGCCTCATACTTTCAATACTTCCGCCATATTCATCCCATAGGAAATCGATAAATGCTTTCAATCGGACGGCCTTGATGCGATAAAATCCCGCAGGTCTTATGATCTCGGACAGACTCACCGGATCTATCGCCTTCAATCTTTGCGCGTCGAGCAGCCCGTTCTCCCGCATGTTGGCTATTGCCTTCTCCACGTTTTTCCAGGCCGTATTCTGGGTCAGTATCGCCCCGACTGAAATCTCAAGCGGTGAATCCCCGGGCCACCAGTGCCTGGGCCCAAAGGCGCGAAGCAGTCTGTCGAATATACTTAGAAGCGGGCGCACTGTATACCATAGCACAGCCAAAAAACTCTTGCACTTCCTAACCGCCCATGTTAAAAGAACCGCATCAGCGTGCATGACTCTTCAAGGGAAGCGAAGTGAGAATCTTCCGCTGTCCCGCAACTGTGATGGGTTGAGACGCTCGTAAGGAGAAATCCAGCCACTGCTCAGGATCATTTTGAGCGGGAAGGCACGGGCGGCTTGAGACCTCAGCCAGGAAACCTTGGGGTCAGCTCCACACGCATACATCCTTACGCGGCATAAGGAGGTGCGCCATGTCACAGAATTCTTCCATAGTCCTTCAAAAATAGCCTTCAGCACACTCAATTTTACTTGTGTGGGTACGCTTAAGGTGCCGGACGATTAGTAAGAACAAGTGAGAATGCGTTTAGCTGAATGCCGAAGGCTGATTTCTTGCAAACAAACCAGAGAAACTGAAGAAACGTGAGAAACCAGAGAAGGAGGGACAGACCATGCGTGCAAGCACCGCCTTGATCATAATTTGTTTCTTCTGCTTGCTTCATATCCATCCTTTGCCGTAGCCCAGCAAGCCCCGTATCGGCTCGATGAGATCGTGGTAACAGCCGAACGGACGAAGTCGCCACTGGGAGAGGCACCGGCCAATGTCACGGTCATCACGGCCGCGGACATCAAAGAGACAGGGGCCCAGACACTGATCGATGTTTTTCAGCGCGAACCGGGTGTCTTTCCGCAAAATGTTCTGGGCAATCCAAAGGCATCCAACGTTGACATCCGGGGTTACGGCGAGGCAGCACCTCAGAACGTCCTCTTCCTCGTTGATGGAAGGCGGATAAACAGTATCGACCTTACAGGGGCAGATCTCGCCCAGATATCTCTCGGCGCCGTGGAGAGGATCGAAGTTTACCGGGGCCCCGCGAGCGTTCTCTTCGGAGATAATGCCGCAGCAGGAGCTATAAATATTATTACGAAGCAGGGGACGGGCACACCACAGGTTACCGCAGCCACAACCGTAGGAAGCTACAACTACTTCAAGCCCGAGGCGAGTATCTCGGGCAAACAAGGGAAATTCTCTTATTATGCTTTCGCCTCCGATCTCGACACGTCGGGATACCGCCATAATAATGCATTCCATGCAAAAGACGCCGTTGGTAATTTCAGCTTTGATGCGACGGACTTTCTGACCCTGCGACTGAAGACCGGGACCCACACGGACACCTATGGCCAGCCGGGCGCCCTCTTCTTGAGTGACCTGCGCAGTGGCATCGTGGATCCCAAGGACTCTACCCATCCCTTTGACACGGCCAACACGGAAGACAACTTCGTTGATCTTGAGGCCGAGATAAAACCCTGGAAAGATGTTGTTGTCTCTCTGGGAGGCTCCTACAGGGACCGCCACACCGCCTCTTATAACGATTTCGGCTTCGGCAGCTTCACCCAGCTTCAGAGCCAGCTTCAAACGTATGGATTCACGCCCAAGATGGTGATATCCACACCAATCTTCAACCTGAAGAGCTATTTCGTCGTCGGTACTGACGTTTACAGGTATCCGACGACGGTCGGTGCCTCTGGCGTATTTACCGGCCCGTCCCAGACAAGGTCCCGCATCGAGAAGAGCGATTTCGCGTATTATGCCAATGAGAAGCTCTTCCTGTTTAAGACCTTTTCTTCGAGGCGGGCTACCGAAGGCAAAAATCCACGTATGACATTAATTTCACCGACTATATCAATCCTTCTGTAGCCAGGATCGGTGACACGCGGTACGACAAAGAGGCGTATCGTTTCTCAGCCAACTACTCTATTTTCGACAAGGCAAATCGTCTTTGTCACCTATGCTAAAGGTTTTCGTTTCCCGGCAACGGATGAGTTCGTGAGCCAGGGTTACTGTGTTGCTCCTGGCTTCTGCATCCCCACGCAGGTGAACCAGAATCTCCTGCCGCAGACAACGAAGGAGTTTGACGCGGGATTCCGTTGGAGTCCCTGGCACAAGGTTGCCGGCACCGTGACGTTCTTCAGCAGTAGAAACAAAGACGAGATCTATTTCAACCCGCTTACATTTACAAACGAAAATTACGACAAAACCAAACGGCAGGGCCTGGAAACAGGGCTCTTTTTTAATCTGGTGAAAGGACTCAATCTCGATCTCACCTATTCCTACACGGAAGCAACGTTTGACGGCGGGACCTTCGACGGGAACCGGATACCCCTTGTGCCGCGCAACAAAGTCGCTGCAAAGCTCTCGTATGCTTACGGCAACTGGAATGCGAACATTATCGCCGTCTATATGGGAGACCGGTATGCCATAAGCGATCAGACAAACTACACACGAGCAACTGCCCGGTTACACCACGTACGACACCTCAATCGGCTACCGCTATAACAAACTCACAACCCTTCTCACCGTGAAAAACCTCACCAACAAGAGCTACAGCGAAGTGGGCGCTTTGAGCGTTTTCACGGAACAACATCGGCCTGTACCCTATGCCGGGCAGACAATTCTTTCTGCGACTGGAGTACGCCTTTGGCGGCTGAGGCTACGCATCGCCCAAGCAGATAACCCATGGGGCAAAAAATTGCTTGACTTCCTCCCCGATAGATTTAACAATGTAAAAAAGCGGAAAGGGGGAGTATATGAAAAGAATATCGCTGTTAGGCCTGTCTTTCGTCCTGGTTCTTTTGGTCGCTTTTTTCCAGCCGGCCGCTGCCGCTGAAAAACCAATCATCATTGGCGCGCCGCTTTCAACTGCGTTTCTCTATGGGTGGGATGCTGAGCGGGGCATAAAGCTCGCCGTCGAGGAGATCAACGCAGCAGGTGGTGTCGCTGTCGGCGGCAAGAAAAGGCCGTTCGCGGTCGAGGTGATCGACACGAGCGACCTTGAGCCGCAGGTCCCTGTGAGCGAGGCCCTGCTCGGGGTCGAAAAACTGATCCTCGAAAAGAAGGCCGATTTTCTCATCGGTGGACCGGTCCGGTCAGAGGCAGCACTCGCAGCCATGGACCTTCTCAACAAATATAAGAAAGTGAGTATTGTGACGACAGGCATTCTCACGCCTGCTTTACACCAAGAAGGTGGAGGAGAATTACGCAAAATACAAATACTGCTTCCGGAACACCAGCGACGCCGGGGTCATGATTAGCGACTTTACCGCGTTATTCGACGACCTGAAAAAGAGCGCAGGGCTTTAACCAGGCCTACATCATGGTGCAGGATGTCGCACATGCGCGGGGCGGCGGCGAGGCTATGAAAAAGATCCTTACGGAACGGGGCTGGACCGTGGGTGACATGAAGATCTATCCCACCGGGACAACCGATTACTCCCTGGGTCTTATCGATGCAGGCAAGAAGAACGCCCAGGTCCTTTTTCTGTGGATGGATATGCCTGAAAGCGCCATCCTGCTGAAACAGTGGAGTGACATGAAATCAAAAGCCCTGCCCATGGGCTTTTTCAGTGCCGCAGAACAGCCGACCTTCTGGAAAGCTTCCGGCGGCAAAACCGAATACTTGCTTGTCAACCTCGTCAATGGCGGCAACAGCCCATCCAAAATCACGCCCTGGACCATGAAATTTGTTAACGCCTACCAGAAAAAATGGGGCATTGAGCCTGAAGGCTACGGCACGTCATCCAGCTACATGGCGGTTTATCAGCTCAAGGCTGCCATAGAGAAAGCGAACAGTATTGACAGTGACGCGGTGGTCAAGGGCCTGGAAGATATCGATCTCATGGGAGTTTACGGCAGGATGAGGTTCAACAAGAAATCGCATCAGATTATTCCGTCCCTGGACCCGAAGGAAGGCGCTGTCACCGATATTATCCAGTGGCAGGCAGGAAAACGCGTACAGGTCTTCCCGCCGAAGACAGCCGAAGGCAAAATACTCTATCCGCCCTGGGCTAAGTAAGAAGAGACGGCGAGCTCAAAAGTGGAAGTCGTCCTTTACGGCATTATCAATAGTGTCATCCTATCGCTCTACTCGCTGGGCTTTACGCTCGTGTACAGCATCAGCAGGCTGCCCAATTTCGCCCACGGCGCGCTCTATGTGACCTGCGGCTATCTTGTCTTTGTGATCACGAACAGCCTCGGTCTGCCCTACCCTCTCGCTGTCGTCATAGGGATCGCCGCAACCTCGGTAATCGGGGCCGTGATCTACCGGTTCATCCTGATCCGCATACGCGGCATGGAGATATCGGAGATCATAGCGACCTATGCTGTCGGCCTGGCAATACTCGAAGGGTTACGCTGGGGAGGGCTTGCGCGGCACGACCTTCGTCCTTCCCACGTTTTACCCGGGTTCGGTTATCCTGTTCGACGTATCGATCGACATCCAGAGGCTCATCATCGTCGCTATCGGCATCATGACATTTCTGGGGCTTTACCTCTTTACCCATTTCAGCAGGATCGGCCTGGCGCTGCGAGGAATCGCCCAGGACGAGCGTGCCGCCATGATGCTGGGTATCGATTCCGACATGACCGCGGTCGTTTCTTTGGCGATCGGCTCCGGCCTGGCCGGGTTTGCGTCAATACTCGTTTTGCCGCTCGGCAACATCGTGGTGGAGGCAGGTTACACGGTGCTGATCTTTGCCATTGCGGTCTGCATTATCGGCGGATTGGGAAGCTGGGGCGGCGCGATCATTGCCTCATTCATAATCGGGTTTGCGCAGATTCTCACGGAGAAGTTTTTATCTAGCCACTTCACGATGTTGGTGGCTGTGCTCGCCATCATCGTGACCCTGCTCCTCAAGCCGTCCGGGCTTTTCGGCAAGCAGAAAGAACTGGAAGAGCGGGTGTGACCGTGGAAATGCAGCGACGCGAAAGAATCGACCGCGGCATAAAGGTGCGCACAGAGGGCATCTATGCGATTTCGTCCTGGCGCGAGATAGTCTATCTGGTCGGACCCAGGGCACTATTGATTATCGGACTGCTCTCTTTGCCGCTCGTCCTCGTGCTGGCCCCGTACTGGAAGCGCGTCATAAACATCATGTGCGTGTATGCCTTGTTGGCGCTCTCCTTTGACTTTCTGGCCAACTACGTGGGGCTTGTCTGTCTGGGTGGGGCCTTCTTCATCGGCGTTGGAGGCTATTTCACCGCGATATTCAACGTATACCTCGGGTTACCATTCTATCTGACCATACCGCTTTCCGGCATATGCGGCGCGATATTCTGCACCGTGCTCCTCCTGCCGTGCCTGCCGCTTCGGGGTGTCTACTTCGCGATCGTGACGCTGATGTACCCGCTGCTTGCCACGCGCGTGGTTGAGGCGTTTGATATCCTGGGCGGCACGAACGGTATCACCGGTGTGGATGCTTTTCCCAATGCCTACCTGGAGAGCTACGCGATCATCCTGCTCGTTCTCTTCTTTCTTTTTGCCATGCGCCGCTTCGTCAACCAGGACATAGGCCTTGTACTTCGAGGAGTGAAAGACAATGACCAGTCCGTACGCGCATCAGGCATCAACGTCACCTACATGAAAGCGCTGGCGGTCTTTGTCGCCGCCTTCGTCGGCTGCCTGGGAGGGGCTTATCTCGCGCACCTCTACATGTGGGCCGGGCTTTCACTCTTTGCCCTCGATTTCTCCATCATCCCCATCGCTGCGGTCGTCATCGGCGGCGGCGGCACGCTCGTCGGTGCGATTATCGGTACGATTATCCTGGTCCCTCTTTCAGAGTTCCTCCGGTTCTTCGGGACCTTCCGGATCGTGATCTACTGCGCTGCCCTGACCGCCTTCATCGTCTTTAAGAGTGAGGGGCTCATGGTGTATGCGCAGCGCAAGTATCACCAGTTCGAACGGTGGGCCAAAGTATGAAGGACAAAGCTTTTCTTGCGGTGAACGGCATGACGAAATCCTTCGGTGGGGTCTACGCCCTGACCGATGTGAGCTTCAACGTCGAGCAGGGGGAGACCTTCGGCATCATCGGTCCGAACGGCTCAGGTAAGACCACACTCATCAACTGCATTACGGGATTCTCGAAGCCGAACAAAGGCACAGTCTACTTCAAAGAGAAAGATATCACGGGATGGCCGCCGCACAAGATTGCCCACATCGGTATCTCGCGCACTTTTCAGATCATGAGGCCATATTACAGCCTGCCCGCATTCAAGAACCTGATCATTCCCCTCTGGTCGCCGCGTGCACGAAAGCTTGGAGGCTGGAGAGGCGGCGGCAAGCACGGGGACCGGGATACGTTCGCGGTAGATATCTTAGAGGAGATCGGATTCGAGCGCGATTCAAGGGTCCCTTACAAACTCGCGTCAACCCTGCCCACAGGCTATCAGAAACGGCTGGAGCTTGCCCGCTGCATCTCGATGCGACCGGAGATTATTTTCTGCGACGAGGTCTTCTCGGGCCTCAGCATGAGTGAAATCGCCGGAATGATGCCGCTCATCGAGAAGCTCAAGTTAGAAGGTGTGACGCTGATCATGGTAGAGCACCGTTTGCGTGAGCTCTTCCGCGTGGCTGACCGGGTGATGGCGCTCCAGTTCGGCGAGAAGATCGCCGAGGGCACCTCCACGGAAGTCATAGAGGACAAACGGGTACGAGAAGCCTATTTAGGGAGTGAAGAGGTATGACCGATGTGCCTTCAAGCATGTACCGATTCGTATTCGAGATGTAGACCGAGGCGCGCCGAGGCCTGGGCTACGCGTGCAGTTAGCGTACCTTGCGGTACGCCGAACACGTCAGCGTAACAGGCCGACGGGCAACGAAGGTATACGCTTGAAGGCAAATCGGTCTGGAGAGAGCTAATGCTGCAAGCCAGTGAGTTCATGGTCTTTTACGAAAACATGCTCGCCCTGAACAACGTGAGCATCACCGCAGAGACCGGGCAGATCGTGGGCATCTTCGGTTCCAACAGCGCCGGAAAGAGCACGCTGATGTATACCCTCTCGGGCATCATACTCGACATCCGCAAAAAAGAAGAGATGCGCGGCGGTGAGCGGATTTCGCTGTTCGGCAGCATCATGCTGGACGGCCACGACATCTCCAACCTGAAGCCGCACCTCCGCGCCAAGCAGGGCGTTATCCTCTGTCCCGAGCGGCGCCGGATCTTTCCTGAAAGCAGTGTGATGGAAAACCTGAAGATCGGCGCCTATCTCGCAAACAAACACGAAACGAAAGAAAACATGGATTATGTGCTCGACCTCTTCCCGCGACTGAAGGACCACCTGAACAAGCAGGGCGGCTTCCTAAGCGGCGGCGAGCAGCAGATGCTGGCAATCGGCAGGGCTTTAATGGCCAAGCCCAAGGTCCTCCTTCTCGACGAGCCGCTCCTCGGCCTGAGCCCGGCATACCAGAAAATCGTCGTCAACGGAGCGAAAGCGATCCGCGACGCGAAAGGCATCACCATCATCATCACAGAGCAGTACGCCCGTCCGATCATTCCGATCATTGATTACGGATATATCCTGGAAAACGGCTCCAACGTGCTTTCAGGAACTAAAGAGGAACTGCTCGACAATCCGGATGTCAAGTCCGCATATTTCGGAGTGTAAGAGGTCGATCATGGCATACCCGGAAGAATGCACCTTCACGCGCTTTGACGAGATGGCGAAGAAATACGCCCGCCGCACGGCCCTGATCTATCTGGGGCAGCGTTATAGCTACAGCACGCTCAACTATTACATCGAAAAATTTGCCTTCGGCCTCGCTGGGTCCTCGGCATTCAGCCGGGTGACAAGGTGATGATCTACATCCCGAACTGCCCGCAGTGGGTCATCGCCAACTTACGCGATCAACAAGATCGGCGCGGTCATGGTGCCTGTGTCGCCCATTTACACCGCCTACGAGATCGAGTACATCATCAAGGATGCCGCAGTGAAGGCAGTATCTGCCTCGATACAAATTCGCTGAAGTGAAGGCAGTCATCTGCCTCGATACAAATTTCGGATACGTCAAAGAGGTCACGCCTGCCACGGGCTTGAAGAACATCATTGTCACGAACCTCGTCGACCTGATTCCCTGGTGGAAACGGGCCATAGGCACCGCCTTCGATAAGATTCCGAAAGGTTCCACCGAGAAAGGGCCGCACATCTTCTGGTTCGAAGATATCATGCGCCACTATCCGCCCACCCCGCCGGAGGTGAAGATCGACCCGTGGAATGACCTTGCCTACATCATGTATACGGGCGGCACTACCGGTTTTCCGAAGGGCGTAGCGGGTAACCACATGGGCGAGACATCGTACATTCGCGACATCATGGATGACGTGATCGGGGAACGCACGCAGGAAGGTAACGACGTGGTCATCATGATCAACCCTCTGTTCCACATCATGGCCAAGGGATTCATGATCGCCTTCGGATTTAACTTCGGTAACGCGGTCGTGCTCATGCCCACGCCCGAGGTTGACGCAACGCTCTCCGCCATTGAGCGGTACAAGGTGCGCTGGATGCTGGGAGTGCCGGCCCTCTACCGCATGATCCTTGAGAACGACCGCGTGGACGAGTATGATCTCGGTTCGCTCAAATACTGTTACTGCGGCGGTGATACCCTGCCCGCGGAGGTGTACAAGACCTGGCACCAGAAGTACGGTGTTTACCTCTATCAGGTTTACGGCTCGACTGAGGCGGGCCATGTTACGTATAGCCCGCTGGACAAAGTGCCCGCCCCGACGACCGTGGGCAAGCCCCTGAAATCCCGCCGCGTAATGGTTGCGGACACTGAAACACTCCAGCCCGTACCACAGGGGGAAACCGGAGAGCTGATGGTCACGTCTGACTTCACGGTGAAGAGCTATTGGAAAAAGCCGGATGAGACGGAATACTCATATGTCAAAATGAATGGAGATATCTATTACCGCATGGGCGATTTCGTGCGCATGACGGAAGACGGCGAGATCGAGTTCGTAGAGCGCACCGCCGACATCATCAAGTACAAAGCCTACCGCGTCTCCGCATCGGAGATCGAAGCGGTCCTGCAGGATCACCCCACGGTCATCGGCTCCTGCGTCGTCGGCATACCTGACCCGAAAGTGGGAGAGCGCATCAAGGCTATCGTCGTTCTGAAAGAGGATGCAAAGGGCGTGAACAGCGCGGAACTCCTTCGCTGGGCGCGCGACCGGCTCGCGCCTTACAAGATACCCCATTACATCGAGTTCAGGGATATGCTTCCCAAATCCAAAGTGGGTAAGCTCCTGCGCCGGGAAATCAGGGACGAAGAAAAGAGAAAACTGGAAAAGGAACGCCGTAAAT
>CAWIHO010000084.1:0-29419 GCA_963835605.1 uncultured delta proteobacterium | reverse complement strand
TCTTTGTTTCCGTGATTCCCGCGGCGCTTCTGGCGCAGCAACCGATTGATATAAAGATCACGACGATCCAGCTCAAGCAGCAGCAGATGGGCATCGGCATTGAGCGCCTTGCAACCTATGTGAAAGAGGCCCTGGGCAACAAGGTCCGGGTGCGCGCGTATCCGGCAGCCCAGCTTTACAGCGGCAAGGAGGAGATCGAGGCCGTGCTCAAGGGCGAGGTCCAGATTGCTTATGTGCTTGCGTCGGTCTTTGAGCCGATCGAGCCGAGCTGGAATATCAAGAATCTCCCCTTCCTTTTTCCCAACGACACCACTCAATACGCGGTCTTCGACGGCCCGGTGGGAAAGAAGATATTTAGCAAATTCGAGCAGAAAGGCGCATTCGTGCTGGCCATGGTCAGTTCCGGCTCGTACGCCATCCACAACAGTAAACATCCCATCAAGAAGCCCGAAGACTTCAAAGGGTTGAAGATGCGATCTCCCGGTCCGATGGGTGCGGTCTCTCTGAAGGCTATGGGCGCCATGTCGATGGTCTCCGTCCCGGAAGAGCTGTACACGGCCTTCCAGCAGGGGATGATCGACGGCGGGCTCACACCGAGCAGCGCGTTCTATGCGCGGAGGCTCTACGACGTGCAGAAGTATGTCACCAATGCGGGCACGATCAACTCCTCCTCGATCTTTCTGGTTGCGAGCAAGGCATGGTGGGATAAGCTTCCTGCCGATGTGCGCACGGGCGTCTGGCAGTGCGCGAAGCGCCTTGAGAAGGAGATGCGCGTGGAGATCGAACAGGATGACAAACAGGTATTCGAGCAGATTGCGGCCAAAGGCTGCCAGGTCTATACACTGACACCGGCCGATGTCGTGGTCTGGAGGAAGGCGTTACAGCCGGTCTATACTGAGTTCACTCCCAAGATCGGCGCGGATTTGGTGAAGGAAGTCCAGCAGGAAGTGGAGCGGATCACGAAAGGAAAGAAGTAATTCAAGCGCTGACCTTGTGGAGGAAGCCCGGCAGGATGCGGAGCGGCTGGGCAGGGGAGATACACAGGAGGAGGAAATGGAGAGCAATGTCGCGGTAAATACGCCTGGGCAGGGAGGCGTGGTCTCGCGGGCTATTGCCAAATGGGACACCATCGAGATCTGGGTGTCGGGCGCTATCATGTGTTTTGCCCTGGTTCTCACATTCTACAGCGTCTGCGCGAGATACATATTTCACTGGTCGCTCGACTGGTCGGACGAGATCTCCGTTTACGCAGTCGTGTGGAGCACCTTCCTCGGTATCAGCTCACTGATCAAAAAAGACGAGCATGTTCGGGTCGACCTCTTTATCGAAAAGTTTGCGGAAAAACGAGAAACGCCCTCCACTTTTATCACGCGATCTTGGGGCTCCTTTTTGTCTTCGCCATGGTCTACGGAGGGTATCTCTTCGTGCAGAAGGCATACCAGGCCAACATCACGTCCGAGAGCTACCTGAAATTCCCCATGTGGATTCCTTATCTGATCATGCCCCTTGGCAGCATCCTGCTCGCCCTGCGCATGGGCGAGCGGATCGCGATGCTCCGGGGGCTGCTGGCAGGGCAGAAGGTGTGGAAGGACCCTATCGTTCTGGTTATTATCGCAGGCTCACTGGTTCTTTACTACGTAATGACCACAGGTATCAACGTCACCGGAGCCCTGGTCATTCTGCTCCTCGTGATGCTCTTCTCCGGGATGCCCGTCGGCTTCGCCATGGGCATCACTTCGCTCGCCTGTCTCCTTTACTTCGACCTGATCAAGATGGACGGGGTCGCGCCCAAGATGTTCTGGAGCATCAACAAGCTCCCGCTCATCGCGATCCCCTATTTTATTGTCGCGGGTAACCTCATGATGAAGGGCGGCCTCGCCAAACCGCTGCTGGAGCTTGGGTACGCGTTCCTCAAGCGCATTGACGGCGGTCTGGCCATCGCCGTCATGTTCGCCGCCGTCATCTTCTCCGCGATCTCCGGAGTGAGTGCAGCCCTTGCGGCAACGCTCGGCCTCATCGCCATCCCCTGGATGATGGAGAAGGGCTACCCGAAGCGGTTCTGCATGGGGTTGATCGGGGCCGGAGGAACCCTCGATATATTAATTCCCCCCTCAACGATCCTGATCATCTACGGAGCGGTCTCAGGAGAGTCGATCTCCGAGCTTTACATCGCGGGATTCTTGCCAGGCTTTATCCTGGCCGGAGCGATCTGTATCGAGGTCTGGTTCCTTTGCCGTTACGGTGGCTTCGGCCGGCCGGCGCCCGGCGACTTCTTCTCCTGGTCGGAAGTCTGGGCAAAGTTCAAGAGCTCCATATGGGCGTTGCTCATGCCCATCCTCATCATGGGCGGTATTTACAGCGGTGTCTTCACGGTTACCGAAGCTTCCGTCGTTTCTGTCTTCTACGCGATGGTGGTCTGCACGTTTGTTTACAGAAACATCGGCATGAAGGAGATCGTCTCAATTTTGAACGATTCGGTTGTGCTCACGTCGATGATCTATTTTGTCATGATGGCCGCGACACTCTTCGGCTTCCTCGTCACCATGGAGCAGCTGTCAGACCGCGTCCTTGAGCTGATAACGGCTTACGACCTGCGCCCGTGGATGTTCCTTGCCATCATGAACATTTCTATTTTCATCATGGGTATGTTCCTCACGCCTACGACGAAGATCCTGATTGTGGTGCCGATCGTCTATCCGATACTGCAGAAGCTGGGTATCAGCGGCATCCACTTCGGGATCCTGATGACGATCAACATGGAGCTTGCCTTCCTCACGCCTCCTATCGGCATGCACCTTTACGTCATGAGTGCGGTATGCAAGGAGCCGCTCAATGAGGTGATCAAGGGTATATTTCCGTTTTTCGTGCTGCTCCTCATCGGCATGTTCGTTATAACTTACATTCCGTGGATCAGCCTTGTTTTTCTGAAACATTAGAAGAGGAGGACCAGAGCGTTACGAGTTGCGAGTTCACGTTAAAGGATTAAAACGTTACAGGTGAGGCTAAAGGTTAAACGAGAAAGAGAAAAAGGTTGCGTTGCGGGTTCCGAGTTCTTCGATTTTGATTGTAACTCTAACTCGTAACGCGTAACAGTTTTTGTATTTAACGTTATCTTCTGAGAGGTGAAAAAGTTATGGGATACACAGCAGTTGAAAAGATTCTTATGAAGCATTCTGTTAACCCCGTGGACAAGGTATCGCCCGGCGATATCCTGACCTGCAATATTGATTATGCAGGGATGCACGAAGGGTTCGACGCAAAGAAGTATGAGCAATTCGCGGCGCTGGGCGAAATGACCGGTGTCTTCGATCCCTCGAAGATCGGCATGTTCATGGGACATCACTTCTGCACCGGGCACAGCGATGAGCTGGCGGAGGACCAGAAAAAGACGAGAGATTGGGCTGAAAACCTGGGCATACGGGTCTTCAACTTCGGCACAGGCATTGCCCATGTCATCATCATGGAAGAAGGCTATGCCTTCCCCGGCGCCCTCTGTGTCTTCGGTGATTCCCATACGCCTGCTTACGGGGCTGTCGGCGCGATCTCCGCGCAGTCCGGTATTGAGATGTCTCAGGTCTTCCTGACCGGCACCCTCTGGTTTAAAGTGCCTGACACGCATAAGTATGTCATCACGGGACAGACGAAAAAAGGCGTCTACCCGAGGGACGTGATTCAGTATATCGTCAGGGAAGTGGGCATGGACGCCTCTGTCTACAAGTGCATCGAGTGGGACGGCCCGTATATCCACTCGCTGCCGGTGCCTTTGCGATTCCCGTTTACGTTAATGTCCACAGAGTTGGGCGCCAAGTGCAGCTTCATCGAGCCGGATGCGATCCTGGTCGAGTGGCTGAAGGGCAGGGTAAAGCACCCGTATGAGATGGTCAAGAGTGATCCGGATGCGCACTTCGAGAAGACGTATAACTTCGATGTCTCAGACCTGGAGCCCCAGGTCTGCGCACCATCTTCTCCCGAGAACACAAAGCCGCTTTCGGAAACGCTGGGAGTAAAGATAGACCAGGTCTGCATCGGTACCTGTACCGGCGGCAGCATCTACGATTTCCGGGAGGCGGCAAAGATACTGAAAGGGCACAAAGTGAAGGCACGCACCCTGGTCATCCCCAGCACCGACGAGGTAATGAAGCAGTGCGCTGCCGAGGGGCTTCTTCAAGTCTTCGTGGAAAGCGGCTGTAACCTGTTTCCGGCGTACTGCGGAACGTGTCAGACCTTGAGCATCGGCCATCTCGCCCCCGGCGAGGTACAGATGCACCCGGGACCGCGCAACTGGCCGGGCCGTACCGCGGAAGGCTCTTTCTCTTATCTGGCATCACCGGCAACCTGTGCGGCTACGGCGGTCGAAGGTCATATCGCGGACCCGCGGAACTACCTGTAGGAGGTATTGATCATGGCGACAGCAAAGACCAGGACAAACACAAAGAAGGCATGGATCGTCAAGGGCACGGTCTGGAAGGTTGGCAACAACGTGAATACGGAGAGCATTACCCCGAGCCACTGGCTGCACATGGGAGAGGCACCAATGCTTGCGCACATAGGCGAGTTCCTCATGCCCGAGTTTCCCAAAAAGATGCACAAGGGCGACATCTGGGCGGGCGGATCGAACCTTGGCTGCTCCTCGTCGAGGAATGCGCCCCTCTTCCTGAAAAAGAAAGGCATCAGTGTCGTCATCTGTCACAGCGCTTCCCGTATCTTTTACCGCAATGCCCTCAACTCCGGCCTCCCCATCTTCGAGATCGGGGACGCAATCGAAAAGATCCACATGGGTGACAGCGTAAAGGTCGACATTAAAACGGGACGGATCGACAACCTCACCACGGGCGAGACGATTCAAGCAAAGCCGTTGCCTGACTTTATTATGGGCATACTTGAGGCAGGTGGGATCAATCCGTACATCGTCAAACATAAGAGCGAATTTAAGTTGCTCAAGTGAGGGTGACCTGATGGCTGATAAGAATCTCAAACTGGAACAGAGCCTGGAACTGATCAACAAGAAGGGGCTGGACGGGTTGATCGTTTACTCAGGCGGTACATGCAGTATTCTGGCGCCGAGTTACCTCCATTATTTTTGCGGGTGCAGGACGATGGGACGAGGCGCGGTCGTGCTATCGAAAACCGGGAAGGTGGCGCTGCTTGTCGAGCCTTCATGGGATGCGGAGAGGGTATCCGGCAGAAGCTGGATCAATGACGTGCGAGGTACCGCGAACTTCAAAGGCGATCTCGCGCGTCTGCTGCGTCGCTTCGCACTCACCGGACCGGTCGGCGTTGCGGGATCCGGGGAGATGGCGGAAGAGATCTATGTTGCCGCTTCAGCTGTGGCCGAGCTGCAGCCGGCCGATTTTATCATCGAGGAACTCGCGCGGGAGAAAACGACAGGAGAAATGGAAATTGTGTATGACACGGCGCGGATTGCCGACATCGGTTTCGAGGCCTTTTTCGAATCAGCGAGACCCGGCGTGAGGGAATATGAGCTCGTTGCCGAGATGGAATTTGTCATGCGTGCGGCGGGGGCTGATGATATTTTTATTCTCCTCAGCTCAGGCCCGCACAACGAAGAAATGCACGAGCCGACAGATAGAAGATTGAAGGCAGGCGATATTATCATCGGCGAAATCACGCCCGTTCGCGAGGGCCAGTTCATGCAGTTGTGCAGGACCGTGGTGCTGGGTCAGCCCGCACCGATAGTGAAGGAGAAGTACGATATGCTGCTGCGCGCCTTCAAGGAATCGCTCGCGGCGATCAAACCGGGTGTCGAGGCCTCGGCAATGTCGAAAGCAATGAACCGTGTCATCAGTGAGGCAGGTTACGCGAAGTACTGTTACCCGCCTTACATGCGAGCGCGAGGACACGGGTTTGGCGTTGGCTCTCTCAGCGCCGGGCGGAGCGGTGGATGACGATACGAAAGTTGCCTTTGAGAAGCAGCAGGTGGTGGTTGTCCATCCTAACCAGTACCTGCCCGAGACTGGCTATCTCGCGTGTGGCGAGACAGTTCTCGTTACCGATGCCGGTGCGGAGCGGCTCGCGCATACCGACACGAAACTTTACGTGAAAGAGGTGTAGTCATGGTAACGATGCAGCCCGCACTGAAGAACGGCCGGAATGTCTGGGACCATGTCAATATGCCCGAAAGTGAATTTGAGACCCGAGTGGAGCGCATCAGGGCACACATGAAAAAGAGCGCCATTGATCTGCTTCTTCTTTATGGAAGGGGACTCAACGAGTATGCGGATCCATGCTACGTGAGTAACTTCATCATCAGGTTGCCACGCGGCACCATCGCGCTCGTGCCGCTTGAAGGACCTGTGGTGCTCTTCTTCGAAGGCGCCTCGCAGGGGGTTGCCGTCGTTGCTCCTTACCACCTGGGTCCGGGAGCTGAAACCGGCAGGCAATGTGGCGAAGGAGTGTGCACAGTACTTGAAAGAGAAAGGCCTTGTCCCGTGCAGCGTGGGGCTCGGCAGGCTTGCGGAGATGATGCCTTACCAGGAGTTTCGGGTTCTGAAAGAGGCTCTGGCAGGCTGCAAGATTGTGGACGCTGCGCGCATGCTGCCGAACCTCCGCATGATAAAATCCACGAAGGAAATCGATGAGATCAGACGAGCAGGCCGCATCCTGAAGAAGGGCTTTGAGCTGGTCAGTTCGATCTGCTCCAGCGGGATGAGCGAACAGTTCCTCGAGGCGATGGTCAGAAAGCAGGCGCGCCTTGAAGGAGCAGAAGATGTACGGATGCTCTTTGGAAGGTCGGGTGAAAAGAAAAGGCTCAGACCTCCTGAGAACAGATCGATAGGACAGGGTCATGCCTTGATCATCTATGCTGCTGTTGAGTTTGAGCGTTACTGGGCTGAAGCGGTAAAGACGTTTACGGTCAAAGAGGACTCATTTTCGGAGATCGCGAGCGATGCGACGGCTGTTTACGGTCGGGCGATAGACGCGATAAAACCGGGAAGGACCGTCTCTCGGCTGTATAAGGATGTTCTTGAAGATGCGCGCCGGTCGGGTCTAGAGCTGCTCTCCGACTATGGTCTCGGAGGTGGGATCGGTCTCAGCCTCAATGAATTGCCTGTGATCAACGAAAAGGGCGCACAGAAACTGAAGGAAGGCATGTGCCTCTCCCTGCGACTGGCCGTAAAGGACAAAACCTACGGCAGCACGATGTTTGGTAACACGCTCCTCGTGGGAAAGAATGGGGCAGAAGTGCTGACGTAGAAGACAGGGTCCAGGGGCCAGGGTCAAGGGTTCTGGTAGACAAAAAAGCCAGAGGGAAGACCGTCACGCTGCGCGCGACTAGGAAGACCGCGCTGCGCGCTTGGACGATGGAAGAGAGAAACAAAAGAAACGAGACAGATTAGACAGACGGGATAAATAAGACAGATCAGATAGACTTCTCATATTTGTGAAGTGGCGTGAGCGGCATGGGAGACACGTAATGAGCATATCAAACTCGGAACTCGGAACTCGTAACTCGAAACGGTTTCAATGCGATCTCTTGGTTATCGGCGGCGGCGGCGCCGGAGCGCTCGCCGCACTCGAGGCATCGAAAGATGAGCGTCTCAAGATAATGCTTGTTTCAAAGGGGCCAATCGGCATGAGCGGACTCACCCCTACAGCCAACGGCGGCACGGCCGGGGCCGGTTCGGAAGAGGACCTCTTTAAGCTGATGATCAACACAGGGCGATTTCTGAACCACCAGGGCACTGCCTGGCTCACGACGCACGAGATCAAGAACGCATGCCGGCGGCTGCAGGAACTCGATGTGGAGGTGATACCGCTCCGGGCGAGATCGGTCTGCGTACAGAGCACGCCGGCCCTCCAGAAACTGAGAGAGCACATCACCCGTCGATCGAATATCGAGCTCAGAGAGACGGTGCTCGTGACGAGCCTTATCACGTCCGAAGGCGCTGTGTCCGGGGCGACACTCCTCGATCTCATAACGGGTGAGTTTTTCGGCGTCGAGACTAAAGCAATAGTGCTTGCGACTGGCGGAAGCGCCGGTGAGCTCTATCCTCATACGAGCAACAATCCTTTTGGCGTGGCCACTGACGCATCCGGCACGGGACACATAATGGCCCTTCGGGCGGGCGCCGAACTGGTCGACATGGAGATGATCCAGTTTATTCCTCTCCCTTCGAGTTCCCGCTCTCTCTACATCCGTTACTTCCCTGAATTCTGGAACGGGCCCTACCTGAACCGCCTGGGTGAAGTAGTTGAGGATGATGTTTCCCGGTATCCGGCCGCATCCTATGCAGCTGAGCTGGTACAAAAGCTCTACTCTGAGATCGCGAAGGGCAATGGGCCGATCTTCATCGACCAAAGGGGATTTCCGGGGATCGATTCGAAACTTCTCATCAAGAACTGGGCGCAGCGCCGGCGGTTGATCAAATCACTCGACATCGATCCGCGCGACCACAAGATCGAACTTCTCATCGGCTCCCATTTCATCATGGGCGGCGTGACGGTCAATGAGAAGACCGAGACGACTCTACCCGGGCTATTTGCAGCCGGTGAGATCATGGGCGCAGTCCACGGCGCATGTCGCCTATCTGGCTACAGCTTCTCGCAGATGATCGTCTTCGGGTTTGAGGCAGGTGTTCGGGCGGCCGAGTATGCACGAAAAGCGGATGATAGAGGCCCGTTGCCCAAAGAGCTGATGGAGCATGAAGAAGGCTTGGTGCGCCGGTTCATGGAGACAAAGTTGGACCCGGTTTCGGTGAATATCCTCAAGAAGCGGCTGCAGCGGGTGATGGAGCGCGATGTGTTCATCGTTCGTCATAAAGAAGGCCTCGAGCGGGCCCTCCGCGAGATTGATGCCATTGAGGCGGATATCGCCCGCATTCAAGTGCCGGCCTTCCGAAGGCTCAACCTTGAATGGATGAGGGCCATCGAGTTCCCTTGCGTGGTCGAGGCAGCACGCATCATTGCCCACTCGGCACTCGCTCGGGAAGAAAGCCGGGGGTTTCACTACCGGTCTGATTTTCAGCGGGAGGATAACGCAGGCTGGCTGCGCCACACGACGGTGAGGCTCAAAGCGGGAAAGCTGGCAATCGGCTCTACCCCGGTTGCCCTTGACTACCTGAAGCCGGAGGCCTGATATATGGGTAATACGATCACCGCAAAGGTTTTTAGATTTGACCCGGACTCTGACAGGGAGCCCCGCTACCAGGAGTATCTCGTGCCGGTTGATGAGGAGATATCAGCCCTCGTGCTCCTGAACAGGATCCAGCAAGGTATCGATCCGACGCTCAGCTTCAGGAGTTATTGCTGCGGCTTGCAGATGTGCCGATCCTGCCTGATGCGCATAGACGGGAAGAGAAGATTCGCGTGCATTACCCTGGTGAAGCCGGGAGCGAAGATCACCGTGGACCCGCTCACGTTTCCCGAACGGGCACATAAAAGACCTTGTGGTCGAGATCAGCGAGAATGAAAATGAGGAGGATGAACGGTGGGACCATGACCATAGCTGAAAAGATATTGGCGAGGGCATCGGGACGAAAAAAAGTGGAGCCGGGCAATTACGTGACGGCCAAAATTGATATGGCGATGATGCCTGATGCGTTCCGGCTGATCCGCCCGGTGCTGAAACAGGCGGGCATACCTGAAAGGAATTCAAACTGTGGGACCCTGAGCGGGTCGTCATTGTCACGGACCACCGGGTGCCGGCCTTTGACGTGGTCAATGCGCGCGCACAGAAAATGGCGAGAGATCTCGCCCGGAGTCTTGGCGTCAAGCACTTCTATGACATATTCGCAGGCGTCTGCCATCAGGTCATGGTCGAGAAGGGGCATGTGCTGCCCGGACAGCTGATCGTGGGCGCCGATTCACACACAACGACCTACGGCGCTCTCAATGCTGCATCGACCGGCATAGGCGCATCGGAAATGGCGTATGTGCTGGGCACGGGGGAGCTCTGGTTCATGGTGCCGGAGACTATCAAATTTGATATCCAGGGCCACCTTTCCCCCATGATTACCTCCAAGGACGTGATCCTCCATATCGCGGGAAAGTACAGTACCGAGGTGGCCCAGTACAAGGCGATCGAATGGACAGGAAGCGCCGTGGATGAGATGAGCATCGACGCGCGGCTCACCATGGGCAACATGTCTGTTGAGCTGGGAGCGAAGTTTGGTATTTTCAGAGCCGATGAAAAAACAATCGCCTACCTGAAGAGACGCACCGACAAACCCATCGAGCCGGTTGACCCCGACCCTGATGCGGTTTACGCGCACACGTATGCCATCGACGTTTCAGAACTGGAGCCGCAGATTGCCCTTCCCCACAACGTGGGCAATGTGAAAGGCGTCTCCGAGGTGGGCGACATTCCCATCGATCAGGCCGTGATTGCCTCCTGCTGCCACGGGCGTATTGAAGATCTGGAGACGGCGGCGCGGATCGTTAAAGGAAAGAAAATACCGAAGAGTGTTCGCTTCTTTGTGGCGCCCGCATCCTGGGAACAGTATAAAGAAGCGCTCGACAAGGGGATCATCAGCACTCTGGTCGACGCCGGTGTCCTGGTTGGTAACCCCTCGTGCGGCTTCTGCACTGGCTATCAGGGGGTCCTGGCCGAAGGCGAGTCGTGCGTCGCCGCCACACCGCGGAACTTCAGGGGAAGAATGGGGAGCCCTGATGCGCGGATCTACCTCGCATCGGCCGCAACCGTTGCCGCATCGGCCTTGAAGGGCAAGATCGTCGATCCGAGAGAGGTGAACTAGATGATTATCAGAGGCAGAGCGAGAAAATTCGGTGACAACATAGATACTGATACGATAACGCCGGGGTCGCTGCTGCACCTCGGTACGGAGGAGCTGGCCCAGCATGCGTTCGAGCCCATTGCCCCGGATTTTGCAAAAAGCGTCCGGGAAGGCGACATCATTGTCGGCGGGAACAACTTCGGCTGCGGCTCCAGCAGGGAGCAAGCTACCGCCGTGGTAAAACAGCTGGGCATCCGTTACGTTGTAGCTGAATCGATGGCTCGCATCTATATGAGGAACTGTGTGGCCCTTGGCCTCTATCCCGTGCTCTCACGGGGGGCGAGCGCATTGTTCGCGGAGGGCGATGAGATCGAGATCGATTTTGAAAAGGGTGAGGTGCGCAATCCGAAGACGGGCAAGAATGCCGCATTTGAGCCGCTCTCCGGCGGTTCGCTCGAGATCGTCAACGCCGGTGGCATCCTTGCCACGCTGAAGAAAAGGATGGGGAAGTAAAGAGAGTGCCATGTCTTGGATTCGAAGCAGTGCTTAGGAAGGACTGCCCAAAATTCCCCCCCATTTTTTGTAGAAATGCAAAATCTTTTGATATAGACTTAAGAGCGATATCCTCAACATATTTTTTCAGCCTGAATTGCGAGATTGTCCGGACGTCCTTTGGAAGAAGTTGCCCGAGTGATAGATCGGGACGAGACGGCACGGAGCACGAGACCGGGATACGTGGAAACCGATAGGCACGTTAAATTACGGATCGAGAACCTCTTGCTCACCTTTGGCGGTGTCAGTGCCCTTACTGACGTGAGTATCGACGTTAGAGAGCACCAGATACTGGCTGTCATCGGACCAAATGGTGCGGGCAAGACCGCGCTCCTCAACTGTATAAGCGGCTTCTACAAGCCTCAACAAGGCGAGATTTACTACGACGGGCAACTCATTACCCGGATGCGCCCGGACAAGCTGGCCGTACTCGGCATTGCGAGAACCTTTCAGAATATCGAGCTGTACACCGGGCTAAACACCCAAGACAACATCATGGCCGCGCGACACGCTCTTATGAAGCAAAACTTCGTCACCGGAGCGCTGTACTTCGGGTGGGCACAAAAAGAGGAAATCGAACACCGCCAGACGGTGGAGGAGATTATCGACTTCCTGGAAATAGCACCCATCAGAAAAAAGGTGGTTGGCCTTTTGCCGTACGGGATGAGAAAGAGGGTAGAGCTGGCAAGGGCATTGGCCCTGGAGCCGAAAGTCCTGCTACTTGACGAGCCCATGGCGGGCATGAACCTGGAGGAAAAGGAGGATATCGCCCGGTTCATACTTGACTTATTCGAAGGGCAGGGAGCCACCTACCCCAATACACCAGTTCTGAGGGATGGGATTCATTGTATTATCCTCGTAGAGCATGATATGGGAGTGGTTATGGACCTTGCAGACAGGATTGCCGTCCTCGATTTCGGGCGCAAGATCGCGGAGGGCACGCCTGCCGAAATCAGCACGAATCCGGAGGTCATAAGCGCTTACCTGGGGAAGGAAAAATAGGTTGGTACGTATGCAATGAAGGCGAATTGGCACAGGGGAACCGAGGCGAGGTAGCTGAGACAAGATGCTGCAGGTAAATAACATTGAAGTTGTCTACATGAGTGTTATTCAGGTGCTGCGAGGCGTATCGCTGGAGGTAGGTGACGGCAAGATCGTTGCCCTGCTCGGGGCTAATGGCGCGGGCAAGACCACCACACTCAAAGCAATATCAGGGATGTTGAAAACAGAAGAGGGAGAGGTCACCGAGGGCAGCGTTAATTTTGATGGCAAGAGGCTGGACAGATATGGGCCGGAGGCTATTGCCGGTATGGGTATAAGCCAGGCCATGGAGGGGCGTAGGGTTCTTGAGCACCTTACCGTTGAGGAGAACTTATTGGTCGGTGCTTATTGCCGCAAAGACCGGGCGGGAGTCAAGAAGGACCTGGAAGTGGTTTTTGATTACTTCCCCAAGGTTAAAAATCTCCGTCGCCGCGTAAGCGGCTATCTGTCCGGTGGGGAGCAGCAGATGCTGGTTATAGGACGGGCTCTCATGGCGCGCCCTAAACTGATGCTTTTGGACGAGCCTTCGCTCGGCCTTGCCCCTCTGACGGTGCAAGACATCTATCAAATCATCAAGAGAATCAATGCCGACCAAAAGATGGCAATACTCCTTGTGGAACAGAATGCCAGGGCTGCTCTTGGTATTGCGGATTATGGCTATGTAATGGAAAATGGCAGGGTGGTTCTGGGTGGCCCGGCCGACAAGTTACGGGATAATGAGGATGTGCGGGAATTTTACCTGGGGCTATCGGCTGTTGGCTCCAAGAAGAGTTATCGCGAGGTCAAACACTACCATCGAAGGAAGAGATGGCTGGCATAGAAAAGGGCGATACCTGGCCCAAGGTACTCAAGTATAACCATGACAAGTATGGCGACAGCCGAAGAGCCATGCGTCACAAGCGCCATGGTATCTGGCAGCCTTACACCTGGAAGGATTACTATCTTAATGTGAAATACCTGGCGCTTGGTTTATTGTCCCTCGGCTTCGAGGCCGGCGATAAGCTGCTTATAATCGGCGATAATGCCCCGGAGTGGTATTATGCTGAGCTGGCCGCCCAGGCCATTCACGGAGCTTCAGTGGGGCTGTACGCGGATTCAATTCCGCCGGAGATAAAACAGATCGGTGAAAATTCCGATGCTTGCTTTGCTATCGTCGAGAATCAGGAGCAGGTTGATAAGCTGCTCCTGATCAAAGACGAGCTTCCCATGCTCAAAAGAGTTATTTACTGGAACTATAAGGGGCTGGCTCACTATGACCACCCCATCTTGATGGGGTATAGACAGGTGTTGGAGCTGGGGGAAAAATATGAAAAGGAACATCCAGGGCTCTTCGAGCAGTGTGTAGAAACCGGCAAGGCTGATGACGTCTGTGCCATCGTTTATACCTCAGGAACCACCGGCCCACCCAAGGGAGCCATCCACACCTACAGGACGATGAGGGCCGGTGCCGACTATTACTTACGTCTCGATCCATGGCATGAGAATGACAATGTTGTCCCATACCTGCCACCGGTCTGGATGACCGAGCAGTATCTCGGGATTGGTTGTCACCTGTTAGCGGCTAACATCCTGAACTTCGCTGAGGCGCCGGAAACCCAGCAGCGGGATACCAGGGAGACAGGGCCGAGCATAGTAAGTTACGGAGCCCGGCTGTGGGAGAGTCAGGCGGCTACGGTTCAGGCTCGGATTATCGGCACTGACGCCATCAAGGGGCTTGTCATCCGCCTGCTCATGCCGATTGGCTACAAGGCAGCCGATCTTAAGTTTCAAAAGAAGGAGCCCGGCCTATTTCAGAAGATACTTTATTCGTTGGCTAACATTGCCTTGTTTAAGTCCATCAGAAGCAGCCTCGGCCTGTCTAATGCGAGAATCTGCTATAGCTCCGGGGCTGTGCTCAGCCCGGATGCTTTCAGGTTCTATCATGCTCTCAATCTCCCTCTCAAGACCGTGTACGGGACAACGGAGGGTGGACCTCTGGCCAGCGCCACGAATGATGATATCAGCTTGGAGGCTGTGGGTCCTGTCCGGAAAGATGCAGAGGCAAGCGTTACCGGCAATGGTGAACTCATCTATCGCCAGCCTGGTATTTTTCTCGGCTATTGCAAGGATCCGGCGAGGACCGCAGAGGTACTGAAAGACGGATGGTTTTATAGTGGGGACAGCGGCATCATCAGGGAGGATGGACACGTTCTATTTCTGGATAGGGTAAGAGACCTTGTTCGCCTGGCCAGTGGCGACAAGCTGGCCCCTCAATTTATTGAGGCCCGGCTGAGGTTCAGCCCTTACATAAAGGACGCGTGGGTAATGGCCGGCCCACAGAAAGCATACGTTTCCGCAATTATAATAATCAACTATGATACGGTCAGCAGGTGGGCTGGGCAGAGGAGAGTAGCTTATACTACCTTCGCCGAGCTTTCCCAGAAGCCGGAGGTCCATGAGCTTGTGAAGCGGGATATTGACAGAGTAAACAGCGCTTTGCCCCCCGGTTCCAGGATAAAAAAATATGTTAGCCTGTACAAGGAATTCGATCCGGACGAAGGCGAGTTAACCAGAACCAGGAAGCTGAGAAAGACATTTTTAGAAGAGCGTTACCGCGGGCTTATCGATGCGATTTACGGTGATGAGGCCGAGGTTCCGATAGAAGCTCGGGTCACGTACCGGGATGGGCGGACGGGAACAGTAAAGACTACTATCAGCATCAAATCTGCTGAAGGAGCTGCCTGATGAACTTCTTTCTGCAATTGGTGGTAACCGGTTTGTCCTTAGGCATGGTCTATGCTCTTGTGGCCATAGGCTTTGTCATTATTCTTAAATGCTCCAATGCCTTTAATATTGCCCAGGGACACTTTGTACTGATCGGCGGTTACCTGGGTTATACGTTCCTGGTGCCGTTCGGCCTTCCGATATGGGCCAGCCTGCTGCTGGCAATAGCAGTGGCTGTTGTAATGGGTTTGTTAATAGAGCGCCTTGCCATTCGTCCTCTGGTTGGTCAGCCCGAACTGGCCATGATCATGATGACTATAGCCCTGGCCACTGTACTGGAGGGACTGGCAACTCTGATCTGGGGTGGCGAATACAAGACTTACCACGGCGTGTTGCCAACGCTGACCCTGAAACTTGGTCAGATATCCATCCCCCCGGAGTCGCTCATCGGACTCATCGTCTCTGTTACAGCGGTAGCGCTGCTCATGGCTCTCTTCCGCTACACTAAAATCGGACTGGCAATGAGGGCCACCGCTGAGGATTTGCAGGTGGTGCAGAGCGTTGGTATCAAGGCAACCACAGTATATGCTGTCTCATGGGTAATTGCCTGTGTCGTTGGAGTGATCGGCGGCATGCTTTTGGGCGGCGTATCCGGCGTTATGATACCGCTTGCTGAGATCGGCCTGAAAGCATTCGCAGTGGTGCTGCTCGGCGGCGTGAACTCGATCGGCGGGGCTATTGTGGCTGGAATAATACTGGGCGTGCTGGAGAATGTGGCTGCCGGGTACCTGGACCCGCTACTGCCCGGTGGAGGGCTGGCTCAGATATTTCCCTTCGTCGTTATGATCATTGTGCTCATCTTCAGGCCTTATGGTCTATTTGGTCTGGTCAGGATAGAGAGGATATAATTGATGCGTTTACGCTCCGGAACCTTTCAAGAAAATTACGCGCAGGATATGGCTATCTTCCGCACCCGGTTGCAGTGGGGAATGCTGGGCCTTTTCCTCATCCTTCTTTTCAGCTGCCCGCTATTTTGCAGTGACAGGATACTGACCATAATGACCATGATCGGCATTGCCATCATCAGCGTGCACGGGCTCAATATCCTTACCGGATACTGCGGCCAGATCTCTATAGGTCATGTTGGCTTTATGGCGGTCGGTGCTTATATCTCGGCAATTTTAACTGCCAAACTTGGCTGGCCATTCTGGGCAGCCCTGCCCTGTGCCGGCCTGGCCGCGGGAATGGCAGGCTTGATCTTCGGATTGCCGTCGCTGAAGATCAGGGGTTTCTATCTCATTATGGCGACCATAGCCGCGCATTTTATCATTATCTGGGTTGTGCTCCATCTCCGGAGTTTAACCGGTGGTGCTGATGGTTTGACCGTGCCCAAACCAAAGATAGGCAGTTTTGTGTTGATGTCCAAAGGGAGCTACTTCTACCTGGTTATGGTCATTGCGTGCCTCGCCACCTTCCTGGCTGTAAACATAGCCAGGAGCAGGGTAGGCAGGGCCTTCGTCGCCATCAGAGATAACGACCTGGCGGCTGAGGTCATGGGGGTAAATCTGTGGAGTTATAAGCTGCAGGCGTTCTTCATCGGCTGCGTATATGCCGGTGTGGCCGGTGCACTGCTGGTTCACTATTATGGTTTCGCCAGCGTCGACCAGTTTCCCTTCATGGATTCAGTCTGGTACCTGGGCATGTTAATTGTCGGCGGTATGGGCAGCACCGCGGGGGCTATCTTGGGCGCTGTATCTCTAAAGCTGCTGGATGAGCTGGTCACCGTTGTCGGCCCGGTCTTATCCGCGGCTGTTGCTGCGCAGGCAGCTGCCTCGCTGGCGCTCATCACACGGGGATTGATCCTCATGCTCTTCCTTATTTTTGAACCCAGGGGGCTTGCTCACCGGTGGGGGATGATCAAGGCCTATTACAGGCTATGGCCTTTCTCACACGAAGAATCAGAGTGAGGGGGGATGAGACTTTACATTTGGTAGAACGGCCAATGTATGGCATAATTTGAATCATAAGAGTAGAAAGGAGGAGAACATGGCTAGAATTGGAACGGCAGTAGTGGCTTCGGTGATTGTCATGCTGTTGGTATCACTCTTGATGCCTGCTCACGCTCAGGCGGCCGGAAAATCGGTCTATGTCGGCGGTACCATGTCGCTCACCGGCCCCTACGCCGAGGATTCGGCGGCGATCCTGCAGGCCTACGAAGACTACGTCAAGTATGTAAATGAAACAAAGCGTCTGGCGCCGTGGCGGAACGAGAAGTGGCCCGCGGATGTGAACATAGAGCTGCTGTGGAGGGACGATGAGCTGAAGCCTGCAAAGGCGCTCTCCATCTACGAGGAGCTTAAGGCCAAGGGAATACTGGTCTACAGAGCCTCGGGGTCGCCCACAGCGCTTGCTCTAAAAGACAGGTTGAAACAGGACGGTTTTGGCGCCCCCAGCATGTCCACCGGAGCCTTTCTTATGGAGCCGCCGGGAACCATCCTTACCTATTACCCTATTTATACCGATGACTGTGCAGCGGTTGCCGATTGGTACAAAGAGAAATGGAAAGGGAACAGGAAACCAAGGGTTGCCTACCTCACCGCTGATAACGCGATGGGTAAGTCGATCGAGATACCTCAGCTGGAGGCGTATCTCAAAAAGATAGGCTATGAATTTGTCGGGATCCAGTATGTGCCGGTCGTTCCTACTTCTCCACCGACCACCCAGCTTATGTGGCTCAAACAGAACAACGTTGACCTCGCCGTTGGCATTATGGTTAACCCCGGTTCACAGCCGACGGTAAAGGAAATGGTCAGGCTGGGCATGGGACCCTTTCAGCCCTACAAGCTAACCTTCGCCTGCGGCACGCCGAGTCACCTTCCCGTGTTTGCTGACGCCATGCATGAATTGGGTGACGGCTTTGTCGTCGCCGGTGGCTTTCCTCCCTGGGATGAACTCTCCACCCCCGGGGTAAAGTTTCAGGTGGAGCTGCAGAAGAAGTATCACCCCAACAAATTCGTCAGGCACAGCCAGTACATGGGAGGCACGCTTGAGGTCATGACCCAGGTTGAAGCGTTAAGACTTGCCATGCTGAAGATGCCTCTCGAAAAGCTAAAGCCGGTTGACGTACTCAACTATGGCTTCTACCAGATTAAAGACCTTCAGACCGGCGGCATAAGCAGCACGCCATTAACCTATGGCCCGGGTAAAATTGAGGGCGTTGACAAGGTACGAGTCGACCAGCTGCAGAAGGGCAAGGTAGTGAAGCTGGGCGTTTGGCCCGCTCGCCACATCTATTAGAAACGATCACTCTTATTCCGGGGGCTCTTTCTGAGAGCCCCCGGAAACTCTATTATACCAATTCGCCTTCAAGTGTATACCCTCCGGGTACCCACGCCAGTGGGTGTGCTGCGTCGCTCTCCTCGACGTACTGCTCAGTACGCGGGGGTACGCTCATCACTACTCATTTTCCATGCCCCCCGCCACCATGACCTCCCCCGGAAACACCGCCGCCATGGCTTCCGCCAGAAAAACCTCCGCCTCCGTGGCCTTCACCCGAAAAGCCTCCGCTGCCCCGAGAAGGCGAGCCTGCTGTACCGCCACCGCGAGTTGCCTGTCCAGCCATTCCGGGACTACCGGCTCGAGTGGCCCGTCCGGTCATAGGGACACGGGAGGGCGGGCTGACCATCCTGCTCCCACCGGAGGGCGGGCTGACCATGCTGCTGCTTGGCGCACTGCGCGGCGGTGCATTGAAGATCCTTATGCCGCTTCTCGGCACCCCCGTAGATACAAAACCACCTCCACGAGGCGCACCTATGCCGGCGAAGGTTCTTCCGTTAAATCGCGTCACAGGGTCGACCCTGAAGACCCTGTGAACGCTGACGTCATTGAAATGGTTCGAGACAAAGACGGCTCTGTTATGCGCGTACACGACTCTGTGAAAATCATGGAGAATGAAAAATCCGGGAAACCAGAAACCATAGCACCAGAACGGATAGGGGACCCAGGCGTAAAGGTAATAGTAGTCGGGCGGTGGAGTGTAGTATGAGACTATTGGCGGCCCTTCGTCGTAATAGTAATCGTTTACTGCGTCAGGGTTGGGATAATTCTCACCACCAAGGGGCGCACCCCTGTAGCCTTCATTGCCTGCAAATGGCCTGACTGCGACGCCGAGCTGTACGGAAACATCATCAAGCCTCTTCAAAGCCTCGTCTTTGCTCATGGATAATTTCCGCGAGTCCGCCGCATCGCTCACCGATTTCTGCAATTCACCCAAAATGTCGGGAGTAAGAGGGTAATCGGCGATCCACCCATTCCTCGGCGCAATGCCGACCTCTCCCAAACGAGTCTCGGCCTCCACTTCGTCGTCAGTGCTGGCCACGCCCAATGCCGCCCCCAGGCTGACTGCGAGGTCGCCCTCACGAACTAATGGTGGGGCTATCGGCGGCGGGCCCGAGCTTGCTTGCTCTGATTGGGCATGGCTGATCGCAGGTATCGATAGCAGAAGCAGACCGAAAAGAACTATTTTGACCCCTCGAAAGGTTAATCCTCTCATGTGATCCTCCTCTCGGTTCCCTTTGGCATTATCGCCTCTTGTGGGGCGATTCCTTCTTATTGTTCACAATGTAACTATGGATGAAAGAGTTGTAAAGACGAGCTTAGATCGGTATCAACTCTACGGTTCGTTTGATCAGCTTTTGTACTGAAGAGACGTGGGCACTGAACGCTCGATCTTGGCATCGACGAGGACGACGCCTTTGCCTTCTTCAAGAACGACGAGCGGATTGATGTCAAGATTGACGATTTCCGGATGTTCGAGCAGCAGGTTCGACACGCTTAGAAGGGCGTCCGAGAGGACACTCTTGTCGAGGGCAGGGCCTCCCCGGTAACCGTTCAGAATAGCAGAGCCCTTTATCTCGTTCAGCATTTCCATGGTGATCCTCTCATCGAGAGGAGCCACGCGAACTGCGACATCGTCAAAAAGCTCCACGAGTATCCCGCCCATACCGAAGATTACGACAGGCCCGAACTGCGGATCCCGTTTTGCCCCGAGGATAGTTTCGCAACCCTGGACCATCCGCTGGACAAGGTACTGATCGGCCTTCATCTCTCTGAAGGCACGCTCCAGAGAAGCATCATCACACAGATTGAGCCTCACCCCCGCTTTCTCGGTCTTGTGCAGCATGATCGGGGAGGCAATTTTCAGAGCCACCGGATAGCCTATTCTGGCGGCTGCTTCCAGCGCTTCTTCAAGACGTGAAACGACAGCATAGTCTGCCACGGACAGGCCGGAAGCCTTGAGCAGAAGCGAAGGTCTCGTCCGCAGCCATGATCTGCCGAACTCGTTGGCCTGTCCGTTTTCCGTCGATAGATGGTTCAATCGAGGACAGGGAGACAGCCCTTTTCGGCACGCCTTCAAAGTGGCGCAGTGAAGAAGCCAAGGCATTCAAGGCCGGATCCGCATCCTCGAAGATGGGGAAATATGCTTCAGTGTTAAACGTGAGTATGTCCTTTCTTCCCGGTAGCACACAAACGGCTACCGGTTTTTGGTATCTGTCTGATAATGTGGCTATGGATTGAATCAGGGCCTCAGTAAGCACCTTTTCCTCGTCGGTGAAATAGTGGAAAAGAACGATGCCGTCGACCCCCTTGTCTTCCAGCGACATTTCGATCATCTCGCCATAGGACCGAATGTCGAAGACATCCCCGAGGTCTATGGGGTTGGTCGGTCTTATAACACCTGCCTTTACCTTTCCATTCACGAAATCACGGAGGCGCGCAGGAAGTGCGGCTAAGTTGAAGCCGTGGGCGTGAGCGGCGTCGGCCAGTAATACCGCCTGTCCCCCTGAGCGGGAGATGAGCATCAGATTTCGTCCCTTCAGAAGTGGAAGAGTAAAGATCTTTAAGAGCCCGACCATTTCAGTCAGACTGTCCACACGATGCATGCCGCACTGCCTGATGGCAGCGTCAAACACACGCTCATCGCCTGCCAGGGCAGCCGTATGGAATTTTGCTATCTGTTGTCCCGCAGGACTTCTGTTGCCTTTGAGTACGATGATTGGTTTTTCTGATGAACGGGCCGCCTCCATCAGCCGTCTTCCGTCCGTCACACTCTCCAAATAAAGGCAGATGCTGTGGGTGGCCGGATCGGCGATGAGAAATTCCAGAAAATCATTCTCGTCGAGCATCAGTTTGTTCCCGATGCTCAGCAACTTACCGCATCGCAGCTTCTCATATCGGCAGCGCTTGAGAAAGTCATGCACAAGACCGCCGCTCTGTGAGATGAAGGAAATGTTCCCTTTTACCAGATCGCGTGGGTCGACAGCATAGAAAGGCAGAACCAACCCGTTTTCGGTGTTGATGATGCCCACGCAGTTGGGCCCCATAATTGTGATATTCCACCTCTTCGCTATCTCCAGGATCTTTGTCTCCAATTCCCCCCGCTCCTCGCGGAACTCTGAAAAGCCGCCCGTTTCGATCACCGCATACCTTATCCCCTTTCTTCCGCACGCTTCCAGCGTGCCTGGTATCGTTTCAGCAGGGGTGAGCAGGACAGCAAGATCGGGAATAGCGTCGATCTCTTCGATCCCCGCGAATATCGGTCTGCCGTTCAACTGGCCGGCACGCCTGCCGACACAGTAGATCCTGCCTGCGAACCGGGAGGCATCGAGATTCTCAACTATCCTTCTTGCGAGATTAGAGGGAGAATCGGATACGCCGACTACTACCAGGCTTTGAGGATAAAAGAGCTGTTGCATCCTCTTACTCCGGGCCACTACCGCTGAGCAGCCCGGTTATAATACGTCATGTCATAATATTTCTCGGCTGCTGGTAAGGGCATCTTGAGAAGACCTGCCTCTGCGCGGAGCTGCATCACGACCTCTATACCCTTGACGTCGATGGCTGCTTTAGGCACGGTGGCAGTGGCCGGATCCATTTCCTGTGCCAAGCGCTTCGCCGCTACTTCCTCGCTGACCTTCTGCCCCTTGGCCACAATGGTCACTGCCTCTTTCGTATTTGACGGGTTTGATAGCCAATCGACAGATTTGATATACGCCCGAATGAATCTTACCAGAAGATCCGCATTCTTCGCTGCCCAAGCCCGCCTCCCCACCCAGGTGGTTGCCAGGAACGTGTCAACGACGTCCCTTGCAGCGACAAGCGGAACAAATCCTTGCTGCTTTGCCATGTCATCATAAGGCATGTTCAACAGTACGCCTGCCACCTTGCCTTCTTTCAGCGCCTGGAAGCGCTGGGCGGTCCCGCCCACGGCGACGAGCTCGTAATCTTTCCTGGTCAAGTCCAGGCCGTTGAGTATCAACATTTTGCGGAGTATGAAGGTGAATCCAGTTGTCAGGGCATCCACCCCGAGAACCTTGCCTTTCAGATCTTTCACCGACTTGATATCCGGCTGTACAAAAAGGGATATATTGAGTCCGCGTTCCACACCCGCTAACACAGCCAGGTCGACGCCTTCGGATTCGACATAGGCGATTACATTATCTGTCGCGGTTTGAGCAAGATCATATGTACCCGCGAGGATGCCCCGCACCTGTTCAACCGAATTGCGCGTCAAGGTCTTGTCAAGTTTTATGCCTTCCTCTGCGAAGAATCCCTTGACCTCACCGACAACGAGCGGACTGGGCGGCGTGAAGAGGATCAATTTCAAAGGATCGAGAGCCTTCTTTTCCTCAGCTGCCGCGGACATCGCAAAACAGAAAACGAGCACGAGAAGGGAAAGCGCACACAGTTTTCTCATCGTCGACCGCCTCCTTTAGTTTTGTTCATTAGATTATACCTTCTTTCTTCAACCGGTCCAGTTGCTCCGAGCTGATCCCTAGGAGCTTGCCGTAGACCTCTTCATTCTGCTCCCCGAGCCTTGGCGCAGGACTGTCAATGCTGGCCGGGGTCAAGGAGAGTTTTATGGGCAGGCCCGGAATAGGAAGGGTACCGAGACCGGGATACTCCAGGTGCGCAATCATTTCCCGTGCAGCAACCTGCCGGTCGTGTAGGGCGTCATCTACAGTATTGACCGCGCTGCAGGGGATGCGGGCCTTGTCCAGCGCGACGAGAACCTCGGCCGCTGTTCTCTGCTCCGCCCACTCTTTGACAACAGGGTCGATGAGCGGTGCATTGCGGAACCGATCCATATCAGTGGCGAAGCGGGGATCATTTGCCATTTCAGGTTTGCCTATCGCCCTGGTGAACCTCTTCCAGATTGTGTTCGTGGCAGGGTTGATCATTATCCATTTGTCTTTTGCTCTGTGGCAACCCGCGTACGAGTGAAAACCCCTGTTTCCGACCTGCATCCGGATCTCTCCCGACAGATGGTGAAGGAGAAGCGCTCCCAGCGCTTGCGTGGCGAAGGAGGCCGTATCGAAGAGTGATACGTCGATCGCCTGTCCCATCCCGGTCTTGTCCCTGTGATAGAGGGCCGTCAATACGCCGATAGTAGCCATGAGCCCTGTGCTCACGTCTATATGTGTGATCGTCGTCTTGATAGGGGGATCACCTGGAAATCCATTGAGGAACATGCTGCCGGCCCGCGCCTGCGCGACAGCGTCAAAACAGGGTTTTTCCGCGTCTGGTCCCGTCTGCCCGTACCCTGAGACCGCGGCCACGATGATTGAAGGATTAATCTCTTTCAACCGATCGTAGCTTACCTCCGCGGCAATGGGCGCACCAGGTGTGAAATTGTGAAGGAGCACGTCTGACCGTTTTATCAGTTCCCGGAAGATTTCCAGCCCTTCCGGCGTTTCCGTCCGCAGCGTCACGGCCTTCTTGTTGCGTCCAACGATTTTGTAAAGGAGTGTTTCTCCGTCTGGTCCTGTCTGTCCCCACGTTCTGTCGGGGGCACCTTCCGGCTGTTCGATCCTGATTACCTCGGCCCCCAGGTCAGCCAGCATCATGCCGCACAGGGGACAGGCCTGAAAGCGAGACAGGTCAAGGACCCGCAGCCCTTCCAACGCTCGCATCGTTTTAACCTCCTCCTCAAAGAACGATTATCTCACGACCACTTACTTCGCTTGTTCGAGTCCAACGGTGTGACCGTTGATGCGTTAATAGGTTGACTCGTTGATACGCACCAACCTATAATCAGTCAACGCATCAACGTCCTCCTGACTTGGAATTTGTCACAACTTCAGTAATCTCCTCGCATTCCCTTCGAAGATCTGCGCCTTCTCCGCTGCAGGTATGCTCATCTGTTCGACGGCAGCTATGGTCTGGCGCGTATACCTGTCTCCGCCTTCGCTGTCATACGGCATATCGGTTGCGAAAAGTATCTGGTCGGCTCCGAAAAAGCTGTAGCCGCACATCAGGCTGGGCGTGCCTCCGTAAAGCGCAGTATCAGCGTAGAACATGCGAAAGTATTCTATGGGTGGCTTCGAGAGGCGCTTCTTGAATTTTGCGTTGAGACACTTTTCGGCGTAGTCCTGACCGCCGATGATCCGCTCGGCAAAATAGGGCACCATGCCTCCGCAGTGGTGGGTGATCACTTTGAGCGTCGGGTACTTCTCCATGACACCGCTGAAGACGAGTCTGGTCATGGCCGCCGTGGTTTCGTAGGGCCAGCCGAACATGCTGAATATCCAGTATTTGGAGTGGTTCTCGCTACGGTAATCCGAAAATCCGATTTCCCTTTTCGGGTGTATCCATATGGGCAAGTCATACGCAGCCATTTTTTCGTAGAGCGGCATAAATTCAGGCCGGTCCAGCGGCTTGTCCTTGGTTGGGCTGTAAAGCTGGATCCCTTTAAGGTTCAGTTCTTCTATCGCTCTGTCTGTCTCGGCCAGTGCGGCGTCAATGTTATTCATGGGAAGGCAGGCCGCGGCAGCGACGAACCTGTCCGGATACTTTGCGACCAGTTCCGCCATGGCGTCATTGGCTATCTTCGATAACGTGACCGCTTCCTTTGGCGCTACGGCGTCTTCGAGACCAGGCGAAGCGATAGTGAGTACCTGTTTGAGCCCCTCGTACTTGTCCATAATCCGGAACCGTTCATTCAGGTCCCATAGGGTGGGGGTGGCATCAGTAACGTCGCGCAGATAGAATTTCTTCTTCGCCTTTTTGAAGAGTCTCTCCTTGTACTTTGCAGGCATAATATGCGGATAAATGTCTATCTTTAACACGCCTTCCTCCTCATTATCTGTTCACTGCTTACTGCTTACTTTTGACTGGTTACTGTTCTGTTCACCTCTTCGATTCGCTGAGCGGCGGTATCCCGAGCATCTGCCTCGCTTCGTCAGGCGTTGCGGGCGTGGAACCGAGTTCCTTCGCTATGCGGACGGTTCTCGCCACGAGCTGCGCGTTATTCTTTGCCAGCTCACCTTTTTTGTAATGAATGTTATCCTCAAATCCGACGCGGCAATGGCCGCCAAGCAGTATCGACAATGTAGTTGCGGGTAACTGATCGAGGCCTATCCCTATCATGCTGAACATGCTATCCGGCGGCATCTGCTCGACCTGGTACATCAGCGCCTGGGGCCTGAACCTGATGGCGTTCTGGTTGATCCTGTGCATGCCCATGATGAAGCTCATCCAGTAAGGTTTCTTGAGGAGCCCTTTCTCCGCCAGCGCGTAAACGTCCTCCATCATCACCATGTTATAGACCTCGAGCTCGGGCTTGATGCCTTTTTCCATCATTGTCCTGGCCTGATCCTCGATCCAATGACGTGGGCGGCAGTTTATCCTTGTCTCACCCTTTCGCAAGAGCACGCCCACGCCCATGCTGAGGCTCGCCATTTCAGGGTTGGCCTCAATAGAGCGTATGCCGTCGTCGATCGTCGTGCCGGGCTTCATACCAGGTGCGGTGCTGTGCTGGATAATAATGTCGCATCCTTTTTCTCTGATCAAGCGGTCTGCCTCCCGAAAGACCTGAGGGTCGTTTGAGGGCACGCCGCTCTCATCCCGGCAGTGGATGTGGGCGATGGCCGCACCCTCGTTCCAGCATTCGTACACGGTGTCGGCAATCTCTTGCGGTGAGTAAGGCAGGGCCGGGTTTGCTTCCTTGCCCTGGAAATTACTAGACGGCGAAACGGTAATGATCAACTTTTCAGTGGTCCTCATCTCTTTCATCATGAGCCTCCTCAAGAACTTCAAGAGCTTGCAGCTACGTCCTCAACAACCGGGCCTCGTGCTGCTTTGATGTGCAATAGCACCTGCCCCGCTATCACGACGATCGCGACCAGGCGTATCGCGAAGCTCGGGTAGATCATGCTCACACCTGCTGCCATGAACAGCACCCGCTGCCACCACACGACGCTTTTCCGAAGATAACCCTCAAATCCGATAGCTACCGCGTAAAGGCCTATTGCCATTGCCGCCGCTGCAATAACTGTCTGGATAATCGTGCCATTCAGGATCAAGGCAGGGTTATAGACGAACGCAAACGGTACAACAAAAAATCCCGCGCCGAACCGAACAGCGTGAAGCCCTGCTTTGACCGGCGAGCATTTGGCAATGGCCGACGCCACATAGGCAGCCACGCATACCGGCGGAGTGATAAAGGCTGACATTGCAGTCCAGAAGACGAACAGATGGGCAGCAAGAATGGGAACCCCTATCTTTGTCAGGGCCGGGGCAACGGTGATGGCAACAAATATATAGCTCGGGATAGAGCCGATCCCCATACCGAATACGAAGCAGGCTGCTGCCGCAAGAAAAAGCAGGATAAACAGGTTCTGGCTGGACAGCTCTACGATGAAGCTGGAGATAGACGTTGCAAGGCCTGTTATAGAAACCGACGCCATCATGATCCCTGCCATGGCGCAGGCGAGCCCCACTACAACGGCACTCTCCGCGGCGCTTTCCAATGCGTCACCCAGCTGTTTCCAGGAAAGGCGCGTAGTTTTTCTGAAGAGCGTAATAATCACCATGCAGATGCCCGCCCAGAGGCCTGACACGGCCGGGGGATAGCCGCGGCCGAAAAGCAGGAAGAGGAGTATCGGAATCGGGATCAGCTTCCACCAGCCTTCCCTGAGGGTGAGCCAGAAGGTAGGCATTTCTGCAACGGGTATCCTGAGAATTTTCTCACGGGCGGAATGCAGATCGACCTGGACGATGCAGGAAGTAGTAGTAGAGGAAAGCAGGCAGGAAGGAGACGAGAGCAACGCGTGCGTACGGAATGCCCAGCCACTCTGCCATGATGAATGCGACTGCGCCCATGACAGGAGGCATGATTGTAGCGCCGCTCGATGCTGTTGCTTCTATTCCGGCAGCGACCTCCGACGCGTAGCCGGTCGATTTCATGAGCGGTATGGTAAAGGAGCCCGTAACGGCAACGTCGGACGCAGGGCTGCCGGAGAGCATGCCGTAGAGGCCGCTTGCTATGACGGCCGATTTTGCACCGCCTCCTCTGACGCGTCCTGCCATGGAGAGGGCCATGTTGATCAGTACCCGGCCGCTTCCCGTGGTGATGAGTAACTGGCCAAAGAGCAAGAAGCCTATGATGATGGTGGCGGCGATGTTTAAGGGCAGGCTGAAGACACCTTCCGGCTGCATGTAGGCCATGGCGCCGACCCTCTCCAGGGAATAACCCCTGCCGAAAAGGATGCTTGGCAAATAAGCGCTGAGGAGAGGATGGAGGATGAAAAAGAGTGTGAGGCAGGTGACGATCAGGCCCATGCTCCTGCGCAAACCTTCCAGAAGCGAAATCACGAGGGCAGCGGCCAGCACCAGCTCGTACGATTGGATTTCACTTGCGCTATGGAGCAGCCAATCCTTATAGAAAAAGAGAACGTATGCACAGGGTACGACACCGAGAAGCATCAGCATCCAGTCATACCAGCGGACGCCAGGCTTTTTCTTGTTTGCGGGATGGGTAAGGTAGGTGAGAATGAAAAGCAGCCCCATGAATATGCCCTGGTGCTGGTTGGGCGCTATGTCCAGGCCAAGATAGTCCGTGCCGTGGGATATGTAAAGGGCGGACCACGCTGATAACAGGATCCCGACTATTCTGACGAGTCTTTTCATTTAGATGGCTCCCGCGTGGATGGCTCCTGTATGGCCCCCGGCGCGGCCGCTACATGGCCCCTGCTTCTTTTAATAGTCTTTGCTGGGTTTTCTCCAGTTCCGGGGTCCAGAGCTTTTTTTCCTTGTAAAACCTGATTGCGCCGGGGTGGAAGGGAAGCACTGCTGTCTTCAATGGATTGGCCAGATACGGCTTCGCCTCATAATGGAATGCGTAAAGCTCGTCCAGGTGGCCAAAGAATGTCTTCATGACATCGTAGACAAAGTCATCCGGCAAATCGGTGCGCGTGAGAAAGTTATGCGGGATGCCCACGGTGGGCAGGTCCTTGTTGTTGACCATTTTTCCATAGTACTCAGCATACAGGACCGTCTCCTGAGCATACGGTATCTTGGCAAGGACCGGCGGATAGGTTTTTGGATCGCCTGCGATGAGACGTATGGGTACCGCAATGTTCAGTTCCTCCGCCCAGGCTGTTTTTCCTATGCTCGGGAAAAGCACGATGAATGCATCGATCTTGTTTTCCGGAAGTGAGTCCTGGGCCACTTTGGGACCCGAAAAGGTAATATCCTTGATGTCCTTCGTGGTCATACCGGCTGCCTGTAGAAGAATCTCACCGCACGCAGTGAAGGTCATGTTTGACGGCATAGTGAACATGACTCTTTTGCCCTTCAGGTCTGTCGTAGTCTTTATGCCTGAGTCAGCGCGGACGACAAAGGCAGCGGGCGGCGTGGAGCCGGAGAAAAGCAGGCGCAGCTTATTTTTCCCGAACTGCTTGTAATTGCCAAGGCCTCGCGCCGCATCGTATGTCAGATCAGCCTGTGCCATGGCCAGTTCTACATCGCCCTTAGCGAGGAGCGTGAGGTTCTTGCCGAAAAGGCCGCTTTCAGCGACTGTTTTTATCTTCAAGTACTTTGTCAATACGGTCGCCATGCCTGTTGCCAAGGCATGCATGCCGCCGCCAGGTGAGCCACCGGCGATGGAAATAGTCTTGGGCCAGTTTTGCGGCGCCTGGGCTGAGACGAGCGTGACGCCGAAACTAAGTGAAAAGAGTATCGCGAAACAGACCACTCTTGAGTTCAACGTTCTCATCATTGTGAACCCCCTTGTTGTGAGTTTGTCTTACAACAATTACCCTATCTTTGCAGGCTTTTGCAAGCCTTAATTTTCCGGCTCGGCCAAGGTCCTCAAAACGGTTGACAAACAAAGCCTGCACGGACTTGAAAGAGCGGTTGCTGTCGTGTTCTAATCTTGAAGCCAAGAAAGGAGATGTTCATGGCTATAGATGAATTAGTCCAAGAGCGTTGCACTGGCTGCGGGATCTGTTTTTCTGCCTGTCCGCAGGATGTGTTTCGCCTAAACCCCAACACCGGTAAGGCAGTAATCACCTATCCCGCTGACTGCGTCGCCTGTTGGAGTTGCGAGATGTTTTGCCCTGTTCATTGCATAAAGGTATCTGAACCCC
>CAWIHO010000083.1:0-46838 GCA_963835605.1 uncultured delta proteobacterium | reverse complement strand
CATTTTTTGTATGCCTGCTCCACCAATCAAATACCATTGCTGTCTGCGCCGTCGTTAAACGTCGTTAGACGCAAAAATCCGAAAAAGATGTTGACAAAACAGCCGCTTCGCCTTTATATTGGCTGTATGTGGGAAGGAGTGTTATAAAGTGGGAAGCACTTTTTCCGGCCGCTTCGAGTATGCCATAGATGATAAGGGAAGGCTGAGCATACCGGCAAAGTTCCGGGAGATACTATCGGCCAACTATGATCTGAAGCTGATCCTCACGAATCTGGATGGGTGCATAGTCGCCTACCCGGACAAGGAATGGACAGAGGTCCAGGAACGTATCGCCGGCTCCGGCTCTGTCAAGAAAGAGGCAAGGGCTTTTTTGAGATTTTTCTATTCCGGTGCCTCTGAATGTCCGATAGATCGGCTGGGAAGAATTCTCATACCCCAGTCTTTGCGGAATTACGCGGCCATTAAAAAGAATGTGGTAATCGTCGGGATGAACAAGAAGATAGAGATCTGGGCCGATGAGGCTTGGGCCGAGATTGTGAGAGAAGCTACCTCCGACCGGGAGAAGATGATGGATATAGCTTCTGATCTCGGGCTTTGATGGGCAGCACGCATATACCGGTTCTTCTCGACGAGGTTGTACGGGGTTTGATCAGGCCTGAGTACAGGCTGTTCGTGGATGCCACGGCAGGAGGTGGAGGCCACACATACAATATCCTTAACACGTATCCGAACCTGAGGGCTTATGCAATCGACCTGGATGAAACGGCCCTTGTGGCCGCCAGCGGAGCGCCTGGCGCCCTTTCAGGATAGGGTGACATTGAAGAGAGCAAACTTCAGCGAACTCAAGCAGATCTTGGGCGACGAGGGAATACTAGCCGTCGACGCCGTACTATTTGATCTTGGGGTTTCCACGTTCCAATTGGAAGGGGAGAGGGGCTTCAGCTTCAAAGACACGCATGCTCTTGACATGAGGATGGATCAGCGTCAGCGAGAGACCGCCCTGCAGGTGGTCAATTCATATACGTATGAAGCGCTCAAGCGCATCATCGCCGAATACGGTGAAGAGTGGAGGGCAGCGCGAATTGCGGCTGCGATCGTGGCCGAGAGGAGAAAGACGCCGCTGACATCCGCAAGGGCGCTCGCCGAGGTTGTGGCCAAGGTCGCTCGGCGCACCGGGAAAATACATCCCGCAACAAAAACTTTTCAAGCAATACGCATGGAAGTGAATCAGGAACTGAAGAACCTGGAAACAGGACTTACGGCTGCTATCGACCTTCTTGCCCCTGGCGGTCGCGTGGGCGTCATATCTTTTCACTCCCTCGAAGATCGGATGGTGAAGACTATCTTCAAAGCGGTCCCAGAACTGACCGTTCTCACGAAAAAACCGATACGACCGGGCAGACCCGAAATCGTGCGGAATCCAAGGTCACGGAGCGCAAAGCTGCGTGTAGCAGAGAAAGTTGGGAGGGGAAGCGCATGAGAAAAAATCAACAGATTGCGGTCAGGGGTTTTAAGAAACAGCAGAAGAAGGGCTTTCCACTGCTGCTCGCCTTTGTGGTGCTGCTCGCCTTTGCAAGCTTTGCGTTCCTCTCATTTTTTATCAAAGAAGCGTACGACGAGACCAAGGGAAAATTTCTCGAAAGATTGACCGAGGAGAAAAGCGTAACAGAGACCAACAAGAACCTAAAGATGGAACTCCTCGCGATCACCCAGAAGGGCTACGTGGAATTCGCCGCCGGAGAAAGGCTGGGGCTGAAGAGGCCCAAAGAGGAAGAGGTACTCGTTCTCAGATGAACAAGGCAACCAACAGGAGGGCACTGGCCGTCTATCTGGTTATCTGCCTCCTTTACGTTTCTGTCGCCTTCCGAATCCCTGAGAAATTAAGCATGAAAAGAATAGCTGTGAGGCCTAATGGGGCTTCGCATGGCATGAACGTGCGAGGATCACTTGAGCCAGACAGGGCCGAGGCCCGCACTCCTCCCGCGGTCGCGCCAGTTCCCGAAGCCGCTCTTGCTCCGGCGGCCACACCCGCCAGGGCATCACTCACCTCTGGCAATCGGAGCGCTTCAGAAAACGCTTCTCCCGCGGTCATAACCGCGAAGGAGAACTCCAGGGTGGAGCCGCGTAGTTTCATCTCAATCCCCATCACCTGCTACGCAATAAAAGAGGGATGGCTCGATCGGGAGGCTTTGATTTTTTCAAAAAAAGATGGGCAAAATAATATCTGGTTAAAGCCCCTCGATATCCTGAAGCAGCAAGATGAAGACAGCCTAAAAGCCCTCGTCACCATAATCGGGAAAAGTCGACTGAAGGAGTTTTTGAAAAAAGAATCTGTGGATATCAGGGAAGACCTGAGCCCCGAGGATATTATGCTGGGCAGGGGATACGTGATCGAAAGGAAGAAACTTCTTTCCCTTTACGAACGTTATGTGCGCGAGGAGTGTAATGACCTTTTCCCATTGGTGCTTGCCCAGGGCGGCGTGGTCAAGGGGAAAGGGGGCTTCCAGTTCGTATCCTCAGCAGATGCAGCGAGGATGCGCACGGAAAAAGAGGATGAAGAATGGCGTATGCCGAATCTCACCGGTCTTCCGATCAAACTGGCTATTGATAATCTCGCCGCGCACACCGCCAGAATCAAGGTGCACGGCAGCGGTTTTGTTGTCGATCAGTCCCCAAAGCCTTTTGAAAGACTTAAAGGCGATTCGGAATGCGTCATCTACGGGAGGCTGGCCAGCGAATGACTCTCGCGCAGCTGTTAGCTGATATGCCTGTTGTCTCCGTCAAAGGACATATGCCGGAGAGCGTAACCGGTATCACGAAGGATTCGAGAGAGGTGCGGGAGGGGTTCATCTTCTTTGCCACCGAAACAAGCAAACCTTACGTCCAGGAGGCAGTGAAGAAAGGAGCAGCCGTCATCGTAGCTGACGCTGAACTCTCCGGCGATTTTCCCTGCTTGGTATTGATCCGGGAACCTCGGATTGTGCTGGGAAGGATGGCTGCGAGGTTTTTCGGCTATCCATCGAGAGCCATGCACGTTACAGGTATCACCGGCACGAATGGCAAAACAACCACCAGTTACCTGATCGAATCGATACTCCGTGCGGCGAACCGGAAGGTCGGCGTGATGGGCACTATTTCCTATCGATATGACGGCACCGTAGTCAGAGGGCAGACTACCACCCCGGAGTCCACGGAAATCCAGCGGCTGCTGAGCCAGATGCAGCATGCGGGCATCAGATCAGCGGTGATGGAAGTCTCTTCTCACGCACTCGACCAGGGACGGGTCGAGGGCATCGACTTCGATGGCGCCATCTTTACGAACCTCACCCATGACCACCTTGACTATCATCACGACTTCAAACATTACAAAGAGGCGAAGAAACGCCTCTTCCACGAGCATCTCGCGAAGAGCTCCAAGGAGAAGAGATACGCGATACTGAACAAAGACGACCCGAGCGCGGGCGAATTTTTTTGCGAGCCCCCGATCGCCAACTTCACTTACAGCGTGCGCGATAACACGGCAGATGCCTTTGCCACCTCTGTCCGGGAGGAGATCAGCGGTTTGACCCTCGCCATTTCTCTTATGGGTGAGGAACTGATCATCCGGTCTCCGCTCATCGCCGTCTTTAATGTTGCAAATATTCTTGCAGCCGCTCTTTTCGGCCACGCGGCAGGTATCCCGTACGACCTGATCCGAAAGGGACTGGAGGCGTTGAGAGGGGTTCCTGGGCGACTGGAGCGTATAGAGAACGGAAGGGGGATCCCTATTTTCGTTGACTATGCCCACACGCCTGATGCGCTGCGCAAGACGCTGGAGACGCTGAAACGACTCTGCACAGGCCGACTGATCGTTCTATTCGGTTGCGGGGGAGACAGGGACAAGACGAAAAGGCCTCTCATGGGCAGGATTGCATCGGACCTGGCCGATTTCACCATCATCACCTCTGACAATCCGAGACGCGAGGATCCATTAACAATCATAGAGGAGATACGGCAAGGTTTCGTCGGCGATGCATATCGGGTTATCGAGAATCGCAAAGAAGCCATCGGAGAAGCCATCCGTATGGCGACCGCCAACGATGTGCTGCTGGTGGCCGGAAAGGGACATGAGGACTATCAGATAATCGGTACTGAGGCCTACCACTTCAGCGACCGGGAAGTGATAGAGGAGTGGCTTCATGTGGCAGCTTGATGATCTGCTGAAGGCAGTGCACGGGACACTCCTGCATAAAGAGCGGGAGCAGTTTGTCGCAATCTCAACCGATTCAAGATCGATAAAAAAAGGTGAGCTTTTTATCCCTCTGATCGGCCCGAAATTCGATGGACATGACTTTGTGCTTGGCGCCTGCATAAAGTCCGGCGGCGGTAGCCTCTGTCAAAAGGGTCGGGAAGCCGCGTGCCAGGGCGCAGGCGGTACGATCATCCTTGTCGAAGACACGACAAAGGCCCTCCTTGACCTTGCACGGTACAAGAGGAAGCAGCTCAGCGGTACGTTCGTTGCCATCACGGGCAGCAACGGCAAGACCACAACGAAGGAACTCCTTGTGCACGTCATGAGCGAGTTCGCTCCCGTGGCATACAACGAGAAGAATTACAACAACAATATAGGGGTTTCGCAGACCATCCTTTCTATAACCGGCCAACCTGCATACTGCATCCTTGAGTTGGGCACCAATCATCCCGGAGAGATAGCGCTCCTGGCAGAGCTCGTCGAGCCGGATCTGTCAACCATCACGAACATCCATGCTTCTCATCTTGAAGGGCTCGGCGATATAGCCGGTATCTTCAGGGAAAAGGTGAGCCTCTTCGAACGCACAAAAGAGGGCGGTGCCATTTTTATCAATATCGATGATCCGACCCTCAGGCCGGTAGCAGAAAGGCCTATGCGCCGCGCTTACACTTACGCCATAGAGCTCCCGGCAGATTTTATGCTCTCGCGGGAGGAGGCCAGGGGCATTGGCGGCTTTGACCTTGAGCTCTCTTTGCAAGGTGAAAAAGTAAGAACAACGACCCGCCTTCTCGGCACCCATAACCTTTACAATATCGTTGCCGCTGTCTGCCATTGCCCATGTATGCGGCGTGCCCAGAGAGACGATCCGGGAGAAGGTGGCCACCTTCGAGCCTTTTGCCGGCCGGTTCAGGGCTATCACATCGAAAAAAGGCTACACGATTATTGACGATGCGTATAACGCGAACCCCGCTTCCATGGAATGGGCAATCGAAACCCTGGAGCAGCTACCCTGCAAGGGGAAAAAGATCGCGATCCTTGGAGAGATGAAGGAGCTCGGCGAAAAAAATGCGTATTACCACAGGGAGTTGGGCCGGTTACTTAAGAGGAGCGGTCTATCTACCATACTCTTTTTCGGAGAGGCTGCAAGGGCCGCCTATGATGAGATGAATAACGGGCGCGCGAAATTCTTTGATGACAAGGCGGCTCTTATTGCTCACGCCGCGGCTCTGGCGAGAAGAGACGATCTCATTCTCGTGAAAGGGTCAAGGGCAATGAAGATGAACGAAGTCGTGGAGGGACTACTCTAGATGCTCTACTATCTCCTCTACCCGCTCCACGCGCGGCTGAGCGTATTCAACGTCTTCAGGTATATCACCTTCCGCACGGTGCTCGCCATTCTGAGCGCCCTTATCATCAGCTTTCTGTTGACCCCCTGGCTGATTCGCAAACTGAACGAGTGGCGCATAAAGACAGAGAAGAGGGAAGATGTACCGGAGCGACACGAGGCAAAAAGAGGCACCCCAACCATGGGCGGCTTCGTCATTCTGGTGGCGACCATCATCCCCACGCTGCTCTGGGCGGACCTCAAGAATGATTACATCTGGGCCGTGACGGCCGCGCTGATGCTTTTCGGAGCGATCGGTTTTGTCGATGACGTGAAGAAGCTCCGGAATCGAAACGGTAAGGGTGTGCCGGGGAGAACCAAGTTCCTTCTCGAGATCCTTTTTGCCCTGATCGTCAGCGTGCTCATATACTCCGAGTCCGGATTTCTTCCGCAGCTCACCGTGCCCTTTTTCAAGAACGTTGCCCCGAACCTGGGCGTCTTCTATATCCTGCTTTGTGTCCTGACCATCGTGGGCTCGTCCAACGGCGTGAACCTCACTGACGGCCTCGATGGGCTCGCGATCGGGCCAGTACTTACGGTGTCCGCAACCTTTGTCCTTTTTGCGTATCTCGCGGGCAACGTGAAGTTTGCGCAGTACCTTCAGATATTTTATGTGAAAGGTGCCGGGGAGCTGACCATTCTTTGCGGAGCCATGCTAGGGGCCGGGCTGGGATTTCTCTGGTATAATGCGCACCCTGCGGAGCTTTTTATGGGCGACACGGGCTCGCTTGCTCTCGGCGCAGGACTCGGCACGATCGCGGTCATTATAAAGCAGGAGATCCTCCTCGTCATTGTCGGTGGGATCTTTGTGGTAGAAACCCTCTCGGTGATCATACAGGTACTCTCGTTCAAGTGGCGAGGCAAGAGGGTCTTCAAAATGGCGCCCATACACCACCATTTTGAATTGAAAGGGTGGAACGAGGCAAAGATTGTTGTCAGGTTCTGGATCGTATCGGTGATACTTGGCCTTATAGCAATAACGACGCTGAAGTTGAGATGAGGGAAAGATTGTTGCGAGTTGTGAGTTACGCGTTGCGGGTTGAAAAACAAGGGTGCAGGGCGGACAGCGTCATGGGTCGAGGGACAAACAGTGGTAAGTGAACTCGGAACTCGGAACTCGGAACTCGGAACGAGTTTTGGTATACCCGATCAGGTGCTCGTTGTGGGATTCGGGAAGACGGGGGTCTCTCTGGTGAAGTTTCTCGCGGGTCTCGGCAAGAAGGTGACTGTCACCGATGTAAAGAGTAAGGAACAGCTCGCCTCATCGCTTGCGGAACTGAATGGCACACCCTACGTGGGTCACTTTGGAACACACTCAAAGGATGATTTCCTCGACCATGAGATGATACTCGTAAGCCCCGGTGTGGACAGTAATTTACCTCTCCTTCTGGAAGCGCGTGCGAAGGGAAGAAGGGTGATAGGTGAGATCGAGCTGGCATCAAGATTCATCAAGGAGCCGATCATAGCTATTAGCGGTACAAACGGGAAAACAACGACAACCACCCTCCTGGGACAGGTGTTCACAGCCGCATTCAAGGACGTTTTCGTTGGTGGAAACATAGGAAAACCCCTCATCGACTATGTGCTGAAAGGCCAGAAGGCGCGCTTCGTCATAGCGGAGATAAGCAGCTTCCAGCTTGAGACAATAGAGCAGTTCCGGCCGCACGTCGCGATCCTCCTCAACATCACGGAGGATCATCTGGATCGTTACGCTTCCTTCGAAGAGTATGTGGCCGCGAAGTGGCGGCTCTTCGAAAACCAGACCTCTGAAGATTACGCGTTCCTCACCGCGGATTTGGCAGGTAAAAACAAGCTGAAGGCACGCTGCCTCTACTTTTCAACGCAGAGGAGTTTGACCGAAGGTGCATTCCTTGACGGAGACACGCTCGTCGTTCGCTTGAGCGGTCAGGAATTCAGGTATAGACGCGATCTTTCCCCTCTCGTCGGCATCCACAACAGTGAGAACCTGCTTGCGGTGCTCCTGACAAGCCATATTTACGGCATTGATCGGCCGGTCATAGAACAGGCGCTCCGGAAGTTCAAGGGCTTGCCGCACCGCATGGAGTTTGTGAGAGAGAAAAATGGCGTGCGCTTTTATAACGATTCGAAGGCCACGAATGTTGACGCTACCAGAAGAGCCCTGGAAAGCATGACGGGCAGCGTCATCTTGATCGCGGGCGGCAAAGACAAGGGCGGGAGTTATAAAGTCATTAAGGAACTGTCAGGCAACATCAAAGGTATCGTGCTCTTTGGCGAGGCGAAGGAGAAGATAGAAAAAGAGTTGGGCGTCTTGCATGCCGACTCATATAGTGGCTACCCTTTCTGAGGCAGTGGAGAAAGCCTTTGCCATTGCCGGACCCGGGGACACCATCCTCTTTTCGCCCATGTGCTCGAGCTTCGACATGTTCAAGGATTATAAGGACCGGGGCGAAAAATTTCGCCGGATCGCGGAGGCGCTGTGAAAAGAATAGCCCTGCTTCTGCTCGCATGCCTTTTCTTTTACAGCCTCTTCCGCGACATGAACGTGGTCAAGACGCTTCTCCTCTGTGCTGCGATAGCCGTGGCATTCGTCGTTTCCAAGGCACCCTCGAAATACATTGTTGGCGCCAAGTATCCCATGATCTGCCTCTGCTTTGCGTTGTCGGTTGCACTCGTGCTTTATCCGGGGTTCAGAACAAAACCGGTCATTCGGTTCGCCGGTATTTTTCTGACCTTCTTCAGTCTGAGCCTCTATGTGGCTACGATCAGCGAGAAAGGAAAAGGCCTCTATAAGGAGATTTTCGCCCTGTCACTCCTTTTCATCTCGGCGTCGTTGAACCTCATAATGATACGGAGCGTGGAGCTCTTTCTGCCGCTGTCGATCACGATCCTCCTCTTCCTCTTCATTCTGCAGAGGACCAAGCTCCTGCCTCTTGCGGGAGCATACGTGGTGGTCATGCTGATCTTTCTGTACCTGAAGAAGGTGACTATCTATGGTTCGGGCATAGACCTCGGCAGCGTGGAACGCTACCTGGTCCTGGCTTGCGCCTTCCTTCTCCTTCTTGTTACCTTCATAGGATTTGTCAGAAAGGCCGGTCCCACCTGGACGATCGCCTTCTTCGGGCTGCTCTATGCATCGGTTGACATCCTCATGTCCGTGGGATTTTCCTTGAAGGGGCTCTTGCTCTATCAGCCTGTTGCAGCGCTCCTTATTCTCGCACCGCTCGTGGGCGTGACGCTTCAGGAGGGGAAAGGATCATGAAACTCCTCATTGCTGCTGGCGGTACCGGAGGTCACATATTTCCCGGCCTTGCCGTGGCTGAAGCATTCATCGCGGCTGATGCCGCGAACGAGGTGCTCTTTGTCGGGACTCCGCACGGTATGGAGGGAAGGATCATCCCTAGCTACGGATTCCGCCTGCTCACGATAGATGCGCGCCCGTTCCTGGGGCAAAATATGCTGCGGAAGATGGTTACCATGGCCCGCCTCGTCCAGGGCGTTCTGCGCTGCGCAAGCATACTGCGCCGGGAAAAGCCGGATGCGGTCATCGGCATGGGTGGATTCACCTGCGTTCCTGTTATGATCGCCGCGTTTCTCTTGCGCGTGCCCCGTTTTCTCCACGAACAGAATGTGGTCCCGGGTCTCGCGAACCAGGTGCTTTCCCGCATAGCGGACAAAACCTTTGTCAGCTTCACAAAGACGGGAGAGTATCTGAAGGGCAGCGTGCTTCATACGGGCAACCCGATACGAAAGAAGCTGCGGATCGCTTCCAGGGTCGTTCCTGCTTCCGGGACGGACGACCTATTCAACATATTCGTCTTCGGCGGTAGCCGCGGAGCCCGCAGCATCAACGAGGCAGTGCTGTTACTCCTGCCGTATCTTGAATCGTACAAGAATACGGCCATATATCACCAGACAGGCAACGATGACTATGAAAAGGTGAGGCAGGCATACACGACGGTAAAGATTCCACACGAGGTATTCCCCTTCACGGACGAGATGGAGAAATACTACGGTCTCTCCGACGTGGTGATCTCGCGGGCAGGCGCCTCAACGATCTTCGAGCTCTCTTATTTCAGGAAGGTGGCCGTGCTCGTGCCTTATCCCTTCGCCGCCGGGGCACACCAATGGAAAAATGCGGCCCACGTGGAGGAGATCGGCGGTGCCTATGTGATCAGCAACGACGAGTTGAGCGGAGAAAAGCTCAATTCCGTCCTGAAAGAACTCTATGAATATCCGGAATCGCGCGCAAGGATGGCTAAGAACATGGGAACGATTTACGTGGACAAAGCGGAAGAACTCATTGTGAAAGGGATTCAAGGCCATGTTTCGTAAGATAGAGAAGATACACTTCATCGGCATCGGTGGTATCGGGATGAGCGGCATCGCCGAGGTACTTCTGAATCTCGGTTTCAAGGTGACGGGCTCCGATCTGAGGGAAACGGAGACCACGGCAAGGCTTGCCTCCCTCGGGGCAGAGATCTTCTATGGTCACAAAGAAGAGAACGTGACCCAGGTGGATGTGGTCGTTGTCTCCTCCGCGGTAAAATCCGACAACCCGGAGGTGAAGGCGGCGAAGAGCCGGTTCATCCCTGTCATACCGAGAGCGGAGATGCTCGCCGAACTGATGAGGATGAAATACAGCATCGCCGTGGCCGGCGCCCACGGCAAGACCACAACAACATCTCTTGTTGCCTCGATTCTCGATGCTGCGGGCTTTGATCCCACGTGCGTCATAGGAGGACGGCTCAATAGCCTGGGGACAAGCGCACAGCTCGGCTCAAGCGAATATCTCGTGGCAGAGGCCGACGAGAGCGACGGGACCTTTCTTCTGCTCTTCCCCACCCTTGCCGTTGCCACAAACATCGATCTGGAGCATCTTGATTTTTATAAAGACATCGAAGACATCAAGGATGCCTTCGTCAAATTTCTCAACAAGGTACCCTTTTTCGGCCTTGTCATCCTCTGTATCGATAACCCGGGACTGCAGAGCGTGATCCCTTCTTTGAAGCGCAGATACATGACCTACGGCCTCTCGAAACAGGCGGATTTAAGGGCCGAAGTCACAAAGCAGGAAGGATTTACAACCAGCTTCAAGGTGACGTACAAGGGAGAAGAATTGGGAGAGGTGGTCCTTGCGACACCCGGTATTCACAACGTGGTCAATGCGCTGGCAGCTATCGGCGTAGCTATCGAACTGGACATCCCCTTTTCTACGGTGCAGGAAGCTTTGAAGCGCTTTGCCGGCATCCATAGAAGGCTGGAGGTAAAGTGGCAGAAGGAATGGACGTTGATCGATGATTACGGTCATCACCCGACAGAGATCATGGCGACCCTTGCCGCAATCCGGGATATCTGGAAGGGAAGGGTGATTGTTGCTTTTCAGCCGCACCGCTACACGAGGACCAAGGCGCTGCTTGAACAGTTCGTTACATCGTTTAACGAAGCTGATCTGCTTATTGTCACCGAAATCTATGCTGCGTCCGAGGAGAAGATCGAGGGTATCAGCGGAAGTCTCCTTGCGGAGCGCATCAGCAAAAGCGGCCACAAGAACGTGCTCTTTGCGCCGACCAAGGAAGATGTCGTGGACACGGTGCTTCAGATCGTCTCTCCGGGTGACCTGGTGATAACGCTGGGCGCCGGTGACATTTACAAGGTCGGAGAAAGGCTCATGGAAGTATGGAGTGGAAAGGAATCAGGGGTCAGGTCTTGAAAAATGTTCCCATGAAGCGGTACACCTCCATGAAGGTTGGCGGTCCCGCGAGATACATGGTCTATCCGGTTGACCATGCCGACCTTGCGAAGGTGATCGGTATCGCTGAGGAGAAAGGCGTGGCGAGACGTTTTCTCGGGAACGGCACAAACGTCATTGTGGGCGACAGAGGCCTTGATGATGCGATCATCAGGATGACAAAAGTGCGACAGATGCATTTCAAAAAAACGGCTGAGGGGGCGATTGCCGAGGTGGCCGGCGGGACGTCGCTTGCGCGCTTTATACGGGAGTCCGTCGAGAGAGGACTCGCGGGCCTTGAAAAGCTGTACGGGATTCCCGGAACAGTGGGAGGCGCAATCAAGATGAATGCAGGAAGCTTCGGGGTCCGGATTTCCGATCATCTGCGCTCCGTGACGTATATGGACAGCTTGAAGCGCATCGGGAAGCGGGAGATAGAGGCGTGCGGGTTCGGGTATCGCACTTCAGGCTTCACCTCATCCGAGTCTATCCTGAGCGGGCTCTTCGAGCTGCATGACGGAGAGAAAGCCCATCTCAAAAAAGAGATGGAGTACGTCTGGTCAGAGCGATGGAGGAAACATCCGATGGAGTTTCCCTCCGCCGGATCCGTATTCAAGAATATCAGCGGGAACCCTGCGTGGACATACATTGACAAAGCCGGCTTGCGAGGGCTTAGAATCGGTGATGCGTGCATATCGGAGAAGCACCCCAACTTCATCGTGAATCTTGGGAATGCTACCGCGGCCGACATCGTGAGCCTTATCCGGAAGGTGAAGAAAGATGTTTACGAACGGGTGGGCGTGAGAATGGAGGAGGAGGTCGAACTCTGGGGCTGTGATGGATAGGCAGGAGCTTAAAACAAAAAAGATAGGCGTTCTGATGGGAGGTTTTTCATCAGAGAGGGAGATCTCTTTGCGCTCCGGAAATACCATCCTTCAGAGCCTCATCCGGAACGGCTACCGGGCGGTTGCCATCGACGTGGACAAAGGCATCGTGGAGCGGTTGCGCCTGGAAGCCATCGAGATCGGGTTTCTCGCTTTGCACGGCAGGTGGGGTGAAGACGGGACGATCCAGGGGCTTCTCGAAATCCTCGACATCCCTTATACCGGCTCCGGCGTGCTGGGCTCAGCGCTTGCCATGGACAAGGCAGTCATGAAGCTTGTTCTCGAAAGCCTTGATGTGCTTACGCCTGAGTACGTTATCTGCAGATCCTCGGGTGACGCGACCCTCCCTCTGCCCTTCGTTGTGAAACCGGCGCGGGAGGGCTCAACCATAGGCATATCGATTGTCAGGGATGAAAAAGAGAAGCAGGAGGCTCTGGGAGGTGCCTTCGGCTTCGACAGCAAACTGGTGGTTGAAAGGTATGTGGATGGCAGGGAGATCACGGTGGGCATTGTCAACGGCACCCCGCTTCCCATTGTGGAGGTGAAGCCAGCCAGCGGATTCTACGATTTCAGAGCAAAATATACCAAGGGCATGACAGAGTATCTCGTCCCGGCCGCGCTTGACCGGCAGATAGAGAAGAGGGCGCTTGATCAGGCTGTACGCATCTGGAACCACTGTGAGCTGGCAGGATGTGTTCGCATTGATATGCTCCTCGATGGAGAGACACCGAGCGTCATCGACGTGAACACATCACCCGGCATGACAGAATCATCACTCGTTCCAAAAGCATGGGCGCACCTGAATCGCAGTTTTGACGAGCTTGTTGAAGAAATCCTTCTGAATGCGGGGCTCAAAGCATGAAGCGCCTGGCCTTTTACCTTTTCATCATTCCCCTCTGCCTGCTCTCGGTGCTCACCGTTGCCTACCTCTTCTCAAAGGACGAGCCGCTCTTTTCGCTCAAGAACGTAAAGATCAAGGGAGCTGCGCAACTCACGGATGGGGAAATCATGCGGAGGGCTTATCCTTTCCTCAAAGAGAGCATCTTCAAGACGCAAGTGGACAAGGTCAAGGAGGCTGTGCTTGCTCATCCCTTTGTGAGAGAAGTGTCGATCAAACGGCTCTACCCGTTTTCTCTCGTAATCGAGGTGAAGGAGAAGGTTGCCTCTGCCCTCTGGGTGGGCCCGACAGGCGATGTCCAGGTGCTTGATGAAACCGGCGCGCCCTTCAGGGCGCTATCGAAGGAAGATACAAAGCAACTCTTTGTCATTCACGCCAATGATCAGGTCGCGGCGAGGAGCGTATTTAATCAGGTCAACACATGGATGACTGAAAAAGCAATCAAGAGAGACTCCATCTCAGAGGTGATCGACACGGATGGAAGTATCACGCTCGTTTACCTGGGTGACGGAGTGGAGATCATTCTGGGAAAAGAGGATCAGAAGGCGAGACTGAAACGGGCCACGGCGGTGCTTGAAGATGTCCGGAGGAGAGGGCTTTTCATCAGGTGCATCGATGCACGCTTCGACAAAGGGGCGATCATAAAAGAGAGGAAGGGTTAGCATGGCAGAAGACGGAAGCTTTCTTGTCAGTCTTGACGTTGGCACCACGAAGATATGTGTTGTCGTAGCGCGCATGATAGACGGAAAGGTCAATATAGCAGGGATAGGCTCCCACCCTTCCACAGGGCTGCGCAAGGGCGTTGTTGTGAATATCGACAGCACGGTTAACGCCATTAAGAGGGCAGTGGAAGAAGCAGAATTGATGGCAGGTATAAAGATCAGCGACTGCGTGGCAGGTATCGCCGGAGCACACATCAAGAGCTTTAACAGTAACGGCGTGGTGGCAATCAAAGAGAAGGAAGTACGCAGGGATGATATCACGCGGGCCATCGACGCCGGCAAGGCCGTGGCAATCCCCGCGGATAGGCTGCTTATTCATGTGATCCCCCAGGAATTCATCGTGGATGACCAGGACGGCATAAAAGACCCGATCGGTATGAGCGGGGTGAGGCTGGAAGTAAGGGTACATATCGTGACCGCTTCAACGAGCTCAGCGGAGAACATCGTCAAATGCTGCTACCTTGGCGGCCTTTCCGTCGATGATCTCGTATTGAGCCAGCTGGCCTCATCTGATGCCACCCTCACACCCGAAGAGACTGAGATCGGCGTGGCGCTTGTTGACATAGGCGGAGGCACCAGCGATGTTGCTGTATTCGCCAACGGCAGCATCAGGTATACATCGGCGGTCGCTCTCGGTGGGAATCACATCACGAATGACATAGCGATCGGGTTGCGCACGCCTATTGAGGAAGCGGAAAAGATCAAGAAAAAGTATGGCTGTGCCATGTCCAAGATGGTCGGCGCCAATGAAACAGTCGAGGTACCAAGCGTTGGAGGCAGGAAGCCGCGCACCCTCATGCGCAAGACGCTTGCTGACATCATCGAGCCAAGAGTTGAGGAGATCCTTTCCCTTGTCAACGATGAGATCAAGAGGTCAGGTTGTGAAAAGCTCCTCGCATCAGGGATCGTGCTGACGGGCGGCTGTGCCAATCTGGAGGGTGTGGTCGAACTGGCAGAAAGCGTCTTCAGCCTTCCCGTGAGACGGGGCGATCCAGTCGGAATAGGCGGCCTGGTTGACGTTGTGAATAACCCGACGTATGCAACGGCTGTCGGTCTTGTTCTACACGGGTTCAAGGAAAACAGAGGTAAGAAGGTCCGGTTCGAGCGCAGAGACATGTTCAAGATGCTGCTCGACAAGCGGTTTATCAAGAAAGTGAAATCAATGTTCAAAGATATTTTCTAAGGAGGCACGAATGGAAATGTTTTATATGGACGAGAGCAACGGTTTTTCCGCGAAATTAAAGGTTGTGGGCGTGGGCGGTGGCGGCTGCAATGCCATCAACACCATGGTTGAGGCGGGCCTCCAGGGGGTGGAATTCATCGCCATCAACACGGACGTCCAGACCCTCAATATGAATAAAGCGTCAGTAAAAATCCAGATCGGGAGCAAGCTGACCCGGGGCTTAGGGGCCGGCGCCAACCCGGAGGTGGGCAGGCAGGCAGCCCTCGAGGATGCCGATCAGATCGCCGAATGCCTCAAAGGCGCTGACATGGTCTTCATTACGTGCGGGCTTGGGGGAGGCACGGGCACGGGCGCATCCCCGGTGATCGCCGACATCTCAAAGGAGCTGAACGCCTTGACCGTCGCGGTTGTGACCAAGCCCTTTCCCTTTGAAGGGAAGATGAGGACCCTGCAGGCGGAGGACGGGCTTACGAACCTCAAGTCGCGCGCGGACACGCTCATCACCATTCCGAACCAGAGACTGATGTCGATCGGCGGCAAACATATGTCGATCAAAGACGCCTTCCTCAAGGCTGACGAAGTGCTTCTCTATGCGGTGCGGAGCATAGCAGACCTGATCATATCGTCGGGCCACATTAACGTCGACTTCGCGGATGTGAAGACGGTCATGAGTGAGCGTGGCATGGCAATCATGGGCGTGGGCATGGGCACAGGCGATAAACGCGCTGTCGAGGCTGCGCATAAGGCGATCTCAAGCCCGCTCCTCGAGGATATATCGATCCATGGAGCCAAAGGCGTGCTGATCAATGTAACGGGCAATACGGATATGACGCTACACGAGGTCACGGAGGCATCCACGTTAATCCAGGAACAGGCCCACGAAGATGCGCGGGTCATATGGGGCCTGGTATTCGATGAGTCGATGGGAGATTCGGTACGGATTACGGTCATCGCCACCGGTTTTGGGGAGGAAGCGGCACAAAGCCAGGAGAAGCCCGAGAGAGCCGAGCGGTCCAAGCGAGAGAACCTTTTCCTGGAAAATGGAACGATACCTGCTTTCGTCAAAAAGAACGTGAAGATCGATTACAGGGAGGCAAAACCGAAACATGCCGCGATTGACCTTGACGATGATCGGTACGATATCCCCACGTTCTTGAGGAAGCAGGCAGATTAGGCTGAAGGATTGGCACGGAAGATTGCGCTTCCCCATGTACATGGAACGGAACGCGGAACGATTGTCAAAAAGTGGGCCGGCAAACTACCTGTATGCATCATCTATCCGAACACCTATTTCATCGGCATGTCAAACCTTGCCGTCCACTTACTCTACAAGACGCTCAACGCCCTGCCCGAGGTCGTCTGTGAACGGACCTTTTTCGAAAGCGAAAGCGGGTCCGCATCAGGGCCAGGCGGGCCACAACATGAGCCAAGATCACTTGAAAGCCATAGATCTCTAAGCGCTTTCGAACTCATCTTCATCACCTTCTCTTTTGAAATGGATTACATCAACGCCGCAACCATGCTCTCCCGTGCCCGTCTCGGCCCGCTGGCCCGGGATAGGAAAGAAGGCGATCCCTGTCGTCATCGGAGGGGGCATCTGCGTCATGGCAAACCCTGAGCCTCTTGCGGGGCTCTTTGATCTTTTTATCATGGGTGACATCGAAGCCACCATCCCGGCCTTTATCGACAGCTATCTCGCGCATCGGGAAAAAGGACGGGCCGAGCTGATCGACGAAACTGAGTCAGCCCGATTGGGTTTACAATCCCGCGCATCTCGCGGTCTCTTACGCGCAGGACGGCACGGTTGCCGGTTTCGAACCGGCTTCTTTTCGCGCCAGGATCGAGCGGTACAAGGGCAGACACCTCGCTACATCCGCCATCATCACGGAGCAGACGGAGTTTTCCAATATGTTCCTGGTCGAAGGGACAAGGGGTTGCCCTTCCCGATGCCCTTTCTGTCTTACGGGCGCTATCGGTCCTTTTGTGTATGACCGATTGCCGTCTATCGATGATGGCGTGCAGGACGTGGGCATCATAGGCGGGGGCGTCTCCTTCCACCCGGCGCTTGTTGACCTGATCAAAGAATTGAAAGCCCGGGGGATCCGTCCCCATCTGCCTTCACTCAGGATGGATGAGGTCCCCTTTGAAGTGATAGAGCTAGTCAGCGAAGAGGTGAAGACCCTGACCTTTGGTATCGAGGCCGCGACGGAGAGGCTGCGAAGGCTGATCGGCAAGCCGCTCACGGACGAGGATATCTACGAGCGCATCGAAGCGATCATGGCTGTAAAGTCCTTTCATCTGAAGCTCTATTTCATGATAGGGCTTTACGGAGAACGCCTGGAAGACGTGGAAAAGATCGTCGAGATGGCGAAGCATATCATGCACCTGATGATACGGCAGGGCGCCAAACGCGGCACCGTGGGCAGCATCACGGTTCACGCGAGCCCATTCGTCCCCAAAGCAGCGACACCTTTTCAGTGGCTGCCCATGGACGATGTCGGCTCGCTCAAGGAGAAACTCACCGTGCTGAAACGGGGTCTTGGCAAGGCCGCCAACACCTATTTCACGCACGAGTCGGTGAAGTACAGCTTTCTGCAAGGCGCGCTGGCACGGGGAGATAGAAGGGTGCAGGAGATTATCCTTTTACTGGCCGGAGGTGCGAGTCTTGCGAAGGTTCAAAGAGAAAGCCCGATCAATCTCAACTTCTATGTAACCAGGGAGAGGGCCCCGGACGAGCGGTTCCCCTGGGATTTCATCACGGGGGAAAAAGAAAAGGCACGACTTCGAAAGCAGCTCGATACAGCGCTGGCACAACTATGAGCAGTAAGGCCGTGAGCAGTGAGGAGGAAGGAGTGACCAATGCGTGGGGTTGGCTTTTCAGCGAGGCGGTATTATTATGCATTATACAGGAAGGTCATCGATGACATTCAAGGAGAAGGTTGCGCAGGCCGTGGTTGAGCTTGAGCCCAGGCTGGAAGACCTTGCCGAAGGGCATGCCGAGCTGATGGAGGTTGATGAAGAAAAGGCGGATTGTGACGCTGAAGCTGATTGGGGGCCGTCTGCACTGATGCGGTGAATTCGCCCTCGGTCTGTGGGCAGAGAAGCTTCTGAAAGAAAAAGTCCCTGAAGTAAAGGACGTAATGGGTATCGACGCGTCTCTAATCGCCCTGCAGGAGTTGAAGAAACAGTCGAGCTGAAACGGTTGAAGTGGTTGAGTTGTTGAGTTGTTGAGTAGCAATCACCGTAACCGCTCAACTACTCAACTTTTAACTACTCAACCACTTAACCTGTCTCACTTGGTATCTTTCGGTTCTGTCGGATACTTGGCGGAAGTCCATTCATCCCAGCCGCCCTTCAGATAGTAAGTCTTGGTGAACCCTCGCATCTTCATGATTCGCGCCAAACTGGCGCTGGTTCCATTGTCGGGTCAGTCGCAGTAAAGGACCAGCATCTTCTCTTTCTGGATACTTATCCATCCACTGACCCGGTTTCATCGGGTCTTCACGGACTGCGCACTTGACCTTGATGTCGCTGGCATCCCATTCACGAGGTAACCGCAGATCTATGATAGTGACGTCCGGGTTACCCAGGAGCGGCAACAGCTCTTCCTTGGTAATCTTGTCAGCCTCTGGAGGCGCTGCCAGGGCAAGATCAGCGCTGATAAGAGAGACCCAGACGAAGCAGGTCAGGAGTAATGTACGTTTGCCTCTCATGCTACGTATCCCCACCTACTTCTTAGGCTCGGTCGGGTATTTGGCGCCCAACCACTCGATCCAGCCACCCTTCAATGCGTAAACCTTCGTATATCCTTTTTGCTGAAATTTCCGCGCCACACTGGCGCTCGTTGCCTCATTCATTCAAGCACAGTAGAAGACGAGGGTCTTCTCTTTCGCATACTTGTCCATCCAATCTGGCACGTCCATGGGGTTCTCACGGATCGCCCCCTTTATCATCAGCGTGTCTTTGTTCCAGTCACCCAGGGAACGCACATCAATGACAATCACATTCGGGTCGCCGACAAGCGGCTTCAAATCTTCCTTGGTCATCCTCGGCACATTCTCCTGGGCGTGCACGAGACCACCAAAAAGAACCACGCCAACAGCGGCAAGACAGAGGAGAATCATGCAGAGAAGCAGCCTTTTCATCTTTATCCCTCCAAATATCATTCGACACCGTACTCTCTTTTAATCAAGTATAATGCAGAATTCTTTACAAGTAAACTCTTTATCCCTATTATCCCTGAACCGGCCCGCTCGGCAGACCCCGTGAGAACCGTGCGCAACGCATGGTTTTCAGGCGCGAGCCAGTCCATTTAAGCAACAAAGCTTGACTTCACGGTTTTTTTCGCTATAATAATAGGGCTTTGGAGGTGAGACCATGGGACTTGGACTGATTGGAAAGAAGCTCGGCATGACGCAGATTTTCGCACAAGACGGAACGATCATACCGGTGACGGTGGTGCAGGCAGGGCCTTGCCGCGTGGTGCAGAAGAAGACCGCCGAGCATGATGGGTATAATTCTTTTCAGGTAGGCTTTGACGAGATCAAGAAGCTCAACCGCGTAAACAAACCGCAGACGGGTCATTTCAAAAAGGCCAACGTTGCCCCGTCGAGAAAGCTCAGCGAATTCAGGGTCACAGCGGAAGAATTGGGGACGTTCGAACTAGGAAGTGAAATCCCTGTGGACATCTTTAAGCCTGGCGACTTCGTGGACGTTTCGGGCATCTCTATAGGAAAAGGTTTTGCGGGCGTTATGAAACGGCATAACTTTGCGGGTGCTCCGGGCGGCCACGGCACGCATGAGTTCTTCAGGCACGGAGGTTCGATCGGCGCCAACACAACCCCTGCGCACGTTATGAAGGGCATGAAGATGCCGGGACAAATGGGGGCTCAGAAGGTCACCGTCCAGAACCTGAAAGTGGTCGAGGTAAGAGGTGACACGAACATCGTGATGATCGAGGGTGCGATCCCGGGCCCGAGGCAGGGCTACATCGTCATAAGGAAAGCAGTCAAGAAACCAGGTTCGAGAAAGTAGTAGTGCGTATGTGTTTAAAGATTTATCCCTCGTCGCACCCTACGTCAGAAAGTATAAAGGCGAGTTCACCCAGGGCGTAGTAACCCTTGTACTCGCCTCCTGTTGTTCAGCTACAATCCCCTTCCTCATTAAGTATGCCGTAGACGGGCTCCAGGCGGGCTTGCGCTCACGGGTACTCCACATCATCGGGATCGCGTGCGCGCTTGCCTTTGCACAGGCGTTTCTCAGGTGGCGCTCGCGGATGAAAATCCTCAACAGCTCCCGCGAAATAGAATATGATCTGAGACGCGATTTTTATACTCATTTAATGTCGCTCCCGTATGGCTTCTTCAAAGAGCACCATCGGGGAGACCTCATCGCCAGAGTCATGGGCGACATCACGAACATCCGCATGATGGTCGGCATGTCGATTCTCCACTTTTCCAGTACCGTCGCCACGACGCTCCTGAGTCTCGCCATGATGCTCCGGCTCAATGCGCTCATCGCCCTGCTCGCGATCCTTCCGCTCTGCCTCTTATTCGTGCTTATCAGGGGATACATGGAGAAGCTCCACAAGATCTTCAAGGACGTGCAGGACACGTACGGAAGGCTTTCTAAGGGCGCCAACGAGGTGCTCACCGGCATCAGGCTGGTGAAGAACTACCTCCTGCACGGCGAGGAACAGGATCGGTTTGAGAAGTTGAACCGAGAGTACATGGAGAAGAATCTCGCCTCCACGCGACTCTGGGGCGTGGTCTTCCCCGCGATCGGATTTCTCGGGGGCATGGGCACATTGACAGTTATGTGGGTAGGCGGCTATTTCCTGATGTACGGGAGGATCACCCTGGGAGACTTCATCGCGCTCAATGCCTATTACACGATGCTGATGTGGCCGGTGGTGGCGCTTGCGTGGATCATGAACCTGTACCAGCGGGGCGTTGCCTCCGTCAAAAGGCTTGAAGAGATCTATGCTTACCCGGTTGAGCAGGAGGTTGGGGCAGCACCGGAACGGATCGGGGGGCGTTTGGAATTCAGGCAGGTGGGTCTCAAGAAAGGGGAGCGCCACATCCTGAAGGATGTGAGCTTTACGGTGGAGCGGGGAGAGAAGCTCCTTCTCATAGGGCCTACCGGCAGCGGTAAGTCGACTATCCTGAACCTGATCCTTGGTCTTGATAGAGGTTGCGACGGGGAAATTCGCATCGACAACATGGATGCCAATGAGCTATCCCCGATTGCACGAAGACGGCGCATTGCCATCGTGCCGCAGGAGCCCTTCCTTTATTCACTCTCCATCAGAGAAAATATTTTTGCAGACGATGGCGCACAAGCGCTGGTCGATGCTGTCCGGTTGAAGGAGGAGATCGACAGGTTCGAGAAGAAACTGGAAACGGTTGTGGGCGAGCGAGGGGTGATGCTTTCCGGCGGTCAGAAGCAGAGACTCACCCTGGCGCGGGCACTCGCCGTGAAGCCCGACATCCTGCTCCTCGACGACCCGTTTACGCATGTGGACGGTTATACGGAGCACCTGATCTGGGAGAAAATATGGCCGCTCATCAAAGAGATGACCGTGATCATCACATCAACGAGGCCGGTTCCGGTCATCTTCGTGGACAAGGTGCTCGTCTTGTCTGATGGAAGCATTATCGATGAAGGGGCCCCGAGCGAGCTTCTTGAGAGAAGCCCGTATATGAAGCTGCTCTACGAGGTGAAGGCAGGCCGTGGATAAGGGCATCGTAAGGGAGTTTCTCTTCACGTATATCATCAGATTCAAGAGGATCGCGCTTCTCGCGCTCGTACTCATGCTCCTGACCGCGCTCGCAAGGATGGCGCCTCCTTACATCCTCAAAGTAGCGATCGATAGATTTATTGCGCACCGGGATTTCCACGGCCTCTCGCTCATGGCAGTTTGCTATCTCGCTTTCATCGGGATGGAGTATGGCGCGCTCTACTTCCAGATTTATACGACGCAGCTCTTTGGCCAGAGTGTCATAAAAGAGATACGGCTCAATACCTTTGCTCACATAATGGCCCTTCCCGTACCCTATTTTGACAAGACCCCCCATGGCAAGAGCCTTAACTATCTGACCAGCGACATGGAGAATATCAATGAGTTCATAACATCCGGGATTGTCACTACCTTTGCCGACGTGATCACCATCACCGGTATCCTGGGCATCATGCTCTATCTGAGCCTTCCGCTCACCGGCGTTGTTCTTGTTTTCTTCTTTATCCTTTTCCTGCTGACCAATTTTTTCAGAAAGCGATTCTCGGCTGCATACCGCGACACGCGGGAAAGCGTCTCGGAGATGAATGGGTTTCTCCAGGAGAGTTTCGCAGGCATCTACATTTCAAAGGCTTTTAACCGGAAAGAGGCGGAGGTCAGCACATTCGGCGAAAAGAATAAGCGGTACATACAGGCGTACAAGAGGGTGATCTTTTACCTTTCTCTCTATTTTCCTTTGGTGGAATCTGTCGGGGTGCTCTCCGTCCTCGCCATTCTCTGGGCAAGCGGACTGGTATTGGTCTATGGTGTGCTCACGTTTGGAACGATAGTCGCATTCATAGAATACTCCCAAAAGCTGTACAATCCCATCCGGGACCTGAGCGAGAAATACAACCTGTATCAAAACGCGCTCTCAAGTCTCGAAAAGCTCCACAAGCTCCATGTCATGGAGAGGGAGCACGAGGGAGGTGATGAGACGCAGATCAAGGGCGACATAGAGTTGAAGGATGTGTGGCTTTCGTACGAACAGGACGACGTGTACGCCCTCAAACGGATAAACCTTACGATCAAGGAAGGGGAGCGCGTTGGGATCATTGGCCTTACCGGCTCGGGAAAAACGTCGCTCATCAACCTCCTGCTCGGTTTCTACAAACCGTCGAAGGGGCAGATCGATATCGGCGGCAAACCGATGGAGCGTTACTCCCTCGGGGCGATACGCAAGGCCTTCGGCATCGTGTCCCAGGACGTTTTTATATTTCCAAGAACGGTCAGGGAAAACCTTTTCATCGACGATGAAAATTCTCTCCCCAAAGAGTTGGGCCTTGCCCTGAAAGGGTTTTTTGAGGAGGGCCTGAACAAGGCCATCGCCGAGGATGGCGTCAACCTGTCCGAAGGAGAAAAACAGCTCATATCGATTGGCCGCGTCATCGCGTACAAACCGCGCTATCTCATTCTTGATGAAGCTACGAGCAGGGTAGACCCATACCTGGAGGGACGTATCAAGGAGGCCCTGAATAAGGATTTTTCTTCGACCACATGGATCACAATCGCTCACAGTATGGCCACCATGGCTGAGATGGATCGGATCTTTGTGATACACGATGGGCAGCTCGCTGAAGTTGGTACGCACGCGCAGCTCCTGGCCAACGGAGGGATCTACAGCCACCTCTACACCATTTACGCGAACCGAAAGGATAGAGGAGACTATGAAAATCTACGTAGTGAGACACGGTGAAACAAGCTGGAATAAAGAAGAGGTCTTCAGAGGCAGGAAGGATATTCCTCTGAACGATACGGGTCTCTGGCAGGCCGAACGCACAGGGGCATTCTTTTCTGATAAGGGGGTCTCCGCCATTTACTCCAGCCCCCTGGCGAGGGCTCAGCAGACCGCTTCCAGGATAGGCGAGCCGAGCCGCGTGCCTGTTACTGTGGATGACGCATTCATCGACATGGACTTTGGCGCCTGGGAAGGCCTTTCTCTTGCAGCCGTTCAGCAGCGGTTCCCGCAACCGCTTGATACATGGAGGAAATATCCGCACCGGTTCCGCGTTCAAGGGGTGGAGACACTGGCCCAGGTGAGGAAGAGGGTGAAAAAGGGCATCCAGGCGGCTCAGGCGCAGATCACGGATGGTTCGGTGATTGTCATCGTAACCCACCGGGTAATCTGCAAGCTGCTCGCCTTGCATTTCCTCGGTGTGTCGAACCGCTTCTTCTGGAAAGTAAAATGTGATCCGGCAAGCATTACTCTCGCCGAGCAGACCGGAGACGAGATTGTGCTCTCCATGCTTAACCAGACCCTCCATCTGCAGGACCCGGCAGTCTGCCGTGAGTATAGAGATTTTTGAGACCTGCTTGCCTGAAAACTGTTGACAGGGTCTACGCAATAATAGTTAGATTAATGTCAGCATGTGAATTTTTTTATTAGCCCAAAAACTTTTTTAAGGAGGTAGTACATGAGGTTCATGCAGAATCACAAGCTTCCTATCGCCTCATTCTTTCTTTGCCTCATGGGTTTGCTCCTGGCACCTGCAGTCTTTGCAGGCGAAGCAGATATAGTCGTACCTGATCTTACCCAAGTTCAGTTTACGATTCTGGGGAGTACCATAAGCGGGATATCGATCATGTACTTCGGCTTACTCATCTGCATCGTCGGTCTGATTTTTGGTTTGATCCAGTCCAACCAGACAAAGAACCTGCCGGCGCACAAGTCAATGCTCGATGTCTCCGACATCATCTGGGAGACCTGTAAGTCATATCTCGCGCAGCAGGGAAAATTCCTTGTCATCCTCTGGATACTGATCGCCCTCTGCATGATTTACTATTTCGCCGGCTTACAGCACGCGGCGTTTGGCAGCATTGTTCTCATTCTCTTTTGCTCGATCCTTGGTATTCTCGGCTCTTACGGTGTTGCATGGTTCGGCATGAGGATCAACACAAGAGCGAACTCGCGAACCGCTTTCGCGGCACTGAAGGGCAGACCGGTCGACGTGGTGGCAATCCCTATGCGCTCGGGCATGAGCGTTGGTCTTCTTCTTGTGAGCGTCGAGCTTTTTTTCATGATCTGCATTCTCGTCTTCCTGAAAGGGCTGGCCGGACCCTGCTTCATCGGCTTTGCCATCGGCGAGTCTCTTGGCGCCAGCGCACTCAGAATCTGCGGCGGTATCTTTACCAAGATCGCCGACATCGGCTCTGACCTGATGAAGATCGTCTTCCATCTGCCTGAAGATGATCCCAAAAACCCGGGCGTCATCGCCGACTGTACGGGCGACAACGCAGGCGACAGCGTCGGACCGACCGCGGACGGCTTCGAGACGTACGGCGTCACAGGCGTTGCCCTGATCGCCTTTCTCGCACTGGCTCTGGCGCTCAACCCGCTCATGGGTGGAACGCTGATCATCTGGATCTTTGCAATGCGTATCCTGATGATCCTCACGTCCCTCGTTTCCTACTTCATAAACCACGCGATCGTCATGGCCAAATACGGGAACTCAAAGAAGTTCAACTTCGAGCACCCTCTCACCAGCCTCGTCTGGATCACCTCCGCGGTCTCGATTATTGTGACATTCTGGGCGAGCTACACGCTGCTCGGTGACCTGCCCGATCCGAAGTATGCTTCCTTATGGTGGGCACTTGCGATCATCATCAGTTGCGGTACGATAGCCGGCGCCCTGATCCCGGAGTTCACCAAGATCTTCACGAGCACCAGTTCCCGTCATGTTCAGGAGGTCGTGGCCTCGGCCCGTCAGGGCGGTGCGTCACTCGACATCCTCTCCGGTTTCGTTGCCGGCAACATGTCCGCTTTCTGGGAAGGGTTGATCATCCTGGTTCTGATGCTCATGGCCTATCTCGTATCGTTTAATCCGTCCATACAGGCCCTCATGCCTAAGGAATACTCATTTGCGGCCCCGGTGTTTGCTTTTGGTCTCGTGGCCTTCGGTTTTCTCGGCATGGGTCCTGTGACCATCGCCGTCGACAGCTTCGGCCCGGTCTCCGATAACGCCCAGTCGGTCTACGAGCTCTCGAGAATCGAGAGTGTGCCCAACATCGCCGCGGAGATCAAGGGGCAGTTCGGTTTTGATCCTGATTTCGAGAACGGCAAGGATTACCTCGAGGAGGCGGACGGTGCGGGCAACACCTTCAAGGCAACCGCGAAGCCGGTGCTCATCGGAACAGCTGTGGTCGGCGCCACCACCATGGTCTTCGGTATCATCATTTTGCTTGAGCGTATTTACGGCGGCGCAGTCGCGAAACTCTGCCTCGTGCAGCCCGAGATCATCCTGGGTCTTCTCATGGGCGGCGCCGTGATCTACTGGTTTACCGGTGCCGCGACTCAGGCAGTGGTTACGGGCGCCTACCGGGCGGTCGTCTTCATCAAGAATAACATCCAGCTCGACAAAGAGACAGCATCCATCCAGGACAGCAAGGAAGTCGTCAAGATCTGTACGATTTACGCACAGAAGGGTATGATCAACATCTTTGTCGTGATCTTCTTCATGGCACTCTCTCTTTCGTTCTTTAACCCGTACTTCTTCATCGGGTACCTGATTGGAATCGCCTTCTTCGGACTCTTCCAGGCAATATTCATGGCGAATGCGGGCGGCGCGTGGGACAACGCGAAGAAGATCGTCGAGGTCGATCTGAAAGAAAAGAACACCCCGCTCCACGAGGCAACGGTTGTTGGTGACACGGTAGGCGACCCGTTCAAGGATACGTCGTCGGTTTCGATGAACCCGGTCATCAAGTTCACGACGCTGTTCGGGTTGCTCGCAACAGAGATTGCCGTGACCATGCAGTCTCAGACGCTGAAAACAGGCATCGCTATCGTCTTCTTCATTGTTGCCCTGGTCTTCATCTATCGTTCCTTCTACGGCATGAGAATCGGGGAAGAGAAGCTGTAAGAAAACCCGTTACGGGTTGGCAAAAAAGGCGCCCCACAAAAGGGGGCGCCTTTTTTCATGAGAGTTCCTGTTATTGCTTTACGGATGCAGGGCCATTATGGTAAATAGAAGCAGATCAAGCTTATCAATCCGACAGCGATGCGGAGGTCCGAAATGACTGAAAATGCAGAGAAACTATATAAGGAGAGAGAAAAGAGAGTCAATGACGCGATTGCACTGCGTGTCCCTGACAAGGTCCCCATCATGGTCACCTGGGGATTCCTACCGGCGTACCTCGCCGGCAAGACCGTGCAGGAGGTCATGTATGATCCGGATGCGCTGTGGGACGTGCAGTGGAAGGTGACCCTGGAGTTCCAGCCTGACATGGAGCGGAACCCGTACGCGCTTTCTTTTCTTGGACCCGTGCTCGAGTCCCTTGACTTCAAACAGTTGCGGTGGGCCGGCCACGGTCTCGGGCCAAACGCGACATATCAGTTTGTCGAGGGCGAATACATGAAGGTGGATGAGTACGACTGGTTTTTCGACGACCCGTCCGATTTTATTCTCCGTCGATACCTCCCGCGCATCTGCGGCAAGCTGAAGGGGCTGGAAACGCTTCCGCCGCTTCGTAATTTCATCACCTACACCATGGGCATACCTTTTGACCTCATTCCCTTTGCGTCCCCGGAAGCTGCGGAAGCGATGAGCGCCTTGCAGGGAGCAGGAAAAGAAGCACTGCGCATTGCCTCCTATTCGCGCCGTTTCGCGGAACGGGCAAAAGAGGAGGGCTTCCCGCTTCAAACCGGCAGTTTCACCCAGGCCCCCTTCGATACGCTCGGTGATTACTTCCGCGGCACAAAAGGGCTCATGCTCGACATGTATCGAAAGCCGGATAAGGTGATCAAGGCGTGTGAGAAGTTGTTGCCGTATATGTTTGATATGGGCGTTAAGCCCGCCAAAGCTTCAGGGAATCCCCGCGTCTTCATACCACTCCACAAGGGGCTCGACGGGTTCATGTCCCTCGATCAGTTCAAGAAGTTCTTCTGGCCGACTTTGCGCGAGCTCATGGTCGCCCTCATTAACGAGGGCCTGGTGCCGATCCCCTTCTGGGAAGGAAACTGCGAGTCACGGCTTGAGGTGATCAAGGACATCCCCGCCGGAAAAGCCTGCTACAAGTTTGAGTCAACCGATATGATCAAGGCAAAAGAGGTACTCGGAGAAACGGTCTGCATAAGGGGGAATGTGCCTCTTTCCATTCTGGTGGGCGGTACGCCTGAAGAGGTGCGACAATACTGCAAGAAGCTTATTGACGTTGCGGGCAAGGGCGGCGGATTCATAATGGATACAGCGACGGGCGTCGATGATGCAAAGATAGAGAACGTCCGGGCCATGTTCGACTTTACGAGAGAATACGGCATCTACTGATAAGACAGGAAAAAGATGGTACAGGTTATACTACATTATGGAGGTGTAATATGGCAAAGGGACTAGTCGAGCTGATGTCGGACTTGATGGAAGAGGAAGCATTAGCGTTAGTCAAGGAGAAGATAGCTCAAGGGGCCGACCCTAATCAGATATTGGACGATGCAAGGTCGGCCATGGAGGTCGTGGGCAAGCGTTTCGAAAGCTGTGAGTATTTCATACCTGATTTAATGATGGCGGGCGAGATACTGAAAGAGATTTCGGAGCTGGTAAAGCCGTTGATGGTGAAGGAGAAAGGCGCCCGGAAATCGGGGAAGGTAATCATCGGGACTGTCGCAGGCGACATTCATGACATCGGCAAGGACATCGTCACCTTTATGTTAGACGTCAGCGGCTTTGACGTACTCGATCTAGGGATCGACGTGCCCGTGGAGACCTTCGTAGCTAAGATAAAGGAATTCCAGCCCCAGGTGGTGGGCTTAAGCGGGTTCCTCACGCTGGCCTTTGATTCCATGAAACAGACTGTGGAGGCAATCGATAAGGCAGGCCTGCGGGACAAGGTAAAGATCATGATCGGCGGCGGCCAGATCGATGATGAGGTGAGAAAATACGTCAAAGCAGATGCATATGGAAAGGACGCGGTAGCAGGGGTACAACTGGCCAAGAAATGGATCGGAGCGGCGTAACAAACAATAGCGCCGAAGAAGTTTTTGAGCAGAGGGCCAGAGACGACAAAGCGGCACGGTGTCGGAATAGATTGGCGCACTTCACCACTTATACCAATTCGCCTTCAAGTGTATACCTTCGTTGTCGCTGCGTCGCTTTCCTCGACGTACTGCTCAGTACGCCTGCGTCAGCTCCTCGCTGCCGCCTCGGTCTCCATCTTAAATGCAAATCGGTATTAAACAACTCATGCTTGTCGATTCAGCCCTAAAGGTTCTGAGTCACGAGTCTACCGCCCGCCCAAGGGTGAGTTTTTCATTTACCGAGCATTTTTCGACCACCCTTGCAATAACCATCATGACTATGTTTGACAGATCGAGTCGTCCGCATTGTCACCCGTCTCAATGCCATGGGCGTCTACCAAAGGTAGATCAGCATGCTGAAAGTAGTCTTCATTCCGTCTTATAAAGAAACTGCCTGTAGAGAAGGAAGCACAATCCTCGACGTAGCGAGAGAGGCGGGTGTCTATATCGACTCGGCCTGCGGTGGCATCGGGAAGTGCGGGAAGTGCAAGATCCGGTTGGTCTCGGGTGAATGTAGCCCCATCGCCCCTGAAGAATCGGAGCAGATTGGCCCCGGAGAGCTGGGACAGGGCTTCAGGCTGGCCTGCCGTGCGCAGCTTCAAGCCGATGCTGTGATTTTCATACCCGAGAAATCCATCTTCAAAGGCGCTGCATCGAGAAAGGAGTTCGTGCCCAGGAAGATACCTTTAAAGCCGGCGGTAAAGACCTATTCCCTGGATGCAGCTCAGAGCCCGGGTGAACATAGGAGCGTTTTTGAGAGGCTGCTCGCCCTTCTCAAGGCGCAGCATGGTATCGAGGGGCTGGCGTGTGACGAGGAACTCCTCGCTCAACTCGGAAGCTCGCTTACGGAGCATGTCAAAAAGTATATGCTCTCCGTGTGGATGAGCAAAGAGATCATCAGCGTTCAGGTAGGCATGGGAGCGGGTCCATACGGCCTCGCCCTCGACGTCGGCACGACCACCCTTGCGCTCTATCTGTGCAGTCTGGAGACGGGAAAGATCCTTGGCAGTGCATCCGCGACAAACCCGCAAACGATATTCGGTGAAGACATCATGTCCCGCATTGCATACTCTGTCCACCATCCGGGAGAGGGCGTTAAAAGGATGCAGAGAGAACTGATCAACACGATCAACGCAATGGTTCACCAGGTGATCGACGATAAGCGATTAACCGCGGACGATATCGTGGACATGACCGTTGTGGGAAACACAGTAATGCATCATATCTTTCTGGGTCTGCCTCCCGATCGGTTGGGATACTCGCCTTTTACCCCTTTGATTGAGAACTCGGTTAATATCAAGGCTCGGGACCTTGGGCTCGATATTCTGCCCGCGGCGTATGTGCATGTCCTGCCTGTTGAGGCCGGTTTCGTCGGGCCCGACAACGTGGCGGTACTGATTGCGGAAGAACCTTACGCGCGCGATGAGTTTTCACTGGTCATCGATATCGGCACAAACGGGGAGCTTGCCCTGGGGAACAGGTCGAGCCTTCTCTCCTGTTCGTGCGCAACCGGCCCGGCTCTGGAGGGTGCTGAGATCATGTACGGGATGAGGGCCGCGCCCGGGGCCATAGAAAAGGTGAGGGTAAGCCCGAAGGGCTTTGAGGTCGACTATAAGGTGATAGGCAACGATAGGTGGAAGAGCGATCAGAGGCCCGGCAAATTCAAGCCTGTCGGTATTTGCGGCTCGGGTATCATCGATGCAATAGCAGGCCTGTATCAGAGCGGCCTCATACTGAAGAACGGTGCGTTCTCGCAAAACGCCGAGAGTCCCCGGCTGCGCAAGGGTAAAGATGGGGCAAGAGAGTTCGTGCTGGCATGGGCAAAGGAAACGCCCATCGATCAGGATATCGTGGTCACGCAGCGAGATGTCCGGCAGATTCAGCTGGCCAAGGGGGCGATCCGCGCGGGCTGTCAGATCATGATGGAACGGCTTGGTATAAGCCAGCCGGACAGGCTGATCATAGCCGGAGCCTTCGGCATGCACCTAGACCGGGATAACGCCCTTGCCATCGGCCTCTTTCCCGAGTGCGACCCCGAAGCAATCTCGTTCGTGGGCAACGCTGCAGGGCATGGCGCATATCTCGCGCTCATCAACAAAGAGAAGAGGGAAGAGGCGGACCGCATCGCCCGATGGACGGAACATATAGAGCTGGCCACGGAAAAAGCCTTTCAGGAGGAATTCATCAAGGCCCTTGCCTTCCCGGATTCACATTAATCGCTCTCCTGTGTTCATCTGAGGCGTGGATTCTGTTGATTGTGCCTCTTTTGTGTGATACAAATAGCCGAAGGAATGGTAGTCGGAAAACGGATGAATAGCCTGCTCAGAAAAATCCCCAAAGTCGATGAGGTGCTGAAACACGAGCAGTGGCAGCGGCTCTTGGGGAATTATTCTCAGGAGACCGCGAAGGATGCCTTGCGGGCTGTGCTTGAGGAACTCCGCCTCAATATCAAGGAGGGGAAGGTTACGTCGCTGCCGCCCGTTGAGCGCATCATCGAGGAAACGGGCCGTCACGCTGCCGAGCTTTCGAGTTCCAGCCTGCGGAAAGTGATCAATGGCACGGGCGTGGTCGTCCACACGAACCTGGGAAGGTCACTCCTTGCCAAACCGGCGATAGATGCTCTGGTAAGCATCGCGTCAAACTATTCCAACCTGGAGTACGACCTGAAAAGAGGAAAACGAGGCGACCGGTACGAGCACTGCGCCTCTGTTTTGCAGAGACTCACCGGAGCGGAGGCCTCGCTCGTTGTGAACAATAATGCGGCAGCCGTGCTCCTTGTACTCGACACCTTCGCTCAAGGCAAAGAGGTTGTCATTGCGCGCGGTGAGCTGATTGAGATCGGAGGTTCGTTTAGAATACCTGATGTTATGAGAAAAAGCGGAGCAATTCTCCGGGAGGTTGGTACCACAAACAGAACCTTCAGCCAGGATTATGAGCGCGCCGTGAACGAAAATACGGGCCTCCTCATGAAGGCACACACGAGCAACTTTCGCATACGGGGGTTCGTGCACGAGACCCCAATCGCCGAGCTTGTGGAACTTGGGAAGAGGTATCGCGTTCCCGTTTTTTACGATGCGGGAAGCGGTCTCTTATACCCGCTCAAAAGGGACGGGGCTTTTGACGAGCCGGTCATCGCCGATTTTGCAGAGACAGGGTTGGATATGATCTCCTTCAGCGCAGATAAGCTGTTGGGTGGGCCTCAGGCCGGCATCATCCTCGGTAAAACGGCTTACATCGACGCTATGAAGAAAAATCCTCTTACGCGGGCGATTCGTCCGGACAAGTTCACCCTTGCGGCCCTCGAAGCAACGCTTTTCCTTTTCGCCGACCAGGAGCAGCGCAGCCAGATACCGACTCTTGAGATGATCTACCAGGATGAGACAAGTCTTAAACGGAAAGCTTCCCGACTGGCGGCTGCTCTGCGCAAGCGCTCGTCACATCTCTCTGTGTCTGTAGTCAGCCTGGCGTCCGAAGTGGGTGGGGGAAGTCTTCCTGACGTCGCGCTGCCATCCTACGGCTTGGCGCTCGAACCTCGCAGCATGAGTCTTGTGGCTTTTGAAGAAAAGCTGAGAAAGCTGGAAACTCCCATCATCGCGCGGATCGGTCATGACAGGCTTCTCATTGACATGAGAACGATCCGAAAGGCCGACGAGCCCCTCTTGATTTCGGGAATAGCGGCAGCCCTCGCGGATGGAACGTAAATTTCGCCTTGTCCCCGATAAAGACAATATAAGAATTGATATGTACCTCGCTGAAGCACTGTCGTTGACGAGGGCAAAAGTGCAAGGATTGATCGCGGGGGGGCACGTGCGGATCTTAAACAAGGTGCCTAAATCCTCCTTGAGAGTGAAACGCGGGATGGAGATTGAGGGCGAGCTGGTCACGGAAGAGCCGGCCAGCCTCTCGCCCGAGAACATACCGCTTACGATTCTTTATGAAGACGAGTACCTGCTGGCCATCGACAAACCGGTGGGCATGGTCGTGCACCCTTCATGCGGCCATAGGAGCGGTACCCTCGTCAATGCCGTACTCTCCCATCTGGAAAGGCCAGCCAGCCCTTCCAGCCAAGGCGGTCCAAAGGGGCCAAACAGCACAGATACTGACGAGCGGCCCGGTATCGTCCACAGACTGGACAAAGATACCACCGGCGTCATCCTCGTGGCCAAGGACCCAAAGACGCAGGAGGCACTTTCGTCTCAGTTTCATGACCGGAACGTAGAAAAGATTTACAGGGCGGTGGTTGAGGGAGCGGTCAAAGAGGATGAAGGCGTAATCGAGGGATCTATGGGCAGACATCCTACCATGAGAAAGAAGATGGCGATAGTGGCGAAAGGGGGCAGATACTCCATAACGCGCTTCAAGGTGATCCAGAGGTTGGAAGGGTTCACGTACCTGGAGGCCTACCCGAAAACGGGACGCACTCACCAGATACGGGTGCACTTCGCGTCTATAGGCCATCCCATAGTAGGTGATGAACTTTACGGGAAGAAGGCCAGAAGGCTCACGTCGCGACCTTTACTCCACGCTTACAAGATTCTTATTGGGCATCCGGTTAGAAAATTGCCCTTACAGGTCGAGGCGCCTGTCCCTCAGGACTTCAAAGAGTTTATCGATGCGCACGCCGTTTGAGCTCAAGAATCAGGGCCCTTGGTCCTACATCTACTATCCCTCTCTCGAAGCCTCGGGCATCTTTCATGGTTTTGGGACGAAGCATCGCGATGCATCTCATGAAGAAGCGGGAATAAAGGGCGCCATCTCGGCTTTTTCGCTTAAAACGTACGTGCTGATGAACCAGGAGCATGGCGACGTTGTGCACGTCATCAAGGACGGCGAACGCCCAGGCGCCGGCGACGGCCTTCTCCTTCTCGAACGAAATGTGGCAGGCATCATAAAGACAGCAGACTGCCTCCCTATAATCCTGTACAGTACATCCATGCCGGTCGTTGCCATTGTGCACGCCGGATGGAGAGGAACGGCACTCGGCATCGCGCGGAAAGCCGCCCGACAGATGTCAGCAATCGGCGTCAAGCCAGAAAATATAGGCGCGCTCATCGGGCCGGGTATAGGGCCTTGCTGCTACAAGGTGCAGGAGGATGTGGCAGGTGTCTTTAGAGCCGCGGGCTTTGGTGACCCGGTCTTGCAGAGACGGGAAGATTCCCTATTCCTCGACTTGAAAGAGGCGAACATCCAGATGCTTCAGAAAGAGGGCGTGCGAGAGGTCTACGATGTAGGCCTCTGCACCTTTTGCAGAGAAGATCTCTTTTATTCTGCAAGGCGGGACAAAGGGCTCGGCCGGCAGATTAATTTTGTCCTCATGCGGGGTTAGAGCTATAATAGAACAGGATCGAGGACCGAGGTACAAGGTGAACGGCTAAAGGACGAGGGATCAGGGACGATGCCAGGTCCTTGAATCGGGATTAAAGGCTCCGAAGGACAGAATGAAGCTGAGGACATTCAAAAAAGAAGTACTTTTCGGTCTCGCCACGGTTGCCGTTTTCGGCCTCCTCCTCTACCTGGAGACCAATCTCCCTTTCTTCACCAGGTTTCTCCCTGTGGGGGAGAATAAGCTCATTATCGTCCTCCTCAACATAAACCTTCTTCTCATCCTTCTCCTCGCCTTCATCATTGCGCGGATCCTCATCAAGACAAACATTGAGAAAAAGAGGGGTGTGTATGGTTCAAAGCTCAAGACTAAGTTGACGTTGACCATGCTTTCCATCTCTCTCATCTCTTCGTTCACGCTCTTCATCATTGCCACAACCTTCTTTTACGTGGCCATGGACAAATGGTTCAGCCAGAAGATAGAGGACACCATAGACACGACCGTTGAGCTTTCGCAGCTGTACTACGATGACCTGTTTGAACGATACGAGAAGATCGGAAAGCATCTCGCAGGTCAGATCGAGAAAAAGGGCATCCTTGAAAAGCCCGATGGGCTTCGGACCTTCATAAAAAGAGAAGGGCAGGCACACTTTCTCGATTATCTTGCTGTGTACGACATGGCGGGGGTTGTTCTGCAGAGCCAGGGCAAGATGGACGCAACGGTAGTGCAGCGGCTCTTGGCGAAATCCAAAGTAACTGCAAAAGAGAAAAGACTGAGACAGATTCTTCCGATGGAAGGTGGAGAAGTAATCGTATTGGGCATTGGAATGGCCGATCCGTCCGGTAACCCGGCGGCTGTTCTCGTCCTCGGCGAGAGAATCGGCTTCAGGGGAACGGAGAGCGTAAAACAGATCACCCGTACGGGCGAGGAATTCAAGGAATCGAGACCCTATAAGAAAGTATTGAAGTGGAGTTTTATCATACCGCTCTTCCTCATCACCATGCTCTCGATATTCTTTTCTGTCTGGGTGGGCGTGAAAATGGCCACTGAGATCACTGTCCCCCTGGAACAGGTAAGAGAGGGTGCAGCCATCATCGCCAAGGGTTCGTTTGACATCAACCTGGAAGACCGGGGGAAAGACGAGATAGGAACCCTCGTGAGCGCGTTCAACAAGATGGCAAGGGAGCTGAAAGTTACCAAGGCGGAGATCGAGGAGAAGAGAAAATATATGGAGGTAATCCTCGATAATGTGGCCACAGGCATCATCACTACTGATGAGAAAGGGAATATCCTTCTGTTAAACAGGGCTGCTAAGGCCATACTGGGCGTGGAGCGGGATGACTGGATGGGAAGTCCGCTGAGGACCATCTTGGGCGGTGAGCTCAGGAAGATCATCCGCTTCTTCCAGCGTGAGATGAAGGGTGAATCGACAGGGAGCGTTGTCAGGGAGATGCATCTTTCGCTGAAAAGGGATATGGTCTATCTGAGGGCATCATTGACGGTGCTCAGAGACGAGGCGGGACGGGTCGAAGGTTACATCAGGCACGTTTGACGATATAACCCACATCGTAAGGGGCGAGAAACTCGCCACGTGGCGGGAGATCGCTAAAAAACTGACTCACGAGATTAAAAACCCGCTCACCCCGATCAAGCTCTCCGCGGAGAGGATCAGGAGACGCTTACTACCGCAAGCGGAGGGCAAGGAAAGGGAACTCCTGGACGAGACCACAGCAGTTATCCTGAGCGCCTCTGACGATATCAAGGTAATTGTCAACGAGTTGACCAAGCTGACGCACACTGCGACCGTGCAAACCATCGAGGACATCAACCTCATTGTGGATGAGACTATCGGGCTCTACAAGAACCTGTACCAGAATATCGACTTTCAGTTTGAGAAAGAGAACGTGCCCAAATTCAGGATGGACAAGGACAAGGTCAAAAGGGCCCTGATAAACCTCGTGACCAACTCTATAAAGGCCATTGATTCGGAGCAGGGCATCGTGACGCTCACGACCCGGTACGACAAAAACAGAGGGCTTGCCTTCATAGAGATTGCCGATACGGGTCCGGGCATACGAGATGAAGATAAGGGCAGGATATTCGATCCATATTTTACCAGGGGCCGTGATGGCATGGGTCTCGGCCTTGCCATTGTCAACTCCATCATATTGGAGCACAACGGAAAGATCCACGTGGAGGATAATAAGCCGCGGGGGGCTAAGTTTATCGTGGAGTTGCCGGTGATCGACGCCACACTGTAGGTACCGTTGGGCTGCCTTTTGCGCCTTCCTTCGTCGCCCTGCGGCGGCGTCGGCATCCTCGACGTACCCCGGTACGCCTTCGCAGTCCAGCGCCTCGTAGCGCCTCGGCATGCATCAAAATTCAGCCCAACGGTATCCTCTCGACGTCTGAGCTCCAGCGCCTCGGGTATCGCATTAGATCTTCACTGGTAGCGATCTGACACTCTTATTGTAAGTGTCATGCGGACTGATGGCACCATGCATTGCGACCCTGTGAGTCCTGGCGAGGCCTCCACCGGCCCTAAGGCCTTTAAATTACGGGGAATCTGTGCTATAATTATTATCAATGAGGCGGGAATCTAAAACGATTGCGACCAACCGGAAGGCTTACCACGATTTTCATATTGAGGAAAAATTTGAGGCGGGTATAGCGCTGACCGGAACTGAGGTGAAATCGCTGAGAGAGGGCAAGGCCAACCTCAAAGATAGCTTTGCCCGGATCAGGGATGGCGAGTTGTATTTGACGAACGCCCATATAAGTCCTTACTCATGCGGGAATATTTACAATCATGAGCCCAAACGGGATAGGAAGCTCTTGATGCATAAGCGGGAGATTGATCGGCTCTATGGTAAAGTAAGAGAACGGGGATATACCCTGGTGCCGCTTTCTATGTATTTCAACGAGAAGAACAAAGTAAAACTGGAATTCGGGCTTGGAAAAGGTAAGAGGTCGTTCGATAAAAGAGAAGATATAAAGCAGCGCGACGAAAAACGGATTAACGATCGAGAGTCGAGATTTCGATGAAGGGGGCGATTGGCTTCGACAGGGAAAGAAGGGTCAAAGAGGCATGCCGGGGATCTAGCTGCCCGTTATCAGGTGGAAAATAAACACAAACGCAGAAACAGATCTAGCACTGGCCGCTTAAGACGGCCACGTCCACTGGACTTTCCTCCCGCTTCAGGTCCAGATTGGGCGCCATTTTAGTGGGATAGCCTCCCGGGACGCCTATACCGGGCGGCGAAACCTAATAGGCTGGGATAAGAGAAAACCTGTCGGTGGGTGTTCCCTCGTCCGAGACTCAAAACACTGACTAAGCATGTAGGCTCTTTGGGTCTTGTTCTCTGGACGCGGGTTCGATTCCCGCCGCCTCCACCAATACATAATCCAGTACGGTTCTAGTAAAGTGCAGAAACCCGCTAGAAATGGCGGGTTTTTTGTTGTTATTGTCCGAGGAGGTGCTATAACTATCCATCGTAATCCGAGTAATTTTGGGGGCTTATTGAGAGGTAAAAGACCCCCAACCAAAATGAGAAGCCCCCAAAAAGGAGGAAAACCCAATGCCCAAGCGGATTATCCAGCTATCTGAAACCAAGGTACGCAACGCCAAACCGCAGAAGACCGAGTATAAACTCTTTGATGGTGGAGGGCTCTTTATATGTTGGTCACTCCATCGGGCGGCAAACTCTGGAATTTCAAATACCGCTTCGATGGCAAGGAAAAGAAGCTTAGCTTCGGCCCCTATCCTGAAATCTCTCTTGCCGATGCGAGGGCGAAGAGAGAAGAGGCACGAAAGCAGATCGCAAATGACATTGACCCCGGAGCCGTCAGGAAGGCTATGAAACAGGCAGCAACCACCGAAGCCGAGACCTTTGAGGTAGTTGCTCGTGAATGGCATATGAAATTCACTCCCACATGGAAGCCAGTACATGCCGAGACAACCATGGCCCGGATGGAACGTGACCTGTTCCCGTGGATCGGAAAGCGACCCATCAACGAGATCAAGGCACCTGAACTTTTGGCGGTCCTTCGTAGGGTAGAAAGCCGGGGAGCTTTGGAAACAGCACATCGGATCAGGTCCATTGCAGGGCAGGTGCTCCGGTATGCCGTGGCTACAGGTCGGTGCGAACGTGACTGTTCAGGAGATCTGAAGGGCGCGTTGCCACAGCCAGCAGAGAAGCACCATGCCGCAATCACTGAGCCGAAAGAGGTTGCGCCCCTTCTCCGGGCCATAGACGGCTACGAGGGAGGTTTTGTGGTCAAGTGTGCCCTACAGCCTTGCCCCCCTGTTCTTTGTGCGGCCGGGGGAGCTTCGCCACGCGGAATGGACAGAGATTGACCTTGATGAAGCGCTCTGGAATATACCGGCTCACAAGATGAAGATGAAACAGGCGCATATTGTGCCCCTATGTACTCAAGCTATTGAGATATTGAAGGAACTAAAACAGCTTACCGGCACGAGCAAGTATGTGTTTCCTTCGGCAAGATCGTTTGCACGGGCGATGAGCAATAACGCGATTCTCGCGGCACTACGGCGCATGGGATACGACAAGGACACCATGACCGGCCACGGCTTCAGAGCAATGGCGCGGACCATTCTTGATGAAGTGTTACAGGTGAGACCGGACTTCATCGAGCATCAGCTTGCCCATGCCGTGAGAGACCCGAACGGAAGGGCTTACAACCGGACAGCGCACCTTGAAGAGCGCAGGAAGATGATGCAGCTATGGGCTGACTATCTGGACGGCTTGAAGCAGGGGGCACAAGTATTGCCGTTCACAAAAAAGGAATGAGGGTGCAACTGATCAGCCATACTTCGGCCAGATCTTAACAACGGCACAGCCCCACAGCACCGAGGCACCGTAGAACACATGCACCATATCTTTACCACGGTATTTTCACGGTTCCGTTTCACAGCGATCTAGGACTGGTGGTAGCATCTGATTGCGTAAGCAGTTGTTCTCTCTATAAGGAGCGGCTAGTCCAAGAATAAGCATTCTTTTCCGCGCCTCCAGCATTGCCTCGGGTGCCCGCTCCCTGAACAAGACTATGATCGGAGGGTAACTGCATTCGATCACAAAGTCTCCTGGTGTCTTCCCGCTATCGTTCCGAAGCAGGGCGTCCGCTCCATATAGGTCCAATCCTACACTTCCACCACCAACCCAGGCTGAAACCTGTGGTTGATGACTGCCTCATCTTCGAAGCATCACGCACCGGCGACCGCGACCGCGTACTAGAGCTCCTGCTTGCCGGCGTTGATGCGACTGCCGAGCACGTGGGGTCAGGCATTACACCGCCGCATGATGTGTACTGGGGCGGATGCCCCGCTATATCCCTATCCTTCCACGATCAGACTGCACGACACATGCTTTACCGCCTATCTTTTATTGACATAGCAGACCGAGGTTCCTATACTCCTTTCTACAGAAAGGTTTTCTATCAGCTATAATGGAGAGAGATGCTTTGAGGATCAGCAGGGGTGCACGGTATGATTGAATTGAGCGCCGCAACCAAACGATACGGCTCCCTCACGGCCGTCGACAATGTCTCATTCTCCGTCGAGACAGGTGAGTATTTCGCTCTGCTTGGACCCAACGGCGCAGGGAAAACGACGATTGTCAGGATGCTGCTCGACTTTGCACGGCCGACATCGGGAAGCCTGTCGATAAACGGCCTTTCAAGTACACGTGCCGCCTGCCGCACCGGGATCGGCTATCTGGCCGAAAGCCATCACTGAAGTGGTCTCCGGCGAATGCAGGAACTTATATCTACTTATACGAAGTCTGCAGTATAATTACGTATAGGTCGATATAAGTGGATAGCCGGTAAGTTCCTCGCACCTTGATGCCAGATCTTCAAGCTCCAGTCATGGCCGAAAGTCGCATCGGCTTCGATGGACTATTGATACTTTACCCAATTTATTGCCGCAAATGGAACCCTAAAATTGCCGGAAATTGCCCATTTTCGAGGCGTCCAAAAAAATTTGGGAAGATTAAAATTGCCGTAACTGCAGAAATGAAAAAATAGGAATTCAACGAACGGCACCGCGCAAATTTCTAATGGATCAAGATCAGCTAGTACACCTAGCTATATGTACGAAAATTGATTGACCTTTAGAACGGCTGAGGGTCATTATCTACCCTGCTTTTTCTTGAAAAAAAGAAAAGGAGGAAAAAGAAATGACCGAGACACAGCCGACGACGCATGAATCAGTCAAAAGTGAAAGCGCAGTACCAGGTGAGCATCGTGCACAGACGCCGATCGACCATATCCTTGAGCGGCTTTCTCCTCTGGAACTTCCCGCCAAGAAAGAGTTCGAGAACTACCTGCGCCACAAGTCGCGCCTGAACCACAAGCGGAGCACGCTCGAGAGTTCCTTCACCTCAACCATGCTCTTCCTCGACTTTTACGGAAAGTCAGGCAAGAGCGATCTTAAGGACCTGGAACGTGCCGACCTCGAAGCCTTCATCGAGCACGAGCAGGACCGGGGGCTCAAGATTTCAACGGTGAAGACGCGCATGGCCTTCATCGTTGCGTTTCTCCACTTCCTGATCGAGCAGGATCTCCTCCCCGGGAGCGCCCTGAAAAAAACGATCAGGCTCAAGCTCCCCCAAGCACTCCCCCGGGCGATAGCCCCCAAGGATGTGCGAAAGCTCCTCCGCGTGATCCACAACACCCGGGACCGGGCCCTCATCCTTCTCCTTCTGCGTACCGGCATCAGGATTGGTGAAGCCCTCGGTCTCACGCTCAACGATCTCGATCTTCGGGAGAGAAAGGTCCATCTCTTTGAAGGAGAGAAAAACAGCATGGGGAGGGTGGTCTACTTCTCTGATGATGCACTTTCGCCCTCAAGCGCTGGCTCAAACGACGGGATACAGAAAAGCAGTTTCTCTTTTACGGCCAGGCCAATAAGCCCCTCAGCTACAGCGCTGCTGCAAGCCGCTTCAAAAAATACCTCGGAAGAGCAAAGCTCACCGAGAAGGGGTACACGGTCCATTCAGCTTACGTCATTATTCCGAGTTCCGGATTATGCCGAGTGCTTAGCTCGGTGCCTGTCAGAGGCCTGCCCTTCCGGGAGATATTTCTGGTCATCAGTTGATTTGCTCGGCATAATTCTGCTGTCTTCTTCCTTTAATTCCATTACAAGGAGGAGACAGACATGCTTGATCAGTTCTATGTATTCCCGTCCACACGGGAACGTTTGCGGCTCGGTCCATTAGGTCCGCACATCGACGGTTTTGCTCGGCATCTCTCAGAGCGAGGTCATCCACGGTCCACGGCCAGACATAAGATCAGATCGGTGGCCGCTCTCAGCAGTTGGCTTGAGATCAAACAGCGTGGCGTGGAGGACCTGGATGAACAGCTCGTGTCGGAGTTTCTCAGATACCGTCGTCATAGAGGTTTCTCTCAGTATGAAGCGCCGCAGGCCCTGCGGGATCTTCTCAGTCATTTGCGTCATGCCGGCGTCATCGGTTGCGCTCCGGCGCGCGAGGAGAGTCCTCTTCATGCCGTCGAACAACGATTCACAAAGTATCTTATCCAAGAGCGTGGCCTCGCCAAGCCAACCATAGTCAACTATCTTTCCATAGCGCACACGTTTCTGTCCGAGTGTTTTGGTCGTAAACCACCGGCTCTGGACGAGCTTACGCTCAAGGATATCACCGGATTCATCATCCGCCAAGGGAACAGGCTGAGCCTGCGACGTGTCCAGCTCGTGACCACGGCCCTGCGCAGCCTATGCCGTTTTCTCTACCAGCGGGGTGAGATCCCGACGGACCTGGCCTCATCCGTTCCCACGGTGGCCAACTGGCGCATGGCGGAACTCCCGAAGTTTCTTGAGGCGGAGGACATAGAACGCCTCATCAAGAGCTGCAATCGATCCAGTTTCACCGGCCGGCGTGACTATGCGGTGTTACTGCTCCTGGCACGGCTCGGCCTCCGAGCGGGAGAGGTAGTGCATATGCAGCTCGATGATCTGGACTGGGAACGTGGAGAGCTCACGGTGCGGGGCAAGAGCTTCCGGCATGACCGGCTTCCCATCCCCAAGGACGTCGGTGAGGCCCTGGCCGCATATCTGTGCCATCGACCCCGCTGTTCGTCGCGCAGGGTATTTCTCCGCATCTACGCACCGCGACAAGGGTTTACCAGCTCTGTCGCTATCGGTGATGTCGTCCGGAGGGCCTCTATCCGCGCCGGGCTCCATCCGGCGCGCAAGAAAACACATCTTTTGCGCCATGCCCTTGCCGTCAGGATGCTCCGCGGCGGCGCCTCGCTCGCGGAGATTGGTGAGATCCTGAGGCACGAGCTTCCCAGCACGACGGAGATCTATGCCAAGGTCGATGTAACGGCACTGCGTGCACTCGCGCTGCCATGGCAAGGAGGAGAACTATGAAGCTCCACGATGCGCTCGACGAGTATCTCAAGGTACGCCGTGCACTCGGGTTTAAACTCACGACCCCGGGTGGTTTGCTCCAGAGGTTCGTCACCTATGCGGAACAGGAAGGTGCTTCTTCGATCACCACAGAACTGGCGTTACGATGGGCCACAGGGCAAACGAAGTGTCAGCCCGCCCAATGGGCGAACCGGCTCTCGATGGTGCGGAGGTTCGCTCGCCACATGAGCGCCCTGGACCCGACAACCGAGATTCCCCCGCAGGGCCTCCTTCCGTATCGCTTCCGCCGCATACAGCCCTACCTGTACACCGAGGAAGAGATAGTGCGCCTGATCGAGGCGGCGAAGAAGCTCCCGTCACCGCTGGGGCTGAGGGCAGCCACGTACGCCACGCTGTTCGGGCTCCTGGCGGTGACCGGCATGCGGATGAGTGAACCGATTGCGCTTGATCGTGATGACGTGGACCTTACCCGGGGTATACTCACGGTGCGCCGCACGAAGTTCGGCAAAACACGCATCGTCCCTGTCCATGCTTCCACGCTGGAAGCGCTCCGGCGCTACCGCGAGCTTCGGGATCGGCTGTGTCCACGGGCTCAAACCAGAAGCTTCTTTCTCTCCGAACGCGGGACGCGCTTGACGGTATGGTGCGTGCGCTGGACGTTTGTCCAGCTCTCACACCAGATAGGACTGCGGGGTCCGGAAGAGAGCCATGGCCCGAGGCTGCATGATCTGAGACACCGGTTTGCCGTGCAGACCCTGCTCGGATGGTACCGGGAAGGCCTCAACGTTGAGCAGCACCTGCCGGAACTGAGCGCCTATCTCGGTCACGTCCATGTCAACGACACCTACTGGTATATCTCAGCCGTTCCCGAGCTTCTTACAGTTGGCTACCGCTCCGCCTTGAGGACAAAGGAGGGGAGCTGTCGATGAAGACCGAAGCCGACTTCCCCGCCTTGCTCCAGGCATTCTTCACCGACCGCCTCATGCGCCAGCGGCAGGCAAGCCCTCATACCATTGCCAGTTACCGGGACACCTTCCGCCTGCTCCTTTCGTATGCGGAGCATCGCTTGAAAAAAGTGCCCTCGATGCTTCACCTCGAAGACCTGGATACCTCTTTCCTTGGCGCCTTCCTTGACCATCTCGAAAAAGAGCGCGGTAACGGCGCCCGCAGCCGCAATGCTCGTCTGGCCGATTATTGCTCCGACATTAATCGCCGTCGCATCGAAAAGAGATAAGTTTGCTTTGAGTGAAGGTTGTTTTACTGCGTTTCTCACTGATTCTGGAAATTATGGCAAAGTGTTTTGCCACGCTGCCGGATTTGCATGTAATTTATCTTTTTAAAGTATGCGATGTTGTCAGGGAAAAAAGAATACGTAAGTATACATATTTTACCCTGACGGTCGCCTTATTTGCTCCTGAGAAGCGCAGAGGAATACATACCAATTACACTAAATCAAAGATTTAAAAAGATGGCGATTAACACTGCCCCCATACTGAGATTGTTCCCCATATCAAGCTATGGGGCAGGCTAAACTTGCAATGACAGAATACCCCTCACCCTAATCCTCTTCTGCAAGGGGGCGAGGTGACGATCCGGGTGAGCTGGTTCTCATTGCGCAAATAGGACTGGATACAGTTCGTAATGTCCACTGGCCAATTTTCGGCCATTACATTTGACTCCCACAGCTTCTGCCCGTAGATTAACAATCCCCCGCATGCGCATGGTCGGTATCAGTGACAATAGTGAACTGTTAGCCTGTCTCCTGGTGGTCTTTTAGGTAAGCACCAGGCCAGCCAGCCCTATCAAATAATAGTGGTCTTCCATATTTTGCCTTGCTTTTAATGGCACTTTAGTCGCCATACTACTGTCTATGCAGCAGCAATAGCCCTGCACCTACCTCACTCGTGCAGACCGAAGCAAGATACATATCTACAGCCTGTTTCGGCAGTCCTGTTATTGGAGCAGGAAGGTTCTCCACTTCACATGGCATCGTTTTATTCTTTCTAGAAAAGCTATAAGAGACCTTTCCCGGTTGGTCCGATAAAAATATGATTTATCCCTGAAATAAACAGTACTATTAATGACGTTGTAATTATCATCTATTTCCAGTTCGACAGCCTTTACCGCGTTTTCCACGGGTGCTTTGCGGCCTCTCTTATCCAGGAATAGCACGACACTCTGCATTAAACCTTTCCTCCAGACGCCTCGCACTTCGTTACTTTTTTGTTGCTAAGCCCCCTGTTTCTCATTTCATATTTAGACTTTTACGATGCCTTTTTTAATACCCACCAGCCAAGAGAATTGTCGAGGTTGCCAGTCAATGTTGCTCCGACGGTAAGTAGATTTGGAAAATTAGCCGTTGTTGCCGCACACCAGACCTGCTGACCGGCAGCAAGCCCCGTTACTGTCGTACTGGTAATCTTCAGATATAAGTTGTACTCGCCAGTTGCACCAGTAGACTTTGGAGTACTAGCGACCGTACCCGTAGTATTCCCCGCTCCCGTTACAGGTGCTGGAGTGGGTGTCGGTGTCGGCGAACTTATAGGTAAAACCGTAATCGTAATGGTCTCGGAATCTGTAAGCGTCCCGTCACTGACACTAAATGTCAAACAGGCATAAGTACCCGACACCTGTGGCGTCCACGAAAAGGTCCTTGTTCTCGCACTGAATTGCGCCCGAGGGGATATTGGAAACCGAATATGTCAGGACATCGCCATCAACATCACTGGCACTTACCTGAAACGACAATAACTGTTTTTGCACCACGGTCTTGTTGCCGATAGTGTTAAGTATCGGCGCGCTGTTTGCTGGAGAAGGGGCTGGTAAGGAGTATGTTCCTCTTAGTGCATCGGCATATTTTTCCATCCAGGAGGGGATCACTTGAAAATTATCGCTGGTAATGTAGCAATAGCGAATCTGCCTTTACTCCAGGCATCACGCGTGAGGCTGAGAGCACTGTCCAAAGTATTATGATCATAGCTGGCAACACTTATTCTGGAACCATAGTTCGCTTGTACATAACTAAGGGAAGTACTTCCTTTCCAGTGTTCGGTAGACTGCATGAGGTCAAAGCCACCCTCTCCATAGAACCACGGATCAAAATCGTCAACACCGGTATTACCCCAGATGATAATGCCTGGGTTGCGAGCAAGAGTAGATAACGCCTTAAGATATTGTTTCTGGGTCGCATTAGGATAGGCGTCTACTTCATCAATATAAACTCCGTTTACTCCATCTAGCCGTGCCATATTGGTAATTTGTTTCTGCAACATACTAAGAGTAAACATGGAGAGAGGTTGTCCGCCCCAACTGAAGCGACCTTCATAACCCGATGTGGTATACCCGATTACTTTCATTCCGGCGGCCTTCATACCGGACACATTCTGGAGAAGAGATGAGCTGGAATAGTTTCCAGTGTATTCTCCCCAGAAACCATGAGCTGTGTTATCTACGAGATATTCGGGAACGATTTTGAGCAATCGAGCATCATATGCGGCATTGTGTCCGCCGTATGAGAACATGTGTAATCCGGTCACAGGAGCAAGTGCTGCGTTTGCTTTTTTGGCAGGCGCAATTCCTATCGTCACCAGCATAACCAAAACTAGTATCAGCATAGGAACACGTGAATATAGCCCGCGCCCTTTGTAGACTGCAACATGTATTCCTCCTTTACGCGCTAAGTAAAATACGGCTACCCAGCCCCTTCGCGCTTCATTTCCTCCGTTAAACTTATTAAGTAAATAGTCTTGCTGACGCATCTACCTTTTCGCAAGCTTACCTGACCAAGCCAAACCGCAGCATCTTACCAGTAGCTACGTAGTAGGACAATACGTATTTACGTAGTACAAAGGTCATGTATTGGATGGCAAAATCGTACTATCTGGCGTTAAACACCGATTGAACTTATTGCAACGGTTGAATTTTTATTGCAGAGAAGTTGTTAATAATTCAGGATTTGGCGTAATTGGTGTTGATGAAAACGGGGAGGCAGGAAATTGTTGAAATCATTGAGGTGGGCAGCGTGTACCCGGCTCAAGGGAAAGAGAACAGTATCAAAATCAAATCGGTTCAGGGCTTCTACGTGTACGTAAGGTCTGTGTCCGGTGATACCGATGCATTTTACCAGACCTTGTTGTTTGGTCTCCAAAACTGCATCGAGCGTACCGCCGGGGCTCAACACCACGCTTAAAGTTTCCGGGCCCATCCACAGCATGAAACTGATAAAGGTCAAAATAGCTCACCTGAAGTCTATCCAAAGAACGCTTGATGCTCTCCCATACGGCGGTTTTGCTTCTGGCCTGAGTTTTGCATG
>CAWIHO010000082.1:0-14544 GCA_963835605.1 uncultured delta proteobacterium | reverse complement strand
TGATAGTGGGCGGCGGGGGAGCCGCGGCGATGGCAGCCCTTGAGGCCGCCCGAAACGGCGTAAAGCCGGTCATTATGTGTAAGGACACTTTTCTCGGCGGCGCTACGGTGCAGGCCTCAGGCGGCACGTCTATTCCCTTCCTGCCGGAAGACTCTTCGGCTGCATTCTTCAATGACACCATGAAGAGCGGCGCTTATATCAATAACAAGAAACTCGTTAAGGTGCTTGCCGAGGAAGCACATGACGTCTTCTACGGGCTCGAGCAGTACGGTTTGCTGCTTGACCGCGGCCCCTCCGGCGAGATGCGGGCGATCAAACGCTCCGAAGGCCATTCGTTCCTGCGCTCGTACGCAGACCGGCGGCAGTTCCACGGGGTCGTCGGTGGATTGAAGCGCGGGGTCCTGCAAAAAAATATAGGCCTGCTCGAAGAGAGGATGCTGCTCAAGCTTTTCACCGAAGAGGGGGCAATTCGGGGAGGTCTCTTTTTCTCCCTGGCGGACGGAGCGTTTGAAAGCGTCACGGCTCGCGTGGTTATCCTCGTCACCGGCGGATGCGGTCAGCTCTATTCTACCTCGACCAATGCCCAGTGCCTGACAGGCGACGGCTATGCGCTTGCCTTTGATGCCGGCGCGGAACTGGTCGATATGGAAATGGTCCAATTTTTGCCTCTGGCCTTTCCCCGTCCCTCAACGATGCGGGGTCAACTGATCGGCATGTGTTCCCTCTTCGGCCCGAACGTGAAGCTTTACAATGGCCTGGGTGAACGCTACATGCTGCGCCATGACCCGGAAAAGTTGGAGTATGCGACCCGCGACGTGGTGGCACGGGCGAATTATACCGAGATCCAGGAAGGAAGGGGCACCAGAAGAAAGACCATTCTGGTCGATCCGACCGAAAACGATCGATCTCTCGTCGGAGAGTACCGGAGCTCGCTCGCCGTGGCCTACGATATGATCGCGGAAACGTTTGGAGAGAAAGCGGCCAACTGGGAAGCGGCCTTCGAGGCGATTCCCTCCCAACACTTCATGATGGGTGGGGTGCGGATCGATGAGAATTGCCAGACCGCGGTTCCGAACCTGTTCTGTTGTGGAGAGGTGTCCGGCGGGGTGCATGGGGCCAATCGGTTGGCCGGAAACGCGCTTACAGAGATTCTCGTGTTTGGAAAGCGGGCCGGCAGAAAGGCAGCAGCAGCAGCCCGTACTGCCGGCCTGAAACAGATCCATACCGAGATGGCGCGTGTTGCCGTTAAAGAGACGCAAGCTTACCTGAACAATCGGGACGGAGTACCTCCAGGGCACGCGCGGCAGAGGCTCCAGACGTTAATGTGGGACAAGGTAGGCATCGTACGTTCCGGAGACGATCTCGAGCAGGCCCTGAAAGGTTTGAGCCGGCTTGAACGCCTGCCTGGCGGAGTATCGGCGAGGTGCCGAATGCGCCACTGGAACAGAGAACGGCTGGAAGCGTTGGAATTCAGGCTGATGGTTAAGACGGCTGAATTCATTGCCACGTCCGCCCGAGAGCGGACAGAGAGCCGCGGCTCGCACTATCGGCGCGATTTTCCCGAGACCGACCCGGCCTGGCGCAAGAACATCATCCTGAGCAAAGATCGGGAGGGCGGAATAGCAGTGCGCATCTCGGACCCGGCGGGAAAAGAAGCGTGAAAGCACAAATGAGGATCCTACGCTGGGACCCGGCGCGGGCGGTGAAGCCGCGGTACCGGACCTACACTGTTCCCTTCTCCCCCGGCGATAAGGTCCTCGGAGGTCTGCTTTATATTTACAAGCATCTCGACCCGTGCCTTTCCTTTCGTTTCAACTGCAAAGGACGCCATTGCGGGGAGTGTTCCATGATGATCAATGAGAAACCTGGCCTCTCTTGCGCAGTACCCATGTCCAGTGAGTTAACCATCGAGCCGCTTCAGAATCTCACCGTGATCAAGGATCTGGTGATCGATAGAGGTCACGTTTACAAGAGCATCGCGGAGCGTCTTCCGCGCATTGAGGGAAAAGGGTACGAAGGTAAAGGTCTCCGCGCGGTTCCGATGGACCAGGTCGACAGGATCATGCGGCTCGATGACTGTATCCAGTGCTTGTGCTGCATGGCGGTATGTCCCGCTTACAAAAAAGAGCCCGAGATGTTCCCTGGCCCCATCGGACTGCTGGCACTCGCTACAACCCGTGAACAGATCCCTGATATAGATGTCTCTGAAAGGGCAGCACTGTGCACCGATTGCGGGAGGTGCGAAAAGGTCTGCCCCCGCCACATCCCCATACATAGCGAGGCCATAAGAAATATGAAAGGAAATGGGGGAAAATAGGATGAAGGCGGCGCCCGTTGCTTCAAGAGGGACGAAGCTCCCGATGACCTCATGGGAATGGCCGTCTTTCTAGCCTCCGACGGGAGTTATTTTATAACGGGCCAGACCCTTATAGTTGATAGTGGAGTGGTATTTCAGTGAGAGGAGGAGGATTCTATGAGCATTGAAAAGCTGTACAAGCAGTTCCCTGACGTGCACCCGAATATCGTATTGAAGACGGATGCGCTACGGCAGGGAATTGACATCAGTGACGCGGCGATGGAAAACTTCCGGCAGAGAGACGACTTGCTCTGGAAAGGCTTCCATCTCTTTTCGTACGATTTCAACAAAACGAAGGTTTACGGAGATAAGATTCCCTGGGTGTTACGCTTTGAAGATGGTTGCCCCATGATGGTGCGAACCAACGAACGTTCTCCCTACCTGCTCGACTTCAGAGATGATGAATTTGTCATCAGTGAAGACGGAGAAGCCATTGCGAGAAAGATATATTTTGAGCGTAAGCCCAGATGGTATGACATGAGGACGAAGGATGGCATTCAGATGTCGGCCATTGCGCAGGGGCAGACCTGCCTCGTGTTTGTCACGATCAACAAGTACTGCGAATTCTGGAATACCGGCGACCAATGCCTCTTCTGCGACATAAATGCCACCCTCAGAGACCAGAAAGCAGGCGGCGAGGACGTAGTAGCCCGCATTGACCCTGACGTGGTCGGCGAGGTCGTCAAGACAGCCGTCACGGTGGACCATCATTACAACCAGCTGATCGTGTCAGGAGGAACGATCCTCGGAAAGTATAAAGGGCAGACAGAGCTCGAATTTTATATCACGCGACTTAACGCAATAAAGAATAAGCTCCAGTCATGGATCCCCACGTGTGTCCAGATTGCGCCGTACGACGACGAAGGTCTCAAGAGACTTCACGACACCGGTTTTCATCTTTGGAACCGAATATCGAGGTCTGGGACAAGAACCTGTTCAAATGGATCTGCCCGGGAAAGGACAAGCATATCGGCTACGATGAATGGATCAGAAGGATCTATACGGGCAGTCGATTTCTGGGGACCTGGAATGATCAATCCCAACTTTGTTCTCGGGGTAGAGATGGCAAAACCGTACGGGTTTGAAGATGTAAGCTCGGCCGTGAAGTCGACCGCAGCCGGCTGGGATTTCCTGATGAGCCACGGGGTCCTTCCGCGCTACAATTTATGGACGAGAGAGCCAGGCTCTGCATTCGGTGATCAGGCGTCCCCGCCCTCTCGAGTACTTTATTGAGATACAGAAGGCATACGCAGAATTACGCTGGAAACACAAGTTCGATCCTCCTTTTCCTGCCACACACACCCGCTACCAGTATTCACTCAACTGCCTGCAGGATTTCGAATACTATCATGGGACAGGCATTACGTCGAAGCAAAACCTGGATGCGAGGCTTGGCGTGAGTGCAGGAGAACAAGGCGGATGTGAAGACGAGGAAGGTTATACCCTCATCCGGAGGTAAGACATGGAAAGCGAGAAAGCTCTTGCCGGATATGTGACAGATACAGCATACGAAGCATTGCCCGAAAAACCGGTGGCCATAGCAAAAGAGGTGGTGTTGACGGTGCTGGGGACCACCATCGCCGGCGCTCATGCCGAAGGCTGCGAGGCGCTCGTGCGCCAGGTGCGCCAGTGGGGCGGAAGGAAAGAAGCGACTATTTTGATGCACGGAGGCAAAGTACCGGCTTACAACGCGGCATTAGTGAACAGCGCTATGGCCCGTGCGCTCGATTTCTGCGACGGTATGGTGCCTGGAATGCACGTAGGGTCATCGTCTGTTCCGACCGCTCTGGCAGCGGCTGAGCTGGCAGGAGGCTGCACGCGGTAAGGAATTTCTTGCAGCCATTGTTCTGGGTACGGAGCTGGCTTCGAGGCTCAATGCTGTTTCTGTCTATGACGGCTTTGACCCGACCGGCGTCTGCACTGTTTTCGGGGCCGCGGCTATCGCCGGCAGGATACTCCGTCTTGACGTAAAGCAAATGGCTGATGCACTGGCCCTCGCGTTCAACAAGGCCGGCGGGAGCATGCAGAGCAATATAGACGGCTCCCTGGCGGTCAGGGTAATTCAGGGTTTCACCTCCCAGTCAGGGATCATCGCGCGCTCAACTCGCACAGAGCGGCATCACCGGTCCGAAGAATTTTCTCGAAGGCATATACGGCTACTTCCACCTTTACGCAAAGATAACTACGCCATTGAGGCTGTGACCGGAGAGTTGGGAAAGCGGTTCGAAATGGAAAAGACGCTCTTCAAAAGATTCCCGAGCTGCGGTGGGACGCTTGCGCCGACCGACGCTGTTCTCGCGCTGGTGAGCCAAAAGCAGTTTACGGCAGAAGAGATTGCACGGGTCGATGTAAGAGTTTCTCCGCATGTTTATAAACTCGTGGGAGGGCTCTTTGAGATTGGGGAGAATCCCAAGGTAAACGCCCAGTTCAATATCCAGTATTGCGTGGCAAATGCCCTGCTGAGAAAGAGTTCAAAGTTGGTCCACTTTGACGAAGCGGACATCAGGGACCCGAGAATCATGGACCTTGTCAAGCGTATCCATATATCTCCTGAGCCAAGCCTTGATGATCCGACGAGCGCCAAATTCTCAATCGCGGCTCATGTGAAGGTGACAACAAAAAGCGGAGCTGTCTATGACACCAAGTCGGCTGATATACCGCGAGGTCATCCGGGCAATCCATTGAGTCGGGAGGAACACATGGAACGTCTCCGTGACTGTCTCGACTATGCGGGTAACCCTTTGCCGTCCGGGGCCGTGAAAAAAATGCTTGCCATTGTCGAGCGCTTGGAGGAAACTGAAGACATACGCGCACTCATACCCCTGCTTTCGGTGAAGAGAAAACGTAAATAGAAAGCAAGCAGGGTGTAAGCGAGATGCAAGCAAAAAAGGGAGGGACTTATGGGAAGGATAGCCGCAGTCATTGCCACAGTTGTGTTCCTGACAGCAGTGCCTTTACTGAGTATCAGCACGGCAGCACCTATTATTGAACTCAAGATGTCGCACCACGGGTCTTCGGAAAGCAAGGACAACGAGATCATGAAGGCGGGGGCCGACTGGATAGAGAAGCGGTTCCAGGGCAGGATAAAGTGCACCATCTACCCGTCCCAGACTCTGCTGAAGGCGGCAAACGCGTACGACGGGACGGTAAACGGCATCGCCGATATCGCCCTGGTGATCCCAAGCTGGACCGAGGGACGCTTTCCCAAGACAGCGGTCATCGATCTTCCTCCGGCCATCTCAACCGCCGTGGACGGTACCCGTGCCTATTGGCCTTTCTACAAGAAATTCCTCGCTGACGAATGGAAGGCGGTCAAGGTGCTCACCGTCCACGTCCAGATGGGCCAGTCGATCCACACGAAGAGGGCGCCGGTAAAGACATTGCAGGATTTCAAGGGACAGAAGATCAGGGTTACCGGGATCGGTAAGGACATCATGCAGAAATTCGGCGGCACCCCGGTAGTCATGCCGATGCCCGACTCTTACGACGCCCTGAGGCAGGGGGTCGTCACCGGCATAATGGTGCCCTTTACGGAGATGAGGTCCTACCGGTTCATCGACGTCACCTTCTACCACACGAAGGCGAACGTCATGGCCGTCGGGTTCTTCATCGTCATGAACATGAACAAGTATGACTCCCTCCCGCCGGACGCGAAAAAGGCCTTCGATGAGGAGCTCCCGCCCTACTGGAACGACGTGGCTGCGAAAATATGGGATCGGGAGGAGCAGGAGGGTATCGAGCTGGTAAAGAAAACGAAGGGGCACGAGTATATCACCTTATCGCCGGAAGAGCAGAAGCAGTGGAACGAAAGGGCGAAAGAGATAAACGGCCCGTGGGCCCAAGCCATGGAAGCAAAAGGCCTGCCCGGCAAGATGCTCCTCGAGGAGAAGTACAAGGCCATCGCAAACTATGTGAAGTGAGACTCTTCGACCGGGGCCATCGGCCGAAAGTGAAACAATCCTGACCGATGAGCCCCGTCTGAGACCCAAGCGCCGAAAAAGGAGCGATCGATGGAAAGAGTCTTCGGGGCCACAAAGGCGTTGAGCCGTTATATGTCATGGATTGCGGGCACCGCCCTCGCATTCCTCATGCTCCTCACGGTCTGCGACGTGATCGGAAGGTTCTTCGACAGACCGATCACCGGCACTTACGACCTGACTGGGCTGCTGGGAGGAGTGATCATCGGGCTTGCCATACCGTTTTCGACGGCCAAAGGGACCCACGTCTATCATGGGGTTTTTCATAGAGGGCGCCCCCGCAAAGCTGAAGAGGGTCCTGCTGCCCGTCACGCACGGCCTGGGCATTTTCTTGTTCCTTCTGCTCGGCTGGAACATCGTCGTTTACGGCAGGTCGCTCTATCGGTCGGGAGACGTCTCTCCCACGATGCACATACCCCTTTACCCAGTGATCACCTGCATCGGCATCGCCTGCCTGGTCAACTGTCTGATCCTGCTTCAGCAGTTGCTTGCGGCCCTCGGCAAGGAGGAAAGGACATGAGCCTCAACGTCGTTGCGCTGGTGGCCATCCTACTGTTGTTTCTCTTCTTCACGATAGGCGTGCCCGTCGCCTTCTCCATGGCCCTGGTCGGCTTCATAGGGTTCGCCTACGTGGTGGATATGCATTCCGCCCTGAGGCTCGTGGCGATAGACACCTGCGAAACCTTCGCCAACTACGGCCTCACGGTGGTCCCTCTGTTCATCCTTATGGGGCAGATAGGCGCCAACGCGGGTATAGCGAAGCGGCTTTACGACACTTCGTACAAGTTCATCGGCCACATACCCGGAGGACTCGCCATGGCCACGGTTCTGGGAGCGGTGGCGTTCAAGGCCGTCTGCGGCTCGACCCCCGCCACCTCCGCCACGTTCGCCACCGTAGCTATTCCTGAAATGGACAGGTACGGCTACGACAAAAGTCTCTCCACCGGCACCGTTGCCACGGTGGGGACGCTCGGCGTCCTCCTCCCGCCGAGCGTCGCCCTGATCATTTACGGCATCATCACCGAGCAATCTATCGGGAGGTTGTTTCTGGCGGGTATCATCCCCGGCCTGATCGTCGCCCTCGTTTTTTTCCTGACCATATTGATCTGGTGCAAGATGAACCCCACCATAGGCCCAAAAGGCCAGAAGTCGTCCTGGAAGGCAAGGCTCGCTGCCCTTCCCGCGATGCTCCCGATCCTGGTCGTCTTTATCCTCGTCGTCGGCACGCTCATGGCGGGCTATTTCACGCCCACGGAGGCAGGCAGCGTCGGGACCTTCGCGGTCCTTCTCTTTACGCTGGTGAAGAGGGATATCTCCTTCAGGCAGTTCGTCTCGTCCCTCATCGCGTCCGTCGATTATGCCTGCATGATCCTTCTTTTGATCGCCGGGGCGACGATCCTTGGCCACTTCCTCGCGGTGACGAAGATACCCTTCTTCCTCGCCGACTGGCTCGGGGCGCTTCCTCTACCGAGGCTGCTCATCATAGTCATGATCATGTTCGTCTACCTCATCGGCGGCTCGTTCATCGACGACATCGCCTTCGTCGTCCTGATCACGCCCATCCTCCTCCCCGTGGTCAACAGGCTGGGCTTCGACCTCATCTGGTACGGCATCATGGTGATGGTGACGCTGATGATAGGGGTCGTCATCCCCCCGGTCGCAATAAACGTGTTTATCGTATCGTCGATTGCAAAGGTTCCCCAGAGCACGGTCTACAAGGGAGTATACCCCTATCTCGTTGGGATGACCGTCTGTGGGGCTCTTCTCTTGATCTTCCCCCAGATTTCGCTATGGTTGCCGCATCTGCTCATGAAATGACAGGAGAAGAGTATGCCTTTTGATTCCTTGCGGGAGTTCCTCACAAAGCTTGAGTCAGAAGGGCAGCTCGTACGGATCACGGAAGAAGTGAAACCTGAGCCCGATATCCGCGCGGCTGCATGCGCTGCAGCACGGATGGAAGGTGGTCCAGCATTGCTCTTTGAAAAGATTGAAGGCTATGGGACGAGGCAGGTCGCGATGAATGTCCATGGCTCCTTTCTCAATCACGCTCTCATGCTTGACCTACCCAAAGAGACCGGGCTCAAGGCGCAGTTCCGCGAATTAGTGCGGCGATTCGACGACTACCCGGTGCCGCCTGAGCACGTCACTGACGCGCCGCTCAAAGAGGTGATTCTCGACAGGAGCCCCAATCTCTATAAAGAGCTTCCCCTCTTCCGGGTCAACCCCATGGACGGAGGGTTCTACCTTTCCAAGGCATGCGTGGTCTCCCGCGACCCGGAAAATGGGGCGAACCAGAATGTCGGCATGTACCGGATGCAGGTGAAGGATCACGACCGCATCGGTATCCAGGCTGCGGCGCAGCATGATATCGCCATTCACCTGCGAAAGGCTGAGGAGCGCAACATGCCGCTGCGCGTCGCCATAGCCGTTTCGAATGATCCGGTGACGAGTTTGATAGCCTCAACTCCTCTGCGTTTCGATGAGGACGAGTATGCGATGATAGGCGCGATCCGGGGCAGGCCGACAAAGGTGATCGCTTCCGAGCGGGGCGGACTCGATGTGCCCGCAGGGGCGGAAATGATCATCGAGGGTGAGATTATACCCGCGCAAACGCTTTGTGGAAGGGCCTTTTGCCGAATTTACGGGCTACTACTCTCCGAGCATGATACAGGCGGAAGTCAAAGTGGATGTCATCACACGGCGGCGCGATCCCATCATTTTTGAAAACCTCTACACCGGCCGCCCCTGGACCGAGATCGATTATCTGCAATCCCTGAACACCTGCGTTGCGCCGTACAGACAGATGAAAGCCGGAATTCCCGGAGCTGGAAGCCATCAACGCCATGTACAGCCACGGCTACGCTACGATTATTTCATCGAAGATGCGTTTCGGCGGGTTCGGTAAAACCCTAGCCTTGCGGCTTCTCACCACACCCCACGGAATTGTCTATCCGAAGTTCATCATCGTTGTGGATGACGACATCGACCCCTTCGACCTTCAGCAGGTGATGTGGGCAATCTCTGTACGGTTCCGGCCTGAAAGGGACCTGGTGCTTATCCCCAATGCACCCGGCTCGACGGTCGATCCGGCCCACTTTGTAAGGGGAATAACCACCAAAGTGATCATCGATGCAACAAAGCCGGCGTTCCCGGACATGCCACTCGCGGATGCCTCTATCGTGGACGTACCCCCGGAGACGCCGTTCTGGATGGAAGAAATCCTGAAAAGGAAGAAGTGATCCGCATGATCTGTCCGAGATGTGATTTCGTAGAGGCTTACAAGGTATTTGAAGCCGAGGACAAGAGCTGGGAGATCTACCGCTGTCCCCGTTGCAACTTTAACTGGCGAAACACGGAAGGACAGGAGCTGACAGATTCCAGGCTTTACAGCCCGAGGTTCAAACTCAACGAAAAACAGATTCAAGACATGGCCCCTAAACCTCCCATCCCGCCTTTGCGAAAAATTGAGACCACAGGGGTGCGGGAAAGAAGCTAGCGTGAAGATCGGCGAGCTTCTATCCAGCCTTCTATTGATACTAGTTCATAGAATAAGATCACGACACCAATTCCATCATCGAAATGGATGAAGGTTTTTACAGTGTGCTCACACCAACGAGGTGAAACTATCATGCCACAAGGCGGCTGGCTAGCAATAAACAACGTGATTATCCCGCCAGCAGAGGAGAGCCATGGAGAGACGGTGGAAAAAGGAACCCCGTCTTTCCGGCCTTTCCCCGTCCACCATATTCCGGTACCTCGAAGCCTTCCATAACGTCGAAGAAGAAAGCTTGGCAGCCGGTCAACTTTGCCATTTCGGCATCCTGAAATCCAGTTGGGTATGTTGCTGTGACGTAAGGAAATTTATGCGCGGAGTCGCACTCTGGCCTTCTTACGACACAACAACCGTATCCGTTAGACCCTTTGTGCAAGCGCCGTCAATCAGAATCCGTCTTATGACCCGACATTTGTTGACTTCAGGGGTTGTGGAAGCAGACATGGAACGACAAAATAGAGGATTACCGCGGTAATGCGCGACTCCGTCAGCAACCAACATTTTCACCACTTCAGGAAGTACTCCTCAGCCATTCAAAGTTGTTTATGCGAGGCTGTAGGCGAACCAGGCACGGAGGGTACCGAACGAGACTCCGGGTATAGGGGGTCTTGCGAGTCCGGGAATTTTGGGAAAGCTGACGATTCCAGGATGCTGTATCGGTGCTGTACCCATATTCTATAGATAACAACTCAAAAATTATTGAAGGTCTATTTTCCCTGTCAATTCTGATGGCTCAGACCTGCGGTTGCACCCAGAAAAGGATGTTAAAGAATGTACATACGTGATGTGTGTGGGAGGCAAAGAGGGTCAGCGCAGGCGAGGTACCCGGGAGTTCCTTCAGGGGGTGTATGGGGGGTCAGGGAAAAAGCATTCTTTTGAGGACCATTAGCGACGAGAAATTGTGCCCATTTTTGTGCCCAGGAGGTTCAGGAACGCTATGGTCGTTGCCGGCACATACCGACACGTGAAAAACCGGAAGAACCTTGATAGTCAACGAACTGCGAGTATTTACAGGCTGTTGGCGAAGGTAACCCTTTTGTGTGTTTTTGCCCTTAGGATCCAGCGGGGAAACCTATAGGGGTTCAAATCCCCTCTCTCGCATTCATTGAGTATCAAGGGTTTTCACGATTTCCCCCCTGAAAAGTCCGGTGCGTTATTCCGCAATTGTGATAAATTTGTGATAAACGGCTCGGGCGCACCTTCCTCCCTATCATTGTTCGGCTGACTTACCTTCGGGTTTGGACTTTCTGTTGGAGCTGGGAACAGAGGACTTGGAAAGGCTCGCGGGCCACCCGGTCAATCACTTGGAAGGAAGGTGTTTACTTATAAAGCTTATTAACCCCGGTTCATATACGGGAAGGGACTGATAGAAACCCCCATTGTGGGATCCTGATATGGGCAAGAACTCCTTCGGCCCCGGGGCAGCCTCATAGAGATCCTGCCCATGATGAAAGGGGATCATTTCATCATCGCGGCTGTGGATTATGAGAACAGGGCATTTTACCGTTCTTATATATTCCTCGGTATTATAGGCATTGCCCAGGATAAGTCCCGCCGGAGCCCATGGAAAGAGCTCCTGCCCGACGGCTGCAATGCGGGTAAAGGAAGAATCAACAATAAGCATAGCGGGGTTCCGGTCTCGGGCAAGCCATGTGGCAACCGATCCGCCGAGGGATTTTCCATAAATGATAATATTCTGAGGGTCTATGCCCCGCTGCCCCACAAGGTACTTCCATGCCGCCTCAGCATCCCGGTAAGTCCCTTCTTCTGTAGGGTAGCCCGCGCTCATCCCGTAACCACGATAATCAACGGAAAAGGTGCTGAGCCCCATCCTGTTCCAGACCGCCACGGGGTCAAGGAAATGAGAGATATTTCCACCGTTGCCGTGGAAAAAAAGTACCACTGCGATCTGCTTTTCTGCAGGTATCCACCACCCCGAAAGCTTGACATTATCTTCTGTCTCAAAAAAAACAGTCTCATAGTGAAGGTTAAAATCGGCCGGAGTTTCCCTGATCACCTTGTCAGGGTGGTATATGAGCTGTGACCGGCAGCCCGGAAAAGTAATAAGGATAAGTAGAGCCAGGACAGAAAAGAGAATGGCTTTAGGCTTCATTGCACCGCCTGTTGTTACGGCAGGCATTGCCAGGAATGTTTCAAAATGTCGGTCTTCCTTCAGAAATAAAAATTGACGCCACACTTCAGTTCCGTCTGATAGAAAGATAAGGTCTTGCTTCTCGTGACCCCGAAAGAGATACTCGAATTCGTACTGAGAACAAGGTTCTGCATCAGCCCGGCCTCAAAAAAATTGTATTCATTTCCCAATCCATAGTAGATGTCTCTCGCATAGAGATGCATTTTCCAGAAGTCTGTGATATTTCTGATGAGCCCCGCCGAAGCACCCGCGCCGAGGGCATATTTCTCAGTGAAGGCGCCCCCAACGTTCAAATCCGACTCCATCATAAAATAATAGAGTCCCAGAAGTCCGTTTTCCCAGCTGAATCCGCCGCCTGGATTGAGATGGGCGGTCATGTGATCCCTGCCGTCTTGCATGATCGTCTGCGTTAATCCGGTATCCACCTTCCACGAAATGGGCTTGAAAAACAGGTCCCTCGGGGCAAGGGAGACAATATTGATAAAGTCCAGGCTCTCCAGTTTCAGCTTATTCTCCTGGGAATAATACCTGAAGGCAGTGTCTGCAAATATGATCTGCGCCCCTTCCCTGTATCCTTTTCCGTTGTCCAGAAGGCTGTGGTAAACAGGCCGAAAGCTTATCTCCTGGAAGGGACTGTCTCCTTTTGAGCCGACTGCAAATCCTATCCGGCTCGAATCGTGCCCCTGGTCAGGTCTTGGCGGAACAGGGACTGAGTATCCTTCACTATCCTGCCCTCCCAAGGCACTCCTGGCCCGGAGGATGTTCATAAACCTTTCAACATAGACATCTGTGGTTATCTGCTTTCTTGTGTGAAGATACTGGAGGTATTCAGTGGAAAGGTCGTATATCCGTATCTTCTCCCCCTGAGAGACCCCTTGCTCAAGTGCACGGTCAGGCTCAAGCTCGCCCTTTGCAAGCATAATTGCTTTTACCCGGTCCTCTTTGGGCAGCAGGGATGCCATGTACTCTATCTTCGTGGTCTGGGAGGGCCTGTATTCAGCCCCGAGAGTTATCCCTTTTTTTTCCACGTCCTTAACGGTATCAAGGGGAATGACCCACACGCCTTGGTGGTCGGTCAGATTAAGGGACGGACGGGCCGCTTCGAGCAGAAAGAGCAGGTCATAGGAACAGTTTTCGTCAAAAAAATAGTAGTCTGAGTAAATGTTGTCGAGCTCATAGAGGTGCATAAGAAGTCTTTTCGTTTCATCTTTGGTCAGATTAAGAGGGTATTCCCAGATGTCCCTCCTGTCGATATCGCTGTACTCCTGCAATTTGCCGTAGTAGGGGAGAGTAGAGAAATATCCCTTGTAAAAACCGAAAAGACCTTTAACGGCATAGAGAGGACCGAATGTTTCTTGAGTAGCCGCAGCGTAATTGACTGCATATGCAAGGAGTTTACTTTTCGACGCAGTCTCTATGATCAGCAAAGTATGGCCGAACATCGATGCAGGACTGTTTATATGGGCATCAGGAAAGACCAACGTGACCGATTCAGGCTTGATCTCGTCGAGCAGGCTATCGAAAGATTTGATCGGTTCATTGAAATTCCTGCATTCCGGAGCAGGCATACGGGACATGTCAAGGCGGAGCTTCTCCCTGATCCATTCATATCGTGCCACAAACCTGCAGGCAGCGGGCTTTCTGCCATCGGTTTCGTTACGAAAAATGGCCCTGATGGTAGCATCCAGTTCCGCCTCGGGATTATACTTGCCGTCATTGCGAGGAAGAACCTTGGATCATCGATCAGGCTTCTTGTACCGAAAAGGCCTTTTTTGTAGTGAAGCAGGGTGTGCCAGTACCTGTCTTGATGAAGGGCAGTCTCGTGGGCCTCCCTCAGGACCGACTCGAGATAGGAAGTCTCCTCTGCACGGAGCCCCTCCCCAAAGGCGGCACACAAAACGAGGAAGCATAAATGAAGAATGGAAATGCGCACCCTCTGCAGGCGCCGCATCTCCTGTAAACGTCTAAGACAAGAATACTTACGTGGAAGAGATAACAGCCTCTATATTCCTTATCACTTCCATAGTACTCACATTTTCAGATGTGTATATGCGGGAAAAGTTCTTCTGGAGCTTGGAATTGAAGGCTGCCCTGTCCTTCTGGGGAATATTCATGAGCGAGGCCAGGGTGTCGAGGTGTTCTCCTTGACCCTTTGCGATGTCCTTTGCCAGACTGTCCATATTGTCTGCCACAAAAACGTTCACTTTTTGATTGGAGGTCCAGGTCTCGTACTCGGTGCAGTTCGATGTGCCTGAGGTAATGCCGAAGGTCTGGTTGCCAGAAGAGCCGTTCGTCGTAGCCGCCGAGACCTGGGAAATAAGACCATCATTCCCCTCAAAGGCCATAGAACCGAGACCGCAGCCATAATTCTTCTGGTCCGCGAAGAGTGCCGTGCTGAAACCAATCACCATGAAACCGACGAATAGCAGGACAAGCGGTTTTTTCATTAAGGAACCTCCTATTTTAGTTGTATGATCGTACTCTATCCATTTTGCCATAATAAGTC
>CAWIHO010000081.1:0-26652 GCA_963835605.1 uncultured delta proteobacterium | reverse complement strand
GTACGATACCGAAATATCCAATGAGCCACTCGATCGAATTGTTCATAAGGTGCATTACCCTATCACCCTTGGTTATGCCCCTTGTCCGAAGACCATTCGCAAAGTGATTTGCTTGCTCGTCAAACACCTTCCACGTGATCTCGAGCCGTTTTTTCTCAGCCGGTATCTTTTCAATAAGCGCTATCTCATCGGGGTACATCCTCGCGTTCCGCGCAAGCATCTCACCTATATGTATGTCCAGGTTCCCCATGCTTTTCACCTCCGTCGATTGAGATATCTTCGTTTCAATCCTAATATGGGTACTGACGTTAGTCAACAGGAAAGAGGCAACGCAGGGCCGTGGTCCGCGGCACAAACTCCTTGACAGTCTGCATCTACGTGCTACAATCAGATTTATTCGGGGGGAAGTAATATGGAAACAATACGGGAATTCATCAAGCTCCTTGAGCAGAAGGGCGACATCGCTCATGTTACAAAACCTATATCGGGCGAAGGGGTTGCGGCACTCATCTGGGAACTGAACGAACGCAAGGGTCCGGCACTATGGTGTGACAATGTGAATGGCTCCACGGTGCCGCTCGTCGCCAACCTCTTTGGTTCCTTTTCCAGGGTCGCCCTGGCGCTCGGACTGCCGGCCGACGCATTGCCGAAGCAGATCCGCAACCATTACGCCGATATGATGGAAGATAAAAGTAAATGGCTGGTGCCGAAAATCGTCAAGACCGGCCCCTGCAAAGAGGTCATCCGCACGGGCAATGAGATTGATCTTTTCCATTTCCCTATTTTCAAATGGGCCCCGGGAGATGGCGGTCCTTACATCACCCTGAACGGGACGGTCTCGAAGGACCCGGAACTGGGTAGAAACGTCGGCATGTACCGGGTGCACGTGATCAACAAAAATACGACAGGTATCATGGCGCTCTCCATGCAGGATATCGGCATCCATCTCGCCCGCGCCAGGGAACGGGGAGAGGATTACCTGGAAGTCGCCATACTGATCGGCATGTCGCCCGCGGTCTATTTTGCCTCGACCACGAAAATGGCCGCGGTAACGGAAGACGAGTATGCGTTTGCCGGTGCGCTCCAGAGAAAACCTGTGCAGCTCGTGCGCTGCGAGACCATCGACGTTGACGTGCCCGCCGAGACGGAGATCGTGATCGAGGGACGCCTGTATCACACCGAGCTCTTACAGGAAGGGCCTTATGGCGAATGGATGGGCTACTACGAAGAATCGATGATCACGCCGACCTTCCATGTCACCTGCATCACACACCGAAAAGACCCTCTGTACGTGACGGGCTCCATGGGCCATCAGTACGGAGAGGGAGAGGTCTTCAGGTATCTGCCCATCCAGGCCAATCTCTATAATGTGCTCAAGAAATCCGTCATCGGTTTCCGCGATGTCTATCTGCCCTTGCAGGGACGCGGCTACAAGGCCGTGGTCCAAATCAAGAAGCGTTATCCGGGATGGGGAAACAGGCGATCTACGCAGCATTCTCTGCCGGATACATCAACTCCAGCGTCAACTGGGTCACGATCGTGGATGAGGATATCGACCTTTACGATCTGAATCAGGTCTATTTCGCTGAAGCCACGAGGGTGGATCCCGAGCTCGACGTGGTGGTGCTGCCGGTGCAGGGCGTCTATCCGCTCAATCCTGCTGCCCGCGACCGGTATGAGGCGAAAGACCTGGGGCACGAACTCGGGTTTACGGAGTTTGCCTGGTGCTCAAAAATAGGCATCGACGCCACAAGGAAATACCGGGATGAGCACAGGAGGGCAACACCGGATCGAGTGACACCCGACCGCAAGACATTGGAACTGGTGCGCAAGAACTGGGACTCGTACTTTAAGAAGTAGTGGGCATTGTCTGAGCGAGACGGACTGCAGTCATAAAAAAGAGGGAGGTTACTATGAAAAAGAGCGTTAGTATTGTGGTAAGCCTTTCGATCATTCTTTTATTGCTATCCCTGGCGGCTAGCCCATCGGCTCATGCGCAGGTATCAAAGAAATACGAGTTACGCTGGGGCACCATTGTCGCAGGCGGGGCCTGGCAGATCATAGGCAGCGCGATGCTCGAAGACGTCAAGAAGGCCAATCCCGAACATCACAGGGTCCACTGTTCCCAGCACCCCAACACAGACTCTCATGGCAATAAACCAGGGGAAGTTCAATATCGGCTTCAGCCTTACCGATGCGACAGCCACCGCCTGGGAAGGGGAAGACTACTTTAAAGCCACAGGACCGATCAGAAACATCAGGGCCCTCGCAGCTCTTTACCCCCAGGCAACGCATATCGTCGTATGGGCCAAGTCGGACATAACACGTATAGAGCAGCTCAAAGGGAAACGGGTAAGCCCCGCGGCAAAGGGCCTCTCCAATGATCTTGAAGCACAGAGGCTTCTCAAGCTTTATGGCATGACCTACAATGACGTGAAGGTGCAGTTTGCGAGCTTTGAGGATTCTGCGAGCCAGTTCATAGACGGCCATCTGGATGCGCTCCTCTACATCACAGTCCCTTTTCCCTTTGCCCCCGTGATCAACGTGGGTTCGCAGTCTCCCATAAGGCTGATCTCTATACCCGATGATAAGGTTGCGCAGCTCACAAAGTTTCGAGGTGTTGAAGCATACACGCTTCCTCCGAATCTGTACAAAGGCGTAGACTATCCCGTGAAGGGCATCGCGGTGCGCGCCCATCTCGTTGTCAGAGATGACATGCCTGATGAGCTTGCTTACGCCATTGTGAAGAGCATAGCCGACAACTTTCCGCGGTATCCCGTTGCTCTCAAGTCCATGTCATATGCCAAACTGGAGGATATGCCAAAGGACGTGGGTATACCGCTTCATCCCGGCGCGATCAAGTACTATAAGGAACGCGGCTGGATGAAATGAGCGAGTCGATCAGGCAATACTTTGCGCAAAAACGAGGCGTTGCAGGCATAGTCGCCTTCGTCGCGGTGGGCCTTTCCCTTTTTCAGCTGTACACGGGCCTTTTTGGTAGCCTCGACGCGCTGATGCAGAGGACCATCCACCTGGGCCTTGCATTTCTGCTCGTCTTCCTGACACCCCCCTCCGGCAAAACTAAGGAAGAGAAAGCAAAGATAAATGGCGTCGACATTCTTGGTCTCGGAGCGACTCTCCTCGCTTTAGGCTACGTACTTGTGCGGTACGAGTGGATTACCGTCCAGCGGATCGCGGGGATCACCCCCTTGAGCATGCTGGAGGTGGCCCTTGCACTCCTGACAATCCTCCTGATTCTGGAGGCGACCCGCCGCATTGTCGGTTTGGGGCTCGTCGGGGTAGTGATCGGCTTTCTGGTCTATCCCTTTGCCGGACCTTATCTTCCGGGGGTTCTGCACTCAGCCCCCATCAGCATGCGGGATCTCCTCGACTTTCAGTACATGGGGCTTTCCGGTATATTCGGGATTCCGCTCGGTGTCTCCGCGACTGAGATTGCCCTCTTCATCGTCTTTTCTTCCGTGATCACCAAGAGCGGCATTGCTATCCTTCTCAACGACGTTGCCGTTGCACTGACAGGAAAATATAAAGGCGGACCCGCGAAAATCGCTGTCGTGGCTAGCTCATTGATGGGTACGATCTCCGGAAGCGGGACTGCCAATGTGGTGGCCGTGGGTAGCATCACGATCCCCATGATGAAAAGAGCCGGTTATAAGCCCTATTTCGCGGGCGCTGTTGAGGCCGTGGCCTCGACAGGAGGGCAGATCATGCCCCCTGTCATGGGCGCGGCGGCGTTTGTGATGTCCGCCTTCACAGGCATCCCTTATATCACGATCACGTTTTATGCTATTTTCCCAGCCATCCTCTATTACGCGGCCCTTTTTATAATGATCCATCTGGAGGCCGTCCGGCATGATCTGGCGGGAGTGAAGCCTGAAGGCAGCTTGAGAAAAACCTTGATTGACTACGGTCACATGGTCATCCCTATCATACTCCTGATCCTTCTCATGGTGGCGGGCTATACGCCACGGTACGCCGCGGGCTCCGCGACCGTAGCAGCGATTATCATGGCGCAATTGCGCCGGACCACGAGGTTATCTATTGCTGATATGCTCGATGCCTTTGAGGCAGGGGGCAAAGCTCTCTTGATGGTGGCAGTGGCGACTGCGGCAGCCGGCATTATTGTAGGAGTTGTCGATCTCACCGGCCTGGGACAGAGGCTGGGAAGCGGCCTTCTGGCGCTCTCCGGCGGGAAACTCCTGCCTGCCCTGGTACTCACGATGATTCTTGCCATGATCCTGGGCATGGGTATGCCAACGACGGCCGCCTACGTGATCCAGGCCTCCACCGTGATACCAGCCCTTATTTTTATGGGTTTGCAGCCCATTGTGGCCCATATGTTTGCTTTCTATTTTGCCTGCATGTCACTCATTACCCCTCCCGTCGCCATAACGGCATATGCTGCAGCCGCGATCGCCGGCTCTAACATGTGGGTTACGGGCTGGGCCGCCTTTCGTCTTGGTATTGCCGGCTACATCGTGCCCTTTATGTTTGCTTACGGTCCTTCACTTCTGCTTATTGGTTCATTCTGGGAGGTCACCCTGACCGTTGCAACAGCTCTTGTGGGGGTGGCATCCCTTGCGGTCGGGGTTTCCGGTTATTTCCTCTGCACGTTGACGATCGGCGAGCGTATGCTGGCCATTGTGGCTGCAATGCTTTTAATTGCACCTTCTGTCCAGCTCATTCTGCCCGGGCTGGCGCTCATGGCCATTTTAGTCATCATTCAGCGGAAGAGAAAACAGAAGGCCAGCTTAAGCGCAGCCTCCCGCATTGGATCTACGAGCTCATGAACGTAAAAGCTCCATACTGGAGCGCAATGGAAACCATGAGCCGGGAGGAGCTGGAAAACCTCCAGACAAAGAGGCTTCGGGCGCTGCTCGGCTTTCTGGAGCAGCACAGTCCATTTTACAAGAAGAAATTTCTCGCGTCCGGCCTGTCTGCCCGGGACATCAGGTCAGTTGATGATGTTGCGAAACTGCCCTTCACGTCGAAGCAGGATATCGTAGCTGCCGGTCAGGCGCCGGGACACATCGGCGGCGAACTCCTTTGCGTCGAGCCCGAGGAGATATTGAGATGGCATCGGACTTCCGGCACCACGGGCAAACCGGTGAAGATACCGGACACCACGGCAGATTGGGATAGTTACGGTGAAGTCTCCGCGGAAGCGCTCTACGCTATGGGTCTGAGAAAAGAAGACGTAGTGGTGGTTGCCTTCGGGTATGGGCCTTTCATCGCCTTCTGGGGATACATTGCGGGCATTGAGAAAATCGGTGCTACGTTCATCCCTGCGGGTAACATGGATACGGTCGGTAGAATCGAACTTGCAAAGGAGTTTGGTGCAACTGTCTTTATGAGCACCCCTTCGTACGCCATCCACGTCGGCGAAACAGCAGACTCGATGGGAATAAAGTTGAACGAATATACGTCAGTTAGACTGGTTGTGCATACGGGAGAATCCACGACACCGTTGATGAAAAGGCAGATCGAAGAGCTATGGGGCGCCAAGCAGATGGACAGGTTCGGCAGCACGGAGACCGGAGGCTTCGCCTTTCAATGCCCCCATGCACGCAATATCTATCATATTCAGGAAGGCTACGTCCTAGCGGAAATCCTCGACCCGGTTGACGGTCACAAAGTGGAGCCGGGAGAGGTAGGGGAGCTCGTCCTTACCCCCTTATTCCGGAGAGGCATGCCACTCGTGCGGTTCAAATCGGAGAACCTGGTCAAACTGGCTGAGGAGACTGCCTGCGCGTGCGGGAGGAGGTGCAAGTCTCTGCAAGAGACCGAGAATGGAGTAGTCATAAAGAGGCTCGACAAACTGCTGAAGGTGAAGGGTGTGCTCGTCGATCCGGTCGCCATCGAAAATATCATACGCGCGTTCAACCTTTTCGGCGAAGAATACAGGATCATTTTCGAGAAGAACGAAAGCATGGATAACATCAGAGTACGGATGGAGCTGAAGCCCGGAATCGATCCGGCCAGCGTAGACAAGGAGAGAAGAGTGTTTGGAGAGGAGCTGAGGCGAAAGATGTTGCTCAGCATCGATGTGGAATTTTTGCCATTTGGGACGCTGGAGCGATTCGAAGAAAAAGGAAAACGGATAGCCGACCTGAGGAAGCAATGACACCAGATGAGCGTAAGAGACTGGCCGAGAGATTGAAGGACGTAAGAAAGCTGCTGGAGGGCATCGGCGCCACGTCCTACGCGGGCGTAAACGCAAATGTCAAGAGGGCCCTTATCGCCATTGATCAAGCGCTCTTCAACTTGGGCGAAGAGGGCCGCGAACCCTGAGCAATGGGAAAAATCCGTCACGGTCTCACAGCCGGAAACGATAGCCTAGCGGGCGCTAGGAGAAACATTTACGAGGTGTGACGATGGGAAAGAATCTGAATATGCGGGATTGGATTGAGACACTCGATAAGGCCGGAGAGCTGGTGACACTGAACAAGCCCGTCGATCCAAAAACTGAAATGGGCGCCCTGCTCTACAAGTCGCGTGACAAAGCGCTCTATTTCAAGAATGTGGCCGGATTTCCCGGTTGGCGCGCGCTGGGACAAGCGCCAAGCAACCTGAGACAGGCAGCGCTGGCCTTTGGCGTTGAGTCAAAACTCATGGTCAGAGAGTTCGCCCGGCGGGTCACAAAGCTTAAGAAACCGCGCATCGTCGATGATGGCCCGGTCCGCGAGAAACGTTTTTCGGACGATGAGGTCGATATGACCACGCTTCCCGCTCATATCGCCGGCGTGCGCGATGGAGGCCGCTACATCACCTCCGGGCTGATTACCGTGAGAGATCCGGATACAGGCGTGCTCAACATGAGCTTCCACCGCATGCAGATCAAAGGCCCGAGAAGGCTCGGCATACTGATGGTGCCGAGGCATCTCTATCTCATCTACCAGAAGAATGAGAAACAGAACAAACCTACGCCCATCTCCGTGATCATAGGCCATCATCCCATGTACTACTTCGCCGCAGCGTACACGGGTCCGGCAGACCTCTCCGAATTGGAGCTTGCGGGGGCACTGCTTGAAGAAGAAGTGGAGGTGGTGAAGTGCGAGACGAACGATCTGGTTGTCCCTGCGCATGCCGAGATCTGCTATGAGGGAGAGATACTCCCGCACGAACGGGAGGAAGAAGGCCCGTTCTCGGAGTTCCAGGATTACTATGTTGCAGGCACCGGCATGAATCCCGTCATCCGGGTGGATCGTCTCATGATGCGCAAAGACGCCATCTATAAACAGATCCAGAACGGTTCGGAGGTAGAGGGCTGCATCTACCACAAGGTGCCCATGTCCGCGGCCCTATTCGACCGGCTCAAAACAGTCGGGGGCTTTACGGACCTGGTCAACGTGATGATGCTTCCTGGCATCTTCGGCGTGGTGGTGCAGTTGAAGCAGCGTTTCAAGGGTGAAGCCAAGAATGTGCTGATGGCAGCCCTCTCATCCCAGTACCTTCATCCCAAGGTGGCTATCGCTGTGGACGAGGATGTGGATATATTCAATCCGGCGGAGATCCTCTGGGCCATGTCCACGCGCCTTAACCCGGCGCGTGATGTCTTTATTGTTGACGAAACGCGCGTACATCCCATGGACCCAACCGGCATCGAGGTGATTCCTCCGGGAAGTCCGCTGGGCTGGTCGCGCATCGGCTCAAAAATAGCCATTGACGCGACAAAGCCGCCGTTGTCTGACATGGCGGGCCGAGAGCTCTTTGAGCGGATACGCCCTATAGGGCTCGAGACAGTGAAGCTGGAGGACTTCCTGTAGGAATCTGCAATACCAATTTGCCTTCAAGCGTATACCTTCGTTGTCGCTGTGTCGCTCTCCTCGACGTACCCCCAGGTACGCCTGCGTCGGCTCCTCGCTGCCGCCTCGGTCTCCATCTTGAATGCAAATTGGTATAAGCCGTGAGCGGCGTGACGGTCGACCTCTTCATGCCGGGTGAAATTTCGATGGATACCGAGGCGAGCCGAAACCTGGGATACGCAGGCGTGCTATGAAGGACGTTGAGAAAGCAGCCGTTTTCCCTGGGTATCCCGCTCGGGTTTTTCGGGCGGCGAGTAAAAGCCTCCAGATGCTAGGATAACAGCAGAGAAGGCTTTTGAAGCCTTCATCAACTCCGACTCAATCAACCGGTGCCGCAGTAGCGCGCGGGAAGTGCCGATGCATTTCAGACTCTTTGTCGTGGACCGCGGATATTCCGCGCACCGCGCGGAGTATTGAAAATAAAGGATGGGGCTGTTTGAGTAGCATTTAGAACTTCCAGCCCTGATCCCTCATCATATCAAGTAACCTGATACACTTAATCTTGAAGTGGTCGCAGACAATAGGGATTGTTGGCCGATCTATTGTCCCTGGTCTCTTTTCCTCCGTTACGACCGTGAGTTCGTAGGTCTTCGCGACGGCTATGACGAAAGGATCCGCCTGAGATCGTTCCTTGCGGGAGTCAACCAAGCGTGGAAATATACTCAGAATCTCCGATGTTGCTGACTGAATATCTTTGGAAGGAGCCACAAAGAGCTTTTTGTTATTCTTGGCCCATTTGTGTACGTCATCATCCTTCTTTGCAAGCTCTACAAGCACTTCTTCGGGGGCTACAATCACTCCCTCGTCAATAAGCCCTTCGATATTCTCCCAAAGTGTCAAGAATGTATCTGGAGGGTACCATCTCACCCATCCATCGAGGAGAGCGCTGGTGTCAACGCAGTACTGCACGCCACCTCCTTTCTATCGAACCATGGCGACATCTTTTTCGATGTCATTTAGATGCTGCAATTTCGTGCCCAAGTAATCCGACAGATCGCTTGCCGTGATCATCTCCTGCTGGTATGCGCTTATAACAAGTCTTGTGTAATAGGGTCCGTTGTCTCTTACAACTAATCGGTGAAATGGCGCATAACCGCTCGTTCGCTTCTTTTCTATTTTGAGGTATTCTGAGCGTTTTCGCTTGTAGAAATCGGTCGTCGTTTTGCCCAAGATCAGCAACCTTCGGAGAATGACTTCGCTACTAACTGAGTACAGATTCGATAATTCCAGAAGTTCTTCATCGGTCCATATTTTTGTCCTGCCCACCGGACGCACCATGCTGTTCCCGGCGAGACTCTCTGCCGGCACAAGGAGCGCCCCCGCCGCCATGTTGCAGAAGAATTCAATTCTCTGATCCTCTGTGCTGTCGTCTCCATAGTCTTCAAGGTCGCAAAGTCCGCCGTTATGCAACAGTATGTGAACGAACTCGTGCAGCAGCGTGAATATTTTGCCGCTGGGCGAATCCTTGGAATTAAGCACAACTACTGGATAAGGTGCCTCGCTAATGGAGAAGCCCCGCATTTCACGCAGAGAGATTTGACTTCTGCTGTTCGTCTGGAACACCAAGACGCCCAGCCTTTCGATTGATTCCCGCCAGAGACGCAACGCCTCGTTTCGGTCCTTCACTCGCAGTTGTTCCTCCAGTGTAAACCCTAGAGCGTTACGCATTGTCTGAGAAAGGGTCTCCGGCTGATTATTGACATCTGCGGCGATATGAAGCCTTTCGGGGGCCTCATTTAATAGGTCTGACATCTCTATGGCGATCTCTCTTTTCTGGTATGCTTTCCGTATTTCGAACAGAAGAGCCGGCGACCTCTTCAATTCGCCGTCCAATGGCAATCTTCTAAAGTCGCGCATGGCATCAAATGTGCGCGGAGGCTCCGACAGATAGAATACCGCCAATGGCCTTTTGTAAGCCGATGCAACTTTTTGCAGTTGATGGATCGATGGCCTAGTAGTGCCTTTTTCCCATGAGCCCAACTTTTCGGGTACAACACCTATTTTACGGGCAGCATCCGTCAAGCTATAGCCTGCGCTCTCACGGGCCCATACCAATAACTCAGGTTTGATGAAAGCCTCTATTCTTGCCGCCATTCTTATCCTCTGATGACTATAATTCTAGAGGAAATCCTGACAAAAGAATAGAGAAATGTTAGGACCGCCCACTCTACGGCGACGCAAGGTACGCGCAATTCGGCTGCGCGCTCGACGCGGCCCAGCGCGAGGCCCTACAGATGAACAGGGACCGGTTCTCGGTGAGGCTGCAAAGGCAGGCTGCATAAGCGTCGGCAACCGATTCTGGCGCCGTTTCTCCGGTTAAGCTATTGGCCAACGATTGGGTGTATCAGATTTCGGTAAGCAGTGAGTGGAGTAGCTTAGCAAAATTTGTTGTTTTTTCAGCAACCTCTTGTATAATGGAAGAGTAGCTGGTTCGGAGATATGCGTGTTTTGTCCTCAATGTGGCGCAACTGGTACTTTGTGAAGCCGATTTCTTGAGAGGATGCGCAGTGTCGTCTTAGCGTGCGCCATGACCTACTGGGCGGTGCAACCTTCCCGGGATGCCGGCACTCTGGGAGTTTCGAATGAGTGACGCCACCAACGCCATAAGAACACAAGCCATCAACTTGTTCTCGTACTTGCGGGAGCTTGCGGAGCTTCGCAGTAAGACCGTCCGCAACGTTGAAAGCTATGACAGGGTGCTGTGGTTCAGCGACGTACCGAAGGAGCAGGAGTGTTACACGCCGGCCTGGGGTGGGTTCAGGTCCGAAGATGACGACACGTGGCTTGAGATTAAAAAACCGACAATCAGGCCGTTTCCACCAGTGCCAAAGGATGTTGAGCCATGGGTGCGGGAGGTGGATCTTGCGAATTCCAGCGATGTCCCTGAAATCCTAACGCGGATAACTGCGCCTGACACTGGTGATGAAGGGAGTAATCCTGAAGCGGAACAAAGATTTATCGACGTAGGCACACAGCCTTATGTCCGCGATCATTGGGATAAATACCTGGAAGAAAAGTGGTGGCCGTGGGCCCTGGAGAATGAAAGATTAAAAAAGGTCCAAAACGCCTATTCAACTCTGCACGCCATCTACCAGCAACAGAAGACTCTTGGCGAAACCTTCGAGCTCGTCCTGGGCTTAGGCCTCCTCAGTTAGAAAACACCTTCGGGTCAAACCGTTCGCCGCCATCTTATCGTCGGTCAGGCTTCCGTAGAACTTGATGGAAGACGCGGAACCTTGACTGTTTCCCCTGGGGCGGAGGGGGCAAAGCCAGTTCTCGAACAGGACATGCTGGAGGCATTTGAAAGGCCGGACCCGGAAGAACAGGTCGCACTCGAAAAGCAACTCGCCGCACTGGATGATGCTCTCTGGAATAACCCCTCCCTGAAAGAAACGCTTCAGTCCTGGATAAACACACTGTCGGCGCAGGGAACGTACGCCGATGATCTCTCAGCTCCCAAAGACGCGTCTGACAAACCAAAGGTTACGCTCTCTCCCGCTCTTATTCTCCGGAAGAGGTCGCAGCGCAGCCTGATTTCCACATTTCAAGACATTATCGGCCAGTTGAAGTCCGGCGTCCAGATTCCTTTAGGGATTCAGCGGATTGTTGAGGTCATCGACGAACCCGCATCAGATACCGAATCTCAACCGGAACAGCGGTTCCGGGCCTTCGAGGAGATCCTCTTCCCGCTGCCTTCGAATGACGAGCAGAACAGAATTGTCGATACCATAAACACCAGACAGGGCGTGGTGGTCCAAGGCCCGCCGGGGACCGGAAAGAGCCATACTATTGCCAACCTGGTTTGTAGCCTGCTTGGCGGGGGGAAACGGGTGCTGGTGACGAGCCAAACACCCAGGGCTCTGAAAGTCCTCAAAGGAATGATCCCGAAAGAAATGGCGGCTCTGTGCGTCAGCCTTTTGGGAAACGATTCTACCGCCCTGAAAGAACTGGAGGATTGTGTCTACGGGATTACGAACAAACAGCATGATTGGAATCCCGGGAAGAATAAGGAGGAAACTGGCAACCTTAGAGAAACCTTGGATACCTTGCGCAGGCAAGAGGCTACTCTGCATCGTCGGCTGACAGAGATTAGGGAACGGGAAACCTACGTACATGGGGTCTGTCATGGGGAATACTCAGGAACCGCTCAGGCCGTTGCAAGACGGGTCGCAAATGAGAGGCCACTGTACGACTGGATTGAGGCAGACATACGTGCTGACACTGACCCGCCGCTGAATAACCAGGAAATCCTTGAGATGCTCAGATTGCATCGAGAGTTTACACGAGACAGGGTTGCTGAGTTGCGGAAGTCAATAATCTCGCCCGACAAGTTGCCTGCCACCGAAGACTTTATTTGGAATCACAGGATAGAGGTAGAAGCAGAAGACCACCATAACAGCTTTGGTCCCTTGATAAATGCGGATATTTATCAAAAACTCGCCGCAGCTTCAGAAGAGAGTCTGAGTCGCCTGAAGGTTGCCCTTGCAAGCCTTCTCGATACCCGTGCTAATGTTCTGAAGCACAGCCAGCCATGGGTGCCCCGAGCCGTACACGACGTGCTTTGTGACCGCGATCGAAGCTGGGGTGAGTTGTTCAGAGCGTCCCAGGCCCATCTCGACGGACTGATAGAGCTGGCGCGGACGGCCGATGATAGGCAGATCAATTTCCCCGAAGGTTATGATCGAGCCGTAATGACTGCCAACGCCAAGTCCTTATACAATCATTTGGCTCACGGCGGTTCGCTGGGTCTGCCATTACTCCGCCCCAAGCCTGTCAAAAAGGCGTGGTACCTTGTGACCAAGACCTTCGTAAACGGTCAGAGATGTGATAATCTGCGTGCGCTAGCAGATCTCATAGAGACACTTGAGGCTGACAGCCGGATTGAAAAGCTCTGGTCCCAGTGGTCGCCTTATTCGGAAAGGTCTACGGGTAGCCGCTCCGTGCAGGTAGGCATCATTGAAGATCTCTGTAAACCTCTGGACAGAGCTTTAAGGCTCGCTTCCTTGCTGGGAGAGGCAAGAGACGCATGCTCAGGGATCCAGGGACTTCCGCACCCAGCGTGGCACATTGTTGAAGAAGTCGAGCGTTACCAGCGTACGATTCAAGCTATTGAGGCCGAGCGTTCGCTGAAAACTGCGCGTAGGTTTTTTGATGAGACGGAGCAGGCGATCGTAGCGGGCATGGCGGCAACTAACCCCCACTCGATATTAAATGATCTTCTTCGGGCTGTGAGGAGCCGAGACGAACTGGGCTACGGGAAATTCCGTTCAACCTTGACGATCCTCCAAACGGAGGGCTTACTGTACCAAAAACGGCAAGAACTGCAGGGGAGGCTATCACGTCTTGCTCCCGATCTTGCCAAGAGGATTGAATCTGACCCGTTAAGCCCAGATTGGGACGAGAGGCTCACCCGGTTCTCTCAGAGTTGGACGTGGAATCAGGCAAAATCCTGGCTCCAAGAATACATCGAGGGCGCAAATGAGGCGCAGTTGGCTTCCCGACTCAGGGAAACCCAGGAGGATATCCGCCGCGCCACCTCCGGGCTTGCGGCGGCGTCAGCCTGGCGGCACTGCCTCGGCCAGTTGAAAGAAAATGAGCGCCGATCTCTGCAGGCGTGGACGCAAGAAGTCAGAAAGGTCGGAAAAGGTAAGGGAAAGTATGCGGAGTTGCACCGCAGACGGGCGCGTGAGAACATGGAGCAGTGTCGAAGCGCCATCCCAGCATGGATCATGCCTCTTTACAAAGTTGCGGAGACGGTAAAACCAGGTGTGGACGCGTACGATGTCGTGATCATCGACGAGGCCAGCCAGTCGGGTCCAGACGCCTTGTTTCTTTCATTTCTGGCAAGGAAGATCATTGTTGTCGGTGATGACCAGCAAATCAGTCCGGAAAATCCTGGTGTCTCGCGTGGCGACGTTGACCTGCTCCAACAGAAATATTTGAGAGACTTTCCTATCGCCAGCAAAGGAGCAATAGATTTAGACAGCTCTTTCTTTGCCCTTGGCCTGATTATATTCCCTGGACGCATCGTCCTTCGGGAACATTTCCGCTGCATGCCTGAGATCATTCAGTTTTCAAACAACCTCTGCTATCAACACAGTCCACTAGAGCCTCTCCGGCAGTACCCGCCCGTGCGCCTCGATCCGGTTTTGACCTATCACGTGAATGACGGGTATCGGGAAGGCAGTACCCAAGCAGCGAGAAATCTTCCGGAGGCAGAAGCAATTGTCGAAAAGATTGCCGAGTGCTGCAAAAGTCCAGACTACAATTGCCCCGTAGACGAAAAGCATCCGTACGGTAAGAAAACTCTTGGCGTAATAAGTCTTCTCGGCGAGTATCAAGCCCGTCAGATCGAACAGATGCTGCTTGAAGAAATCGGCCCCGAGGAGATCGCTCAGCGAAATATAGTATGTGGCGATGCATACGCATTCCAAGGCGATGAACGAGATGTGATATTTCTCAGCATGGTAGCGGCTCCCGGCGATACCCAGATGATAGCGTTGACCAAACAGTCAGACATGAGAAGGTTCAATGTCGCAGCAAGTCGAGCGCGGGATCAGATGTGGCTTTTTCATACTCCCACGGTCAATGATTTCCGCAACAAGGAATGCTTACGCTATCGCCTTCTGAGCTACTGCCTCGATCCAACCTCTCAGCCAATCGCCGGAACACGTGACCGGTGCACCAACGATTTTGAAAGAGACGTATATGACCTGATTACCGCACGTGGCTACCGAGTCATTCCGCAGTTTGAGGTTGCCGGTTATAGTATCGATTTCGTGATTGAAAGCGAACAGAAGCGACTGGCCGTGGAATGCGATGGGGATCACTGGCATAGCAGTTCAGAGCAGCGTGAGCGGGACATGCGCCGTCAACGGGTCCTCGAACGGTGTGGCTGGTCTTTCTGGCGAGTACGTGGCAGCGAATTCTACTTTGATCCTCAACGAGCCTTGGAATCTCTATGGAAAACCCTTGAAGAGCATCACGTCTTCCCGCCTGAACGGCGTAGTTCGCCCAAACCATCGGATACGCAGGTCAAGCAGGCAGCCCCGGTACTAAACATCAGGGATCGGCTTCCGCACAGGGTTGTCAACGAAAGACTCGATCACGCACTTGAGTGGAGCAAGAAAAGGTCCCAGCGAGAGGGTTTCACATCGGAGACCCTTCAGAACTCGATTGTCACAGCTCTCCAGGGGTGCCCTAATTACAGCTGCACCAAAGACTCCCTTACTTCCCGAGTCTGTAAACATTTGGACTGTCACATGAGAGGGCAAAACAGAATTGAATTTGAGAAGCAGATATACCGTGCACTAAACAGATTGAAGTCCAAAGAGATTGTAGAAGAGTACACAGCCACAAACGTTCGTATAAGGCTGGTTGCCACAAATCGTCAGCCGTCGATGTTCGAAGATACGCCCTATAAGTGATTTTTGCGCGAACAATAGACCGAATTTTAGCATAGCGAAAAACATCGGTTCATGCCGGGTCGAATTTCGATGGATACCGAGGCGAGCCGAAGCCTGGGATACGCAGGCGTACGTGGCGGTGCGTCGGAGCAGAACAGGCCGAAGGCCAACGAAGATAGGCGCGAAAGGCCGCCCGGCGTGTGGCGCTGGACGAAGCCGCCGCTACAAAGCTATCCAGTGTATGCCTGCAATCACACCTGCGCGCTGGTGCTCCAGTTCTGGTCGGCTGCCTCCTTCAGATAGTAGTCGCGTGCTTTTTCTTTTTTTGACCCGCATTAGAAGCCGGTAATGGGTCCAGGTCTATTCGCTCCGCAGCGCGGAGCGAATCTCAGAACGGCGACCCACAGGGAACGTCAAGATAGGATTGGCGAAAGTATTTGAGGTTGGTCTCCATGGCGGGTGGAATTTCGATGGATACCGAGGCGCTCCGAGGTCCGGGCGACGCAGGCGTACCTGGGGTACGTCGAAGGAGAACAGGCCGAAGGCCAACGAAGATAGGCGCGAAAGGCCGCCCGGCTAGAGGGCTTTCCGGTCGATGTCCATTATCACCTGCGCGCTGAACCTGCGCGCCATCCTCGCGGCAATTCTCGTCAAGGCTTGCTTCATGTTGGAATCTTCGAGATTTATATCGCTAACGTCGTAGGGCTCCGCATCCGAGAGTCCATAACTCTTGATGGTTCGGCCATCTTTTTTTGAGAGAGCAAGGCTCACAGTGGCATAGACGTACTTCTGTATGGCCAGGCCATTCTGGTCGAAAGCCGCGGGCACGATCCTGATGCCAGTGATGGTGCCCTGCAACGTATTCGATGCACCGGCTTTGTTGATGTCAAAAAGACCACCTGCAACGAGCTCCCTGCTAAATGCCTCGGTGAAAAACTGGGGTACCTGAGGCTCCAGAGTCTGATTCTTGAAGACCGGCACATCGAGGGAAACCACCTCGCCCTGGAAGACACCCTTTTCCCGGACGATGGTATACCCGCAGGAGGACAGGATTAGAAACAAAAAAAATAATGTAAGCAGCCTCGTATAGGACAACCTCTCCGTCACGCTTAGCATACTATGTTCACCAGTTTGTTTGGTATAAAGATGACCTTCCGAATCTCCCGGTTCTCGAGATGCCTCTTTACCTTGTCGAGAGAGAGCACAACATGTTTCAAAGCCGCCTCGTCCAGATCCCTCTCTACCGCGCAGGTGTCTCTCAGCTTACCGTTCACCTGGACAGCCACGGTTACCCTTTCTTCCCTGATGTAAGCCTCGTTGTACGCCGGCCACGCGTGGTCGACGAGGTGACCCCCATTTCCCATGGCCTCCCAGAGATCTGCTGTAATGTGCGGGCAGAAGGGGCTCAGGAGAACGATGAGGTGCGCAATCGCGCCCTTCAAGAGCTGAAGTTCTTTGTCTTTTCTCTCAACCTCAACAAACTTATAGATGGCATTTACCAGTTCCATGATGCTTGCGATTGCCGTGTTGAGGTGAAATCTCTCCGCATCCTCGGTCACCTTCTTGATCGTTTTATGGATCACGTAGACGAGCCGGGAAGTCTCCTTGTTTTCAGTGTTCCCCGCGTCTCCCTCAATCGTTGCCGACACCTTTTTGAGTGTATCGGCACGATCAACGACGAGCCTCCAAACCCTTTGCAGAAAGCGGTAGCAACCCTCCACGCCGTTGTCACTCCAGTCCAGATCTTTTTCGGGTGGAGAGGCGAAAAGGCAGAAGAGACGCGCTGTATCCGCACCGTAACGTTGGATCAGGTAATCGGGGTCGACCACATTCCCCTTTGATTTGCTCATTTTGGCGCCGTCCTTTATCACCATGCCTTGGGTGAGCAAATTCTGGAAAGGTTCCCTTACCCCAACAAACCCCAACTCATTGATGATCCTATTAAAAAACCTGGAATAGAGAAGGTGGAGCACTGCGTGCTCAATGCCGCCTATGTACTGGTCGACGGGCATCCAGTAATCGACCCGCTTCCGGTCAAGCGGTGCGTCATTATAGCCGGGGCACGCGTATCTGAGGAAGTACCAGGACGATTCGACAAAGGTGTCCATGGTGTCGGTCTCTCTTCGTGCCTCTCGGCCACAAGCAGGACAGTTGACACGATAGAATCCCGGGTAGTCTGAGAGCGGCGATTTGCCCACCACCTTTACCTGAAGGTCGAGAGGCAGCTTCACCGGCAGGTCCTTATAGGGCACAGGTACCACGCCGCAACTTTCGCAATAGATGATAGGGATCGGCGCACCCCAGTAGCGCTGCCTCGATATGCCCCAGTCCCTGAGGCGGTAGTTCACTCTTCCTTTCCCTATACCCTTCCCTTCGAGATAGGCGATGATCTCGGGGATCGCCTCTCTGTTCTGTCTCCCGTTGAAAGGGCCTGAGTTGACCATGGTGCCATCACCCTCGTAAGCCGTCCCCATCGAAGCCGCATCAAGGACTCCGCCTTCTGGCATGATGGTAACGACGATGGGCAGCCCGTAAGCTTCTGCGAATTCGAAGTCCCGCTGGTCATGGGCCGGGACAGACATGATCGCCCCCGTGCCATATTCCGCGAGGACAAAGTTACTCACGTATATGGGCACCCGCTGGTCGGTGAGCGGGTTTATCGCGTAGGCACCCGTAAAGACGCCTTCCTTGCTCCCGGACAGCTCCAGTCTGAAGCTGCGGTCCTGGCTCCTCGCCTTCTGAACGAACGAGAGCACCTCTTTTTCGTAGGGAGTGGCGTGCGCAAGCTCCGTAGCCAGTGCGTGTTCGGGTGCAAGCACCATGAAGGTAACCCCGTAGAGCGTATCCGGTCGCGTGGTGAATATGGTGAGCAGACCGCCCTTTTCAAGAGGGAAGTCGACCTCCACGCCGTAGCTCTTCCCAATCCAGTTCTTCTGCATGTTCAGGACCCGCTCGGGCCAGCCGGGCAGTTTGTTCGCATACTCGTAGAGCTCGTCTGCATACTTCGTGATGGCAAAAAACCACTGCGTCAGCTCGTTCTGCACGACCTCTTCACCACACCTCCAGCAGCGGCCGTCCTCCACCTGTTCATTGGCCAGCACGGTCGAGCAGAGCTTGCAGTAGTTGACAGGGGCATTCTTGCGGTAAACCAGTCCCTTCTCGTACATTTTCAGGAATACCCATTGCTCCCAGCCGTAGTAATCCACGTCGCAGGTCGCGAGCTCCCTGCTCCAGTCGTAGCCAAAGCCCAGCCTTTTGAGCTGCGTCTTCATATGAGCGATGTTATCATATGTCCATACGGCGGGTTGTACCCCGTGCTGGATTGCGGCATTTTCCGCGGGCATACCGAAGGCGTCCCAACCCATGGGATGGAGCACATTGTAACCCTTCATCCGCTTGTAACGGGCGATGACGTCACCTATGGAGTAGTTCCTTACATGCCCCATGTGAATCTTGCCAGATGGGTAAGGAAACATCTCCAGGAGGTAATACTTCTGCTTCCCCGCGTCCTCCCCGACGTGGAATAGGTTCTTCTCCTCCCAGACTTTCTGCCACTTCTCCTCGATCTCTTTGGGATCGTACAATCTCACTTCAAAACTCCTTCAAAAGCAGGGTCATGGGGCAGGGGTCAAGGGTCAAGTCAAAAACAATCTCTTGTGATTCGTGACCGGGTACCCAAGGGCGCCTGTAGAGCGGGTCGTGGATGTTCCATGACCCATGACCTATTTGCTGTCCAGCATGGCCTTTATCCTGAGCCTCAACGCATTGAGCCGTATGAAACCGCTCGCGTCCTTCTGGTCGTAAACCGCATCTTTATCGAACGTCGCAAAGTCCTTCATATAGAGTGAACGCTCCGATTTTCGGCCGACAACAATGCAGTTGCCCTTGTAGAGCTTCAGTCTGACCGTGCCCGTGACGCCCTTTTGGGTCTCCTGGATGAAGGCCCGCAGCGCGTTCATCTCCGGCGAATACCAGAAACCATAATATATGAGTTCAGAAATTTTCGTGATGAGGCTGTCTCGAAGGTGCATCACTTCTCTGTCCATGGTGATCGATTCCATAGCCCTGTGAGCAACGTGCAGCACGGTCACACCAGGGGTTTCGTAGACGCCCCTGGACTTCATACCCACAAACCTGTTCTCGACCACATCAATCCGGCCGACGCCGTTTTCGCCGGCGATATGATTGAGAAGCATCACGATCTCATGGGGCGCCGTCTGCCTGCCGTCAATAGCAACAGGCATGCCGTCCACGAAATCGATTTCGATATAACGCGGAAAGTCAGGCGCTTTTTCAGGAGACAGGCTAAGCCGGAACATAGACTCGTCCGGTTCGCGCCAGGGGTCTTCGAGAATGCCTCCTTCATAGCTGATATGCATCAAGTTGCGGTCCGTGCTGTAGGGCTTTTCCTTGCTTACCGGGACATCAATGTCGTGCTTTTTCGCGTAGTCGATCAACTCTTCCCGCGACGTGAAGGTCCATTCTCTCCACGGCGCTATCACCCTGATGTGCGGGGCCAGGGCATAGCAGGTCAACTCAAATCTCACCTGGTCATTGCCTTTGCCTGTGGCGCCATGCGCGACGGCGTCGGCGTGCTCTTCCCGGGCAATTTCGATCTGCCTCTTAGCAATAAGAGGCCGCGCGATGGATGTACCCATGAGGTACGTCCCTTCGTATACTGCGTTTGCCTTCAAGGCAAAGAAAACGAAGTCCCGCGCGAACTCTTCTCTCAGGTCTTCAATGTAAATCTTCGAGGCGCCTGTCTTTATGGCCTTTTCTTCGAGCCCGTCCAACTCTTCTTCCTGTCCTATGTCGGCGCAATAAGCGATCACCTCGCAGTTATACTCTTCCTTCAACCATTTCACTATAATGGAAGTGTCCAGACCCCCGGAATATGCGAGCACTACCTTCTTTACATCCTTTGCTTGAGCCATCTAAACCTCCACCATCAACCATTCTAAGAGCGCCTTTTGGGCGTGAAGCCGGTTCTCCGCCTGCGTAAAGATGACCTCCTGAAACCGCTCGAAAACGGACTCGCTTATCTCCTCGTTCTTGTGAGCAGGCAGACAATGCATCACGACAACGTCCTTCTTCGCGTGTTTTAAGAGTTTCTCATCCACGCTGAAGCCGGCAAAGGCACCTGTTCTTTCGTCTCTTTCCTTCTCCATCCCCATACTGACCCATACATCCGTATTAATGGCATCAGCATTATCTGCCGCTTCCGCAGGGTCATTGGTAAAGAGTATATTGCCGTTTTTTCGTGCCAGCCTTTCAAGCGCCGGCGATGGTCTATATTGGTCCGGAAAGGCAACGGCCAGATTTAGGCCAAGAAGAATGGCGGCTTCAATCCACGAATTCGCCACATTATTTCCGTCTCCGATATAGGCGATTTTCAATCCCCTCAAATCGCCTTTCAGCTCCCGAGTCGTAAACAGATCAGCGAGTATCTGGCAAGGATGGTACAGGTCTGAAAGCCCGTTGATCACCGGCACGCTCGACCAGTGTGCCAGCTCCTCTACGGTCTCCTGGGCATAGGTGCGAATCATGATGGCGTTCACATACCGGCTGAGTACCCTCCCGGTATCACTGATGGCCTCACCTCTCCCGATCTGTGTTTCCGCCGCACTCAGGTGCAAGGCGTTACCACCAAGTTCTTTCATGCCCAGTTCAAAGGAGACCCTCGTCCTGGTAGAGGCCTTCTCAAAAATCATAGCCAGGCTCTTCCCGCGCAAGGGCACATATTCCCCTCGTGCCTGCCTCATCCGCTTCATGAAGGCAGCCCTCTCCAGAAGATAGGCACATTCGTCCGATGTCAGGTCGAGTATCTTTGTGAGGTCTCTCTTCACGATTTTTGCCTTTCGAATACTCTCGTGGCTATATCGAGGAATAAACCAACCTCTTCTCTGCCTATGATGAGCGGTGGCAGAAGTCTCAACACGTTCCCCTTGGTGGCATAGAGAATCACACCCTCTTTCAAAAACTCCTGTACGAGCGGCTCTCCCGGGATGGAGAGTTCGATGCCAAGAAGAAGTCCCATGCCGCGCACGTCAACGATGACGGGGAATCTCCGCTTGAGGGCCAGCAGCCCTTCCACCAACAGTCTCCCCATCTTGGCGCAGTTAGCGACTATCCCTTCTTCGATCAAGGTATTGATTGTAGCCACGATGGCGGATGCGGCAAGCGCATTGCCACCAAAGGTGGACGCGTGGGTCCCCGGCTCAAAAGCTGAGGCTGCACCTTCTTTCGCTATAATGGCTCCAACAGGAAACCCTCCACCAAGGGCCTTTGCAATGCTCACAACGTCGGGCTCTATCCCGTAATGCTCGTATCCAAAAAGTTTTCCCGTCCTTCCCATACCCGTCTGGACCTCATCCAGGATGATAAGAATGTCCCTCTGATCTGCCAGCTCGCGGATAAATTTAACGTACTCCTTGTTGGCGACATAGACACCCCCCTCGGACTGGATCAATTCGAGGATGATGGCGCAGGTCCGCTCTGAAATCGCTTTTTCGAGGGCCGCCCGGTTATTGAACGGGACAAAGGCGAAGCCTTCAAGCAGCGGGCTGAATCCCACCTGAAACTTAGTCTGCCCTGTTGCGGAGAGCGTGGCCATCGTCCTGCCGTGAAAGGAATTCTCCATGGCTATAATATCGGATCTGCCTTCTCCGTACTTCTTCCAGGAGTACCGCCGCGCAAGCTTGATTGCCGCTTCATTTGCCTCCGCCCCGCTGTTGCAGAAAAAGACTTTGTCACCGAAAGAGTGCTCCACAAGCAGCTCTGCAGCGCGGATCTGGACCTCCGTATAAAAAAGGTTTGAGACGTGAAAAAGCCTGTTTGCCTGGTTGGTTAACGCTTCCACAACGCTCCTCGGGGCGTGGCCGAGATTACAGACCGCTATCCCGGACAGGAAATCGAGATACCTTCTCCCGTCCATATCCCAAAGCCAGCAGCCTTCGCCTTTTGTTACGACTATCGGGAATCTCGTATAGGTATTCGCCAGATATTTCTTTCCTTTTTCAATCAACTTTTCCTGCATCATTCTCCTCCCGAAATCTGCGTCCCGATCCCCGAATCCGTGAGCACTTCGAGAAGGAGCGCGTGTGCCACTCTGCCATCGATGATATGCGTCTTCTTGACCCCACCGTGAAGCGCATCGAGACAGCACCTGGCCTTGGGTATCATGCCGCCCCTGATGGTCTCGTTCTTTATGAGGCCATGTACCTCGTCTTTCTTGATCATCGATATAGGCTTCAGATCCTTGCCCAGCACTCCGGGTACGTCCGTTAGCAGGATAAGCTTTTCTGCCATAAGCTCCTTGGCAATGGCACCGGCAGCGGTATCGGCATTCACATTATAGGTATGTCCGTCAACGCCGGCTGCAAGCGGTGCGACCACGGGGATGTAGCCGAGTTTCGAAATCTCCCTTACTATCTTGACATTGACTTCCACTATGTCGCCGACGAAACCGATCTCCTTGTCCTCCACCTTCTTCGCGACAAGCAGCTTGGCGTCTTTTCCCGAGAGGCCCAGGGCCCGCCCTCCATTATTATGTATCTCCTGAACAATCTGCTTGTTGATAAGACCTGACAGGACCATCTCGACTACTTGGAGCGTGGGCTCATCCGTCACGCGCAACCCTTCCACAAACCGTGTGGGAATGTCGAGCCTGGTGAGCAATTTTTCTATTTGCGGTCCCCCGCCATGGACGATCACCGGGTCTATACCCACGTATTTCAGAAGAACAATATCTTTGGCAAACTCCTTTGCGAGTTCTTCCTGCTCCATGGCTGCTCCGCCGTATTTTATGACAAAGGTAGCGCCGGAGAATTGCTTAATATACGGCAGTGCTTCGAGAAGGATGTCTACCTTTTCCATCATAGGATATACCTGCTCAGGTCTTCTTTTTCCAAGAACTCGCCCAGTCTCTCCCGTACGTACTTTTTCGTGATGGTGAACTTACGCTGCTTTGTTTCCGGGGCTGAAAAGGATATGTCATCCAGAAGCCGTTCCATGACCGTGTAAAGCCTTCTCGCTCCTATATTTTCCGTCATTTCATTGACGCGCTGGGCAATGTCGGCAAGCTCCAGTATGGCTTCTTCGTTGAATTCGAGATCTATCCCCTCGGTAGCAAGAAGAGCCTTGTACTGTTTTATCAGGGCATTTTCCGGCTCGGTCAGGATCCTGTAAAACTCTTCCTTGTTCAAGGGGTCCAGTCCTACGCGGATAGGAAAGCGGCCCTGCAGTTCCGGTATCAGGTCGGAAGGCTTCGACATGTGAAAGGCCCCGGCTGCAATAAACAGCACATGGTTCGTCTTCACCATCCCGTATTTGGTTGTGATCGTCGTTCCTTCGACTATGGGCAAGATATCGCGCTGCACACCCTCCCTTGAGACATCAGGGCCGTGCGTGTGCTCACGACTGGCTATCTTGTCAATCTCGTCAAGGAATATGATGCCTGCCTGTTCCACACGTTCCAGCGCGTCGTTGACGACCTTATCCATGTCGATCAACTTCCTTGATTCCTCCTGGATCAGGTATTCGTAAGCCTCACGCACCTTGACCCTTCTCTTCTTGGTCTTCTTCGGCAGTATGTTGCCGAACATATCCCGGAGCTGCATGTCCATCTCTTCCAAACCCTGGGACGAGAATATCTCTATGATCGGAAGCGCCTTATCCGGGACCTCTATCTCCAGGAATCGCTCATCCAATTTGCCTTCGCGAAACAAGACTCTCAATTTGTCGCGTGTGTTTTCCGGCAGCTCGACGACATCGTCCTGGCCACGGTTCGCTTTTTTGTGGGGAATGAGGAGATCGAGCGTCCTTTCTTCAGCCATCTCCCTGGCCTTTTCCAGCACCCGTTCCTGCTCCTCCTTCTTCACCATGTTCACCGAAAGCTCCGTCAGGTCGCGGATCATCGACTCCACGTCCCTTCCCACGTAACCGACTTCCGTGAATCTGGTAGCCTCTATTTTGAGGAAGGGTGCGTTTGCCAGTTTCGCAAGTCTTCTTGCTATCTCCGTCTTTCCAACCCCCGTCGGCCCGATCATGATGATGTTCTTAGGAGCGATTTCGTCTCTCAGCTCTTCGGGGACCATCTGGCGTCTCCACCTGTTCCGGAGGGCTATCGCAACCGCCCTTTTCGCATTCTTCTGGCCAACAATGTACCGATCGAGCGCTTCCATTATCTCCCTGGGGATCAAGGTCTTCATCTAAAGCTCCTCTACCGCAATCTGTTCATTCGTATAGATGCAGATCTGCGAAGCTATGGCCATCGACTCCCGCGCAATCTCGAGCGCCGACAGGTCCGAATGTTTGACCAGCGCCTTAGCTGCAGCCTCCGCATAAGGGCCACCGGAGCCGATCGCAGCGATCCCATCGTCCGGTTCTATGACATCTCCGGTACCGGAAACGATAAAGGTATGCTCTGCATCGGCAACAACCAGCAGCGCTTCCAATCTTCGAAGCAGCCTGTCCGTTCTCCAGTCTTTCGCAAGCTCAACGGACGCGCGCGTTATGTTGCCATTGAACTGCTCCAGTTTTTTCTCAAACCTCTCAAGGAGCGTGAACGCGTCAGCCGTCGCTCCCGAGAACCCGGCAAGGCACTTATCCTGATAAAGTTTCCTTACCTTTTTGGCGGTGCGCTTCATGACGGTGGCGCCGAGCGTGACCTGTCCGTCTCCAGCCAAAACGACCCCGCCTTTGTGCCTAACACAGAGTATAGTTGTTCGTTTCATGTTACCTTCTTGGGTGGGCTTTGTCGTATATCTCCATGATCTTTTCCATGGAAATATGGGTATATTTCTGCGTTGTTGAAAGTTTGGAGTGGCCAAGGAGCTCCTGAATACTTCGCAGATCGGCTCCCCCACCAAGCATATGTGTTGCAAACGAATGGCGGATCCCGTGAAGCGCAAGGTCCTTTAAAAGGCCTGCCTTGAGTTGATGTTTCTTCATAATCTTCAGCAATCCCCGGTATGACAGCCGTGCGCCCTTGGCGTTCACGAAGAGCGGGCTTTTATTTGAGACGCTCGCGCTATCCCGCCTTGCATCGAGATAGGCCTGAAGCGCACCCCGCGCCTTTTCTCCAAAAGGAAGAATTCTCTCCTTGCCACCTTTGCCTTTTACCAGCGCCCAGAAGCCGTCCAGATGGACGTTTCCCCTATCCAGGCTGAGGGCCTCACTCGCCCGCATCCCTGTTGAGTAAATCAACTCAAATATCGCACGATTCCTCAAGCTGAGCCACGAGTCTGCCGGTAACGCATCAAGAAAAAGGAACATTTCGTCGACGGTATAGAATTTTGGCAGGTGCTTTTCGACCCGCGGATTTTTGACGAGCAGGGCAGGGTTATCCTCGATGTACCCCTTCCTTTTGAGGAACTTGAAGTAGGCTCTGATGGACGCCACCTTCCGTGAAAGGGACGACTTCTTCAGGCCCCTGTATATAGCCACGATATAAGCCCTGATGATCTTATGATCTATCTGATCACCCGGGCTCTTTGCCACGAAAGCCACAAAATCGTCCAGATCTCCCTCGTATGCCCTGATCGTATTGGGCGAGGCCCCTTTCTCCATGGTTAGGTACTGGTAGAACTTTTCTGTAAGGCTGATAAAAGTTTCTTTGTCCATATTGAAACTACTATTTTATAAACTTTTACCAAATAATCAAGTCAATTCCATGATTTTGTGAGTCTGGGAGCAGATTTCTTCCTTACGGATACAGTTGACTTTTCCTCATGGCTGTGATAAAAATCGGAAAACGGTGAGTGTAGCTCAGTTTGGTTAGAGCACTGGGCTGTGGACCCAGGTGTCGAGGGTTCAATTCCCTTCACTCACCCCACCAATAATAGTAAGTCGTCAGTGAGCTGCGGACCGCCAGCGGCAGCAGCGAGACATGTTAACTTAAGGGTGAAACATGGACAAGGAGAAAGTCACACAAAAGATTAAGTCGTTATGCAAGGACGGGAAGATTTCGTGCAAGCAGGCATTGAAGTTGGCAGAAGAGGAAAGAATTTCCTCAAGGGATCTCGGGAACCTGCTCAATGAAATCAAGATAAAGGTGGCTAGCTGCCAGCTTGGTTGTTTTCCGTAAACCAACCCACCTGTATTCTGCTAGTGCCAGAGCCAGAATCCTTTACCTGATCGCGACCCGGCGCCCTGCTGCTTCTGGGCAAGCTGTCTCTCATAGATCACCTTTGAATAGACGTAGAGCTGGCCTGTAGACTCGGCTTCGTCGTACTCAAGCGTCATAGCACTGTGCTTGCCCACCCAGTAGTATCGCTCGACATATGTATTCGGTTTATGCCAGTCCCCGAAGCTCTCGAAGCATATGTTTCTCAGGGCTTCCCAATTCTCCGCGCCCTTGGTGCCAAAGGCAACCGACGAGTAAATACCTTTCCAGAACCCATACTGCACGTATTCAAGTTTTG
>CAWIHO010000080.1:0-39535 GCA_963835605.1 uncultured delta proteobacterium | reverse complement strand
TCCGGCAAGGGTGCGTAGGGAGCGGAGAACAAAAGCTACCGCGACCACCTTCCCAGCATGGGCATGAGCTCTCGGAGCTTTCGATTGGCTTATCTATATAAATGTATTACGAGGAAGGGAACGCCCTCTCGAAGATCTCCCCGATCATGAGCTCTGCGGTTTTCATGTCGCCGTTCCTCACTATTTCACCCAACGTGGCGTGTCCCCGGATGAGCACTTCGAGCACTCTTTGATCATCTTCGGTCAGTGTCCGCGATTCGAGTCGCTTGAGAAGTCGTTTCAATCTCCGCTGGACTTTCTTTGCCATGGTCAGCTCTCCATGAGTATACCATTACTGCAAAGGCCGCATGATCCAGATGCGGTCTCGTAGTTCCAGGGCAGCCACCGTTGGGGGTTACGGAACACGTCTGAGGAGTGCTGCTGCAGGGCCACCAGATAGTCGAAGGGATTGACCTTTGACAGACGGCACGTGTGGATGACGCTCATGAACAGATCGCCGATATACGCACCGTGCAGGGTACGATAAAAGAGACTATTTTTCCGATGGCGTATGGCCATCTTCAAGGCTCTCTCGCAAATATTGTTGTCGATCGGTGCCCCGGGGACCCTGAGGAAGAGCGTCAACGGTTCCCAGTGTTTCAGCATGTAACTGAACGCCTTTCCCAGCCCCGAGTTGGGCTCCACCTTTTTCTCATCGAACTGGGTGCTCATCCATCTTTGCAATCCCACCATCAGGGGACCGCTCTGTGCCTGATGGTAGAGGAGCCGCTCTTCTGGGCTCATGTTCTGTTTTGTGGTCCAGGCGTCGTTCGCGTACACCCCTCCCAGCACGTCGATCACGTGCCGGCACTCACCAGGGAAGCTCTGTGCCACGTCGACGAAGTTCCTCCGTGCATGCGCGAGGCAGTTGGCCAGAAGCGTCCTGAACTCGCTGGAGGTGTTCCTCGATAGGGCGTCCGCCATCTGCATCGGCGGATCGAGCCCCGCATGGCGGTGCCTGAGCACCTCGGTCAAATTCTCCCCGGCATGCTTGCCCCCGGTGAAGAAGAGCGCGATGGTGTGGTTGCCGGTGACCGAGAGCATCCCCGTGGTGAAAGTACCGCTTCGCCCCTCCTCGTTGACGGCGGCCAGGATCTTCATGGTGGTGTCGTCATTATGGATGAGGGACCCCTGGGCGGCCTGCCGGGTGAGCTCCCGGAAGACGGGATGGATGCGGTCCGCGGTTTTTTCGACGATGTCCCACTGGGTGGAAGCCGGAAGGGGGATGCCCATACTCTCCTGGAGCTGCTCCAGCCGGTTGAAGGGGAGACCGCTCCCGTACTTCAAAAGCGCAAGCATGGCGCCTGCCGTGGTATCGTATTTTATTGTCCCTGCATGCTCAGGCAAGGGAGGAGTGAATACTTCTCCGCACAGGTTGCAGCGGAGCTTTTGAAGCTCCCATGACGTCGCCGCAAGGGGAGCACCCCCGGTGATCCTCACGACGACGGACGGTCTGCCCGGATAGAGGCGGCCCTTATGACATTCGGGACAGGGATCCCCGCTTTTGAGCGAAGGGTGGCCCACGGTGACTTTCTTGCTTCCCGTGTACGCGTGTCGGCCGTTTCTGCCATGGCCCTTGGGCTTCTCCTTTGCAGCTTTCGGTTGCGCAACGCTCTCGTGCAGCACGGTTTTTTTCTTCTCCGTCTTGGCACCGAAGAGCATCCGCAAGAGCTTCATGACGGTCTCCTGCTTCTCTTGCAGCGTGCTGTCCACAAGCACGTGCGCTTCCACGATCGCGATGATGAGCTCATAATCATCGGTAAGGATCGAGTGCGCGTAGAGCCGTTCAAGCAACGCCTGCATAGCTTCGGGCGTTACCTTCAACCATTGAGGCATTGCCTGAACTCCTTGCGCAGGGGATAGAGCCAGACGCTCTTTTTGGGAAGCTTGTGCTCGTGGTAGCGGTCAAGTTTCCCCCGTCCTTGTGTCGCTCCCACGCAAACCCAGTTCGATGCCTTATAGCACGTTCCGGTGAAGCGCTCCGTATCGACGAAGGTCTCCAGCAGAACGGGTTCGTAGCCGTACCGCATCCGCCAGTCGGATGCGATTCGCTTTGCCGTCATCGAGAGGATGCGGGAGGCGAGGTTCCGTATGTTCACGAGGATGAGGAACCGGGCGTTACAGACGACGAGGTGGAGATTATTTTTTCTCGTTGTCGCGTCCCAGCCGATGAACGTATCACGAGGAGCGCACTTCCATGCGGCTGCAGCAAAGCCTAAGAGCGCGAGGATCTCGCCATCCGTTTTCACGAAGTACCGAAGCTGGGCACCGGGCAGGGGCGTATACCCGAGGTAGTGGTACCGGTCGATATAGGCGTTCCAGAGGCTGCTCGTTTTCTTGTCGACGATCTCGAGCGCGAGTTCCCCTGCCTGCTCCGTGGTGGGCAGGGCAAGCGTTTTCTCTTTCGGTTTTTTCAGATGATTGTTGGCGGGTCTTTGAGGAGGAGGCAGGATGATGTGGCCGTCACGCTCGAGCTTCAGGAGCGCGACCCGGCAGCTCATCTCCTTCAGACCGCCATCGGGTTTTCTCCAGTCTATCTTTTCGCAGAACCGTCGAGAGAGATGAGAACGGTTCAAGCCCCCGGTAATGAGATCCCGGATGAGCTCGATGTCAGACGTGCTGAAGGGGCGCCCGCAATACTGCATGCCCCAGAGTATACCTACAACAAACTTCTGTGTCCAGCATTATGTTAACGGGCGCCATAGGGGAGCTCTCCCCGGCTCCTTGTTCCACAAAAGGGCCTGGAGCTCGTGGGCGGCGAGAGGGTGGACACGCCCATCCGCTTTCGGCCAGAAGCGGAACCGTCCCTTGGAGAGCCGCTTCTGGCAGAGCCAGAACCCTTGCGAGTCGTAGGTCAGCATGCGCAACGACGTGCCGCTCCGACCACGGAAGACGAAAAGGTAGCCGCTGAAAGGGTCGAGTGAGAGACCGGTGCAGATCGCCGCGAGTCCGTCTATTCCTTTTCTGAAGTCGACTGGATCCACACACATGAGGATCCGCATCTGGGGCGTGATCTGGATCATGGGTGCCAGAACTGCCGGCTCAACTCCAGGAGATTGACCGACGTACCCCTGACGCACATCCTCATTTTCCTGCCGGGCTTTTCCATCTCGATGGTGCATTCAACAGAGTGGACGGTGGCAAGCTCGATGAAGGCGGGAGATCGTTTCGTAGGGATAGGAGTGACGCGGGGCTCTCCGATGCGTAGCTTCAATTCGTTATAATTGAGTCTGAGGTGTTTGGCCACGGCGTTGAGAGAATAGTGCGGTATGAGGTTAACCGCTTGTTCCCATAGCGCCGGCGGAATGGGATCGCGTCTTCCTTTTTGGTTCCGCCATGCAGCGAACAGCTTCTGAACTTCTTCCAGTGTGCGCCGGTTTTTTTCTAACTCGACAGGCACCATCGTAGGCCTCCTCTCATGACATTACGAGTGAAGTCGATGGTACCGCACTTTAACAAATATTGTCACGCACGCTCACCGGAAGGACACGTAGTTCTCTTGGTCAGGATGCGTCCGCAACAGTCGGCCCTTCTTCGAACCTGGTCAGAAGTGTCCTTTCTTAAGGACCGTCTCCATCTCCGGGTCTGTGGCATCGACAACCCGCTGAATCTTGTCGATCATCCGCTGGAAGACGTCTGCGTAAAACTTGGCTGGACTCAAGAAACTGGACATATTCGTCCCGATGGTCCTGTCTCTCCTTAGCCGTCCTATACTCCTGTCGGACGTTTGAGGACATTCGCTTCGATTTCCTAACGATCAGAACGTCGTCAATGTTGGTGGGCGTGATTGAGACAGGTGTCATATCTAGGAATTCACATACCAAAAAGTATAGAGACGCCGGCACCGCTATTTTTAAATCACGGCTTGTTGCGACGGCCTCTTGAAACATTGTCTTGTCGAGGTTCGTCTTACACTCAGCACAGACGTATCCGAGGTGTGATTCGACGCGCTCCGCGTCGTGGAAATCCTTGTGGAAGGATGTCATCATGTACAAACGCTTGCCTAAGACGAAGTCCTGATCCTTCGTTCTCAGAACGGGTCGTCCTCCGACTCCGGGGGTCGCCAGCGATGAGATGAAACTCAATCCCGCGAACGTCTTTTGGGGACCTAGCTCGAAGGTACTATCGGCAAGACTTAGGCCCGAACAGAAACGTTGCGGAAGGAACTCCTCAAGGATGGTGTTGTCCAGTTTCAGTTGGCCCTTTTGTCGATAAAAAAGTCTCCGGGGCTATCAAAAATCAGATCGAGTTCAACAAACATCTTGTACCGGTTGGTGGCCTCCACAAGTTTCTGCACCGCGCCTTTCTGCCCACCTTTAACCGCCGCAACTCTCTGATCCACTCGTTATACCGTTCAAGCGCTTCACGCACTCGTTCCTTGTCAGCAGCGGGTAAACGACGGTTCAGCAGGAGGGCGTTCAGTTTATCGAGGTGCGGGGTTCGGTAAGTTTGGGATATCTTTGTGCATGGGGCTCCTTTTTTCCCTTGACCATCATCACGGAATCTCTAGTATGGTAGTCTGTGTAGTTGACACTGTTAAAGACAGGCGTGCCGGTCGTTTCATCAACCCGGGAAATGGCTTCCGCCAGCAAGTTACTGTTCCCATTTGATGCACCGCTTGCCGCAGCAGCTAGCGCCTCACGGGCGACACCGCGACCAACCGTGAGCGCCAGTGTCGAGTCAGCCGTGTACGATTCACGGCCCAGGTTCAGGATATCCTCACGGATTGCGTCACCGAAGCGGTTTGTGAACAGGCGCTCTTGGCGGAGCACAATGTCGAACCCCATAGACTTTGCGATCTTCTCAACGATGTCGGCGTTATAGAAGGGCGTGCCAAGAACTCTCGATTCATGTCCTACTATCAGAATGGCTCGATGGCCGGGCTTAAGAACGCGAGCCCACTCTTGACTAGCATTAGCCATGTCGATGCAGTACTGAATGACTGTGAGGAACCTGTTGCCTCTGTTGGCACGGTTGGACCCTATCTCCGAGCGAGCAACGCGCAGCAAATCCCATCCGAGCACCTCTACGGATCGTCTGTAGTTCTGATGATAGTTGAACACGTTGATATAGGGGGGGGATGTAATGGTGAAGTCAAGAGACTGATTGTCGAGTGGAAGCGCCCTGGCGTCGTGCAGGTCAGCCTTGATAGGCTTGGCCGAGTAAGGCAACTGGCGGACAAGGCTAGCCAAGGCGGAAAACTTGCTTTGCACAAAGCTGCTGGATATTGGGTTGTTGAAGATATCCAGCATAACAACCAGTGCGTTACAAAGGATTTTCGCGCCTGTCGCTGATCGTCTGGCGGACACGGATGATTTTCTGCTTTACCTATCAGGGGAAGTTCGTCATCGGAAAAGATCACAATCGGGAACTCTTCCTCAAGCCTGCTTCGGAGTTCCGTAATCGGCCCGTCGCTGTTGCACGGGTGGCACGTTGGCGAACTCGTACAGTTTGCTGAAACTCCATGCTGAGGGATTGATCTCATATCCATAGGCGGCCAAGGACATTGAAGCCGCTTCATACAGCACGGTGCCGCTGCCCGTGAACGGGTCAAGGATCACGGAGTCGTCCGGGCAGTATGCGTCAAGCAAGCGCTCAACCAGCTGCGGAGAACTGTCCCCGCCAGGCGAAGAGGTTTGAGCGGTTCTTGTCTTCAATGTTCAGTAACCCTTGAGGAATTGGCTTCGTGAAGTCCTTCAAACTTGCGTCCTTCTCTTCTCGCCCAACGGCAAGCTAAAGGGTGCGGCGGTAATTTGCCGTGGCCCTTTTGAGTGACTTGTTGGCTCTCGCTCTAGCAAGAACTCATAACCCATCTTGACCCAATAATGCCAATCGTCGACCGCTTGCCTTGTCGGCTCATCGGTCGCGGCGATCGGCTTCAGTTGAGATAACGGCACAGCTAGACCTTCCTTTTCCCAGCGAATGATGACGAACATTTCGTGCTCGCATTCTTCTTCGCCAGGCACCCCGATGGCTTCAACTTTGTCTTTGATGTGCAGAGGAGAGATAGCACGCTTGGTTGTGCACGTTGCAGTGAACGGGAAATGAAGCTGGTCTTGCAAGTAATAGTACCAGCCCATGGCCCGTTCCTGGTCATCGTAAGCATCGACGACGATCTCCATCTCAATACGCTGCTCGCGCTCAGGATCACGCTTCGACTTGGTTTTGGCCATAACTATTTCCTCTCACCGACTCACCAAAGGCGTTCAGCAGAATAACTATGTTCCTCAGGCCGCTTTGTGCTTCGCAATTAGCTCACGTATTGCCGGTACTATTTCTGTTGGAACTTCCATAACCGTCTGGCCCATTGTTTCAAAGGCTGCCTCGTCTTCAGCGACAGCTTCTTCTTCGGTCTGAGATTCATAATGGGCTAATACTCTGTTTACACGTTCAGCGTCCCATCCTTGCGGAAATTTACTTTGTTTCATCTGCTCCTTCTCCTCCTTCGGCGGCGATATGCGAGTAGTGGTTTTCCTTGAAGGTCATACGCCGTGATCACAAAAACGCTATTTGGTGCCGGATCTGGAACATAAATCACCCTGAGATAACGTCCGCCCGATGTCTTTCCAATCGCGACCCTTGAACCTTCCCGACCCGGTCGATCTTCGCCTGGGTTCGAGAGAACATCTTCCACTTCTGTTTCTTCAACATCATGCCCATGAATATGAGGCAATTCTGTAGCCGGATCAATGTAGTAGCGGATATTCAATGCACCACCCTCTAACTCATTCCGTCATCGGCTAACGGAGGACCTTGATAATTTAATGACCGTCCCTCACGTCTCACTCACCGGAGCTTGTCAAGTTAGTCAACTACGTCCCTCATCCCTTGAACCAAACCCCCTCTGGCTATCTACTATGTCTCTCAATTCCTCCAGCTTGTTGAGTGTTTTTGTATTGTCCATATTCTCAAGTTCGCCCTAACATATGGCGTCAGCGGGAGCCTCCGACGATCGTTGTATGCCGTTGGGCAATCTGCCGTTTTCTCGTATCCTTTGCCGCTTTTCAGCGCCTTTCCTCTTGCCATCGATTCAGGGCTCGATGACTGACCTCACTCTTGCTGATCCGTTTGCGCGTTCCATCTTGCCGCCTCGGGGAATGACAACCTAATTCCTCTCACCAGAACATGCCCAGCACCTTGCGCATCTTCGGGCTTGCTTGAAAGTGTAATCCAGACGAAAGCGTCTCCAGTTTTGTTCTTGTGCCAATGTCGAAATGAGTCTCTGATTTCCCGGATGGTTTCATTTCTCATCAGAAATACGGGGAACCAGACGTTTTCGTCCCGCTTCGGCAAGTATCCGAGGACAAGGTTACCAGCTTCATCTTTCTCATATTCGGCGCTATAGCCTTTGATCTGCAAAACGACATGGGTTCCGTCTGGTATATCTATCTCCTCGCCAATTCTGTCGCCACTTACAAATAACTCGTGTGTTTCCTCTATGCATCCATGCGGCTGATCTACGGACAGTCTGGATGATACAGCGTTTACAGCAAAGTGCATGGTCCCCTGAGTTAGCCAACTTTCCATCATTTTCTCCACGCCTAGCACGAAGGGGAGGCGGAGCGTAAGCGATCGGCTCCAACGCGGTGTTAGGACTTGAGTTTATCTTCTATTGCATCGATGCAGCCCCTCACAACGATATCTCTTAACTCAATAAGGGTCAGAAATACATTTACATCGGGATCGACATTGACGATCGGGGTGCGCCCGTCGGAAAAGAAAAAGGTCCAGTACTTACCTTCGTGAACGACGTCACAGCGTAAATCGTAGAGCAGGTCAACGACTTTCTCCAGGTTTAGCCTGACCATTGGCATTGCGTTACGGTCAAGAAAGCTTGTTTCGAGCGTTTCTTTGTCAGGCTGTGACAGAAACTGGTTGAAGAATCTTCTAACATACTTCCTGGACTGACCTTCACCCGTGAAACCATCGTGAAGCTTTGATATGTGTTCCACGCAAATCATAAGAAAGAGGAGTTGAAGAGACTCTCTCCTTGGCCGCAGTATAGGAATATCGTCGGCGATTGACACGAGGCGTTGAGTTTGATGCATCATGATTTTTGCTTTATGGTTGGAGTCAGAGGGAGTCAACAATTCACACTTGCCTACGAAGTGCTCCGCCGTACGTGAATCCACAAAATGCGGTTCGAAGAAGCTAACCCACTCATTCATCGCATCATTTCCCTTCATTATCTCCGGCCGTACATATATTAGACCGATAAAAGTATATCACAAGGATCTGAGCGCTCAAAATTATTCAACAAAATTAGATAGCTATCTCATCTGGCGTATCGCCAGACCAACATGGCTTATGTGAGACGAGACGGGGAGACGGTACCGGACCGGCCGGGCGAGTTTCGATGGATAACGCGAAGACGAGGGGTCGCCGACCGGAGGCGTACCTATGCGGTACGTTGAGGATCGCGCGACGCCCGAAGGCGACGAAGTTAGGCGCGAAAGGCGCCCGGCCGCCCCTGTGCTCACCTCACGAGATTCGACAGACACAGAACCGTCCAGTACGGTGACACCATCAGGCATATGATCGATAAGAATATATGACGGGATGTAGTAAAGCCCGCCTCGGAAGACCGTTGCCAGCGGAATATCTTTCGACATGCCTGCGACCACGTAACAACATATCCCTATCGGCGGCATGATAGAACCCATGGTCGTCACGATGGTGATTATTTGACCAAACCAGATCGGGTCATAGCCCATATGCGTGACAATGGGATAGAAGATGGGCAGGGAGACAAGCAGGAAGGCGAGCGCGTCCATCACGCATCCCCCGATGATGTAACAGAACAGAACCACCCAGAGGAGGATCCAGTTCGGGAGAGCCAGACCGCTGATCCAGTCCGCGGCTTCAAAGGGAAGACGGGTAACCGTGAGAAAACGGCCGAAAATAACCGCTCCTGCCACGATCATGAAGACAAGGCATGAGATACGCAGGGTATCGACGATGGATAAGATGAAATGTTTCCATGACAATTTCCGGCGGACGAGGCAGATGATAAGGCCGAGGGCGCAGCTTGCCGCGGCTGCTTCAGTGGCAGTAACAACGCCGGTAAAGAGGGCGTACATAATGATGGCGAAGAGTATCAGAATGTCGATGATATCCGGGAGTGCCTTAAACCGTTCCCGCCATGTGCTTTTGTCGCCGGCAGGTCCCCAGGTAGGATGACGCCAGCAGATGTATGCCACGGTCGCCGCGATGAGAATGGTCAGTATGGCGCTTGGTATATACGTTGCCGAAAAAGAGCTTACCGATGGATTGGCCGGTATAGAGTCCGTACACGACGAGCACGATGCTCGGGGGGATGAGAACACCGAGGGTGGCGCCGGCTGCGACAGAGCCCGCGTTCAGCATCGGATGATAGCCATATTTTCTCATGGCCGGGATCGCCACCTGGCTCATGGTCGCTGCGGTCGCAGTATTGCTCCCGCTTATGGCTGAGAAGGCTGCGCACGCCATGATAGTGGTGATCGCGAGGCCGCCCTTGTAATGGCCGAACCATTTGTACGTTGCATAATAGAGCCCGTCGTTGTACCCCGCATAGTGGACGAATTCACCCACGAGAATAAACATAGGGATGACGGTGAGCCCGTAGTTTGAGAAAATGTTCCACATGTCAGTGCCGATCATGCCGAGAGCCGCCGGCAGAGAAGTCACATAGGTAAAGCCCAGGAACCCGACAATGGCCATGGTGAAACCCGCGGGTATCCTGAACAGGAATAATACCGCAAACATGATAACGATTCCGTACACACCAACGATAGGGCCTTCCATGATCATCTCCTCTCCGGGCGCGAATATGTTCTTCAGGAAGTCAACAAGAGCGGTCAGGGATATGATGCCAAACGCCAGAGCAACAGCAAAAACAAAGGGATGATAGATCACTTTCAAGGTCTCTGAGACCTCGTGAGACACGTAGACCTTCATGGCCCAGACGAAAATCTGCCATGAGACGATCGCGAAAAATATCGTGATCACGAGGTAGGCGAAAGTATCGATGCCCCTCTGCAGTTTTTTTGGAAATCGTTCAGTCAGAATTTCCACGATAATATGATCTTTCCTTCTCTGAGTGTAACCGAGGGCAAAGGCTATGACGATGGCCCCCAGGAAGGATACGATCTCGTACGCTCCACGGAAGGGAAAGTGGAAGATCCTGAGTACAACGTTACCGGTGGCAAGGGTCATGAGTGCGAGCACAGCGATGCCACCAGCGATCATAAGAATCTTGTTAAGGACGTTGGTCAGCGTTTCAAGAAACTTCATCGTACTCCTCCGTTGAAAGCGAAGATCGTCCGATTAGCGGACTAGGTTTACCGCTTCGCTCAGGTACAGACTGCTATGCTAGGAAGACCGCATAATGCCATAGTCGGACGACCGTTCGCCGCGCTCCGGGATAGATCGCTACGGCCAGTCAACCCTCTTCCGCGAGCGGTCGGTATTTCTTGTCTCTCTTCCATCTTCCTAGTCGCCGGGTACCCGCTTGCGGGTGGATGCACGGTCTTCCTAGTCACGCTTCGCGTGACGGTCGTCCTAGCTCCCGGATACCCGCTTGCGGTGGACGGTTGCTCTCTTACTTGAACTGTTTTTCGTATTTATCCTTAAGCTTGTAAAGATCGCTGAGGACCTGGTCTCCCGGCGTCCCCTGCGGCGTTACCCTCTTGACGTACTCGTCCATCATGGGTTTGACGAGCTTCGGGATTTCAGTGTACTCGGCCGCCGGCAACTTAAAGACCTGATGGTTGTATTTTTCCTTCGACCACGTGAGGGCCTCCTTGACGTGGTCATCTACGTACTTGCCTGTCCAGTCAGCCTGCTCTCGCCTCAGGTCATCCAGCACCTTCTTGACGTTAGCCGGCATGGCATTCCATTTGTCCTTATTCATGACAACGGCGAAGGTGACTACAAAAAGGTTTGCCTCAGTTGCATAAGGGCAGTAAGCGGCGAAGTTGAAGTCCTTCAGTATCTCCATGGAGGAGACGATGCCTTTTACCACGCCCTTCTGAATTGCCTCAGGCGTTTCCGACTGAGGCATGGCAACAGGAGTACCTCCCAGGCGCGTGATAACCTCCGCACCCGTGCCGGAAACACGCAGCTCCATCCCCTTCAGGTCTTTCAGGGATTTCACCGGAGTCCTCGTCATGAAATCCGCGGGCGGGCAGGTGAAGAGGGTTAAGATCTTGACCTTTTCGAATTCTTTTGGATATTTCTCAACGACATCATAGAGGGCGAGGCTCGCAGCCCGGGCGCTCGTGAAGCCGATGGGAAGGTCGACGGCTTCGGAGACAGGGAAGCGGCCCGGCTGGTAGCTCATCGCAAAGTTCCCGATATCCGCTGTGCCGGTGATGACACCGTCAAATATGTTCTTGGCAGCGAGGAGCGTACCACCCGGGAAGGTCTTCACGGTAACGACATTATTGGTTCTTTTTTGTACTTCCGTTGCCCATCTCTCCATCTGGACACACGGGAACGTTGTAGACGGAGGGAAATTGGCGTACGTCAGCGTTATCTTCTGCTGGGCGTCGGCCAGACGTGGTGCGACGAGGCCCGCACCCACCAATAAACTGATTCCCAAAAACATCACGAGCGTTTTCTTGAGAAACATAAATACCCCCTTTGATTTATTCACGGGCCCCATGAGCCCTTAGAACATCCCACGCTTTTTCCAATCACTTCTTGTGTCCTGCTTCCTTTACCTGGTTTATGTCAAAATCGCCTTCGACAAGTTCTGTAAGCACGCCGCAGAGCTTGTCTGGTTTCTGTATGAAGGCATACCGATTGCCAAAGAGTGCACGTGGTTCCTGGTCGATGAGGTCTGCGCCCCTCGCCTTAAGTTCGGTCAATGCCCCGTCGAGGTCATCCACCTTGTAGGAGATGAGAAAGACCCCCTCACCCCTCTTTTTGATGAATTTGGCCACCTCTCCCTCCGGTGAAGTCGATTCCATGAATTCCACCGCTACCTCACCGATGTAATAACGTGCCACCTTGATATACTCCGACTCTGCTACGTACTCAACCGTCGGCACGAGGCCCAAATTCTCCCCGTAAATCTTTTTCGTTCTCTCGAGGTCCTTGACCGCAAAACAGATGTGGTCGATCCGTTCAATCTTCATGCACTTCCCCTGTGCTCTTCCCTACGCCCTACGTGCTGCGCCCCGCACCTTCTTCTCTTCCAGCGCCTTCAGTATCTTGTCGGGAGTGATGGGGAACTCGTGGATGTATGCCCCGATCGCATCGCAGATGGCGGCGCTATAGCCTTGAGCCGCTGACATGGCTATCGACATGGCGGCCTCTTTCGCACCGTATGGTCCATTGGGATCAACACTCTCGACGATGATGTTGTTGATTATCGGCATGTCGCACGCAAGAGGGAGCTTGTAGTCAAGCTGGGTGGGGTTGAGGACCCGTCCACGGTCGAAGACGTGGTACTCAGTGAGCATGCCTCCCTGGCCGCCCATCGCCAGCCCCCCCTCAAACTGGCTCTCGACGACCTTTGGGTTCAGGGCGTAACCGACGTCCTGGGCAGCCCACGTTTCGAGTACGTTGACTTGGCCCGTTTCCGGGTCCACCACCACTTCCACGATTGTTGTCCCGAATGAGAAGGCCTCAGAGAGCTGGCCAAAAGGATTTTCCACCCACTCGCGCCGCGAGTCCACTTTGGGCCAGTAAGCGCCTTCTCCGCTGATCGACTGGCCGCGGGAGAGTGCCATGCGGATAACCCGCGTTAAGGAAAGGCTCCGCTCGGGTTCGCCCTTGACCATGATCTTTCTGTCTTTAGCAATCAGATCTTCCGGCTTTGCCTCCAGCGCCTTTGCAGCTATCACAAAAAGTTTATTCTTTGCATCTTGCGCGGCGAGCCTCACCGCGTTACCTCCGACGAACGTGGAGACCATGGAATAGGAGCCTGGATCGCTGGGCGTTACTTCAGTGTCCGCGGAGATGAGCTGCACGTCTTCGGGTCCGAGCCCGAGCTCTTCCGCGGCGATCTGCACGAGCATCGTTTCGTTGCCTTGGCCGTTGTCCACAACACCGGAGATGACGGTGATGCCGCCGTCTTCATTGAACTTGATGAATGCCTCCGACCCGCCCCGGATACCCATCGGAAATCCCGTCTGGACAGAGTTGCAGCCTATACCGATGCCGTGGTACGGGGGGAGCTTCCCCCACTTCTCTTTCCATCGGGCCGCCTCTGCCGATCTTACGATAGTTTCGGTCATGCCGCAGCTTCCCACGTATGACTTTGTCGGCGTGTAATCACCGGGCTGTCGGGCGTTCCTGAGGCGCATGGTCACGGGGTCTATGCCCAGCTCTTTACCCATCATGTCAAGCTGCAGGTCCACGCCGCACGCGAAGGCCCTGCCGTGGCAGCGGAACATGCCGCGAATGGGCTTGTTGGTGAATACGCGGTACCCGTTGTAACGGACATTCTCCATGCGGTATGCCTGCTCCATGCACAGAAAGGGCACACTGGTGGCAATGGGTCCTGTGCTCGAATAGGCTCCGCCATCCATGTAGCAGGTGATCTCACGGGCCTGGACGCGTCCCTCGCGGTCTACGCCGGTTTTGATGATTGCCTTCATCGAATGCGCCTGACGCGTGGCAATCGTGTTCTCTTCCCGCGTGTAGACAATCTTGACGGGCCGCTTTGCCTTGCGGGCGAGAAGGGCGCATATCACATCCGCGGGAGAGATCTCCGACCTTCCGCCGAACGCACCGCCTATGGTGATTTTGCGCACGCGTACCTTGTTGAGGGGGATGCCGAGCACGTTGGCCAGCGGTTTCGATTTGAGGTGAGGACCTCCATTCGGCATCCAGATTTCCAGGCTGCCCGAGTTGTCAAACTGAGCAACAACCGCATACGGTTCCGCCTGAAAGTAAGATTCTTCAGGGGCATCAAAAGTATCTTCTCTCACCAGGTATGATTCTTTGAAACCTTTTTCCACGTCGCCGACATCGATCTTCACATGGATATTGATATTTCCCTGGTAGTTTTCGTGAATGATGGGCGCATCAGGTCTAAGCGCATCGTCCATGGAGAAAATGGCCGGTAGCTCTTCATACTCAACCTTGATGAGACTGAGCGCTTCGGAAGCTGTATCTTCGTCAACAGCCGCAACAGCGGCAACCTCTTCGCCAATGTAGCGAACCTTATCGACAGGCAGGAATCTCTGATCCTGCGTGTATCGAAAGACGCCCCATTTTTCATCAGAGCTGTCGTGTCCGGTCACCACAGCCTTCACGCCGGGCAGTTTGGCGGCCAGGGAAGTATCGATGCGGACTATCCTTGCGTGAGGGTGGGGTGAGCGAAGCACCTTACCGTAGACCATCCGCGGTAAAGTCAGGTCAGCCGTGAACAGGGCCTGTCCTGTTGCCTTGGCGATGGCGTCGACTCGCTGCATGCCTTTGCCGATGAGAGAGTATTGCGCCATAGTTATCTCGCCATCTCCGAGGCCGCTTTGATGGCCTCCACGATCTTCGCGTAGCCGGTGCAGCGGCAAATGTTTCCGGAGATCGCGCGGCGAATCTCCTCTTCTGTCGGGTGAGGGTTCTTATCAAGCAGCGCCTTGGCCGTTAAGATCATGCCGGGAGTGCAGAAGCCGCACTGTATGGCGTAATGCTCGACGAAGGCCTCCTGAACGGGATGCAGTTTGCCATTCTCCGCGAGGCCCTCAATGGTGGTGATTTCTTTCCCGTCAACGTCAACGGCCAGCAAGAGACACGAGCGCACAGGCATACCGTCGAGCAGCACCGTGCAGGTTCCGCAAGCGCCATCGTTGCAACTCTGTTTTGTCCCGGTGAGCTGCAGCTCATCCCTGAGCACCTCGGCAAGGGTACGGTGCGGGTAAATGAAAAGCTCGTGCTCCTCCCTGTTGATGCGCAAAGTGACTCTCTTCTTTTCGATAGTTGTGGCCTGTTTCGTGGCCCGCTTACGCGCGGCCGGCTTATGTACGGCGTGCGTGCTCCACCTCCCTGAGACTACGCAGTGCCTCTTCTAAAGCCCTCTTTGTCATGACCGCCGCCAGCTTTCTCCGGTATGATGCAGGGAGGATAAGATTATCCACTGCCTCCACCGCCTTCGCCGCAAGCGATGCCACCTGCTGTACATCCATGTCCCGCACATCTTGCGGTCGTTTCCCCTGGATCGCGCTCGCCGCGTCTTGAGCGACTTTAGGTCCGGGTCCGGCTGCGCCAAGAACGATTCGTGCATCTACAATCGTGCCGTTTTTTGCTTCAGAAAGGAAAACCGCGGCTGAGGCGAGCGGGTAATCGATCGATCCTCTGATCGCGAACTTCTGGTATGCGGACGCTGAGCGTCCTCTGCGGATGGGGAGTATAACCTCCGTCAAAAGCTCATCCCGAACAAGGCCGATGGGATTTGCCCCCTTACCGGTAAAGAGATCTTCAACCGGTAACGTGCGGGAAGAGCCCATTTTCTGCAGTTTCGCTCGTGCCCCTACCGCAATGAGGGCCGGCGCGAGGTCGCCCTGATAGACGCTGAAGCAGCGTTTGCCGCCTTTAACGGCGTGGCATACTTCCCCACCGAGCTTATAGCAAGGGCCGAGCCCATTTCTTGGCAGCTCGGACTGATTGTAGTAAAGACACCGGCTCTCTTGCAGCAGATTGCCCGCCACGGTTGCCACATTCCGTATGGCGGGAGCAGCCACATGGCGAGCTGCGTCGCTGACCGATCTGAACAGGTCCGCGATGAGATGCGAATCAGCAACCTCGCTAAGGGACGTGGTAGCGCCGATCACAAGCTCATTCTTTTTTTCCTTTATGCCGGCGAGCGCATCTACCCTTTTCAAGCTCATGATGTACGCGGGGCTCAAAAGCCGGTGTTTCAGACGCCCGGTAATCTCCGTACCTCCGGCGAGTAACCGAAGCTTCTCCCTGTGTTTGCTCATCAACGAGAGTGTCTCTTTGACCGTCGTCGGACCCAGGAACTCGAAACGAGGCAGATTCATTAGCTTTTCCTAACCAGCCTTGTTGACTCTAGCACAAACCAAAAGTTGTTGACAAACAAATAACCCTTTTCTATACTGGTCGTAGTATACGGTATACCGTATACCCTTTATCTTATAGCTATTATTTATGGTGTCAACAAAAAAATGTCTCGTCTCTTAATACTTACCAACCTTCTCCGATTTAGTAAACAGAATTTTTTTTAGGAGGGTTTCATGGACATGTTCAATGAGCTGACGATGCTATCCCTGGAACAGGCAACCGTCCTTCCTTACCTGAGCTACCGGCTCGCCATGGACGGGATGAAGGTCATACGCCTGGAGCACCCCGTGTATGGGGATCCCAATCGAATGATCGGCGACAATCGCCTCGGCGAAGAGCGCATGAATACCTATTTCATGGCGATCAACGCAGGGAAGACGGCGATCACGCTCAACCTGGGCGAACCGCAGGGGCGGGAGATCCTCAAAGAACTGATTCAGAAGCTAAGCGTTGATATTTTTGCTACGAATCAGCTTCCGAGGAATTACGAGAAGCTCGGTGTTGATTACGAGACGCTCCGGTCGATCAAGCCGGACATCATCTGGGTGGGCCTTACCGGTTTCGGGCCCGAGAGCAACGAAGCAGCATACGACCCGATTTTGCAGGCCAGAGGCGGGCTCATGGAATTGACGGGCAATGCGGGGCAAGACCCGCAGGTGCTGGGCGTTCCGCTTCCTGACATGGGAACCAGTGAACATGCTTATGGGCAGATCATGAAGGCCCTGTTCAAACGGGCAAAAACCGGCCGGGGAGAACGAATCGACCTCTCCATGTTCATGTCCACCACCTCGTGGCTTACCGTGCCGATAACCCTCACAAAATCGTTCGGCCAGAAGATTACGAGACGGGGCAACACTCATGAATTCTTTGCCCCCGTCTCCGTGTACGAGACGAAGGATGGGTACGTGTACATAGCCGTCGGCAATGACCGGCAATGGATTTCTTTCGCTCAGCTTCCGGGGTTCGAGGGACTTTCGAAACCGGAGTACGAGAAAAATAACGGTCGCATCAAGGATGTGAATCATCTCAATCATCAGATCAATGAATGCACAAAGAGGAAGACGACGAACGAGATGATTGAGCTTTGCAACAAGGCAACGATAGCCATATCGAGAGTCAACACTATCGAAGAGGTGCTGGAGGACGCATATGTCCGGGAAGCCCTGCTCACTGCGCACGATCCAAAAACGAAGACACAGATATGGATGGCGCCACCCCCTTATATGACGCCATTCCTGAAAGAGTCCGGTAAGAAGATGACCTTCCCCCCGAGATTCGGAGAGCACAACGAGGGGATATATGGAGGTGTGCTGGGATACTCCGGAGAGAAGTTGGCAGAGCTTAAGGAGAAGGGAATAATATAAGGCAGGCTCGAAGGGTTCCAGGGTTCAAGGGGTCGAGGCAAGAGAAAAGGGAAAGTAGGACGTTCTGAGTATTGTCACTTCTGGAACCCTTGAACCCTTGGCCCCTGACCCTTGTCCTTTGAGGGAACATGAGTTTAGCGGACAAAGTCTTGAAGGGTGACGATAAAAGCGCAGCGCGGCTCATCTCCTTGATCGAAGAGGGCGACGAAGAGGGCTATAAAGAACTGCGCCGACTTCTTCCTCATACCGGAGGCGCACACGTAATCGGCGTTACCGGTCCCGCGGGAGCAGGAAAGAGCACGGTCATCAGCCATCTCGCTCTTCAGTTCATTGCTCAGGGTTGCAAGGTGGGCATTATAGCGATAGATCCGACGAGCCTGCGCAATCAGGGGGCACTGCTTGGTGACCGGATAAGAATGAAAGAGGTGGAAAAAGACGGTACTGCTTTTATCCGCTCCATGGCCCACAGGGGCTACCCCGGGGGCGTGGCCAGGGCCGCGATCGGCGCCAAGTATGTACTCGAAGCGTTAGGGAAGGATCCCATCATCATAGAAAGTGTCGGCGCCGGTCAGTCTGACAAAGCCCTCTATTTTCTGGCCGATACCGTAATTACTTTACTCACACCGGATTATGGTGATGACATCCAACTCCTGAAAGCCGGCCTTTTGGAGATAGGGGACATCATAGTAATCAACAAGATGGATAAACCGGGAGCCGAGGAGGCACGCCGGCAACTCGACCATCATTTTGGAAGGCCTGAACCGGGCGGCTGGCCCGTCCCCGTGCTGCTCACCCGTGCCCAAAGGGGTGAGGGCGTCAATGAATTAGTCCAGGCCATTGAAGCTCACTCGCGGTTTCTCGCGGCGAATAAAAAAGGAAAGGAAAAGAAAGGGGAGAAGATAGCTTCCTTCATCTCTCTGCTTCTCAAAGAAGAACTCTGGAAACGGTTCATGGAGGCCGAAGCAGGAACAGTTCAATTTCAGCGGATGATTGGCGAAGCACAGGCTGGAAAGAAAGATCCTTACACTGTTGTCGATGAGCTACTGGAAAGCGTGACGCTCTTCCGCGGGGGAGAGGCAGGAAAAGGCCAACGGAAGGCAAAGGCAGGGAGAAGAGATAGCAGCAAGAGGAGGAGCACCTCTGGATTTTAAGTTTAGTGACGAGCAACGGTTCTTCAAAACGCACGTAGCACAGGCGCTCCACAGGCTTGTTCTGCCTCACGCGGGCGAGATTGACAAAGAGGATGTCTTTCCGCGCGAGATCTTTGAGGAGCTGGCACACCTGGGCTACTACGGCGTCCGTTACCCCGCGGAGCTCGGTGGCATGGGGGCAGACTGTATAACGTTCACCATATTCGCCGAGGAGTTGGCGAGGGTCTCAATGGGTCTTGCCGCCACCGTGACCATGCAGTGCTTGATGGGAACAGATTTTATCTTTCGTTTCGGAACACCGGCCCAAAAAGAGCGCGTGCTGCTTCCCGCCATGAAAGGAGAGAAGATAGGGACGATTGCTTTCACGGAACCGGACTGCGGCTCGGATCTCGGCGCGATAAAGACGCGCGCCGTTAAGACTGATGACGGCTATGTGCTGAAAGGCAGAAAACTCTGGATCACCAACGGACAGGTTGCCGATTTTGTGACTGTTGCCGCATCGGTTGACCCGGGGAAGAGACTTAACGGCCTTGCTTTTTTTCTCGTCGAAAAAGGAAATCCTGGTTTTTCCGTGGGGCAGAAGATCGACAAGGTGTCTGCTCGCGGTGCCCAGACCGCGGAGCTCATCTTTGACGAGTGTCACATCCCCCGGGATGCCCTGCTCGGAGAAGAGGGTAAGGGGGCAAAATATCTGAATGATATTTTGGCTGAGATCAGGACGATGATTGCAGGGTTGGGGCTTGGGCTTGCCAAGAGTGCTTTCACGGCCGGCCTCAAATACGCGAAAGAACGTGAAGCCTTTGGCCATGCTATAGGAGAGTTCCAGCTTATCCAGGAAAAGCTGGCAGAGATGGAGTTAAGGATACACGCTTCGGAATTCCTAACCTATTACGCGGCGTGGCTCAAGGACCAGGGTATGCCGATGGGCAAAGAGGCAGCCGCGGCTAAGCTGTACTCCACTGAAACCGCATGTTTTGTCGCCGACCAGGTGACGAGAATTCACGGGGCTTACGGTTTGGCGGAAGAGTATCCGGCTCAGAGATTCTTCAGGGACGGCCGTTTCCTTTTATTCGGCGGAGGCACATCCGAGATATTGAAAACCGTGATAGCGAAGGAAACACTGAAGAAAGGGTGATCCGTGGGACTAAGAGTGAAATTGACAAAGGTTCTAAATCCCAAGGTCGAGGTCCAAGTGGCCAAATATCAAAATATAACGATGCAAGACGATTCTGAGCTTTGGACACTCGAACCCTGGAATCTCTAGACCCCTTCATTTAAGGAGGTTATGATGGATTTCGCGCTTACCGATGAGCAAGAATTTTTCAGAAAAACCGTTGCTGACACGATCGACCGCATGGTCGTGCCCAAGGCGCAGGAGATCGATCAGAAAGATGAGTTCCCGTGGGAGTTATGGCGGGATTTTGCCAAGCTGGGGTACCTGGGTCTGCGGTATCCCGAAGAGATCGGCGGCATGAATGCGGACCCTGTGACCGCCATGATTTTTTACGAAGAGATAGCGCGGGGATCGGTCGGCTTTGCACAGAGTGTGATCATGAACATACTCATGGGGACCTACTTCATTTACCGGTTCGGCTCGGAAGAGGCGAAGAAACGATGTCTCTATCCGGCCATGAGAGGGGAGAAGGTCGCCACCATGTGTTTCACGGAGGACCAGTCAGGTTCTGATCTCGCAGCCACGCGAACCACCGCCACGAAAGACGGTGATTCGTGGGTGCTCAATGGCACGAAGATGTGGATCACGAACGGTCCCGTCGCCGATATGCTAACTATACTGGCCACAACCGACCCTTCGCTCGGTGTGAAAGGTCTCAACTTTTTTCTCGTTGAAAAGGGTTACGCCGGATTCTCGTCCGGTCAGGTGCTCGATAAGCTGGGGTGCCGGGGTACGATCACGGGCGAGGTGGTGCTCGATAATGTGAAGGTGCCCGCGGAAAACCTATTAGGCGAAGAGCTGAACAAGGGGGCTGAATACCTCTCGGAAATACTGGACGAGGTGCGCGTTATGACCGGGGCAATGGCATTGGGTATAGCCCGGGCGGCGTACGGCGAAGGGCTGGAATATGCGAGGAAGCGGATTGCCTTTGGCAATCCCATCGGCAGCTACCAGCTCATACGGGCCAAGTTTGCAGACATGGCAACAGAGATGGAGGCAGCGCGGCTGATGGTTTACTACGCGGCATGGCGCATCAAAGAGAAGCTATCCTGCAGAAAAGAGGCGGGCATGGCCAAGATGTTTGCAACAGAGACGTGTCTCAAAGTGGTGGATGAGGTCACGCGCATCTGGGGAGCCAATGCTTTTGCTCGTGAGTATAATCCGCAGCGTCATTTCAGGGATGCCCGTTTCCTGCTCTATGGTGGCGGCACTCACGAGATTTTACGCGATTTTCTGGGAAGGCTCCTCATCGGCAAGATGGACACGGGAAGGGGAAAGTAGAAGAGCAGTGTTAGTGTGACCGCGTAAGCAACAGGTTTCTTGTAGTTTGCGGCAATGGGAGCAAATATGTTATGCATACAGGCAATGCCCGTTACGCGTTACGAGTCGCAGCTGCATTCAAAAATAGAGCAGGCGGCCAGGAGGATAGCGACGGAGGCGTACTAATAGTACGTCGGAGTCGTGCCGACGCAGGCAACGAAGCTATATGAATGAAGGCAGGCTGGCAGTGCGCGTCGCGGGTTCTTCGCAATAGGAGGAGCCTATGAATATTGTGGTGCTCGCCAAACAGGTCCCTGACCCTGAAGCTTTTGTAGAGATACGGGGTGATGGCACCGGGTTGGAGATCGAGCCAAAATTTGCCACCAACCTCTTTGATGAGTTTGCTCTTGAAGAGGCTTTACGCTTGCGCGAAAAACATGGCGGAAAGGTGAAGGTAATCACGCTCGGTGGAGGAAAGGCCACGGAGGTATTGAGGACGGGGATTGCGATGGGTGCCGACGAAGCCTTGCTGCTTGACGATCCTGCTTTTTTTGATGGCGATGGTTACGCCACGGCGCTGGCTTTGAGCAGGGCCTTAAAAAGGGAACCCTTTGATCTGGTGCTCTGCGGCAAGCAGGCGACGGATGATGATCGCGGCGAGGTGGGTCCCATGGTGGCGCAATTTCTGAACCTGCCCCACGTGGGAGGCATCACAAAGCTGGATATTGCCGATGGAAAAGCTACGGCTGAATTTCCTGTCGAGGGAGGCAAGACGGTCGCAGAGGTTCCGCTTCCGGCGGTCTTCACTGCCCAAAAGGGCCTCAACGAAGCGCGGGTCCCCTTGATCACCGGTGTCATGAAAGCGATGAAGGTGCAGATTCCGAAGGTCACGCCTCAAGAGCTCGGGCTGTCTGCCGAAGAGATCGGGAAGGCTGGTTCGAAGGTGCGGATCGAGCAATATCTTCCCCCGAAAAAGAGGGCCGGTGTGCATTTTATCCCCGGGGATGCGAAGGAAGCAGCAGCCGAAGTAGTGCGCATCCTCGTTGATGAAGTACGGGTCATTTAAGGGGGGGATGCCATGGAGAGACTACTTATTTTTGTTGAGACAAAGGGTGAGCGGCCGCGAAAAGTTTCGATGGAGCTCTTGAGCGAAGGACAAAAACTGAGGGCTCAAGGGTATGCCGTGGAAGCCGTGGTCATGGGTAAGGCGTCGGCAGCGCTCAAGGAGGAGGTCCTCCCGTGCGTGGATCGATTGGTCAATCTTACGGACGCGGTTCTGCAGAACTACACTGCTGAAGGGTTTGCCCTGGCGCTGGCAAACCATATCCGCTCCGTTAATCCGAAACTGATACTTGCAGGCGCGACGCAGATCGGAAGGGACTTTCTGCCTCGTGTCGCTGTGCTGCTGGGTGCCGGTATTGCTTCCGACGTGACGGAAATCCGCTGGAAAGAAGAACCAATGAAAGTCATACGCCCCGTGCACGGGGGAAGAGCGCTCTCAGAAGTCTCTTTTACGGATTACCCTGCCATCATCACGACCAGGCCAAACTCGTTCCCGATGGAGCCGTCAGGAGGTGCGCCCGGAGAGTTTGTGGAGAAAGAGCTCGGCATCTCCACTGAAGAAGTAAAAACAAAAGTGGTCAGGGTTGAAGAGGTGACAAAAGGCAAAGTGGACGTGACAGAGGCAGACGTTATCGTCACCGGAGGACGTGGTCTGAAAGCCCCTGAGAACTTTGCCCTGCTGGAGGAGCTTGCAACACTCCTTGGTGGAGTGGTTGGGGCAACGCGCTCCGTGGTCGATGCAAAATGGCGCGGCCAGGAGGATCAGGTGGGCAAAAGCGGGAAGACTGTTTCGCCAAAGCTCTATATCGCGGCTGGCCTTTCCGGGGCGATCCACCACATTATGGGCATGGACACATCGAAGATGATAGTTGCCATTAATAAAGATCCGAATGCAAACATTTTCAACTATGCGGACTATGGCATCGTGGGAGACCTCTTTGAAGTCGTTCCTGCTATGACTGAGGATATTAAGAAGAGGCTTGGGAAATAGCCTATGCCGGAAGAGAAGCTGGATGCCGTGATCGTCGGGGGAGGTCTTGCAGGGCTGGCAGCCGCATACCGGCTGGCCGAGGCGGGCAAACAGGTCCTTCTGCTTGAGCGAGGCGATGCGCCCGGAAGCAAGAATGTGACAGGCGGGCGCATCTACGTCGAGCCCCTCAGAACCTTTCTTCCATCCATCCTTGATGAGGCCCCTTTCGAGCGCCACGTGGTCAGGGAGATGATCACGGTACTCGACGAAGAAAGCTCGGTCCAGCTTGAATACGCGCAGGACGCGTGGCGTAAACAGCCTTACATGAGCTATACCGTGCTTCGGGCGAAGTTTGATCAGTGGTTTTCGGAAAAGGTTACTGAGAAAGGTGGCTTCGTCATTCCCAACCGGAGGGTGGATGATCTTCTCTGGGAGGATGGCCGGGTAGCCGGGGTTAAGGCCGGCGGTGAACAGATCGGTGCACACATCGTGATTGCCGCGGACGGGGCGCTCTCGTTCCTGGCTGAGAAGGCGGGCCTCCGCGAGCCGTTAAAACCGGCCAACTATGCCCTTGCCATAAAAGAAGTGCACAAGCTTGATGAAGAATGCATCGAAGAGCGCTTTGGGCTTGATGCGGGCGAGGGGGCCGCAAACCTTTTTGTCGGCGCCCTGACAAAAGGTATGTTTGGCGGAGGGTTTCTTTATACGAACCGGGATACCCTTTCCCTCGGGATTGTGGTGGGTATCGATGCCCTCATGCATAAACGGCCTCAGATCGAGGCGTACCGCTTGATGGATGCGTTCAAAACGCGGCCTGAAGTGGCCCGATGGATACGAGGCGGCGAGTTGAAAGAGTATGCCGCCCACGTCATATCGGAGGCAGGTATCAACAACATCCCTAAGCTCTATACCGCCGGTATGCTCGTAGCCGGAGACGCAGCAGGATTTGCTCTCAACATGGGGATCACCGTACGGGGGATGGAATTTGCCATAGCCTCCGGCGTGATCGCAGCCGGGGTAGCGGTTGATGCCCTCAACAAAGGAGATGTATCAAAGGAATCTTTGGCCGAGTATGAGAAGAGACTCCGCGCGAGCTTTGTGCTCCGCGATATGGAAACGTTCCGCCATTCCAAAGAGGTGCTCGAGAATCCGCGCCTCTTCACGGTTTACCCGAAGTTCCTGTCGAGCCTCTTCAATGTATTGTTTACCGTGTCGGGCGCACCCAAGAAGGGTCTCTACAAGAGTGCCCGGGCGGTTGCAAAAGAGTACATCCTGAGCTGGGAAGGCATGAAAGACTTCTGGAGCTTAAGGAAGCTGTAACGAAACAGGTGAAAGATAAAACAGGTTGAGGTTAATGTTGAGAGATAAGTCCGATATAAAACCGATAGAAGAAAAGATTGCCTGCAATGCCATCAAGAACGACAAGGAGAGCCACATAAAGCTCAAGCAGGATGTCTGCAAGAACTGCCAAGAGCGTTTCTGTATTTACGCCTGCCCGGGGCACCTTTATTCCCTGAACGAAGAAACGGGGGAGATGGTTGTGGAGTATGCGGGTTGTCTTGAGTGCGGCACCTGCAAGATTGCCTGTATTTACGGGTCCGTAGGCTGGGAGTATCCCAGAGGTGAGTACGGAGTGCAGTATAGATATGGTTAGCAAACTGTTACGCGTTGCGAGTTGCGGGTTTCGAGTTCTTTCAGGGGTCAACCCGTAACACGTAACCCGGAACCCGTAACTTTTCGGGGAAGATCGGGGAAGTATGCGAAAGCCTGCGACCAAGAAGGCGGCTGAAAGGTTTAAGGGCATCAGGCCGGTTGGCAAGCCTCGGCCCATAGGGGAGGCGGTCTACGATGCCCTGAAAATTGCAATCATTAAGGGTGATCTTCCTCCCGGACTGCGGCTCATTGAACATCAACTTTCCCTCCAGTTGCGCACAAGCCGCATTCCCATCAGGGAAGCAATCAAGAAGCTCGAGAAGGATGGACTCGTAGAGAAACTTCACAAAAGAGGGTTCGTCGTAAAGAGTATGACAAAAGCGGAGATAGAAGAAACCTTCGGTATCAGGGCAGTGCTGGAGAGCTACGCTGCCTACCTCGCTACCGAGCGGCTGACTGACGTGCTCATGAAGAGGCTGGAAGCAACCGTTAAAGCGTACAGAGATGCTTTGGAAAAAAATAGTGTAGAGAAAATGATGATAGCCAATGCGCAGTTCCATGAGACGATTTATAAGGCCTCTGGCAGTGAGAAGCTCCATACGCTCATCAATAATTTCAGAGACTACATCTCTCGCTATCGTAAGACACTCCTTGTCACTCGGGAGTTCGCGAAGATATCCCTGCAGGATCATATGCAGATGATGAATGCCATGAAAGAAGGGGACAAGGTGAAGGTGGAGGAGTTGGTAAGAAAGCATATATTGCGCGGTAAAGGCATCATAATCGGAGAGATGGAGGCGGGAAGACTGATCTAGGACAGGGAAGAGATAAAGCAGCTGATCCATTCTGGCGCCTTTTTGGGCGCCCGAGGAGGTAAACTTTGAAAGGAGCAAAGACCGTACGGGTGCTGATCGGGAAGCCCGGTCTTGATGGGCACGACCGGGGGGCTAAGGTGGTTGCACATGCGCTCAAAGAGGCCGGCATGGAAGTCATTTATACCGGCCTTCACAGGACAGTGGATCAGATCATACAGACGGCCATCCAAGAGGATGTGGACGTCATAGGCCTTTCAATCATGAGCGGAGCGCATATTCCTATCCTGGAGAAGCTGATGAAACGGGTCAAGGAAGAAGGACTGAAGGACAGGCTCGTGGTGGTGGGGGGCGTGATTCCCAATCGCGACATACCCAAGCTGCAAAAACTGGGTGTTTCTGGTGTTTTCCCGGGTGGGACCCCTTTCGCTGATATAGTCGTTTTAGCAACGCGCATGCAAAGAAAGGCTAGGAGGGATCCATGAGCGTAGCACGATATACGAAGGATGCAAAGGACCAGATCCTCGATGTGACGTTGGAGTCGGGCATCCATGTAAAGCCTAAGTACGGGCCTGAAGACCTGGAGCGGATCGGCTTTTCTTACGAAAAGGATCTAGCCAATCCCGGGCAGTACCCCTTTACGAGAGGCATCCATCCGCTGGGTTACAGGAGCAGGGCCTGGACGACACGGCAGTACACGGGCTTTGGCACCCCTTCGGAGACCAACGAACGGTTTAAGTTGATGATATCCCACGGTCAAACAGGGCTGAATGTGGCTTTTGATCTGCCCACACAGATGGGATATGACTCGGACGATCCCATGGCGGAAGGGGAGGTCGGACGGGTCGGCATGGCTGTTGACTCGTTGCGCGACTTCGAACTCGCATTTAAGGATATCGACCTGAGAAAAATAGGGAGCGGGCTTACGATCAACGCCATCGCGTCAGTCATGCTGGCCATGTACCAGGCTGTGGCGGAAAAATATGGGTATGGCCCTGAGGTGATATCCGCCACCCCGCAGAATGACATCCTCAAGGAGATGATCGGCCGCGGTACCTGGATATTCCCGGTTGAACCGGCGGTCAATCTGATCGGAGATACGATTGAATACTCGATGAAGGTGCTGCCCAGGACAAACCCGGTCAGCGTCTGCGGTTACCACATAAGGGAATCAGGCGCAACGCCGGCCCAGGAGATTGCGTGCGCGATATTGATAGCCGATGCATATATCGATAACGTGCGTGCAAGGGGTTACGATGTTGATGATTTTGTGGGAAGGTTCTCCTTCAATCTGAACGTGTTTGGCAACCTGTGGGAGCAGGTGGCCAAATTCAGGGCTGCACGGAAACTCTGGGCGCGCAATCTGAAGGAAAAGTACGATGTGAAGAATCCTCAGAACATGTACCTGAGGGGACTCTTTGGCGGCGGTGGCTACGGCCTTACAAAGGCCCAGCCCGAGAATAATATCATGAGAGGGGCTTACTATGCGCTTTCCGCGGCTCTTGCAGGCGCGCAGACCACGGCCCTGTGCAGTTACGACGAGGCATACACGATTCCGACGCCGCACTCAGCCATTATATCGCTGCGCACTCTGCAGCTCTTGATGGACGAGATAGGGCTGCGCGATACGGTTGATCCTCTCGCGGGAAGCTACTTCATCGAGACACTCACCAAGGAGATGGAAGGGAAGATTGAAGAGGAGATGGAAAAGATAGAAAAAGCAGGCGGCATCGTGCATGGGGTTGCTACGGGCTATGTGCAGCGGATGGTGGCGCGGCAGGCGTACGAGTTCGAAAAAGGCATGCAGACGGGAGAGCTTGTCAAGGTTGGCGTCAACATCTATACGGAAGGCGAATCGAAGGACGTCGAACTGCACGAATATAACCGCGCTTCTGCAACCAAACAGATCAGGAGCCTGAAGCAGGTTCGGCGGGAGAGGAACAACCGGGCAGTGAAGAAGAGCCTCTCCGAGCTTGCAGTTGCAACGAAGGCGGGCAAGAACGTCATGCCCTATCTCGTTGACTGCTGTAAGGCTTACGCCACGGTAGGCGAGATGACAGGGGTTTTCAGGGAGCAGTTTGGGGAGTTTGACGAGCCCGGTCTGTTCTGAAGGTTTTACAAACCTTAACCTCAACCTTAACCTGATTTTTTCAGAGTTGGGTCTGGAGGACTAGATGGCGGACAAGTATTACCGGCTTGGCTGTGACATAGGCGGCACATTCACGGACTTTGTCCTGCTTAACGATCGCACTGGCGAGATAAAGACCGGTAAGTGCCTGACCACACCGCAAGACCCTTCGGATGCCGTTGAAGAGGGCATAAGGGTGCTCGAAGGAACCACGCCCGACTTTGTCGCGAAGCTGGATGAACTGATACACGGAACGACCCTCGTCATCAATTCCATCATCGAGAGAAAAGGAGCCAGGACAGGGCTCATCACGACGAAGGGCTTCAGGGACGTCCTCGAAATCGGGCGCGAGATGCGCTATGCCCCCTATGACCTATTCGCGGAATTTCCAAAGCCCCTGATCCCCAGAAGATATCGGATCGAAGTGGACGAGCGGGTCCGAAGCGACGGGAGTGTTATAACGGCCCTGGATCCGGAAGAAGCAAGAGAGGCAGTCCGCGCCCTGCTTGCCATGGGCGTTGAATCTATTGCTGTCTGTCTCATTAATTCATTCGAGAATCCTACCCACGAATTGATGATAGAAGAGATCATCGCCCGTGAAGCGCCGGCGGTCTCCGTCTCCATTTCGTACCGCGTCCTGCCGCAGATAAAGGAGTATGAGCGGACGAGCACCACGGTCACAAATGCCTACGTCAAGCCTCTCACGGGGCGTTACCTGTCAAAGCTTGCCGGCCGTCTTGCGTCGATCGGTTTCAAGGGTAAGCTTTTTATCATGCTTTCGAGCGGAGGCGTTACCTCTGTTGAAACGGCGGCCGAGTTTCCGGTAAGAATCATCGAGTCAGGGCCGACCGCGGCGGTCATAGCGGGCCAATACTACGGCAAGCATTTCAACATTTCGGAGATGTTCTGCTTTGACATGGGGGGTACAACAGCCAAGTCGTGCCTGATCCAGAAAGGGGTTGCCGGTGTGGTACCGACCTTCGAGGTCGGGCGCGTCCAGAGATTCATGAAGGGAAGCGGCCTTACGATCCAGGTGCCTGTCGTTGACCTGATGGAAATAGGAGCTGGAGGCGGCAGTATCGCAAAGGTAAGCAAGATGGGTACGCTACAGGTCGGGCCCGAAAGTTCGGGAGCGGCGCCCGGACCCATCTGTTACGGTAGGGGAGGCGCGGACCCTTGCGTGACCGATGCGGACCTTTTGCTGGGCTACCTTGACCCGGACTATTTTCTCGGTGGCGAGATGAAGCTCGACAGGGAAGGGGCGCGCCGCGGCGTTGAGGAGAGAATCGCAAAACCTCTCGGAGTCTCCTTTATCCAGGCCATCTGGGGCATCCACGATCTTATCAATGAGACGATGGCAGGGGCAGCGAAGACGCATATCGCCGAAAAAGGCGGAAACCCCAAGATTGTAACGATAGCTGCCTTCGGTGGGGCAGGGCCGGTGCACGCCTATGGCCTGGCTAAGAAACTGGGCTCCCCCCGGTTGCTTGTGCCGCCAAACGCAGGCGTGGGTTCAGCTCTCGGTTTTTTCACCGCTCCCCGGGCGTTTGATCTTTTGCGGAGCCACAAGGTTTCCCTGACCAAAGCGGCCTTCGATGAGATAGAGCATATCTTCAAAGAGCTGGAGGGCGAGGCCGCGAAAATCCTCGAGAAGGAAGCAGCGCATGAGACCATCGGATACGAACGATCTCTGGACATGCGTTTTGTTGGGCAGGGATCGGAAGTGAATGTTCCCGTGCCTTACGGGGATTTCACACAATTCAAGAAAGCGGACGTCCGGCGATACTTCGACGAGGTCTACGAAAAACTCTATGGCCGGACGTACCCTGACTCGGAGGCGGAGTTCATCAATTTCAAGGTGCGGGCCACGCTGCCCGAGCGGCTCCTTCAATTGCCCAGACTTGAGGGCGGCAAGGGGCGGTCTCTCGATACGGCCGTTAAGGGAGAGCGCCTGGCGTATTCCCCGATGGTGCGGGATTTTATCCCCTATACCGTGTATGATCGATACAAACTCTTTCCCGGAGCCCGGTTTCAGGGCCCCGCCATTATCGAGGAGAGGGAGTCGACCCTCATTGTGGGCGAAGATGCGTATGCGTCGACGGATGAGTTCGGGTTTTTGTGGGTTGATCTCAAGGGGGCGTGAATATGGGACGTACATTTGATCCAATCACGTTAGAGATCTTGTGGCGGAGACTTATCTCTATTGTTGATGAGGCTGATTCGAGCGTCGCCCGCACGGCGTTCTCAAGCCTGCTCAGAGACGCCCATGATTACACGTGCATGTTTACCGACCGCAAAGGCCGGGAACTGGCCCAGGGGAGCTTTGCGACTCCCGGGCAATCGGGGGCCATGGCACTGGGGGTGAAGAACCTCGTCAATAGTTTTCCCGCGGACTATTACCAGCCGGGCGACGTCTTCATCACCAACGACCCCTGGGCCCTGGCGGGTCATCTGAATGATGTCTGCGTCTGGAGTCCCATCTTTTACAAGGAGCAGTTGGTTGCCTTTACCGCCTGCGTCTTCCACCACTCGGATATCGGCGGCCGTGTCTCCTCGGACAATCATGACGTCTTCGAAGAAGGCCTGTTCATCCCGCTCGTGAAGCTCTACGACAAGGGCGTCCTCAACCAGTCGGTCCTGGATATGATCCGTTGGAACGTACGGACGCCTGATGAGGTTGTCGGTGACATCCGGTCGCAGATCGCGGCGAACCATGTCTGTGCGGACAAGGTAAGCCAGATGCTCAAAGAGGGCGGGCTCGACAGCCTGGATGACCTGGCGGACCAGGTGATAAGCCTCACCGAAAAAAGCATAAGAGAAGAGATCGAAAAGATCCCGGACGGTCTCTACCGGGCTAAAGGCATTATCGAGCAGATGAAAGGTGACGACCTTGTTATCCAGGCAGCGGTCGAGGTCAAGGGAAGCGATATCCTCGTGGACCTCGACGGTTCTTCCGGCCAGGTCAACTGGGGAGGTAACGTGGTCTTCAATTTTACGTATGCGTACGTATTTATGGCTATCAAGAGCATGTTCGCTCCGGATATTCCAAACAATGAGGGCTGCGCGCGGCCCATAAAGCTGACTGCCCCTGAAGGTACTGTTGTTAACTGTAAGTTTCCTGCTGCCGTGGCCGCCCGCATGGGTGTGGGTCACTTCATGACCGAAGTCATCTATAGAGCCCTCTCCGGTGTAGTGCCCCAAAAGGTGATCGCGGGATCAGGCGGCACGCCGGCAGCGATGAATGTTTTTTACGGAAAGAGAAATGACGCGAGACCGTGGCACTCCGTGATCATCAGAGGTGGCGGCATGGGTGCGGGCTCCGCCAACGACGGCAACTACGTCTTACATATTCCCGGCGAACGGCGCGAATACACCTGTCGAGATATTTGAAAGCGACACCCCTCTCATCGTCGAAAAAAGAGAGCTCCTCGCGGATTCCGGTGGCCCGGGCAGGATGAAGGGAGGCCTCGGGAAGAGGGAACTTTTCAAGATACCCGACGACGAATATGCACCAATGCCCCCTGTTAATTTAGGGATACAGGCGGGAAGATATGTCTATCCGGCGGAAGGGCTCTTTGGCGGCAAGACGGGCTCAAAAGCGCAATTTCTGGTCAATGGAGCACCCGGAAATGCCTATGGCTTAACCCAGTTGAAGCCGGGCGACGTGGTGACCATCGATGCGCCCGGCGGCGGCGGCTGCGGCAACCCTCTCGAACGCGAGCCGGAGATGGTGCAGCAGGACGTGATCGAAGGATACGTCAGGTAGAGAGAGCCAGGACCGATTACGGTGTGGTGATCACGCCGGGGACGTTTGAGATAGATGGGAGGAGACCAAGAAAATAAGAGGGTTCAAGGGGCCAAGTGATTCCAAGTCCGAGTGAGATTGACACAATGATCTAAGGGTCCAAGATAAACGGATGATGGAACAAGCCTTCGTTTGTCCATTCGAACTCTTGAAACCCTGTGATCGGACCTTGAAACCTGTCATTCAGGAGGTTTTATGCCAAAGACATTCATGCCGACTGTGAAGACAACTGAGGAGCTTGCTGCGCTCCAGCTGAAAGGCCTAAAGTGGACGGTGAAGCATGCGTACAACGGGTCCGCCTATTACAGGCGGAAGTTCGAGGACGCAGGCGTTAAGCCTGACACAATCAAGACGCTCGATGATATCAAGCGTCTGCCTTTTACAACAGCCGATGACTTGAAGGCGGGCTATCCGTTTCCGTTACTCAGCGTACCGATGGAGAAGGTGGTCAGAATTCACGCCTCCAGCGGCACCACGGGTAAGAGAAAGGTGCTTGCCTACTCCGCAAAAGATATCGATGACTGGGCAAACTTCTTCGCACGCTGCTATGAGATGGCCGGCTTGACCCAGCTCGATCGTGTGCAGATAGCGGTGGGCTATGGCCTTTGGACAGCGGGCGTTGGTTTCCAGGCAGGGGTCGAGCGCTTTGGTGCCATGTCGATACCGATCGGTCCGGGGAATCTGGACATGCAGACGGAGTTCTTGGTCGATTTTCAGACCACGGTCCTCTGCTGCACTGCATCTATGGGACTTCTGATGGCGGAGGAGGTGGAGAAAAGAGGCTTACGTGATCAGATCAACCTCAAGAAGGTGATCTTTGGCTCGGAGCGGAGCAGTGATGCGATGCGCGCGCGTATCCAGGACCTGCTCGGCGTGGAGCACATTTTTGACATCCCCGGCATGACCGAGCTCTACGGACCGGGGACAGGCCTTGACTGCGTCCATCACACGGGCATCCACTACTGGGCCGATTATTATATCGTCGAGTTCCTCGACCCTGAGACACTTAAACCTGTACCTGAGGGAGAAATAGGTGAAATGGTCGTGACTACGCTCAGAAAAGAGGCGGCTCCGTTGGTGCGGTACCGGACGAGAGATCTGACACGGGCTATCCCCGGCGAGTGCCCGTGCGGCTCGATCCTGCCGCGACACGACCGATTTCTGGGTCGCTCGGATGACATGTTTATCTTCCGGGCGGTCAATGTCTATCCCGGTCAGGTCGACCATGTGCTCTCCCGTATCCAGGGCATCGGGAGCGAGTACCAGATTCATCTTGATCGGCGCCCCGACGGCAAGGACTACATGACCGTGAAGGTGGAAAGAGGCATCGATTGTTTACCTGCCAGCGATGAAGCGTTAAGAAAAGGTGTTGAGGAGGGGATAAAGAACCAGATATTTGTGAGCTGCAACTGCGAAATCGTCTGCCACGGCGAGTTACCGAGGTCGGAGAGGAAGACAAAGAGAGTGTTTGATAAACGGGACTAGAACAGGGTGTAGGGCGTTGGGTGTGGGGTGTAGTGAACGACAAGGCGTTTTGAGCCTACTCCCTACACGCTACACCCTATGCCCTCATGTAAGGAGGAAGCAATGCTTAGCTATGACTACTACAAGCCTGATTCGTTGAAAGAAGCCCTTGAGTTGATGGCGCAATACAAAAATGAAGCGGTTTTCATAGCCGGGGGCACTGATGTAATGGTGCTGATAGAACAGAGAAAGCTGAAACCCAGGGCACTGATATCGCTGCGTAACGTAGTAGACCTCAAGCGTAATGACGGTACCATCATTGGGTCCGGCGTTACTCATCGGGAGTTGCAGAAGAACCCGCTGATAGAGGAGCATTTCTCGGCGCTCCATGATGCGGTCTGTAATCTCGGCTCTATCCAGATCCGCAACGTTGCGACGATTGGCGGAAACATTTGCACTGCAGCTCCTTCCGCTGACACAGCGTGTCCCCTTTTGGTGCTGGACGCTAAGGCTGTGCTCGTGAGCGCAGCCGGAGAGCGGGAGGTCGATATAGACGAATTTTTTGTGGGACCAGGAAAGACGGTATTGCACAAAGGAGAGATCCTTAAGGAGTTTAGGATTCGCCGTTTCACAGGCAACACGGGATCGGTCTACATTAAACATACGCGTCGGGCCGCGATGGATCTCCCCATCATCGGTGTTGCCGTGCGGATCACTCTTAATCGCAACGACGTCAAGTGCAGGGATGCGCTCTGCACCATGGAGCCCATATCAAAAATCATGGGCTATTTTGAAGATGAGGAGCTTAAGTGCGAGGATGCGCGCATTGCCATGGGTGTTGTCGCGCCGCGCCCCATAAGAGCAAAGCGAGCGGAGGCGGCGCTGAAAGGAAAAGTCCTTTCTGAAAAGCTCGTTGCAGAGGTGAGTGAGATCGCTGCTTCAGAGGCTTCACCCAGGGACAGCGTGAGGGGTGAGGCCTGGTACCGGCGTGAAATGGTAAAGGTGCTCGTGAGAAGGGGCATCATGAAAGCGATCGAGCGGATAGTGAGGCCCGGTGAGGTCGTTTACCCGGAAAGACTCTGGTGAAAACAGCAGGGTCCGAGGGACCGAGGGTCCCAGGGGTCGAGTGAAAGACGGGCGACAAGGCTTAGATGTCTTGTGGCTTATCTGCTTGAACCCTTGAACCCCAGGCCCCATGAACCCTTAATTCGGGAGGATTCATGAAAAGAGAGATGATGTTCAGGCTGAACGGAGAAGAGGTGCGTGCGGAGGTTGAGTCTACGTGGACATTACTCTACCTGCTCCGGGAGAAGCTCGAATTGACCGGCACCAAGCTAGGCTGCGGATATGGCGAGTGTGGCGCCTGCACGGTAATCATGGACGGCCAGGCAGTCAATGCCTGTCTCGTTCCGGTCCTCGAAGCGGAAGGAAGGAGTGTAACAACCATAGAAGGCCTAATGCAGCCTGATGGACAACTCCATCCTCTCCAAAAGGCATTTATCGACCATGGGGCTGTCCAGTGCGGCTTCTGCACCCCCGGCATGATCATGTCGGCCAAGGCGCTTCTCGACGAGAAGCAGAGTCCGACAGACGAGGAGATTAAGGAGAGTATTGCGGGCAACCTGTGCAGGTGCACCGGCTACGTGAAGATCATCGAAGCGGTGAAAGCGGCCGCCGGAGGGAGGTAACCATGGCTCAACTCACGTTTGTTGGAAAACCGATACCAAAAAAGGATGCTCCGGGAAAAGTTGCGGGTGAAGCTGCTTACATTCAGGACCTCAAAGTGCCGGGCATGCTCTACGGCAGGATACTCTACAGTGCCCACCCTCACGCGAAGATTGTCCGCCTGGACACCACGAAGGCGGAAAAGCTTCCCGGTGTGAAAGCCGTGCTCACCGGCTCAACTATCCCTCCTTTCAAATTCGGGGTGTACAAGGATAATCCGCCGCTCAAGACTGGCAAGGTCTGTTCGCTCAGGGATGAGATAGCCGCTGTAGCTGCGGTGAGCCCTGAAATTGCTGAAGAGGCTTTAGGCCTTATCGAGGTCGAATACGAAGAGCTGCCCGCTCTATTCGACCCGATTGAGGCGATGAAGGAGGGCGCGCCGCTTATACACGAGGAGCACAAAACGAACGTGCTGAAGATGCCGTGGAAGCTCGCAACAGGCGATGTGGAAAGCGCCAGGAAGGAGGCCGCGTACGTCGTTGAGGATACGTTCCGCACCCAGTGGGTCACGCATTGCTGTCTTGGCGCGAGCGGATGCATAGCCAGTTTCGACATCAATAGCAACCTGACGATGTATAGCAACACACAGATCCCCTATCTTGCGCAGAAGGACTTCATGGAGGCGCTCGGCACGTTCGGGTTCAAGAACAAAAAGGTTAGGATCATCCAGAGCGTTATCGGCGGCGGTTTTGGCAGCAAGCTCGACACCTATGCATACGAATACGTCGCGATCCTTCTCGCGCTGAAGACACGCAAGCCCGTGAAGATCCTCTTCGGCCGGGAGGAAGAGTTCTTCGCAACCTCGCCCAGACAGTGCACCATCACGAAGATATCGCAGGGCTGTACCAAAGAAGGAAAGCTCCTCTTCAGGGAGATGGAGATGATCCTCGACAATGGCGCTTACACCTCGTGGGGAGCAACAACCCCGTCCGTTATGATGCTGCCCATCTCCTCTCTCTACAAGGTACCGAACGTGAAATACACGGCCAAGTGTGTCTACACGAACAATACGTACAGCCAGGCCATGCGGGGATACGGAAATCCTCAGGCCACCTTTGCCATAGAGTGCTCGCTGGATCAGCTCGCAGAGGCAGCAGGCATCGACCCTTACGCATTCAGGTTGATGAATGCGAACGAACCGGGTGAGATCACACCGCAGAAATTCAAGATCACGTCGTGCGGCGTGAAGGAGTGCATGGAAGCGGTAAAAACAAGGCTCGGCTGGACAGGCAAGCGCATGCAGAAAGAAGGCCGCGGTTTCGGCATGGCCGCACTCGTCCACGTGGGCGGCGGGGCGCGTGTCTACAAGTCGGATGGCTGCGGCACCATCATCAAGATCGATGATTACGGTAAGGTCGATGTGTTCACAGGCTCTTCCGAAATCGGTCAGGGTTCCGAGACCATCGTGGCGCAGATCGTGGCTGAAGTGCTTGGTGTCTCCATCGATGATATAAATGTGATCAACAACGACACGGATGTCTGCCCGTGGGACGTGGGTGCGCACGCATCGAGAACCACGTTCGTGGCCGGTAACTCCGCCCTTGGAGCGGCGCAAAGACTCAGGGCGCAGATCCTCGATCTGGCAGCCGCGACTCTCAACGAGGACCCTAGCGCTCTCGACCTGAAGGGTGGCGTCATCTTCTCGAAGAACAACAAAGAGAAGAATATTGCGCTTGGCAAGATCTTGAGGTCTGCGCACTATGCGCCTGGTGGGAAAATGTTGGTGGCCGAGTACTTCTACGATCCACCCAATGAGAATTTTGACAAAGAGTTCAAGGGGAACCTCTCGGTCGCCTACGCTTATGGTGCGCACGGCGTCGAGGTAGAGGTGGATAAGGAGACGGGTCAGGTGAAGATCATCAAGTACGTTGCGGCGCACGACGTGGGCAAGGCTATCAATCCCATGCTGCTTGAAGGACAGATTTACGGCGGCGGCGTGATGGGTCTGGGATACGCCCTCAGCGAAAAGATGATCTTCCAGAATGGTAAGGTCATGAACCCGAATTTCCTCGATTATAAGCTGCTTACCGCGAAAGATATCCCGCCGATCGAGGCGGTCATCATCGAGACGGATGAGAAGAGCGGCCCGTTCGGCGCGAAGGGCATCGGCGAGCCGGGGCTGGTACCGACCGCACCGGCCATTGCAAACGCCATCTATGACGCAGTGGGGGTAAGGATTAAGGACCTACCGATCACGCCCGAGAAGGTCTTGAAGGCGTTGAAGGAGAAGGCTCAAGGCTAAGGCTTATCTCACGCCCGCCCGCTGCACTCGCTAGAGGCCGCAGAGGGCGCAGAGGAAAAGCAGGAGAGGAAAGGCAGAACGGTCTCACACAGAGATCACAGAGTTCACAGAGGAAAAGCACGCAGAATGAGAACCTTGCACCGGAAAACGTTCTTGCGCTATTCAACTTCCCGTGGTTCGAGAAGGAGTCCGATTCCCTCAATGATCTGCCTGGTCTTGCTTGCCTGAACGTCCTATTATTCATACCATCTCAATACCATCCATGTCCTTTTGGTATACAGGAAAATTTGACAGATATTTTGCTTTTTCTTCGGGCGTGATGACCCCTATTGGGAAGAGAGCCTGTTTCCAAGGCTGTACAACTTCGGCCCAGATTTTGCATATTTTATTACATATTTCATAAGAGGGGTTAAGAAGACGAGTCATTCGGCCGATGAATATCCATTAACAAAAAAGGCGGGTGGGATGGAACAGACAGCGCAGGAGCTTTCAAGTTATGCGATGGAGCAGGATGCCCCGGACATGCTCAAGCAGTTGGCGAAGGACCACTGGGCCAAGTATAGGCCAAAAATGTACCAAAGACTACTGACGACAGGGGTCCTGGAAGACTTGCTCGAGCGTGCGGTCGAATTCACGCGCGAAGACATGAGGCACCTTGAAAAACAACTCAGACAGCAAGGCTACACCGAGGTCGAGGCGCGGGAACAAGCTTGGCAGGAACTGAGAGCCAAATGGATCCTTCTCCCGAGGGAGAAATAGGGGCACCTACGTCATTTTATTCTTACAATTAGTTTCAATAGTTTTATTGGCGCTGTAACTAATCAAACCAATAAGACCAATCTAACAACCGGAACCGAAGCCTTACCTACCTTGTATTATTCTGCTTGACAAGCAAAACCTCTCCATGTAATAAGCATCGTGTCAGGGCCTAGTCCTGGCTGCTTTGACGATTACGTTCATTAAGAGATATGCGAACGAAGGGGGGAAGCGCTATGAAGCGGTGCTGCGTTGTCGCGGTGATGCTGTTGACTCTCGGTATTCTGCTCGTCTCTCCTCAGCAGGTCAATGCGACGGGCTATTACGAAGGCAAGACAATCACGATCATCGTTGGATACGGGCCTGGTGGAGGATATGATCGGGTGGCGAGGTTACTGGCCAAACATCTTCCGAAGCATATCCCCGGAAAACCAACCGTTTTGGTGGAAAACATGCCGGGCGCGGACAGCATGATCGCTACTAATCACCTTTATAACATCGCGAAACCGGACGGCCTTACCATAGGGACCTTCAACAGGGGGATGTCCTTTGCTCAGTTGCTCAAGGCACAAGGAGTCAGGTTCGACGTAACGAAGTTTGCCTGGATAGGCTCCGCGGCGGCCGAATCTGCGACCTTCGCCGTGCGCGCGGATATGTCTTATAAGACATTCGCTGAAGCCCAGAAAGCAAAGTCTCCGCTGATGGTCGGATCAACCGGCCCCGCTGACAGCAACGGACAGTTTTCTTTGTTGTTGAAAGAGTATCTTGGACTTCCGATGAAAATGATCAATTACCCTTCAGGCGCTGACGTCCAGCTCGCGATAGAGAGAAAAGAACTGGACGGCATGTCGCGTTCCTACAGTTCCCTCAAGCTGCTGATTGACCGCGGTATCCTCCGCCCCCTGGTTCGCTGCAGCGTCGCTCTTCCTGAAAACGAGAAACTTCCGGTTGACGAAAGCCTGGCCCCCAACAACACCGCAAAGACAGTGATGTCGATGCGGTCGGCCCCTGACCGGGTTGGGCGCCCGTATGTGGCCCCTCCTAAAACCCCGCCCGAGGCCATGAAGATACTGAGGGACGCTTTTGCAAAGGTCGAAAAGGACCCGGAGCTTTTGCAGGATGCTGCCAAGATGATGGAAGATGTGAAGTATGTGCCTCCTGAAGAAGTGCTGAGAGTGCTCAACGGCCTCTTGAGCCAGCCCCCGGAGATGGTAAGGGAATTCAGCAGATTCATCAAATTCTGACGTGTTTCCTGAAGCCACAGCGCCGCAGACAGATACCTTAGCTCCAGAGGTGGTATGTTCGACTCGTTACTAGACGGCCTCTTGCTTGTACTGCAATGGAAGGCCTTCCTTTATCTTATCATCGGGGCCTTTATCGGTTATTGGGTGGGCATCCTCCCCGGAATAGGCGGAGCCACCACCCTCGCACTGATGATGCCCTTCATATACAAGATGACGCCGGCCGAAGCCTTTCCCTTTCTCATGGGCATGCACTCCGTGGTCCAGACCACCGGTGATATCACCTCCGTGCTCTTCGGTGTGCCGGGGGAGGCCACGACGGTCGCCATCATTCTCGACGGCCACGCCATGGCCAAGAAAGGCGAGGCAGGCAGGGCGCTCGGCGCGGCCCTGACAAGCGCCCTGCTTGGGGCCCTCATCGGGGCGGCATTTCTTGCGGTCTGTATACCAATCGTGCGTCCGCTCGTGCTCTCCTTTGGCTCGCCCGAGATGTTCATGGTGATTATTCTTGGGTTGACCTGCATATCTACCCTGAGCGGCCAGGGAAAGCGCAGCCTCCTCGTGGGGCTCATGTGCGCCGGATTGGGATTCATCATTTCACTCGTCGGGCAGGACCGGCAAGCGGGCATATTGCGCTTCACGTTCGGGCAGCTTTATTTGTGGAACGGTGTCCCC
>CAWIHO010000079.1:0-26136 GCA_963835605.1 uncultured delta proteobacterium | reverse complement strand
TTGACACACTAAGTTCTCCGACTTACATTAGCGTTCGAAACGGGAAGGCGTCTGCGAAATCGACCTGAAGCATGCCTTCCACAAAATGCCCTGAATTATATCAGCAGGGACGCGATCGCGAGTTCCGTACAGCGGGGAGAGGTCGTATCATGGAAGCCAGTCAATTACAGACAACCCAATGGGCCGGTGCTCGCAGCCGGCCGAACTTCATGCTGACCCAAGTTGATACAGATTCGCGAAGCATGGAAGAGGAGGTAATCGCCGGGCTTAAAAGCATTCCTAAGACGATTTCACCCAAGTATTTCTACGATGAGGAAGGATCGAGGCTGTTCGATCGGATCTGCGAACTACCTGAGTATTATCTGACACGCACCGAGACCTCTATTCTGGAGCGGCACGCGGGTGACATCTTGGACCGACTCGGACGGGACCTCTGTATCATCGAACTTGGCGCGGGGGCATGCCACAAGGGGCGCCTTCTGCTGGAGACAAGACACGTTTCCAGCTTCATTCCCGTGGACATTTCTACGGAATACCTGCGGGATGCCGGCGCTCGAGGTCGCGCGCAGTTTCCCTCGACGTTTCGGTACATGCCGTGGGCATGGATTTTATCGTCTCGCTGGACAGCCTCAAATCGCTCTTACCGCAGGTTGGAAGGCGTCTGATATTTTATGCCGGTTCCAGCATCGGCAATTTCGATCCGCCGGACGCACGTCGCCTGCTGCGCCAATTTCACGAACTGCTCGCAAAGACGACGCCCTCCTGATCGGCTATGATCTGAAGAAGGACCCCAATCTGCTCCGTCGCGCCTACGACGACTCAGAAGGCGTGACCGCCTCGTTCAACCTGAATCTGCTTGCCCGCTTCAACCGGGAGCTGGGGGCCGATTTTGACCTGAGCAGGTTCCGCCATGTGGCCGTGTATGACGAGGCGCTAGGCCGGGTCGAGATGCACCTGGAGAGTCTGACCGCGCAGCAGGTGAACATAGCGCGAGAGCGCGTCTCTTTCGATACGTTCGAGCGCATCCACACGGAGAACTCGTACAAATATACCGTCGACGACTTTGACGCGATGGCAGCCGGGGCCGGCTTCGATTCGGCCGGGGTGTGGACAGACCCGGCCTCTTACTTCGCCGTCGGCTCTATACGTAAGACGGGAGCTGTCCGGTCAATTCACGGCCAGTGACCGGATGAGAGGTGCGAGAGTGAGGCAGGTGACGGTGCTTCGAACGAATGAAAAGTCCGGCATGTGCGGCATCTGCTCGGCAGGATGCGGGGTTGTTGTCACCTACGACCAGGAGGGCCGCATAGCCGCGGTGAGGGCCGATGAGGCTTCTCCCTTCGGCATGATCTGCAAGGTGGGCGAGCACTCGCCCGAGATCGTCTATTCCAAAGACAGAATTCTCTATCCGCTGCGGAGGAACGGGCCGAAAGGCAGTTATGCGTTCAAAAGGATTTCGTGGGACGAGGCCTATGATGAGATCGTTGCCAAGCTCAACCAGGTAAAAGATGAATCCGGCCCCGAAGCAGCCGCGATCTATACGGGAAGCGGAAGCTTCGACCGCGCCCTGTGCGACGTGTACCAGCCCGCGGGCGTCGCTGTCTCATCGGCCTCCAGCGTGCTCTTTCCCTTCGGCTCGCCAAACACGCTGGGCGTGGGAGCGCTCTGCTACGTGGCATTCGCCATGATTGCGCCCCACGTCACGATGGGAAGCATGTACATCGACATGTTCTCCGATATCGAGCACGCCGGGCTCATCCTGGTCTGGGGAAAAAACCCGGCCGCCCATTGCCCGCCCGACGATTTTCTGAGAATCCAGGCGGCGCACAAGCGCGGCGCCAGAATCGTCGTGATCGATCCCCGGAAGACCGCGATGGCGAAATACCCGAACGCCGAGTGGGTCCCCATCAGACCCGGTACGGACGGCGCCCTGGCCCTGGGCATGTGCAACGTGCTGATCGAAGAAGAGTTGTACGACGAGCGATTCGTAAAGAACTGGGTCAGCGGGCTTTGATGAGTTCAACGAATACGTGCAGCATTTCAGGCCGGACTACGTGGAAAGCGTCACGGGAGTTCCCGCCGAGACAGTCCGCTCCCTTGCGACGACCATGGCCGGACCGACGGCGTCGCGCCCGTCATGTACAGCGGCCTGGAATACAACGGCAACGGCGTGCAGACCGTTCGGGCCGTACTGACTTTGTGGGCCCTCGCGGGCCAACTCGATGTCCCCGGCGGCCAGTGCTTCAAGATGAAGCAAAACAGTTCCCGATCAACCGCGAGGGGCTCGTAGCCAACCCGAATGTCCTCAAGGCGGCCGGTCACAACGACTTTCCGCTCTATACCAGATACCGCGGCGAATTCCACGCCATCGCCCTTCCCAGGGCGGTCCTTGACGGGGACCCTTACCGCATCAGGATGCTCATAAGCCTCGGCGCTTCGATCATCACCTCCTGGCCGCAATCGGCCATCTGGAGAAAGACCCTGAACGCACTCGATTTTCTGGTCTGCATCGACCGCCAGTGGACCGCGGACATGGCCTACGCCGATATCGTGCTTCCCGCGTCGACCTACTACGAAGCGGAGTCGTACATGGTCTACGATTCCGTCTTCAGGATGCGGGAGAGGCTGGTTGAGCCGGTCGGCGAGGCCCGTTACGACTTTTTTATCCTGGCGGAGCTTGCCGTCGCCTCGGGTACGGCCACCTCTATCCGCAGACTGAGGAAGAGCTGCTGTCGTACGTGCTCTCCGGCTCCGGGTTTCACTCCGAAGGACGTGAGGGATGCGGGAGGCATGGTGCGGGTCCCCCCGTGATGATGCAGTACAGGAAGTGGGAAAAGGGTTTGCTCGCGGGAAGACGGCAAGCCGGGATTCGAGACGCCGAGCGGCAAATTCGAAATAGCCTCATCCGTGCTCGAAGAATATGGCTACGATCCGCTGCCCCGCTATGTCGAGCCGAGGGAAAGCCCGCCTCAAGACCCGAGCTGGCGTAGCCTTTCCCCTTGTCTTCAATTCCGGAGCGCGCCACAACGTCGACCTCCATGCCCTGCACCACACCTTCCGGCTCTGGCAAACGAGCTGCCGGCTGCCGACGGTGATGATCAACAGCGGGGACGCCGCAAGTCGGGGGATCAGCAACGGCGACAAGGTCCTGATAAGGACATTGCGGGGACAGGTCGAGATGTATGCCGCCTGTGACCGACGACATCGTCGCAGGCGCGGTAGAGGCGAGCGGGGCGGGCGGCGGCGCCCTGGGTTCGACCGATTGGCGGAATGCCTGCGTGAACGAGCTGACGGATCTCGACAATTACGACCCCATTTCCGGATTTCCTGCCTATAAGGCCCTGCTCTGCGACGTCACAAAGTCGAGCATGCCGAGGTCAGGCAGGTCGTCAGTTCCGGGGAATATGCGCTCGACGACAAGGTGGAGAAAGAGACAGCCCCGAGCCGCATATACCTCGACCATAACGCGACCACGGCCGTGGACGCCGCTGTGAAGGAGGCGATGATCGAAGTTCGCGGACTGCTACGGCAATCCATCGAGCATCCATTCCGCGGGAAGAGAGTCGCACGACGCAATCGAAGCAGCGCGCAAGAGCCTGTCTCTCCTGATCAACTGCACCCCGCGCCGTCTGATATTCAACAGCGGCGGCTCCGAAGGGAATAACTTCGTCATCAAGGGCGTCGCCCTCGCTTCGCGCGGCTCCAAAAACCATATAATCACCACCTCCGTCGAGCACCCATCCGTGATGGCTACGTGCCGCTGGCTGGAAAGCTCGGTTTCACAGTAACCTATCTGCCTGTCGATAGATACGGCATCGTCGGTGCGGAAGACTGGCCGGGCCATTACCGAGAAAACGTGCCTCGTGAGCATCATGGCGGCGAATAACGAAACCGGCTCGCTCCAGCCCGTCGCGGAGCTTGCGCGCATAGCCAGGGAAAAGGTGTGCTCTTCCACACCGACGCGGTGCAGGCGGTCGGCAAGATACCGGTCGATGTGCAGGCGTGGGGCGTCGATTTCCTCACGCTCTCCGGCCACAAATTTCATGGGCCGAAGGGCGCCGGCGCGGTCTACGTGCGTAAAGGTCCACATTTGCGTACAGACACAGAGACGTCAATCGTAGCTCACACCGGTTCGGCCCTCCCTTGACACACTAAGTTCTCCGACTTAGATTAGCGTTCGAAACGAGAAGGCATCTGAGAAATCGACCTGAAGCATGCCTTCCACAAAATGACCTGAATTATATCCGCAGGGACGCGATCGCGAGACTGTGTACAGCGAGGAGAGGTCATACCATGGAAGCCAGTCAATTACAGACAACCCAATGGGCCGGTCCTCGCAGCGCGGCGAACTTCATGCTGACCCAGGTCGATGTAGATTCGCGAAGCATGGAAGATGAGGTAATTGCTGGGCTCAAAAGCATTCCTAAAACGATTTCACCCAAGTATTTCTACGATGAGGAGGGTTCGCGGCTGTTCGATCAGATCTGCGAACTACCTAAGTATTATCCGACACGCACCGAGACCTCAATTCTGCAGCGACACGCGGGTGCCATATTGGACCGGCTCGGACGAGACCTCTGCATCATCGAACTTGGCGCGGGGGCATGTCACAAGGGGAGACTCTTGCTGGAGACGGGAAAGGTCTCCAGCTTTATTCCCGTGGACATTTCGACGGAATATTTGCGGAGCCAGGCGCTGAGGGTCGCGCGCAGTTTTCCTGACGTTTCGGTACATGCCGTGGGAATGGATTTCATCGTCTCCTTGGACAGCCTCGAATCGCTCTTACCGCAGGTTGAAAGGCGTCTGATATTTTATGCCGGCTCCAGCATCGGCAACTTTGATCCGCCGGACGCACGTCGCCTGCTGAGTCAATTTCACGAACTGCTGCGCAAAGATGACGCCCTTTTGATCGGATACGACCTGAAGAAGAATCCCGATCTGCTTCAGCGGGCATACAACGACTCAGAGGGTGTGACCGCCGCGTTCAACCTGAATCTCCTTACTCGCTTTAATCGCGAGCTCAAGGCCGATTTTGACGTGAGCGCGTTCCGCCATGCCGCCCTCTACGACAACTCCTTAGACCGGGTCGAAATGCACCTGGAGAGTCTGATCGCGCAGGAAGTCACGATTGCCGATGAGCGGGTCCCGTTCGATAGGTTCGAGCGGACTCACACCGAGAGCTCGTACAAATACAGTGTGGATGAGTTTGACGCAATGGCCGCCAGGGCCGGCTTCGATTCGGCTGGGGTATGGATGGATCCGGCTGCTTATTTTGCCGTAGGGCTATACGTAAGACGGGAGTTCCGTCAATTCACGCAGTAGTATAGATGGAGACGGGAGTGACTCTTCAACCAAATGAAAGGTCTGGCATGTGCGGCATCTGCTCGGCAGGATGCGGCGTTGTCGTTTCTTACGATCAAGAGGGCCGCGTAGCCGCGGTCCGAGCTGATGATGCTTCTCCCTTTGGCATGATCTGCAGGGTTGGCGAGCGTTCGCCCGAGATCATCTATTCCAAAGACAGAATTTTATACCCGATGCGAAGGAACGGCCCGAAAGGGAGTTACGATTTCAAGAGAATTTCGTGGGATGAGGCCTATGATGAAATCGTTGCGAAGCTCAACCAGGTGAAAGATGAATCCGGTCCCGAAGCAGCCGCTATTTATACGGGAAGCGGAAGTTTCGACCGCGCTCTGTGTGATGTGTATCAACCCGCCGGAGTGGCTGTTTCATCAGCCTCCAGCGTGCTCTTTCCCTTCGGCTCACCAAACACCCTGGGAGTGGGAGCGCTCTGCTACGTGGCGTTCGCAATGATTGCGCCTCACGTAACGATGGGAAGCATGTACATCGATATGTTCTCAGATATCGAGAATGCCGGGCTCATCGTGGTCTGGGGAAAAAACCCGGCCGCTCACTGCCCGCCCGATGATTTTTTGAGAATTCAGGCGGCGCATAAACGCGGAGCCAGAATTGTCGTGATCGATCCCCGGAAGACCGCGATGGCGAAATATCCGAACGCCGAGTGGATTCCCATCAGACCCGGTACGGACGGCGCTCTGGCGTTGGGCATGTGCAACGTGCTGATCGAAGAAGAGTTGTACGACGAGCGATTCGTAAAGAACTGGGTCGCGGGTTTTGATGAGTTTAATGAATACGTGCAGCACTTCAGGCCGGAATACGTGGAAAGCATCACGGGAGTTCCCGCTGAAACAGTGCGATCCCTTGCGACGACCATGGCCAGGACCGATGGGGTAGCGCCCGTAATGTACAGCGGTCTGGAATACAACGGTAATGGCGTGCAGACCATTCGGGCCATACTGACTTTGTGGGCGCTTGCGGGCCAGCTGGACGTCCCCGGCGGTCAGTGCTTCAAGATGAAACAAAATAGATTCCCGATCAATCGGGCGGGGTTGGTATCGAATCCGCAGGTTCACAAAGCCGCCGGTCACAATGACTTTCCTCTATACACCAAATACCGCGGGGAATTTCACGCCATAGCCCTTCCCAAGGCCGTCCTGGAGAAGGATCCCTATCACATCAGGATGCTGATAAGCCTCGGTGCTTCGATCATTACCTCCTGGCCGCAATCGAGCATCTGGAGGAAGACCCTCAACGGACTCGATTTTCTTGTCTGTGTCGATCGTCAATGGACGGCGGACATGGCATACGCGGATATTGTGCTTCCCGCGGCCACTTACTACGAAGTGGAGTCGTACATGGTGTACGATTCCATCTTCAAGGTGCGCGAGAGGCTGGTTGAACCGGTCGGTGAAGCCCGTTATGACTTTTTCATCCTTGCGGAACTTGCCCGTCGGCTCGGCTACGGGCACCTTTATCCGCAGACTGAAGAAGAGCTGCTTTCGTACGTGCTTTCCGGTTCTGGTTTCACTCCGAAGGATGTACGGGATGCCGGCGGGATGGTACGGGCCCCTCAGGTAATGATGCAGTACAAGAAGTGGGAAAAGGGTTCCTTGCGGGAAGATGGAAAGCCGGGGTTTGAGACCCCGTCTGGCAAATTCGAAATAGCCTCGTCCGTGCTGGAGGAATACGGTTATGACCCTCTGCCCCGTTATATTGAACCGAAAGAAAGCCCTGTCTCAAAACCGGAGCTGGCGAAGCCATTCCCCCTTGTCTTTAATTCCGGAGCACGCCACAACGTCGATCTGCACACGTTGCATCACAGCGTTCCAGCTTTGGCAAAAGAGCGTCCTGCTCCGACCGTGCTGATGAACGTGGTGGATGCCGCAAGGCGCGGGATCAGCAGCGGCGACAAGGTACTGATAAGAACGTTGCGCGGACAGGTTGCGATGTATGTCAATGTTACCGATGATATCGTCGAAGGGGCCATAGAGGCGAGCGGGGCGGGAGGCGGAGCCTTGGGTTCCACTGATTGGCAGAAAGCCTGCGTGAATGAGCTGACTGATTTAAACAATTACGATCCCATTTCCGGATTTCCCGCATACAAAGCATTGCTCTGCGACGTCACAAAAATAGCGCATTCCGAGGCGAGGCATGTCACCAGTTCCGGCGAGTATGCCCTCGACAACAAGGTTGAGAAAGAGATAGCCCCGAGCCGCATATACCTCGACAATAACGCGACTACGGCCCTGGACGCCGATGTGAAGCACGCGATGTCGGAATTCGCGAACTGTTACGGCAATCCGTCAAGCATTCATAGCGCGGGAAAGGAATCCCATGACGCAATCGAAGCAGCGCGCAAGAGCCTGTCGCTTTTAATTAACTGTACCCCCCGCCGCCTGATTTTCAACAGCGGCGGTTCCGAAGGGAATAACTTTGTCATCAAAGGCGTCGCTTTCTCTTGCGCGGGCTCCAAAAACCATATAATCACAACCTCCGTCGAACATCCATCCGTCATCAATACGTGCCAGTGGCTGGAAAGACAGGGATTCAGAGTAACCTATCTTCCGGTTGATAGAAACGGGATCGTCAGTGCGGAACAGCTGGCCGCAGCCCTTGGGGAGAAGACCTGCCTCGTGAGCATAGTGGCGGCCAACAATGAAACCGGCTCGCTTCAGCCTATCGAAGAGCTGGCCCGGATTGCCAGAGATAAAGGCGTGCTGTTTCATACCGATGCGGTTCAGGCGGTCGGCAAAATACCCGTTGATGTGCAAGCATGGGGCGTTGATTTCCTCACGCTCTCCGGCCACAAGTTTCACGGACCAAAAGGCACCGGTGCGGTCTACGTGCGCAAAGGAGTGGAAATAGGCCCGCTCATCCATGGAGGAAAGCAGGAGGGCGGCTTGCGCGGAGGAACAGAAAATACGCTGGGCATCGTAGGGACGGGTCGGGCAGCCGGGTTAGCCGCTCATCGCCTGGACGAGATGCAGGACAGGGTTCGGCGCATGCGGGATAGGCTGTATGAGGGGATACTGCGAATAGCGCCCGGAGCCAAGCTCAACGGTCACCCGGAAAAAAGACTGCCCAACACGCTGAATGTCACTCTTCCCGGCATACGTGGTGAGTCGTTGGTCCTTGCGCTCGACGCCCAAGGAATTTTCTTCTCCTCCGGTTCGGCCTGCAAATCGGGCTCTCCCGAACCGTCTCATGTCCTGCTGGCCATGGGGCTCTCCGAAGAGGAAGCGCACTGTGCTCTCAGGTTCTCCTTAGGCATAGAGAATACCGACGAGGAGATAGAAAAGACTTTGCGGATGTTAGGAGAAGTGATCAATACTTCCACTAACAACGTCCGTTTTGTATCTTGTCGCTAATACCCATACGACGTTCAGTACAGACCCTGATTTCGGCTCGTGACTCCTGTGCGTTTCCTCATATTCCCTTATCGGCTTCATATTCAGCACACGTCTCAGCGAGACAAGCTCTGCCACGTGATAGGCATTGTGGTCGGCAGCCAGGAGTATTTCCCTGAACACCGTGTAATCCTTCGCGTGGGGAATCGGACCGAAGAAATCGGTTCCGGGATTCTTTACCATTTCCTGGAGAGCCTTGAGGTCTGCCCCAATGTTCTTGACCGTCTTTTTCCAGAGGTCCGGCGTTGCCATTTCATCGGGCCGTGGCCAGTACCCGTCAGGAAACGTTGGTGAGACGTGACCTGGGTCTCTGATAAACTCAAGGATGTCCCACTGGGCAATGCGCAGGTGTTCAAGGAGATGCCAGACGGTGTAACTGCCGTTGGGTACCCTATTGTTAATATCCTTCATGGGAAAGCCCGAGACCGCACGGTCAAAGCCCATGTGGGCCTCGCCGCTTTTCAGTAAGGCCAGCAATTCTTTGCGCATTACTCTGTCACTGTTCATGGACACCTCTCTTCATGCAGCTATAAATTGGGTCGCCGCATAAAAACTGTAGCCTTTAATAAGATATTTTACCGGGCTGCCGAGACCCAGGGTATAGCCATGAATCTTCGGGGCGCCGGAGAGCGGAGAAAACGGTCCGGCCTACCCAATTTTTTCAGTGGTTCTGGTTACTGCTTGTAAAAGACTGCTCCTGCGAAGCTGACCGAGGATGCGCCATCCGTCCACTGGTCGTAGCCTACTATCTCGCACGTCGAGCCCTCGAGCAGTGAAAGTTGGAAATAGATGGGTGCAAGTCCACAGATCCTTCTCCTGTCTTTTTCTGCGCGGATTGCGGCGAGAAAGCGCTGGCCATCGACCTGTTTGACCGCATCCAGAATCTCTTCATCTTTCGTCTTGGACTGGCCCAGAGTCAGGCGATCCAGTGCGTACCTGTCCCCGAACTGGGCTCCTATGTGAGCCAGATCAGCCCCGGCAATAAGCAGATACGGTTTGCCATACTCCTCAAGGACGCGCCGCAAGTTGTCGGCGAGGTCCTGTAAAGCCTTTCCATCCGGGTGGTCCGTGCCGCTTACATGTTCGTGCATCGACCCCGTAAGAATGGAGAGGATTTCCACCTTCCTGCCCTCAAGCAGGAACTGGATGATAGGAAGCTGCAGCTCGATAGAGTGCTCCGCTCTATGGCACCACTCATCAAGGTGTTTGTTGAGGACCGGATTCTCTCTGATGAGGCTTGCCAGTCCACCCGCGCAAGGCACGATACCCAAAGGAGTATAGAAATCTTTAAGAGAGATGTTCCACAGGTTTGGGGTCATGCCATGACACGTCCCGAAAACGACGAGGAGCTCTCTGTCGGTAAAAGGCAAGTACCCGTAAGTCTGCTGGTAGACCTTATAGCCCCGCGCGTAATCGATGTGGGGAGCCAAAATACCCTCTATCTCTCCCGTCATCCTCGGAGGTCGGGTTTCCGCAAACATCTTGTCCATGTACGCCAGCAGTTCTTCTCTGTTTTCAGGATAGCTCCTTCCGGAACAGCATGGCTGTCGGTACGGGGCAGCTTCATACTCCCTCTTGAGCTTTTGCAGACAGTCTTGAAAGCGCTCATTGTCCAGGAGAAGACCGGTGTCCATCGCTTCGACAACGGACTGAATCTGTTCAAGGTGGACAACCGTTCCCGAAGCTCTTACGTATTCTTCCTGAAGGTCCCTCAAGGACCGTTTGCCATCCATCTGGTGCGATAAGAAATAGAACATCCCTGGAGACGACAAGGGATTTTTCCGTCAACCCTTCCGGGTCCTTCAGATAGAACATCTCCCGGCCGTCCTGTGACACAGGGAGCACTTCGACCCATCTCATCTTCGGATATCCCATGGGATGTTCCATAGCGGAAGTTTATACCACACCCCGGCAAATAAATATAGCTGAGAGCGCCGGTAAGGGTGATTGCTTTTTGGAGTTTGGATACTTATAATGTTTCAAGCAATGTCTGTTCCGCAAAGTGTGCATATGCGCCGCATTTTTATACTAGGTTTCTTTGTCGGGCTCTTAACACTCTGCTGGACTTTCGACGGAAGGGCCAAGGAGGAGGATTTTCCGGTACCCCGTCCTCCATTCAGCGAAGGCATCTTCCCCTGTTCCAACTGCCATGCAGGTATGGAAACAAACACCAAGAGACGGGAGCTGAAAGAAGAGCACACGAATATTCAGTTGAAGCATGGGGCAGTATCGCGATGGTGTCTTGATTGCCACGACGCGGCCAACAGGGATATGCTGAAATTAGCCAGTGGCGACCACATCGACTTCAGCCATAGTTATGAGCTTTGCGGCCAGTGTCATGGACCTACGTACAGAGACTGGAAGGTTGGGGTACACGGCAAGAGAATCGGCTATTTCGAGGGAGGGCCGAGGACATACTTCCTCTGTGTGAATTGCCACAATCCTCACGACCCGAAATTCAAACCGATAAAGCCTGAGCCGCCGCCCTTTAAGCCGCTGTACAGATACACTCCGGCAGCAAAGTCAGGACCGTAAAGATGGCGCGTAAACCTTTCTCCAGAAGAGAATTTATTAAGATGGCATCCATCGCAACGCTGTCGGGCTTCGGTCTGTCGGGTGTCTCCTGCAAGAAAGCAGACCTTGAGGAGTTCCTCCAGAAGCACTACCTGGAGATGAGCGAGGAAGATAAGAAACGGACAATCAAGCGGCTTGAAGAGAAGTATCTTAAGAAGTATGGCAAGCAGTTTACGATAAGCACGCAGGGAGCGAAGCCGGGCACATTGTGGGGATACGGCCTTGATCTCTCCAGGTGCATAGGGTGCAGGCGCTGTGTTTACGGCTGCGTAAAAGAGAACAACCATTCCAGGTACAATCCGCAGTTGCATTGGATCAGGGTGATCCGACTTCCAGACGGCAGTCTTATCAACCTTGAGAACGCCGAGCATTATTACAACCCCCCGCTCGTGCCTGAGCCGGGCTACGTCTACATGCCGGTCCAGTGCCAACACTGCGAGAATCCCCCCTGTGTGAAGGTTTGTCCGGTGCATGCTACCTGGAAAGAACCCGACGGTCTCGTGGTCGTCGATTACAACTGGTGTATCGGCTGCAGGTACTGTATCGCGGCATGTCCGTATAAGGGTAGGGTATTCAACTGGGCCGAGCCCAATATACCGGCAGACGAGCTGAATACGGCGGTTCATTACCTGGGCAATCGGCCGCGTTATAAGAACGTTGTTGACAAGTGTACCTTCTGCGTCCAGAGAGTGCGACAGGGGAGATACCCTGCCTGCGTGGAGGCTTGTCCCACCGGCACGCGGAAGTTTGGAAATCTGCTCGACCCGAATAGCGAGATCCGTTATCTCATCGACCACAAGAGGGTGTTCAGGTTGAAAGAGGACCTGAATACTGAACCAAAGTTCTACTATTTCTTTGGGTTGTGACGGCTGATATGGAAGCCTGGAGATTTTTTAAACGGACGCTTGTCCTCGTAGTAAAGGGAAGGCCGGTCTACTATCTCTGGTGTGCCCTCCTGCTGTTTATCATGGCTGTCGGCTTGTGGTTCTATGCGAAGCAGATGGAAACAGGGCTCATCCTCACGAGTATGAGAGACCAGGTCTCCTGGGGTCTTTACATAGCCAACTTCACGTACCTCGTCGGTGTTGCCGCGGCCGCGGTGCTTCTCGTTATCCCCGCCTATGTCTACCACTTTGATCCGATCAAAGAGATCGTCGTGCTCGGGGAGCTCTTTGCAGCTTCGTCCATCGTGATGGCGCTACTCTTTGTTACTGTGGATCTCGGAAGGCCCGACAGGTTCTGGCACCTCATCCCGTGGGTCGGCAAGCTCGCTTTCCCGAACTCGCTGCTTGCCTGGGACGTGATAGTCCTCAACGGTTATCTGGCCCTTAACGTAATCGTTCCAGTCTATATACTCGTGAATTCGTACTACGAGAGGGAGCCGGTGCGGTCGTTTGTGATACCATTGATTTTGCTCTCGATCCCGTGGGCGGTCGGCATACACACGGTCACAGCCTTCCTGTATAACGGTCTTGCTGCTCGTCCCTTCTGGAACGCCTCTATTCTGGCGCCGAGGTTCCTGGCGAGTGCGTTCTGCTCCGGACCTGCAATGGTGATCATTATTTTCCAGGTTATCAGGAAAGTCTCTCAAATCAAGTTTTCCGATGAAGCCCTTTTCAAGATTGCGGAGCTGATCGACTATGCACTCTTCATCAATCTCTTCCTTTTGGGCGCGGAGGTGTTCAAGGAATATTATTCGAATACCATCCATCTGGCGCCGCTTGAATACCTGTACGAAGGGCTGCATGGCCATCGTGTGCTTGTCCCATGGATGTGGCTTTCTCTCGCGTTTAATATAACAGCGTTTCTCCTTTTCCTGATACCGAGGACCCGCAGAAGCCTTCCCACGCTCAACATTGGCGCTTTCTTCATTATCGTAGGTGTCTGGATCGAAAAAGGGCCCGGCTTTGTGGCGCCGGGATTCATTCCTGATCCGCTCGGCGAGATCTACGAGTACTTCCCCAATTTTGCCGAGCTTGCCATCTCTCTCGGCGTGTGGGCCACGGGCCTTCTCGTCTTCACCCTCTTCATGAAGGTAGCCATCCCGATAGTGCGGGGAGACTTTATCCACTCCAAGTACGTGAAGATCGCCCCGGGGATCGAGCCAAAATAAGGATTGTGGGAACCGTGAGAAAACTGTTTTTGCCTATTGACACCCTCGCATCACCTGTATTAGTTTACGGGCACATACGGGATTAATCTTATGTGGAAACGTATACCTGAACAGATACGCCACCTCGTTGTGCCGATCGTGGCTCTCGTCGTCATTTATTTTGTTGCCAGACTTTTCCTGATTCCTCCCACCTTTGGCCTCTGGGGACATTACAGGGCCCAGTCAGTGATACAGAACGCTGAGCTTCCCTTAAGATACGCGGGCAGTGAAGCCTGTGCCGACTGCCACAGTGAGATCGCCTCGACCAAGAAGGAGGGATATCACCGTGGTGTGGCCTGTGAAATTTGCCATGGCGCTGCCTATACGCATACACAGGACCAGGAGAAGCAGAAACCCCAGATCCCGCGTACGAGAGCAAACTGCCTGCTCTGTCACGAATATCAACCCTCGCGGCCGACCGGTTTCCCGCAGGTTGTTTCCGAGTCGCATAATCCGTTGAAGCTATGCACAGCATGCCATCAGCCGCACGACCCGAAGCCGCCGCATCCGCCGAAGGGATGCGACGCTTGTCATGCCACTATTCAGCGTACCATAGCTGTCTCCCGTCATGGCAACCTTGCTTGCACGACCTGTCACGAAGTGCCGAACAACCACAGACTATCTCCACGGGGCAATATGGCCAAGAAGCCGCAGACAAGGGAAGCCTGTGGCAAGTGTCATGCCCAGGATGCTTCGGCGTCTAAGGAAATCCCCAGGGTTGACATGGCGAGCCACGGCGGGAAATACCTTTGCTGGGAGTGTCACTATCCGCATATGCCGGGGGCTCGTTAGATGAAAAAGGACCGCCCTGGAAAGGGCCTTGATACATCGAGAAGGGAGTTCTGCAAAACGATTCTGTTGGGAACCATGTCGCTCGTGGTGCCGGCCTCGATAGTTGCCGCCACCGAAAAGAAGGGCTTGAGCGACTGGTACGGCACTAAATATAAACCTACGGAGCACCTTTACGCGATGGGCATAAAGGTTGACCGCTGCATAGGCTGTGGCCGCTGCGTGGACGGGTGCAAGAAAGAAAACAACGTGCCTGATTATCCGTTCTTCTTCCGGACGTGGGTAGAGCGTTATATCGAAACAGAGGATGGCCAGACCGTCGTTGACAGCCCCAACGGCGGCAAGGATGGTTTCAAAGCCCCTGCCTCTGATAAGAAGATTTTTAAAACCTTTTTCGTCCCGAAAATCTGCAACCAGTGCGAAAAGCCTCCATGCGTTCAAGTATGTCCGGTCGGCGCGACGTACAGAACAGAGGATGGCGTGGTCTTAGTCGATTCGCAGTACTGCATAGGCTGTCGTTACTGTATCCAGGCCTGTCCCTACGGCATGCGCTTTATCCGCCCGGAAACGAAGACTGCGGAAAAATGTACCTTCTGCTATCATAGAATCGTAAAAGGGTTGTTGCCCGCGTGTGTTGAGGTCTGCCCGACGCAGGCAAGGGTTTTTGGTGATCTCAAGAGCAAGGCAAGTCCGATCATCCAATTTATGCGCTTCAACAAAACCTTTGTTCTAAAGCCGGGTCTGAACACGGAACCCAAAGTTTACTACGCCGATATCGACGGGGAGGTTCGTTAATCTTGAATGCCGAGATAGCCCGTCTGTACGAGACGCTGAAGCTTGTGGTCGGCTTCATCTATCCGAACGAGATTGAGCTCCATTGGAACCTCCTCATCGTCATTTACCCTTACATCACAGGGCTTGTGGCCGGGGCCTTCATCCTCGCTTCTCTGGTGAAGGTGTTCAAGGTAAAGGAAGTACAGGCCACATACCGGCTTGCGCTTCTCACGGCCCTCTCATTCTTGATCGTAGCTCCACTGCCTCTCGTGGCCCACCTTGGCCATCCGGAAAGAGGGTTCGAGATGTTTATGACACCAAGCCCATCGTCCGCCATGGCGATGTTTGGCTTCGTCTATGTATGGTACCTCATGGCAGTGCTGCTTCTGGAGATATGGTTTGACTACAGAAAAGATTTTATGGTTTTGGCCGAGCAGGAGAAGGGCTACAAGAGGTCAGTCTATAAGATATTATCACTATTTACCAAAGATAACTCCCCGGCGGCGCTCTCCTTCGACAAGAAGGCGGTCTATGCTATAACCGTTGTCGGCATTCCTTCGGCGTTCCTGCTTCATGGGTACGTCGGCTTTATCTTTGGCTCGGTAAAGGCAAATCCCTGGTGGTCGAGCGTACTCATGCCCATCGTCTTTCTTTTCTCGGCGATTGTATCCGGTATTGCTCTGGTCCTCCTGATTTACATGGTCGCTGTGCTCGTCAGGGGAGAAGAGCCTGACATGGCCTGCATCGACAAGCTTGCCAGTTTTCTTTTCTATATGATGATTGTCGACTTTTCTCTTGAGTTCCTTGACTTTGTGCACCGTATTTATCAATCCGAAGAATCGATTCAGATTCTTGGACAGTTGATAACCGAGAGACTTTTCGTCAGTCTGATCGTCATCCAGCTTATTCTCGGTATGATCATTCCACTCGTCGCGATAGCCCTGATTAAGATGTTCAAGTGGCCTGCCGAGATCCGGAGGCTCAGTTACTTTATTGTCGGTCTCCTTGTCCAGTTCGGGATTTTCAGCACCAGGTGGAACGTTGTCATCGGCGGTCAGCTTTTCTCAAAGAGCTTCAGAGGGTTAACTGCGTACAAGATGGCGGTGGGCGGTGTAGAAGGCCTGCTTGTTTCGCTGGGTTTTCTCGTACTGCCCTTCATCATTCTCTATGTCCTCATTCGATGGCTCCCCCCATGGGAAAAGGAACACGCCCCTTCCATCCAGCGTTAACGACGCTGCTTGAGAGTCCCTAATCGGGGCGTGCACACAGTTTAAATCCCTAGCACACAGAACAGTATCAAGAGAGTGATGAGCGACGCTGAGGCTATTGACAGGGCCGAGAATCGGCCGCAAATTGTCTGTTAGCAGAGCAAGTCTTAGCCAAACGTACAATAGAGGAGGAGTAGTCATGAGTGAAAAGATGCAGAAGAAGAACCTTTCGAAGCCCGATGAAACACGGACATTCGATAAAGGTAAACTGGAACTGGTGACGCTGGGGGGTGTCACCTTTGGACGCGCGACCCTTCAGCCGGGCTGGAAATGGTCGACCTCCGTGAAGCCGATAGCGAAGACAAAGAGTTGTGAAGCTCCCCATTTGCAGTACCACGTGTCAGGGCGTCTCCATGTGGTGATGGATGACGGCACCGAAAACGAATTCGGCCCGGGTGATGTCTCCCTTCTTCCTCCGGGGCATGACGGTTGGGTTGTGGGCAATGAGCCTGTCGTGGTGATTGATGTTTCGGGCATGGTCAATTACGCCAAAGGGAAAATTAGGCGCATGTAGTTTTGATTGCCGGCGTTCGCCCGGACTCCACCGTTTCCGAGCACTCGCCTTCGGTCGCTCGGCGCTCCGCCTCGCTCGATGCTCTCGCCGCTCACCCGCGCTGAAGCTTCTCGCGCATGGCCGGCCACGTTTATTGGCCTGCAGCTTCACCGACGCTCAGGCAGGTACGCTCGAGCATGCGCTCGTGCCTCGGCGTACCGCTCGCCATCCTGCCATGCAATTGCCTGGTGTACCGTTCGCACGCCTGCAGCTGTGTCCCGCAATGCTGCAGCGATGTTCGCTTACCGAAACGGTTCCGTCCTGCTCCATCAAGGTTTTTGCGTATTTAACAGATTTCAGAGATTCTATGAAAGAATCTTCAACCGAATTGAGCGGACGGGAGGACCTTTTCGGAGCGCAGCATCGCTGGAGTCATCTCGGGCACACAGCCGTATGGACGGAGGGAGCGGTGCGCCCCGTGAGGCGCACGCCGAGGATTGTCTGAGCGCTAGTCCGGCCACCGTGGCGGACGTGCGCGAGTTCCACAGGCAGAGCGGATTGTAAGACTGCTGGTTTGCGAGCTGCAAAAGAACGTGCAGATGCGCGAGAAGTTCGCACTCAACAAGCATCGAGGAAGACGGAGCGTGCGCCCTGCCGAAGGCGAGCGTGCTCAGTCAACTCTGCGGCGCTACAGAGCGGAGAAAACTGTTCGAGTGGCCCGTTCGACCCTCTTTTCGGCTTCTCTCGGTATTTCTTGACACGCTTGCACACCTCCTCTACAATCGATGAAAAAAGGGGGTGCGACAATGATTCATTATGCATGGATCATAGCTTTAACGGGTGCATTAGTGACTATCCTTGCCCACGGGTTTGGCAGAATGTCTTACTCGGTTATACTGCCGTCCATGCGCGAGGGTCTGTCGCTTACCTACACCCAGGTAGGACTCATCGGGACCGGTAATTTCATCGGCTACCTCTGCCTTTCTATCATAGGGGGCTTTCTTGCCGCCCGGTTCGGCGTCAGAAGAGTGGTCTTCATTTCCCTGCTTGTCATAGGGATCAGTCTCATCCTGACAGGACTTACAAACTCCTTTCTTTTTGCCTTTCTCATGAGGCTGATCACGGGCCTTGGAAACGGCAGCGCGTACGTCCCCATCATGGCCTTGCCCGCTGCATGGTTCGTGGCACGCAAGCGTGGGCTCGGCACGGGGATTGTCTCCGGCGGCATCGGAGTCGGGCTTTTCCTTTCGGGGCTGCTTGTACCGGGGATCATTGCTCATTTCGGTAGTGCCGGTTGGAGATATGCGTGGTATCTGATGGGCATCACGGTGTTCGTCCTGTCTTTTGTTTGCTATCTCTTTCTGAGGAATAATCCGGCAGAAATGGGACTTTCCGTGTACGGTGGCGAAGAAGATAGGCCGACAGGACCGAAGGTGACCCTGTTTTCCGCGTGGAAAGACATAGTGAAGGAGCCGGAGATCTGGAAGCTGGGCTGTGTCTATTTCATGTACGGATTTTCATATATCATCTACCTTACCTTCTTTGTGGCGTATCTGTGTAAGGAGTGCAGCATGCACCCTGCAGAAGCGGGCAGGATTTTTGCCGTACTTGGCCTCTTCAGTATCTTCTGTGGTGTGATCTGGGGGGGGATCTCGGACCTGCTTGGTCGGAGGTATGGCTCTCTGCTCGCATACCTCACTCTCGCAGTCTCCTACGTGATATTTGCTTTCTGGCAGAACAGCGTTGGGTTCTATGTATCCGGAGTGATATTCGGAATTTCCGCCTGGTCTATCCCTACAATCATGGCAGCCGCCTCCGGGGATGCAGTGGGCGGAAGACTCGCGCCTGCGGGTCTCGGATTCATCACGCTGTTTTTCGGCGTCGGACAGGCACTTGGTCCTGCTCTCGGAGGCTGGATCAAAGATGCAACGGGCACGTTCACGTATGCCTTCCTGCTTTCCGCAGCGGTTTCCGTTGTGGGGGCGTTGGGGTCGCTGGTCCTGCGCAAGCGGTTCGCATAATACCAAGTTGCCTTCCGCCTTGCTCTATTTTTGAATGCAACTTGGTATTGTTTAAAGGCCTGTGCTCCTTGACATTAGCCCTTCGAATGATAACGTTAATGCATAAACGTATTAAGGGGGTTGGTTATGGAGCGGACTGGAGTAGTAAAATTTGCCGGCAACCCGCTGACCTTGCTTGGCAGCCCGACCAAGGTTGGTGATAAGGCGCCTGGTTTCACTTTAGTCGATAAAGATTTGAAAGAAGTGTCGCTCTCTGACTTCTCCGGAAAAGTCAAAATCTTCAGTGTGACCCCCTCGCTCGACACCCCTGTATGCGACTTGCAGGCACGCAGGTTCAACGAAGAGGCGCAGACCTTATCCGATGCCGTCGTCATTCTCAATATCAGCATGGACCTTCCCTTTGCTATTGCCAGATATTGCGCCGATGCCGGGCTTGACAGGGTAAAAGCGCTTTCCGACCACAGGGAGGCTTCCTTTGGCATGTCCTATGGCGTCCTTATTAAAGGCTTGAGGTTGCTCGCGCGTTCAATTTTTGTGGTCGACGGAACAGATGTAATCCGGTATCAGGAGATTGTCCCCGAGGTGACCCACCATCCCGATTATGACAGAGCCCTCGCAGAGGCTGGAAAACTGATAGGCTAAGCTTGCGCCGACCAAGAAAAGACGGAAGGGCGCTCCTGTGGTAAACAGGCGGCAATTCATAGAGATAAGCGGCATAGGGTTGATCGCCACGTCCTGTGGCTTGCGAACAACAGTAAAGTTTACAAGAGAGGAAGGAGGAAAGGCTATGTATACTGCGAAGGATTATGCAAAGCTCATTGGCATGGAAGGTTTCAGCGAAACACTCTTGAAGAACCACTTTACGCTCTATCAGGGTTATGTTACGAACAGCAACAAGGTTTTGGAGACGCTCGACGCAATGGCGAAGGCCGACAAGCTGGGTACCCCTGAGGCCGCGGAACTGAGGCGCAGATTGGGCTGGGAGTTCGACGGGATGCGGCTCCATGAGTACTACTTCGAGAATCTCGGCGGAAAAGGCGGCATTAACAAGGATGGAAAGCTGGGCAAGAAGATCGCCCAGGATTGTGGGAGCTACGAGGCCTTTGAAAAAGAGTTCAGGGCTGTGGCCAGTATGAGAGGGATCGGCTGGGCCGTTCTTTACCAGGATCTCACCAATGGGAACCTGATCAATTTCTGGATCAACGAGCATGACGGAGGCCATCCGGCAGGATGCAATCCTCTTCTCATCTGCGACGTCTTTGAGCATGCCTTTATGATCGATTACGGACTGAAGAGGGCCGACTACATCGAGGCTTTCTTTAAGAACATCAATTGGGCAGCGGTGGAAGGACGATTGAAATGACCGGTTACGAGTTACGGGTTACGAGTTCAAGAAGACGATTTCATAAATCTGTTGATGGGATGGCGGCGCATCGTTGTTTTGACTCATAACACGTAACTGCAGCCGAAGGCTTAGGCCTCCGGCGCCGTAACTCGAAACATTTGTCTCAGCCGGGGGCGTCATGAAAGTTCTCATGATCAGTGCTGACGAGTTCGAAGACCTGGAGCTTTTTGTCCCATACTACCGGCTGCAGGAGGAAGGCATTGAGGTTACGCTGGCTTCCCTGAAAAAGGGCAAGATAACGGGCAAACATGGGTACGAGGCACAAGTGGATAAGGTCATTGCAGAAGTGAATCCGGCAACTTATGACGCGTTGATCTTACCCGGGGGAAAGCCCCTGCAAAGGTAAGGCAGGATGAGCGGGCGGTTGCCGTAGCGCGATACTTCATGGAGAAGAAAAAACCCGTGGCCGCAATCTGCCACGGGCCGCAAATACTTATTACAGCGGGTGTCCTGAAGGGGCGGCACGCAACCTGTTATAAATCTGTTGCAAAGGAGATGAAGGAAGCCGGCGTGGTCTATGAGGACAAGGCGGTAGTCGTTGACGGTAAGCTCGTGACTTCGAGGCAACCGTCCGACCTGCCATTTTTCCTTCGCGAAACCATGAACCTCCTCAAAGAATGATGAGGATCTGGGAAGGACCTCGGACGTGCGGCGAGGTTTTCCTGTGACCGGGCAGAAGGGCTAAGAGCTTCGATTGGCTGAGGGTGGAATGACTGCGTCTATGCGTTATCCGGATAATCGAGAGAGGCCAGGGGCCGCTGCCGGCGACCCCCAACGGAAAGGTTGCTATCATGGTTCCCAGGCATCAGCTATACATATTGTTGGTGGATGACGAAGAGGATATAGTCAGTGTGACCGCCTCTATGCTCGAGCGCCTCGGGCACCGCGTAAGAGGTGAAACGCAAAGCTTGAACGCTCTGAGGCGATTTTCCGAAGAACCCGACCGGTTTGACCTTGCCATTCTTGACCAAGTAATGCCTGACCTGACGGGATTGGAGCTTGCCCAGCGGTTCAGGCGCATACGCCCCGGGTTCCCGGTGCTCCTCTATGCGGGCTACAGGGACAGGCCTTCGACGCAAACAATAGAGGCTGCCGGCATCGGACGGTTCATCGTCAAACCGAAGACGTCGGAGGAGCTGGGAGGAATGCTAAGGAAAGCCCTGGCCGAATAAAGGGCGCGTCTTCTGACGTCAAATCCCAAATCCCAATTTCGAAATCCCAAAGAATTTCCCAATATCGAAATTCACAAACCTAAAAGACCATGGGTACGATAGACGGTACCGTTGAACATTTGAAATTATTTGAGATTGTTTCCGGGTATCTGCTTGCGAGGCTTCAATTTGATTTCGAGCACAAACATTCTTCCCGCTTAACACTTTACATTCTTCAGCTCGTTTCCTGAGCCATGCGTTGACATTTCAGGCGAATGTCGGTTATAAACTGAACTGGTATCTCACCAGATCCCCTGAAAGGTATCTGAATACTTGGATTACGAAGCCGTCCCCATTACTACGATGAGAGAAGAAGAAGAGGGCGTAGTCGAGTCCGTCTCGGGTGGCGAGCGTCTGGTTTCCAGGCTTGCCAGCATGGGGCTCCTTCCCGGAATAAAGGTCAAGGTACTCCGGAATAAAGGCGGGTCTGTCATTCTTCTTGCCTCCGAAACCAGGATGGCTCTGGGAAGGGGCGAGGCATCAAAGATTACGGTCAAGAGGACGGAGACAGCACCCGGGGTCAGGAAGCTGCTCGTTGGGCTTGCGGGACAGCCCAACGTGGGCAAGTCCACGGTGTTCAACATTCTGACAGGTCTGTCGCAGCACGTGGGGAACTGGCCGGGCAAGACGGTGGAGAAGGCAGAAGGCGTGCACCTGGCCGACGATGTGGAGATGCACATCGTGGACCTGCCGGGCACGTACAGCCTGACCGCCTTTTCTGAGGAGGAGCGGGTAACGCGGGAGTTCGTGATCCATGAACAGCCCGACGTGATTGTTCTGGTTGTTAATGCAGCAGCGTTAGAGAGGAGTCTGTACGTGTTGGCCGAACTCCTCCTCCTTGACCCCCCGGTTGTCCTGGCCGTGAATATGATGGACGTCGCTGAGAAACAAGGGGTGCACATAAATGTCGAGGCTCTTGAGCGAGCCCTCGGCATACCGGTCGTCCCTCTTGTGGCCACAAAAAACAAGGGCGTCAAAGAGCTCAGGTCGCTGGTCATAGCCGTGTCTGAGGGCAAGCTGGAGTACCATCCGCAGATGCCGGCCGTGTCTGCCGACCACGCGGTCATTTATTCAAAGCTTATGGAGCTGATCAACGGAAGCGTCCCGCCGTTGTATACGGCCCGCTGGGTGGCGACGAAGCTGATGGAGGGTGATCCTGAAGTAGGAGACATGCTCAAGCAGATGGTCCCAGAGGCCCTGTGGAACGAGATCCAGGGCCTGCTGATCAAGCATGAGGATGCCCTGCGGGCGGTGGTCGGCGGGCGGTACGACTGGATTGAAGACGTGACACGGGCAGCCATTTCTCGGTTCAAGAGGGGACAGGTACTGATGACCGACCGCATCGATCACGTCCTCACGCGGCCCCTGTTCGGTATCCCTATTCTTCTCGCCATCCTCGCCCTTGTTTTCCTGCTCACCTATAAGATAGGCTTCCCCGTGCAGGATCAGCTGGGGAGGCTGATGACTTTCATTGCCGCACTTATCGAGCCCGCCCTGTCCGGGGCCCCGGGGTGGGTAAAAGGTTTACTGATCAATGGAGTAATCGGGGGCGCCGGCTCGGTTCTCACCTTCCTTCCCATCCTCCTCATATTTTTCGCCTGCCTCTCGTTTCTCGAAGACGTGGGCTACATGGCCAGGGCCGCCTTTGTCATGGACCGGTTCATGCATATCGTAGGGCTTCACGGAAAGAGCTTTCTGCCCATGTGCCTGGGCTTCGGCTGCAATGTGCCGTCGATTATGGGAGCGAGGATCGTTGAGTCCCGCAAGGCCCGGCTGCTGACGATCTTTCTGACGCCTTTTGTGCCCTGCACCGCCAGGTTGGGTGTCCTGACTTTTGTGTCAGGGGCCATATTTGGCAGGCAGGCCTCTCTTGTGGCATGGATTGTTGTTTCGGTTAATATCGTGGTTCTCGGCTTGTCGGGCATGGTGATCAGCAGGCTCTTTCTCAAGGGGGAGCCGACCCCTTTCATCATGGAGCTTCCCCTCTATCATAAGCCGGACGGGCGTACCATCGGCATTGTCATCTGGAGCAGAATGGTGGCCTTCGTGAAAAGGGCGGGGACCGTGATCCTTCTAGTATCTATTGTAATTTGGGTACTGTCAAACCTGCCTGGGGGAACGATAGAAACGAGCATACTCGGCTACGTTGGCAAGGCGATCGAGCCGGTGGGAAGGCCTCTTGGGCTCACCTGGCAGCAGATGGTCGCTCTTGTCTCCAGCCTGCTGGCAAAGGAGAATTCCATAGCGACGCTCGGTGTATTATACGGAGTGGGTCGGGAAGGCTTGCAGGTGGTGCTGCCGAGGGTCATGGGCCAGGCATCGGCCCTTACGTTCATCGTGGTTCTCATGCTTTTCATTCCCTGCGCTGCCACAGTGACCGTGATGAAGCAGGAAATGGGGAGCTGGAGATGGTTCCTGGGTTCGGTTTTGTTCATGCTGCTCGTCTCTTTTCTGGTCGGCGTTATCGCCTTCCGCGTTGCCCTCTTCGCGGGGCTTACGTAATTAATACAGGTTAAGGTAAGGGACTAAACCGAAGGCTGAGGAAACGGCTAATACCAATTCGCCTTCAAGTGTATACCTTCCGGGTACCCACCGCCGGTGGGTGTGCTGCGTCGCTCTCCGCGACGCGTTTTTTTCAACCGAACCTGCCTTATCTTTTCCTGTTTCACCCTGTCTCTACCTTAACCTGTTCTCGCGGTGGGTCACGTGGCATCTTCTTTGCACTTAATCATTTTGTTAAGTTTCCGACAACTTAGTGATAACCCATTTATGGGACCCGGCTTGCCCTTCAGGGTCCCAGTCGGCAAGAAAGAGGCTATGCCGCCCGATGGCAAGTAAGACACGAATACTCATCGTTGAGGACGAAGGGGTTATTGCTTTAGAGCTCCGGGACAGACTCACCGAGATGGGCTACGAGATCGTGGGCCCGGTGCCCAGCGGACAGGAGGCTATCGATCATGCCCGGGAGTTCCTGCCCGACGTCGTGCTCATGGATATTATACTCGCAGGCCAGATGGACGGCATAGAGGCAAGCGAGATCATCAAGAATAGCCTCGACATACCCGTTATTTTCCTGACAGCTCACGCGGACGAGCGTACCTTGCAGCGGGCAAAAGCAACTCAGCCCTTCGGATACATCCTCAAGCCCTTCAATGAAAGGGAGCTGCAAGTCTCGATTGAAATGGCTTTGTACAAGTACCAGAAGGAAAAGATGGCCCGGGAGCGGGAAGAGTGGCTTAGCGCCACGTTAACAAGCATAGGAGACGCGGTTATTACGGTAGACGGTCGATCGTATGTCACGTTTATGAACGCTGCGGCTCAGGAGCTTACGGGCTGGAACTCGAGAGATGTCATAGGCAGGAAAGCGAGCGACATATGTAATATTATTCAGGAAGATGGGCTGATGGACGGCCGGTTTATCCCGTCCGGGACGGTGCGGGAGGATATCCTTATCAACAAGCATGGCAGAGAGGTACCTGTGGACTATAATGCCGCCCCGATCAAGAACTACAAAGGAGATACGACCGGCATGGTCTTTGTCTTAAGGGACATTTCCGAGCGCAAGGCGGCCGAGGAACGCATCAAGTACCTGAGCTTTCACGACAAGCTGACAGACCTATATAGCCGCGATTATTTCGAAGAGGAACTCCGGCGGTTTGACACGCCAAGAGAACTGCCCCTCAGTCTTGTTATGGGGGATGTTAACGGTCTGAAGCTCGTCAATGACGTGTTTGGCCATCAGGAAGGTGATACGCTGCTCCGGAAGATTGCGGACGCCCTCAAAGGATCGTGTCGAAAGGAGGATATGGTCGCCCGCTGGGGAGGAGATGAGTTCGTGGTTCTTCTGCCCAAGACAACGGAAGTTCTCGCCCTTGAGTTCGCCAAGCGCGTGAGGACCCTCTGCAGCGAGGCTGACGGGACCCCGATACAACCTTCTATTGCCTTGGGCATCGTGACAAAAGGGAGGGCGGACCAGGAGTTGCGCGAATTGCTGAAAACGGCAGAAGACCGGATGTACAGGAACAAGCTGATGGAGCGCAAGAGCACACGCAGTGCTATCATTTATTCCCTGCAAAGAACGGTGCAGGAGAAAAGTCTGGAAATGGGCGAGCATGCGGTGCGGCTGAAGAGTGTGGCATTGGAAGTCGGACACGCCATAGGGCTGCCGGACGATAAGCTCGACGAGCTTTCTCTGCTTGCCATGCTTCACGATATAGGGAAGCTGGCAATATCGGATCAGATATTGGGTAAACCAGGTAGATTGTTACCGGAAGAGTGGGAAGCCATGCAAAGCCACCTGGAAATCGGGTATCGGATCGTGGAATCGACGCCCGAGTTGGCCCATATCGGAGAGGCATTGCTCGCCCATCACGAGTGGTGGGATGGGACGGGTTACCCAAAAAGATTACGCGGGGAGCAGATACCCCTGATCTCGCGCATTCTAGCCATTGTCGATGCCTACGACGTTATGACCCATGATAGGTCTTACCGGACAGCGGTGAGCAGGGATGAGGCACTCAACGAGTTGCAGCAGTGCGCTGGTACCCAGTTTGATCCGCAGCTTGTTGACGCGTTTGTCCAGCTGGCCTCTACGAAGCAAGCTGAGAGTAACCCTGGCTGCTAGCCTTCAGCCATCGGTCTGGGCGATTCAAATTCCAAATTCCAATCACCAAATCTCAAACCT
>CAWIHO010000078.1:0-27394 GCA_963835605.1 uncultured delta proteobacterium | reverse complement strand
TAGATATCTGTGGTAGTCACCATCTCCTTGGTGCTTTGCAGGGCATCGACGGTGCGCAAAATGGCAAGTTCCCATGCATAGCCACCATTCCCATGCATCCATGCTCGCCGTAACGGACTCCGCCAAGCTTTATGCCAATGTCAGCATCTCTACAGATGTTGTCAATACCAGGGGAGGGAAAGTAAAGAGAATCTCAAGAACCCATGACAGAACTGATGCACCGTCTCTGCATGCATACCTGCCTCCCTTCTCCGTTTGCAGGGCCAGTTACAAGCACTAACCGTCAGTCCTGAGCCATAGAAGAGCGGGGAACTCGCAGCATGGAAGTTCTCTTATTCATTTCTGGGTTTAAACCGAACGCCCAGCAAGAGCACGCCACACCCGGTTAGCATGGGTCCATGACCACCTGTCTCGCTCTTCCTTATCGCGAGTTTTGACTGAGACCTTATTGATTAAGTAGTTGCCTTTACCCGAATCTGCAAACGGCAGCACCGCAATCTTTTGCGGCGGACATTCTTGATAGTCTGCTGCGATCACAAACGATACACTTCCCGGATGGGCCTCACTGTCCAAGCGTACCGGGGAGTTTGATGTTCATAGATCCTTCTTTTTTTCGCGTTTTATCGCATCCGTCGTCTCCATCCCTTCGATCCACTCAATCTCGGTGTCGGATCCTAGCATGAAGGCGAGCCCTCGTGTTTTTTCATAACTTTCCAGTGCGATCGTGACAAGGCTGGTCATGGGCACGGAGAGGATCATACCGATCGGTCCCAGAACCCATCCCCAGAAGACCAATGAAAGGAAGACAACGAGCGTCGATAAACTCAGGCCTTTGCCCGTCAGCCTGGGTTCTATGATATTACCCACAACAATATGGACGACAACAAAGCCAAGGATTGTTAGAAGGGCAGACCCCACCCCTAACTGGACGAGAGCGAGAAAGGCAACAGGCAAGCCAGCAAGGATTGCGCCAATATTGGGTACAAAGTTCAGCAGAAACGAAAGCGTCCCCCAGAGCACCGGATAATCGACACCGAGGATGAGGAGCCAAAGCCAGATCACCAGGCCAACGGTAGCGCTGATCAGGGTTTTAATGACCATATAGCGCTTGGCGGTCTGGCTGAATCTCTCAATGGTAGAAACCGCCCTCTCCGGATTTTTTAACACGACATGCAATTTCTTTGGAAAATCTGCTGCCTCCAGAAGGATGAACGTGACCGCAAGCAAGATCAGAAACGCATTGGTGAGGACACCGCTCAGGGCTGAGAATATACCTCCTGCCAAGCTCATCACCCACCCCGGATGTAAAGCTCCGGACACCTCTTCTGCTGGAATGTTAACGCCCTTTTCGCGCAGCCAGTTCATTAAAGTAGCAATATGGGTCGATAATCGGGCTTGATAGTCGGGAAGGGATTTCAAGAAATCATTCAGCGAAGGACCTATCAATGCTCCAAAGAGCAATCCTACAACCAGGATGGCCGCTAGAATGAGAGAAAGCGCCAGTAACTTCGGCACGCCCTTCCGTTGCAGCCAGAACAATGGTGGAGCACAAATGACCGCAATGAACACCGCCATAAAAAAAGGAACCAGGATGGAACTGGCCGCCTTCATCCCCGCCACCACGATGATAAAGCTGGCCAGGATCACCAGTGCGGGCGCCTTGGCCGTCTGTTTCCCGTTATCCTCCATGGGGGCCTCCTAAGCTTTCTTTAATGAAAAAATTCCAAGACAATCATCGGACCAACCCGAGGATGTCAAATATGAGAAACTCCGGGCCCCTTGCGTGCCAATACCCATTGGTGAGCACGTCCCGGAACTGCAGCACGCCGCCGGGGCCTGGGATCGCAAAACAGTTTACTTCCGCCTCCTGATACGGCTCGCCCGTGAAATCGAGGGATAGGTTTGCCATGACCTTGCATCCTCGCAAGGCGATTCGACCTTCCTTCTATCTTCCGCAAACTGCTCAAAAGGAGCCCTGTGCAGTCACAATTCTGCAATCCCCACTGTACTCTAGGGATGGTCTTACTATAATTCAAGTCCCTACCGCCCACGAATCAGCTCGGCTAGATATAGGCGCGCCCTATTGGGCAGCCGCCTCTGCTCATATAGGCCGATTCTGTTCCCGCTTTCAATCGTGATAATACCTCCGCTGCATAAAGATGAGGGCAGGCAGAAGCGTATCGAAAATTTCTCCGAATAGCCAGAAAACAATACGCTAAGGATGAATGCTGTAGCATCTCCCTGTAACCATGGTGGCGCATAGCGCACTCCATGCACAAGCCCGTAACGACACCGTTTCTTCGCACCGCCTGGCCTTCTGGGAGCTGCACGCTTTCCCCCATGCACGTTCCTCCCTGTCCCCAAATTCGCATATAAGTTGTGGCACTGGGGTTTTCAGCTTGTGCTTGGCTTCGCTACAGCAAAAACGTATTCTGTTTGTGGAGGACGACGCAGATACACTCAGCGCGACACCGCTATGCTCGAACGCCTGGGGTACAGCGTAAGGGCTGAGACGGACGGTCGAAAGGCGTTGAGAACGTTTTCAGAAGAACCCGATCTCTATGAATTATAACAGTAATCGTATTCTATTCTAAGAGCTCGGTGACCTGCTTTCCACGTTTACATGACGGAAAAGAGTGACTATGTTTGTAAGAGCGATCAAACTGAGCCGACAAAGGAGGTTCAATGAACACCTGGTTCCAGGGTCTCGTCACACTGGCATTTGTCGCCCTCGTCATTGTCCTCATTTATCTAATAGTTCATCTCAGCAGAACGATAACCATTATGCGTCAGTCTTTAGAAATGACAGATAAATCATTGCAGGTTACCGTGGAGGAGATGACCCTCAGCCTGAAAAGCGTGAGACATGTCGCTGATGGCGTCGCAGCCATAATCACCGATGCGAGAGAGGTCTCTAACTCTGTCCGAGTAGTGGGAGAGGGGGTAAAGCTGGTGAGCGCGAACATGAAACGCCTCTCTGATGATCTGGAGGGCATCACCTCATCGGTCTCGGGGAGCATTTCAGGGGTAAGGGCAGGGGTTGCGGTCGCGCTCTCCATCATCCAAAAGGGTTTGTGGAAGTAATATTCTGTGCCGATTGGACTTTCTAATGAGCTATCATGAAAGGAGGTAAAACATGAAAGAAGAAGGGTCTGGTGCTAGCGCTGGCGCGGTTATACTCTCTTTCTTCCTGGGAGGGCTGGTTGGAGCGGGTGTTGCCCTCCTGCTCGCCCCAAAGGCGGGAAGCGAAACGAGGCAAAAGATTAAGGAACTTGCCGAAGAGGTGAAAGAGAAGGCCGGAGGTTATTACGAGCAGGCCAGGGATAAAGCCTCTTCTGCCGTTGAGGTAGGCAAGGACTTTGTCGAGAAGAACAAGTCTCTTGTAACGAGTGCCATCGACGGCGGTATAGAGAAAGGCAAAGAGTTTGTTGACAAAAAGAAGACTCTGATAACAACCGCGGTTGAGGCCGGCGTGGAGGCCTACCAAAGAGAGAAAGGAAAGGCCTCGTAAGGCCACCGATCCCGGCGCCCCAGTTGTGTCCGTCGGTGTGGCCGGTATTACAGCCTTCCCTGTTAAAAAGCGGAAAATGAAAGCACGTTATATCAGCACCCTCTTTCTCCTTCTCCTCGTGCCGGCTCAAGGCCTGGCCCTTCCTGACACGATCGAGAGTGGCCCGGCAGGCCGGAGCCACGTTGAGACATACCATTACGAGGCTGTGGCGGCAAGTAAAGAGAACGAGAAGGAAGAAATCGAGCTTACCTTCTCTTTCGAGGAAGACAGCGCTGCATATGCTTCAACGATAGTCTCAGCAAAGTCAGACGAGCGCATAACCATCAACATGACCAAGGAAGGGAATTTAATTTCAGGGGCCAGGAGTCTCCTTAGAAGCCCGGGAGGCCCCACCGAGGAGAAGATATGGAGAGACGGAAAAGCGGCATACGTCGAGCAAACCTCCGGAACGGATAAAAAGACCATACAGCTGGATATTCCCGAGGGCAGAACTCTGGCGGTTGAGGGCTCCCTCCTTGTACTCCTCAGATTCTTCCCTTACGACAGCGCTACCCGATGGGATCTTTTTATGATCGATTTCTCGGGAAAATCTGTTACCGCCACTGCCCGTCAGGCAGGCATTGAGCGTATTACCGTGCCTGCAGGCGAATTCTCCTGTTACCGGATGGAGGTTCTTATCCATACCTTCATCCTGAGCCCAACAATAGTCTGTTGGGTTACCACGGAGAAACCCCATTTTGTGGTAAAGAACGAGGGGAAGAGGAGCCTCTTTAGCCCCAAATATATCACGACGTTAATTGGCAAGTAGTGAGAAAGCGATTGACGGTATCGGTGGCGCGGCAAGATCTGATAGCGAAAGACGCCCCGCGGAGTAGTATGAGCAAACAGCAACATTTAAATTGGGTACCCGGCCGGCCTTTCGGCTTCGTGCTGAGGGTAGTGCATGGTTTCATGCGCAACCAGGGTCTGCTGTTATCCGGCGCTCTCGCCTATTACACCCTGTTGTCAATTGTGCCCCTGTCAATTCTCGCCCTCGTTGTGCTGTCCCATTTTATAGGAGAGGAGCAGTTGTTCTATACGTTGTCGAAGTATATGGGAATGGTGATACCGGGCTACGCAGCAATTCTGACTGAACAGGCGCGGGTGTTTCTTGGGCACCGTCAGGCGGTCGGCATTATCGGATTCCTGGCCATGCTGTTTTTCAGTTCGATGGCCTTTTCGGTACTTGAAAGCGCCATGTCGGTCATCTTTGTTCATCGTGTCAGCGTTCGACGCCGAAACTTTCTCGTTTCCGCTGTCATTCCTTATGTGTATGTCCTTTCAATCGGTCTGGGTATAGTGCTGGTCTCGTTTATTACGGGAGCATTAGAGCTACTTGAAAAAAGGCAGCTGATACTATTTGGATGGAGTGTGAGTCTTGAGGTTACGTCCAGAATCGCACTGTACCTGCTGGGGGTAATCAGCGAGGTGGTTCTGCTCGCTTCCATATACCTGCTTATGCCCGTGGCGCACGTCACGTTTCGTCACGCGCTGATCGGAGGCGTAACCGCAACGGTTTTATGGGAGATCATCCGCCATGTGCTGGTCTGGTATTACAGGACTCTGTCTATGGTAAACGTAATTTATGGCTCCTTCGCGACAGCGGTGGTGACCCTTCTTATTACAGAGGCTGCAGCGTTAATCCTGTTGTTAGGTGCACAGGTTATTGCGGAACTTGAGCACAAAAACCAATAGTTGACTGAGAAGAAAAAGCTATTTCTGGTCCCCATCCCCGTTGTAAAAAAGACGACACGCTCGTACACGAAAGCACTACAAAATAATTGTTGGTTCTGCGGCAGACATGAGAAAGTGTCTGCTGTATCATAACTAGAGAGGTAATAACAGTGCGTTCACGATTCACGCCTTCATGTACGAGCCTCTTGCACAGCAATCTTTGGTTCCAATTTTCATAGTAAGTCAGGGCGCCCTGCTGGTTGTTCCGCGCATGGGGGTATAAGATGACGAATAAAATGAGGCTAATCTTTGTTTTCGCAGCCACTGCTTCCGCTCTCTTCGCTGTGCTGATGAGTACGCAGTTTGCCGTTGATAGTGCTGACCAGGTACTCTCAGCAGTTGCGAGTGCACTCGGCCTGCATGAGGCGCCTACCCTTTCTGGTCTGGAGGTATTGGTAATTCCTGGTCTGTATCTTGCCTCCAGGCAGAGAAGACACGCATAACTTAGACTTAGTACTTAATAAGGAAGGATAGGTAGCGACTGAAGAAGAACCTGAGATAAGCGGGCTCAAGATAGAGGCACCGTGCGCATTCCGGTCAGTAAGAGTTGAGCAGATTAGGGTGAACCCATGGTGGACGGGCGTATCCGCTCGGTCAGACCGCGTTGGAAGAAGGGTATCGTTTACCTGCTTGTTTGCACAGCAGTCATCACGGCCGCTCTTGTTGCAGTCGGATTCCATCACATCTATTTTGACCGCACCAACCTGCCTGATATAGAACCATTCGCCCGCTTCGAGTTTCCTACGATCGGCCACGTCTACGATGCCAACGACCAGCCGCTCGTTGAGGTAGCAAGGCAGTACCGACGGATCACCAAGTATGAGGACATCCCGCCCATTGTTCGTGATGCGATTCTCGCCGCCGAGGACAAGAACTTTTTCTCACATAGCGGAGTTGATTATTCTATAATTTTTCGCGTGCTGGGCAAAGTCAGGATTGGAGCTCTGGTGGCACGTCTGGTAAAGCTGGGAGGGCGGGACGAGGTCAATGGTCCGGCGATTTTCCCGCAAGGAGGATCGACGATCACCCAACAGCTCGTACGCGGTCATTTTCTCAAAAACCTCACGGGTTTTCAAAATCTGACGGCTCAAGAAAACAGCGACCAGCTCCGGCAGGGCGTACTCTTGCCTCGCGCGCTGTCTTGCATGATCGGTGCGAGAAGCGTCCTCATGCTGGTTCGGAAGTTCGAGGAGATTCGGCTATCGTTGTGGGTCGAAAAAGAGATGCAGGAACGTTTCGGTTCGAAACGCCGCGCTAAGGAAGAAATTCTGGCGCGATACGCAAGCTTCATTCACATGGGAAACGGTCAGTATGGGTTCGCGGCAGCAGCAGAATACTATTTTGACCGGCCTCTCGCCACCTTCACCGTATATGATGTTGACAAGGCAGCGCTGCTGGCAGACATCCCAAAGTCGCCGCGATACTACGCGCCCAGTGCGAAGGAAACCGGGAGAGTCTTGCGCCGCAGAGATCAAACGCTGGAGCTTATGGCGAGGAACGGTTTTATTTCTCGGGACGAGTTGAGGGAAGCCGAACAGCGCCCGATCCCGGTGGTAGCGCGGCACAAGGAGAAGGTGCTCCAGGCGGCTGCGGTCGTTGACAATGTCTTTGAGGAACTGAAAGGCCGCAGCGCCGATTTCAGCCCCGAGGATCTCCGTGATGGACGTATCCAGGTTTACTCGACGGTGGACACCCGGGCGCAGCAGATGGTGAACGAGGCGCTGGAGCACGGCCTTGAGCTTTATGAAAAGCGACACCCGAGCGCCAAAGGTCTAATCCAGGGCTCTGTCGTCGTGCTGAGGAACCGGGATGCGGGCATCCTCGCCGAGACGGGTGGTCGTCAGTTCTACGAAGGCCGCTCCAGCTCATACAGCGACTTTAACCGCGTCACGAAATCCCTGCGGCAGCCTGGGTCCACGATGAAACCCATTGTCTATCTTGCTGCTTTTCAGCAGGGAACATTTGATCTTGACACCATGGTTCCCGACCAGCCCACCAGCGTCCCCGATGGAGGGAAGCAGACTACGAAATGGATCTCAAACTACGATGGTCAATTCAAGGGCATGATCCCCCTCCGGAAGGCGCTGGCGGAATCCAGAAACACCGTCGCGATTTGGATCACAGAGCAAATTGGGATTGACCGTGTTCTGCAGATGTCGCGGAGTCTGGGGGTTCAGACGCTGTTGCAGCCATACGCCACGACAGCGTTGGGCGCGTCTGAAGTGAAGTTACTGGAACTGGCCAATGCGTACCGCACTATGGCATCGGGCATCCTCGCCCAGCCGTACGTGATCCGGAGGATCGTCCGCGATTCGGGCCAGGTGGCGGCTCATATCGAACACGGCGGACCTCCCGTCTATGTCGACGACGTGGCGCTCTCGCTCATTCAGGAAGGCCTGCGCGGTGTCGTCCGCATTCCCACAGGCACGGCTCATGCGCTCGACTCCAGCGGGTTCCCGATCGCCGTTATGGGAAAGACAGGGACGACAAATGAGTTCAGGGATGCGCTGTTCATAGGCTCGACTTACGGGCCCGAAGGAATCACTGTCGCCGTCCGGATCGGCTTTGACGACAACCGTTCCCTCGGACCAAGAGAAACCGGCGGCAGGGTCGCGCTTCCGGTGTTCAGAGAAATCATGCTCGGAGTCTACCGTGAAAAGATAGTAGGCCCCGTGCCGGAGTTCCCGGCTCAAATGGAACAGAGCATTAACGCTTACCTGAAAGGTTACTCAGTCGATGTGCGTGGTCAGCGGAGAGTGGACAAAACGGGATAAATTGTAGTTGGCACATCTCGGTGCAAAGGATGTAACCTTTCGCGCATGGGCCGGCCAGGACGTCCAGCCAGACGATATGCCGGAAGAATATGCCATCCGATAGGAAGGAAGAAACAGACGGAAGGGCCCAGGCAATAACCTCTGAATAGTGGTATATATATGTAAAATGATCCTCCCTGCCATTGAAGATGTCACCGACTTGGAGCAGACAGATGAAACGAGGTGAAGAGTTATGAAAAACCTTAGAGCATTGAAAGCTTCTGAAACCCGGTACCGGAGAGAGTAGCCCTGCGGAACACAGGAGATACCTTCATTATGGAAGTCAGAGATGATGGGAGGGGCATTACAAAAAAACAGATCTCAGATCTGAAGTCCATTGGATTAACGGGCATGCGCGAACGAGCCTATGCCGTGGGGGGATCGCTGACCGTTACCGGCACGCGGGGAAAAGGGACGGCCATTACCTTGAGCGTTCCGCTCAATGAGGGGCAAGAAGAGCCTGAGATACTGAAGCGTCGCCGGAAGAGGAAGCCGAAGGAGGGATGATCGATGCTTCGTGTCATTATTGCCGATGACCACCCGGTCGTGCTCAAAGGCCTGAAAGAGATTCTTTCGGAAGGCTTCGACAAGGTGCTACTTGATGAAACCACCACGGGCTATGAACTCATGAGCCATGTTCAGAATAATCAGTAGGATTTGGTCCTTCTCGATATTTCTCTTCCTGACATAAATGGTCTGGAAGTCCTTAAAGAGATTAAAAAGAAAAAGCCGAAACTCCCCGTACTTATCGTAAGCATGTACCCCGAAGAGCAATACGCGCTTCGTGCCATGAAAGCCGGGGCACAGGGTTATCTCACAAAACGCAGCGCATCGGATGAGCTGGTGCTGGCGGTACGTAAAATTTTATCCGGCAAGAGATATGTCAGCCCGGCATTTGCCGAAAAGATGCTGTATGACTTCGAGTCAGGTACAGAAAAACTCCCGCATGAACGACTCTCCGATCGAGAGCTTCAAGTGCTCTGTATGATCGGCGGAGGAAAGGCAGTGAATCAAATCGCAGAAGAGCTCCACGTGAGTGCAAACACGGTGAGGACCTATCGGACCCGCATTTTAGAAAAGATCGGCGTAAAAGGAACCAGCGAATTGATTCATTATGCCGTCACCCACCGCCTGGCAGAATAAAAAGAGCCTTTCAGCAAGACAGTTACTCATGCTGCGCGCGGCCCAGCATCCTTGAATCCCGAAAACACGTCTTCCCCGGCCTCCTACTTTTTTTCAATCCTTGTAGCAAAAACGATGACAGGCTCCCGTATGAAAGTACTATAAAATAATTGTTGGTTCTTTTACAGACGTGAGTCACCGCTTGTCGTATCATGCTGTAGATGGCTTTCCTGTAGAGGAGTTGAGAACATAGACAAGATACCGAAGCTTATTGATGATCAGGACCATCGGCCCGTGGCCAGTGCCGAACATGCCGAACCGAGGCTAACCAGTATTTCGTGAAAGGAGAAACCTCATGCTAGCCATAACGAGGTTCTTACCCCAGGCAGAGGGGCATGATCGAAGTGGGGCAGACAAAGGACCGATGAATGCAGACTGCCCATGGTATCGTAAAGAAGCGTTTCAAGAAGTGATTCGCAGAGAGGCAGTAAGGAGCTCGAGGTCCGGCAGGTCCTTTCTCCTGTTGCTATTCGATGTTTCCGTGTGTGGGTCGACTGAAATGTCCCAGAAGATCATCTCGGTGTTCTCTTCCTCGACCCGGGAGATAGACGTGAAGGGCTGGTACACGGATGGTGCCGTCATGGGTATCCTCTTTACCGAGTTCGGCAGGATGCACAACGCTGTCGATGCTGCAAGAGAGGCCATAATCGGCAGACTGTACGGCAGCCTTTCCGGGATACTGAGTAACGAGGATATGCTGCGGATGAAGATAACACCCTATCCCCTGTCACGGGAGGCTGTGGCCTCAAACGCACAGAGGGTGGGTGGTCCAGGCGGTATTTGAGAAAAGGTTAAAGATCAAGGGGGACAGCATGAGATTGCTGTTGGTGATCGCAATGATCGCGAGCATGCTTTTTGCTGCCGACGCTGCTTACGCATTGGGGGGCGGGGGGCATCGCGGCGACGGTCGTAGAGAATTTTCTCAGTCGGCCAATGCAGTTCCTCAAGATGTGAATGGTCAAGACAACAACCCTGGTAAGCCGAACGACCCGCCGGTGCCCACAGCATCTGTACCCGAGCCCATCACAGCACTCCTACTCGCAATCGGAATCTGCTTGACCACCGGTTTCATGGTTACGAAAAGGAAGCAGAAAAGCTAAAAGATGTCTCAAAAAAGGCATAACCTACCATGCAGAATATAGGGCGTGTCAACAGGGCGTTGAAAATCACTGCAGGACATTACCTCCTCTAATCCATACTGATAGAGGAGGTAAACCCATTCTGGAAGAGGTTAAGCGTGAGAAGGTATAATTCATACGCAAACCATACGGGTATCCTGTGTGCTTTACCGCGTCTCTTTCATAAGAGAAACGCCATCCATTATGGTACCGGGGAGAAGCCACGTGAAGAAGCACCAACCTGAAGCTTCCAAAGGCCACAGCGCCAGCAAATCCAGATCAGGACGAAAACCAGGCGTACTCCGCGAGCAGGCTGAAAAACGACTTTCTGAAAAGAACACCCCAATCCACCGCAGGATGCCCGGAAGGTGGTACATGAGCTTCAGGTCCACCAGATCGAACTGGAGATGCAAAACGAAGAACTCCGCCAGGCCCAGGGTACCATAGTTGCTTCACAGGAAAGATACGCCGATCTCTATGATTTTGCGCCAATCGGCTACTTTACCTTCGACCACAGGGGGCTCATTACCGAAGTGAATCTTACCGGCGCTTCTTTGCTGGGCATTGAAAGAGCTCAGCTGAGCAAGAAGCCATTCTCGCTGTTCGTGGCAACGCCGTTCCGGGACACCTTCCACCGGCATTACAGGGACGTTCTGAGAACAGGCACCGCAGGCACGTGTGAGCTGCAGCTGACCAAGAAAGATGGTACGAGCTTTTACGTCTCGGTGCAAAGCATGCCGGTATGGGATGCCGAGGGGAATCTCACCGGCATCAGATCAGCCATAGGCGACACCACGGAGCGCAAGCAGGCGGAAGAGGCGCTTCAAAAAGCCCGCGACGAACTTGAGCAACGCGTCCGGGGAAGGACAGCCGAGCTGAGGAACGCAGTTCATGAGCTTCACGATGAAATCAACGAGCGCCGGAAGGCGGAAGAGGACCTGGCGAGACAGGCAGAACTATTGAACCTCACCCATGATGCCATTATTGCCCGCGACCTCAACCACAGGGTCGTCTTCTGGAACAGGGGCGCCGAGGAGCGCTACGGCTGGTCCAGCGACGAGGTGAAGGGAAAAATGACGGATAGCCTCCTCCGGACCGTATTCCCCTGTCCGCGGCAGGAAATTGAGCAGGAGCTTCTCCTTCGTGGTCGATGGGAGGGGGAAGTCATACACACAACCAGGGACGGCAGGAAGATCGTTGTGGCGAGCAGGCGGGCATTGCGGCGGGACAAGGACGGGAAGCCGATCGCTATTCTTGAGATCAACAGCGACGTCACGGAGCAGAAACGCATCGAGGAGCAACTCCGCCAGTCCCAGAAGATGGAAGCTGTCGGCACCCTTGCCGGCGGCATTGCCCATGACTTCAACAACATCCTCGCGGCCATTATCGGTTTTACGGAGCTTTCCATCGACGACGCACCCGAAGGGAGTCATGATTGAACGGAACATGACAAACGTGCTGAAGGCCGGCATCAGGGGAAGCGACCTGGTGCGGCAGATCCTTATGTTCAGCCGCAAGAGCGAGTACGAGCGAAAACCCTTGCGTCTCGCACCGCTCGTCAAAGAGACATTTGATATGCTACGGGCGTCCTTGCCCACCACTATTGAGATGACGCTCAACATCAAAACAGCAGCCGACAGGGTGCTCGCCGATGCGACGCAGATGCAGCAGGTGTTGATGAACCTCTGCAACAATGCGGCAGATGCGATGCGCGCAACAGGCGGGCGCCTCGAGATAGGTCTGGCGGATACCCTGTTCACCGAGGAGAGTCCCTTACCGGGATCGGACATGCACCCCGGCCCCTACCTAACCCTCACCGTGAGTGACACCGGCCCGGGCATGGATGAGGCCGTTCAAAAGAGAGTATTTGAACCGTTCTTTACCACCAAGGAAATAGGCCAGGGAACGGGCCTCGGCCTGGCGGTCGTCTATGGCATCGCGAAAGCCCATCAAGGCACGATCACCGTTTCCAGCGAACCCGGGCTCGGCTCCGCCTTCACGATCTACCTGCCACGAGACACATCCGGCGAGAAGGCAGAACCGGTGACGGATCGACCCATCCCCCGGGGCACGGAAAGGATCCTCTACGTGGACGACGATGAGGCGCTGGTTGAACTGGCAAAGGGCCTGCTCCACAGTCTCGGGTATCAGGTGACGGGTACGACGGGTAGCATGGATGCGCTCCGGACATTCTCCAAACGCCCGAATGCCTTTGATCTGGTGATCACCGACCAGACCATGCCGCAGATGACCGGAGCGGTCCTGGCCCAAAAGCTGAAAGAGATACGGCCGGGTATCCCGGTTATTCTGTGTACCGGGTATAGCGAAACGATAGCTCCGAGAGAGGCGGAATCGATGGGCATTCAGGCATTTGTCATCAAGCCGCTTTTAAAACGTGAAACGGCAGAAACGATACGGCGGGTGCTGGACCGGCCGTGGGCAGGCTGAGGGCTGGATCGGCACTCGATCACCCCAAGACCAACTGACTTACCAATAACTCTTTCGAGTCGTAACCTTCACCTATTCGTCCCGGCTGGATTGTCACGCTTCGTACATCAGGTGCTCGCTCTCCCCTGTTACCGGTCCAATCCCCGTTGTAAAAAAGACGACACGCTCATGCACAAAAGCGCTACAAAATAATTGTTGCTTCTGCGACAGACACGAGAAAGTGTCTGCTGTATCATAACTACAGAGGTAATAACAGTGCGTTTACGATTGAACACCTTTATTCACGAGCCTCTTGTATGTCAATCTAAGGAGGGCTACCATGAAATCGAGCATTAGGGACAAGGCCGAAGGAATGTTTCACGAAGTGAAGGGTAGGGTCAAGGAGGTCTCCGGGAACATCACCGATAATCCCAAGTTGGAGTCCAAAGGCAAAGCCGAAAAAATATCCGGCAAAGTGCAGGAAAAGGTCGGTCAGGTCAAGGAGGTCCTGGGGAAGTAGTGAGAGCGGCGTATCATGTACAAACAATGGGCGAGATCATCGACAAGACCAAAGGCAAGGTCAAGCAAGCTGTAGGCGCCCTGACTGACAACAAAAGGCTCAAGCAGAGGGACGAACGCAAGGCCAAGTCGAAGGCGCGGTGAAGGATGCGAAGCGCGCGGTCAACGGAGGAATCAGAAACTGACACAGATGTTCAACAAAGTAAAGGGAGGAAACTACCATGAGTACTACAACGCTCATTATTCTCATCGTCGTGTTGTTCGTATTGTTCGGCGGGGGCGGCGGTTACTATTGGACTAGACGATGTAGGTGTCACTTCTCAGATTATTTTGACGCAAAAAATTGACGATAGTTTGACATGTTGTAGGATTGTTTAACGGGGAGGGAATATAATTTCCCTTATCAGCTGTAAAATTAAATATTCAAGGAGGAGAAAGAAAATGAAGAAAGTATTGATGATGGCACTCACCGTATTGATCAGCGTCGCCTTTGTCACGGTAGCGTTTGCCCAGGCACCTGCGGGAACACCTGAGCAAAAGACGACAACAACAACGACAACCACAACACCTGAGAAGAAGGTAACTACAACTACAACCGAAACGACAGAAAGCAAGGCCATGAGGTTCAGGGGCAAAGTCACGGCCATGGATACGGCAGCGAAGATGATGACCGTGAAGGGCAAGAAAGGCGACATGACCTTCGACGTTTCAGGCGCTAAGATGAAGGGCGAGCCTAAAGCTGGCGACATGGTCAGGGTGAAGTACATGGAGAAGGATGGCAAGATGATGGCCTCCTGGGTCACCATGCATCGAGCTAAGACGACGAAGACAACCACGACAAAAACAACGGAGACGAAAGAAGAAACTACTACTCCTGCTGCTCCTGCGAAGTAAGAGTCGCAACCACAGCGCAAAAAAGGGGGAGTCGTCTCCCCCTTTTTATTCTGCCATACCACTGCCCTCGATCGGTTGGTTCTTGCCTGTGGTTTTTGGCAGTCTCCTACGATGCCACCTGGAACGTGCAAAGAAGGTGAAGCTCACCAGCGCAACTTTTGAACGCGTTCGCGGGCCAATCAGGTTAAAAGTTCAGGGAGACAACTCGCCTACTTACCTGATAGTTCCTGAAGCCCTCGTTTTTCGATACTACAAGACAGTACTCGCTTTCAGTCCGTACTGGAGTCGCTCCATACCTGTCCTGAAAAGATCTTTTCAGCAATACGAACCCTAAACAAACCCATTTTCAATGACCGTCTACAACCAGTGGGCAAATAGATGCCAAAACCATCCCCTGATCTTGAGGAGCAAAGGTCGCTTTTTCCACTCTTCCCATCGAATCTGGTCGGACTCCGCAAGATCCCCGGCAAACATCTTCTCCATTTCCATGGCGAACTCGCGGTTCAGAATGACCGCGTTCACCTCATCATTGGTTGAAAAGCTCCAGAAGTCCATATTGGTGGAGCCTACGGTCGACCAGATCCCGTCAATCACTAGAGTTTTCGCATGGAGCAGGGCATTGCGGCGCTTGTATAACTTCACCCCCGATCCCAAAAGATCGCTATAATAGGCTTCTCCTGCATATTGGGCCAGTGAAGAATCGGTTGTTCCGGGAAGGATGATCTTCACATCAACTCCGCGTTTTGCAGCATCGGCGAGGGCTTCTGCCGCCTGGTGGTCGGGGACGAAATAGGCATTCGTCATATGAAGCGAGTTCTCGGCAAACGTGATGGCGGCCACGTACATAATGAAAGTAATTCTGTTGGCCTCCCCCGGGGTACTGCCCAATACCTCCACCAGGGCATTTCCCTCTTCTTTCAGATCGGGGAAATAGTTCCGTGCGGAGAGTTTCGGACCCTTCTGCTTCTCCCACGTGTCAAGAAACAGTTTCTGGAACTCGGCCACGGCAGGGCCTTCGATTTGAACGTCCGTGTCGCGCCAGGGCATCTCTGGCTCTTTCCCCTCTCTCCGTGCAGAAAGGCTGCTCGAATAAACCTGACTGATGTTGACGCCCCCGGTAAAGGCAACCTTGCCGTCGACGATCAGAATCTTGCGGTGATCCGGTTTGGCCAGGCGCCATTTTCCTCGGGCCTTGAGTGGATTTATCGGGTTAAATTCGAGGACCTGTATCCCCCCATCGCGCAGGCGCTGAAAGAATGCAGCGGGAGTAGTGTGGCTGCCTACACTGTCGTAGATGAGGTTTACCTGAACCCCTTCCGCCTGTTTCTGCAGCAACAGATCGGCAAATTTGCGACCCGTGTCATCCTCGATATCTTCCATGGTAAACGTTTCGATATTGATATGGTCTCTCGCATGCTCTACCGCTTTGAACATGGCGACATAGGTGGCCGGACCATTAACGAGCAGCGTGACTTTGTTCCCCTTCGTCAACGGGCTTTCACTTACCGATTCTATGACGGCAGTATAACGTTCCAGCATGTCCGTCGCCTTGACGGACCGCTTAAGCCGTTCCATGAGGGCCTTGCTCTGTTTGGGGGATAAGAGCCCTTTGACCGAAGCTGATTTGACGCGGTTCCTGGTCAGTCGGTGCGTCGCTGATCGTTTCGGTAACGTTCGGCAGGGTCGCACAGCCACCACTGAGGGCCACGATGGAAACGAACAGAAAGAAGAAAAAGAAAGACTTGGCTCTTTTCATGGTCTATCTCATCAAGAAGAGTTTTTTTCACCCATGCCCCTATCTCAGAGAACTTCCCGAAGCCGAGCATGATCGAAGAAGAACCTGCTGACTCCTGATTCTTAACGTGTTGGTCGATCATAATATAGGTATGTCGTCTTCGGTTGTCCATCGTGCCCTGCAAGAGCTCTGTCGTTCTTGTGCCGAGTAAGCAGGGATCCGGCGCACCGATCGTCTCCTGGCAACTCGTTACTATGCTCGTGCCGTAACGATTTCTTGATTTTTACCCGACGACAACCCTCTTTTGAACCTAGCAGCGCGGCCCCAAGGTGACCTCGGAAGTCGGACCGCCTCGAGTTGAAGAGCCCGTGCGGCGGGCTACGTTGACCTCAAACCTGATTCTACCAGGATGATACACGTACTTGTAAATCAGCTCAGCCCAAAATTCGGCACGGACTTTCTCCTCTGGATCAGCCCATCGTTCAGAATTTTTGGGCGGCTTTATAGTGGATGCGCTCATTTGCAGCTATCAAAGTCTTGGGCCACCGCTCATTTGGGGAGGGGCATTTTCGCGTCTCTGGTTAGCTACAGGTTAGCACGACTTGTTAACTGTCAAGATGCTTTGTGGCATAACTAATTGATATTATAAGCGCGCCTGCCGAGACTCGAACTCGGAACCTACGGATTAGAAGTCCGTTGCTCTGTCCTGATTGAGCTACAGGCGCACTAGGGTTTTCACGTTATGACCATGCGAGTGTAATAATTTTGCAATAGTCTAACACCCGCGCCTCCTGAAATCATCCAAAATCTTAACGCCTGGGCGAAGGCTTTCAGCGTCGTGAGGGCATACTTTTTCAAACGCGGATGGCGCCTTCGGGACACATCTCCTGACAGCAATAACAGCGAATACACTTTTTGTAGTCGAACACGGGAAATTCTTCGTCCGTCCTGATTGCGGACGCAGGACAGACTTCTGCGCAAACTCCACACTGTTTGCAAAGCTCCTGCGCACATTTCGGCTTTCTGACGAAGAGCGTCTCTCATGGTATGACGCACTGCCCCCGGCAAGTTCCAGCCCACGTCCATTGTCTTGGGCAGTATGAAGTCTTCGATTGGCGGCATGCCGAGGTCAACCACCTCTGCCTCTCCAACCAGACCCTTCTCCAGCGCGAGCTTCATGAGCGGCAGGGGCGACGGGAGCGCCAAACAGTTTTCGATGAATCCATCCAGTGCAAACACATCGCGAGAAACCGCAACAACCCCAAGCTCTCGGGGCCGGCCGCTTGAGGGCCCATCTCCATCCATCGCAAGGATCCCGTCGAGCACGGTTACCGAAGGATTGACCAGACGGCAAATATCTATCAGTATTCCGGCGAAAAGAAGGGCATCACGGCCTGCCTTCAGATGCCATTTCGCCTTCTCGAAACGCGGAACAAACCCAAACATATTTTTCACCCCGAGCGTCAGACCCATCATGGCGTGGGTCTTCAGCTTCGGAATATTGACGATGAGATCAAAAGATGCAGGGTCCTCGCCGAACAGAAACTCGCGATACGGAGAGACGCCGTGAGACTTCCTGTTTACTCTCTTATCGAATGTTGCGACCTTCAATCGCAGCTCGTGCGCTACGTTCATAATCTCTGAGTTCCTGAGCGCCTTCTCCGTTGATTCGTAGCCGGGGCTATCCCCCACGTAAACGTCGCACGACTTTTCAAGGAAGATTTCCCCCAGTACCCTGACAAGCTGGGGATGGGTGTTTACAGCCTTGTGAGGTGATTTGCCGGAGAGCAGGTTGGGCTTCAGAAGGACTTTGCAGTGATCGAAAACGAGGCCGACTTCCGTGAAAGCACGGTCGAGGAATCCGCGCAGCTCGGCAGGATCGTACCTGTCACATCTTCCCGCCACTATCTTTGACATTGGGCTCTCCCCGGGTAAAACTTACCTGCGTGAAAAGCAACTGCATGGTGCCATCAGGCCCTTCCCATGTCATCTTCCTTCTTCCTTTGCGGTCCTGATCATAGATCACGCGGTAGGTCGGTCTTTCAATGATGGTCGATCCATCCGCTTCCTTCCTTTTCCCCTTCATCGCCAGATCGTCTATGAAATCCTCGATCCGCAAACCATATCTCTCTTCAAAGGCCCTCTCGTCCGTGCTCTTCTCATCCCCCGCCACGAGAAGAAAGTTCTCATGTTCCTTCTTCACGTAGGCTATCGTCTGCCCGAACATGCCATAAATCTGAAGCACAAACAGGGAGGGGTAGTCCATCTGCAAAGAGACCGAGCCGGAAAAATCTATTTTCCGCCAGGACATGGAGAGGTCGCCCGATGCCTCAATGTATTGAAGCCTATCCGGCCATTCAACCGCTCCCCTTTGAGGAATCGATGCACATGCGGAGAGAAGGGTTAAGGAGAGTAAACAGATCCAGACTCTCTTCACTTCTTCTTTTCAAGACCCTTCAACTTCTCTTCGAGGATCTGTTTGCGTTCGCCCTTCGTGTCCAGCTTCAGCGCTCTCTCCAGAAACTCAGTTGCCTGGGCTTGATCGCCGAGCTTCACATAGGCGTCCGCTACGTGCTCTGCTATGACCGGGTCCTCGGGCGCGCTCTGTTGTGCCTTCATAAGTTCGTCCGCTGCTCTCTTATAGTCACCCTTCTGGTAATAGAGCCAGCCCAGACTATCCTGGATGTAACCATCACCCGGTTTGATCTTCAGCGCCTTGTTGATCATTTCCTCGGCCTTATCGAGGTTTATTCCTTTTTCCGCCCACGTATAGCCGATGAAGTTGAGAGCATTTGCCTGATCAGGGTCCAGCCGGAGCACCTGCTCCATGTATTGGAGCGCCCCATCAGTATCCTTATTCTTTTCATGGAGTACGCCGAGCTCATACAGCACATCAATGTTCTCCGGCTCCACCTTTCGTGCGGCGTCCATCACCTTGATGCCGGCCGGGTAATCCATTTTCTCCTCATAAAGCCCGGATAACGCCAGATAAAGGTCGATATTCTTCTTGTCCGCCTCAAGCAGCTCTTTAAGTTTTGCTATGCCTTCATTGACGAGCCCCGCCTTAACGTAAAGCACCCCGAGACTCTTGCTCGCTGCCTTTGCTTCTTCAGTCCCCGGCTCAATCTTCAGGATCTCATCGATGGCCCTCTTTGTATCCCCTATCTCTTGCAGCGCAAGCGCCAAATAGAGCCTGACCTTGTTGTCCTTCGGTCTCGATGCGAGTACCAGATTGAACTCTCGTATTGCCTCTTCATAGCGGCCTCGTTCGAGATGGAGCAAGCCTATATTCTCCCTGACCGAAACGTCTTCGCGATTCATGTCGGACAGTTTCTCGAATTCAAAGATCGCCCGGTCGTAATCCTTTTTCTGCACATAGATAGCAGCCAGTCGCGAACGGGCTCTCTTATTTTGCGGATTGAGCATGATCACTTTCTCGTATAGTTCCTTCGCTCGATCGACCGCACCCTCAATCTCGAATACGGCCCCCAGGTCAAAGAGCGCCAACTCAAAGTTCGGCCTGACTTCGAGTACCTTCATATAAAACTCTTTGGCCTTGTCATAATTCTTTTGCTCTGCATAGAGCCTTCCGGAATAGTAGAGCGCCATTATATTGTCTTCGTCGTACTTCAGAACCGTCTGATACGTGGCAAGTGCCCGTTCGTAATCTTTCTGTGCAATATAAATGGAACCAAGATAGATGTACGCATCGGTGTCCTCGGGATCGACCTTGATGCAGCGCTCGTATAGCTCTCTGGCCTTGTCGGTCTCCCTCCTCGATGATTGCAGGCCGGCAAGCAATTTCAGCGTTGTGCAGTTATTCGGATCGATGCGAAGCGCTTCATTCAGTTGCTCCTCAGCCTTGGGCAGTTCCCCCATGCCCGTGTAAAGCAGAGGCAAGCTCGCTCCGTATGCTTGAGGAGTTCGGATCGCTGCGCAAGGCCGCCCGATAGTTTTCTACCGCCTGGTCGTATCTCCCCTCCTGCGCAGCTCTGTATCCCTTCAGGAAGCTGAAATAGGCGGATCCATTCTCTGCACCCAGGGCGGATGTACTGATGGATGCGCCTATGGGTGTACTGACAAAAATTGTGAGAAGAAGAATAATGAGTCTTTTCACGTGTCCCCTCGGAATCTATTTAATGGGGCTCGCGTCGCCCCCTCCAGCGGCAAAGCCGCCGAAGCCTCCCCCTCTCGCTCGCCGTGCTCGCTAGATAGGTTCCATCACTCATTGGAATCTATCTAATCATACACCTTTTTCGCGGGAGAACCAAGCGGCAAAGCCCGCATGGCCTCATCGTATCAGGCGGCCGAACCGTGTCCAACGAATATAATGGAGCAGATCGGGCGACTTCACGTCCCAGGAAAAATAGATAATCAGCGCCCTCCCGACGAAGTCATCATACTTGACAAATCCCCAGAAGCGGCTGTCCAGGCTTCGATCCCTGTTATCACCCATGACAAAATAGCAATCCTTGGGGACAGTCAAAGGGCCGAGATTGTCCCGCGGTGAGAAATAGCCCGGAATGATGATCGGTTCAGCGAAAACCGCCTGTGGATAATCGGCTCGCTTCCCGTTGACGTAGACCACTTTGTCCTTGATCTCAACAACGTCTCCTTCAGTGCCAATGACCCTCTTTATGAAGTCCTTAGTCCTGTCTTCCGGGTATCGGAAGACTACAACGTCCCCGCGCTTGGGCCCCCCGATGTGAAGCAAGACGATGTCGGTGAAGGGCACCTTAACCACGTAGCTGAGCCTGTTGACCAGCAAATGATCCCCGACAAGCAGAGTGGGTTCCATCGAGGAGGAGGGGATTTTGAACGCCTGTACCACGAAACTCCGCACAAAAAATGCAATGAGTGCCGCAATGATCAGAGACTCTGCGTATTCTCTCCATTTACTCTTTGTCGGATTCTGAGTCACGACCGCCCGTTTCTCCGGTTTCTCCGGTTTATTTGGTTTCTCTAGCTTCTCTGGTTTCTTTGGTTTCTTTGGCTTACTCAATTTACCTATCTCGCTTTCGTCTATTCTTCGGCTGCCGGTCGATTTTTTCTCGACCCTTGACCCCTGTGACCCTTGACCCTATCTCTACATACGTTCCGGCGCACTCACCCCAAGCATTTCCAATCCGCTCCTTATCACCTGCTGCAGCACACTGAGGAGCATAAGGCGAGCTTTCGTAAGGTTCATCTCATTTTTCAACACACGTACTTTATTATAATAGCTATGAAAGCTCCCCACCAGCTCTACCAGATAAAAAGTAAGCCGATGAGGCTCAAGGCTCCTCGCACCGCCCTCTATAACGGTATAAAACCGCAAGATACCCTTTATAAGCTCGGTCTCTTCCGGAAGCACGAGCAGACTCACGTCCGCCTCACTGCCTTTAGCAAGATCTATGCCCTCCTCTCTCGCCAGCCGGAAAATTGACTCTATCCTGGCATGGGCATACTGCACGTAGTAGACAGGGTTCTCATTTGATGTCTTCTTCGCAAGATCCAAATCAAATTCCAGATGGGCATCGCTCTTCCTCATGAGAAAGAAAAAACGCGAAGCATCTCTGCCCACCTCGTCCATTACCTCTCTCAAGGTTGTAAACTGACCCGCCCGTGTTGACATGCCCACCGGTTTCCCGTCTCTCAAGAGCGTCACAAACTGTATGAGGATGACCTTCAGGCTCTCCTTATCTTTACCCAGGGCCTCAATAGATGCCTTGAGGCGTGGTATGTACCCATGATGATCAGAACCCCAGATGTCGATAAGTATATCAAATTTCCGCGCAAATTTTTGGCTGTGGTAGGCTATGTCTGATGCGAAGTAGGTTTTCTCCCCGTCCGACTTAATGATCACCCGGTCCTTCTCATCCCCTTTTTCAGCCATCTTGAACCAGAGGGCTCCCTCCTGCTCGTAGAGGTAACCCGCATTCTTAAGCATTTCAATCGCCCCATCCACATACCCTTCTTCAAAAAGCGTCCGCTCACGATAGTAGTTATCGAACTTGACGCCGAAGTCCTCAAGGTCCTTTCGGATGCCTGCCAGGACGACCTCCGCTGCGTAACGGGCCATGAACCGGACAGCTTCCGGCTCTTCCTCCGGGATAATGAGACCTTCGGCGATCATTCGGCCGGCTATCTCCTTAATATAGGCCCCCTGGTACAGAGCTATTCCCTCCTGCGGCAAAGCCGCCATATTCTCCCCCACGCCGCCGTGCTCGCTATATCCCTATGCCTCCCCGCGGATCTCTTTCCATCTCAGGTAGACAGACCGCCCCAGCGTTTCTATCTGTCTGCCCGCATCGTTCACGTAGTATTCCGTGACAACGTCAAAACCTGCTTTGCGGAGGAGATTTGCAAGAACATCTCCTACGGCAGCACCGCGACCGTGCCCCACATGCAACGGCCCCGTCGGATTTGCGCTCACAAACTCGATGAGCACCCTCCTCCCGACACCGACATCGGGCAAGAAGGGCTCTAATCCCTGTTCCGCCACATCCTTCAGGGCTGACCGGTACACCTCGTCGCGCACATAGAAGTTGACAAAACCTTTAGCAGCAACGTCTACCTTTGCGCAGACGCTTTCAAAGTCCATACACTCAATGAGTCTTTTTGCGATCTCTTCAGGACTCTTTCTCAGCGTACGTGCGAGCAGAAACGCCAGGTTTGTAGAGTAGTCTCCATGCTCAGATTCCTTGGGGATTTCTATGATAGGCTTTATCGCTGTTCCAGGGGGGAAGATGCCTCTTTGAATACAGCGCTCACCTGCCTCCTTAACTATCGCCGCTATCCTTTTCCGTATCATACCAATTCTCGCTTTGCATCACGTGCCCATGAGGATTTCGCCGTAAAGATCGGGGCGTCTTTCTTTGAGTATAGGCCATTCTCTGCGTATCTCTCCTAAAGACTCCAGGTTCACGTCGGCCAATAGAATGCCGTCCTGTCGTCCGGTTGGCCCTCCCAGGAGTTCACCTTCAGGATTCACGCAGAAGCTCATGCCGTAAAAGTCCTGTGTTGCCTCGCTCCCCACCCGGTTGACCCTCATCACAAAAATACTGTTGGTAATTGCATTGGCTGTGATAACGGTCTGCCAGATATGTTGCGACTTGAAAGCACACGCTGTGGGCGCAAATACGATGTCAGCCCCTTTAAGGGCGAGAATGCGCGTACCCTCGGGGAACAGGTTATCCCAGGAAATCTGGATGCCTATCTTCCCGTACCGTGTTTCAAAGACGGGAAGGCCCCGATCGCCGGTGGAGAAATAGAATTTCTCCTCCCAGAGAGGGATATCCGGAACATGCAGTTTTCTGTATGTACCCTTGATGCTGCCATCCGCGTCGATCACGATGGCGCTGTTAAAGTACCGGGAATCCTCCTGCTCAAATATGGGGAGTATGATCACAACCCCTGCCTCTTCCGCCTTCTTTTTCATCACCTCGACGGGGGGGCCGTCGACACGATCCGCAGCGGTAAAGGCCTTCTCGTCCCTGCCATTCGGAAACCAGTGCAGGTTGAAAAGCTCCTGGAAGCAAATAATCCGCGCCCCCGCCTCAACAGCCATCTCGGCCAGTTTCAGGGCTTTTTCTACATTCCTCTCCTTGTCCTTCAAACATGAGAACTGAATACCCGCTATTTTCATCTCACTTCTGATTGGTGGCAATGATGATGGACCAGGGGTCCAGTCTGGTTTTTTTGAAAATCTCCTTGATGTGAAGGCTGCAGTGATTGGAGAGCAGATTGACTGAGACGTCCGATCTCCACCCCCACCTTTCACAGAGGGGAGAAAAAAGCTTTTCCAGTCTCAAAAGAAGGCCGTTGTTGCTGCAAAAGTGGTTCAGGATCACAATGTTCCCGTTCTTCTTGGTTACCCTCTTCATTTCGGCAACCATCTTCTCCGGGTTAGGGACGACCGTAACCACGAAGGCTGCGACTGAATGATCAAAACTATCATCCGCAAAAGTAAGGTTCTCTCCGTCCATTTCCAGAAGGTGCACGTTGTCGAGCTGCATGGCCGCCTTTTTTTCCTGGGCCTTTTCGAGCATCTTCCGTGTCACATCAACCCCGACGACTGTACAGGACTTCGGATACAGACCGAGCGAAATTCCCGTTCCAACTCCGACTTCGAGAACCCTATCGCCCTTCTGAATGTCTGACCTCTTTAATCCCAGCTTAATTCTTGGCGAAAAAAGGTGAGAAAAGAATAGATCATAGACAGAAGAATACTTACCGTAAATCGTTCGTACCTGTTCCCGGTCCATAAGCCAACCCAAAGGTATCAGATAGGCTTTGCCATGTCAAGCAAAAACCCGCCTTAACAAATGTTCCTCGTGCTTCGTTCTATGGATGCATAGCGGCCTTTAGCCTGCTTTTATGCTTTCCACAACCCATGCAGATTGCAGTATTCTCGTGCGGTCACCGCACCTCCCTTGATTGCAAAAGAGGCCTTTGGATCCTGTCCGGGCTTCAGATACTGTCGCTCCACTGTTCCGTCTGTTCCATTAATAATTACTTCAATCCACTCGATGTAATGCTTCTCCTCCATCGGATGAGGCACACTGCCTACCTTCACGGTTACCCCGTCCCCGCTCTTTTCCAGCACCGGCACGTGCTTTTCCAGGGAAGCGTCAACCGTGTTCTCGCTCATCAGTTTCATCGGCTGGTTGCAGCAGACCAGCACACCCTTCCCTGCATGCAATACCTCAATGATGTTCCCACAAATCTCACATTTGTACACCTGCATCCGATCAGCCATTCTCATCCTCCTTTTCTAGAAATGTAATGTTGAGACGGTTTCTTTGACCGTGCCCCCGCGTCGCGCTCCTGCCTCAAACAATGCCTGCATGTGCCCTTGAAATAGCCGTGAATATCCTCAACCTTGTGGCCCTCGACTTCAGCCACATCCGCATACGCACAACGTACCTCTATATCCAGAATCGAGCCGCACCGCTTGCACAGAAAGTGGTGGTGAGGCTCCCTCTTGTAGTCATAGCACGCCTCCTCAGGCTTGATGGTGAGCGCCGTCACCAGTCCCTTCTCTACAAGGGCATTGAGCGTGTTATAAACCGTTGCTCGGGCAAGGGTTGGTATTTCTCTTGACAGGGCGTCATACACCATACCTACCGTGGGGTGGTCCCTGCGCCCCATCAGGTTCCCTAGGATTCTCACACGCTGATACGACGCGTTAAGCCCCCTCGACACCAATGCATCCTTAAGCGACTCTCTCTTTATATTCATTCTAATTTTGGAATAAGTCTATTTATAACCCATGTCAAGGGGTCACAAAACAGTTTTCTCCTCTTGCCATTGCTAACAAAATGTACCAAACTTAAACACAGGACCGAAAGGGAGGATGCAGATCATGAGTGAAGCACAGGGCAAGGAACCGCAGGTAGCACAGGTCGCTGATTTAATCGCGTACCAGGCAGGATCCATCGTCAGCCGGGAGATCATCAGCCGTCCAATGGGCACGGTGACCCTCTTTGCGTTTGACGCCGGTCAAGGACTGAGCGAGCATACAGCACCCTTCGACGCGATGGTGTCCGTGCTTGACGGCCAGGTGGAGATCACGATCTCGGGCAAGAAGTATGCACTGAAGACGGGCGACATGATCGTCATGCCGGCCAACCAGCCCCACGCGCTGAAAGCGGTGACGAGCTTCAAAATGCTCCTGACGATGATTAAATCCTAGACGAGAAGGCGCGATCTTTAGAGGGATAGACATGGTCACGCTGAGTTTCGCCAAGGAGAAGCTAATGCAGTCTTTGCAAAGCAGGGAAGAAAAGGGACATAACCTTGGGTACGATGGCGTTAACCAAATAAGGAGTGCAAGGATGGTGTGGCTCGCGCTCTTCGTTGCTGTTCTTCTTTGCGGATGCTCCGTGGGACCGAATTTCGTTAAGCCTGAGGCCGTAGTATCGCCCAACTGGCTCGATGCGGATGATTGGCGTGTCAAAACAGGCCCGGCTGAATACAGGAACTGGTGGAAGGCGTTTAACGATCCGGTGCTGGACCGGCTCATCGACCAGGCGTATCGCGGGAACCTGTCTCTCAGGGTCGCCGGAGTGCGGGTCATGGAGGCCCGTGCCCAGCTCGGAATCGCCGTTGGAAGGCTCTACCCCCAGGCCCAGCAGGCTTCCGGCTCGCTCCAGGACGTCGGAACAAGCGAACGGTCCGCAATAGGCGCCCTCTTAGGGTCCAGCCCCGCGCCTCGCGTGAACAACCTTTTCGACTACTGGCAGGACCAGATCGGGGTCAGTGCCAGTTGGGAGATTGACTTCTGGGGAAAATTCAGACGCGCCATCGAGTCAGCCGATGCAAATTTGCTCGCAACAGTGGCCGACTATGACAGCGCGCTGGTGAGCCTCACGGCCGATGTGACAAATTCCTATATCGCGATCAGAACCCTTGAGAAGAGGCTCAGTATTGCCCGTCAGAATGTCGAGACTCAAAAGGAAAGTCTTAAGGTTACAGAGGACCGGTTTCAGTACGGCATGGCCTCCCGATTAGATGTGGAGCAGGCGAAGACGCTGCTCAACAATACTTGGGCTTCCGTCCCTGTGCTCGAAACCCAGTTGCGGCAGGCCAAAAACAGTCTCAGCCTCCTTTTGGGTATGCTCCCGAGCGACTTGTCAGAGGTTTTGGAAGGCTCTTCGGAAATTCCCGTTTCGCCGCCCGAAATAGTGGTGGGCATCCCTAACGATCTTCTCCGCAGACGGCCCGATGTTCGCAGCGCCGAGTACCAGGCGGCGGCCCAGAGCGCGCAGATCGGAGTGGCCAAGGCGGACCTCTACCCCGCTTTCTCTCTGACAGGGATGTTCGGCTTTCTCTCGACCAACGTCAACGATTTTAAACTGAGCAATATGTTCGACTGGAATAGCCGCACCTTCCAGTTTGGTCCCTCGGTCCAGTGGAACATGTTCAATTATGGCCGCATTACGAACAATGTCCGGATGCAGGATGCCCGCTTCCAACAGCTTTTGATCGTCTACCAGAATACCGTACTCAAGGCCCACAAAGAAGTGGAGGACGCCCTCGTCGCTTATCTGAAGGCCCAGGAAAGGGTCGAGTTTCTCACTAGGAGTGCGGCGGCCGCCAAGACCGCCTTCGATCTCGCAGTCGAGCAGTATCGAGAAGGACTCAAAGATTTCACCACAGTGCTGATCGCCCAGCAGGCTCTCCTGAATGAGCAGGATAATCTGACCGTCACCCTTGGCAATCTCTCCAGCAATCTGGTTGGAGTCTACAGGGGACTCGGAGGTGGATGGGAGATACGGCAGGGAAAAGAACTGGTGCCTCCCGAGGTGAAGGAAGAGATGGCAAAACGGACCAACTGGGGCGCGTTGCTCGCGCCGGCATCTTTTGAACAGCTTACGTCCGAAGAACGGAAATCAGAGATCCGCCTACCGGAATGGTAACGGGCCGATATAGTTCGGTA
>CAWIHO010000077.1:0-64753 GCA_963835605.1 uncultured delta proteobacterium | reverse complement strand
AGGCTCATGGAGGCGATCATGGAGCACCGGGCGCATCCGGAGCACGGCTTCAAAGAAGTTGTCTTGGCATCGTGAGGCTCGCGAAGCTCTATACCCCGGAACGGGTGGAGGAGGCCTGCAAAAGAGCGCTCGAACTTCAGGCGTACAACTACAGAAGCGTCAAATCCTCTCCTCGAGCACGGGCTCGAAAACATGCATCCAAAACTGAAAGAAAAGATCATCCCCCTCCATGATAACGCCAGGGGAAAAAGCTACTACGGGGAGGCGGACCATGATTGAGGCGGTGATGGAAAAACTCCTCGTGATGAAGCTCCACGGCATGGCGGAAAAGCTTGAGGAACAGCTCAACACTCCCGCCTATCGGGATCTGGATTTGAGGAACGCTTCGGTCTCCTTTCGACAAGGAGAAGCTCTACCGTGAGAATATGCAGATCAAGGTGCTCACCCGGCAGGCCCACTTCAGGCACCCCACCGCCTGCTTCGAGGATATCGACTTCAGGACGAGACGGGGTATTGCCAAAGATGCGCTCCTGAAGCTCTGCCAGAATGAATGGATACGGAACCACCATAATCTTCTTCTCATCGGTCCGACCGGCGTCGGGAAAAGTTATCTTGCCTGTGCGCTTGGCAACAGTGCCATCCGGCAGGGGATCAGCACGGTGTATGTCCGTATGCCGAGATTGGCCCAGGAACTAAAGGTAGCCCGTGCGGACGGCAGCTACGTAAAACTGCTCCAGCGCCTCCAGCGGATCCGACTGCTTATTATGATGATTTTGGACTGACCCCCTTTACCGACGAGGAGCGGAGGGACTTCCTCGAGATCATGGAGGACCGGCACCAGGTGCGCTCCACCATCATTGCGAGCCAGCTTCCCTTAAACCTCTGGCATGACATGATCGGGGATCCCACCCTTGCAGACGCGATATGCGATCGGATCGTGCATAACGCTCACAAGATCATACTGACAGGAGAATCGATGCGGAAAATACGTTCAGGCTTGACTTAAATCGAACACCTCGATAAAGTACAGGCGGCTGGTGGAGGAGAACCGGAAGACCGTTCGGACGATATTGGATTGAGTGTTCGAAGATAGTGGATTGTGCCCTCGTAAATACATTTTATGGTCAAGGGCTATCCTTTTCTTATACCAGTTGGGCCTGTACCATTTTCCATGTCATTCAAACCGAATTTTGCAATTTGTTCGCTCGTAAATAGCTTCTCCAATATTTCCATTTCTGAAAATCCATAAACCGGATTCCGAATGCTCACACGTTCTGGCTCATCATTTGGGCGGCCATAAAATTCAGCTTGGGCAAAAGTCGACGCGAAAAATTTGCCACGCTTTTTGTAAGCATCCTATCGTCGGGCGGAACGTGCCACCAATAAGAATTATTTATTTTCGCAATCAAAGTCTCTTTTTCCGACATCCCGGTTCTCTCACTATTTGAAATACTTCTTTAGCTCCTCTTCTTCCTTGCCCTGTTCTACCAGGTAAAACGTCACATTGTCATTAACCTGACCGAATGGAAGCTTCATCTGTTCATAGTGGCAAATAGCTTTCTTCTTTTTTTTTCGGTCATAATGTTCAAGACCTTCTGTTTGTAAACCGTGTCTGTATTTCCGGCTAAATGTTCACCCTTGCTTTCGAGAATATAAACAAGTTCTAATTGGCCTTTATCGTTTTTCTTGGCGGCAACAAAGTCCGGTCGCAATTTGTGCTCCTGCCACCCTTGAATGGAGTAACAGTTTCTTGAAACTTTATTGCGAAACCACCAAAGAACTTTTTCTTGTTTATCAAGAATATCACCGACTCTTAGTTCCAGGCTATTCATCGAACCAAGATCAACGTCTTCAAACAGGTAATACTTGTAGGGATTAGGAATTCGACCGACCACGACATTATCTTCATTAGGAATCCTGAATCCGAGGTTTTCATCATTTGAGACCGCGAGAACCAGCTCTTTGGAATTGAGACAACCTAGAAAAAGACTTTCTTCCTTCTTTAGTTTTACTTCTGAAAGCAAGTTACACAGAAATGATGAGGTGTAGCCGAAGTTCTCTTGGACCTTTACCTTTCCGATAGATTTAATAAGTGTTTCAATGTGGGATACCACCAATTTTCGTGCATAAAAAGCATTTTCGATCATTTCAGCGTATCGTCAGTCAAATAATCGATGTTGATTTCTTCGACCGCATTGATTTCCAAATTCTCGTATTTTGTGGCTACCTTGCTCTTAGCATCTAAGGTTACGATGATTGATTGCCGTTCCTTCGTTTCGTCTCTGAATGAGTCTTTCAATCTTCCAATCACTTCATTAGTAATAGTGAATGACGAGTAATCAATGAATGGCTTAATGTCAAGTTCATATGAAAAACGGCGCTTCTTGTCACCTTTGTTGATCATTACCCAGACAGGAAGGTAGAAGGCGCTTTCATATTTACGCTGGAACTCCTTACGTATTTTTACCTTCTTGGTAGGGTTTATAGTGTCATTGTCTTCAACCTTTATTTTTGAAACAAGGTCTTCAAGCCCTTCATTTTTAAAACCAGAATCCACTTGTTCCAGCATTGATCGTGTGTCACCTTTTGAATAATAGACATAGCTTTCATCCAGCTCTGTTACGCCCGTTTTTCGGGCAAATGGTTGGCGAAGAATTCGACCGACAAGCTGGGTAAGCCCACTATCTGAATTCACATTTGGAATAATTCCCAGAATGTAAGCAAATGAACAATCCCAGCCCTCACGCAAGGCATATTTGGTTATGATATATCTGATATTACAATCCGAGGGAAAAAGGTCCATATCTTCAATATCATTTTGGGAACTGGTCTTGATGGCTATTTCATCCGGGTTTATTTCAAGTCCCTGAAGAAACTCTTTCACGTCCAGACTGTGAACATTGTCTTTGCCTCGTTGGTCCTTTCCGGTAGATTCAACTTGAATTAGCGCAATAGGTCTAATGTGAAGCCCTGAGTTTTGTCTGTACTTAATTGCCTTTTTTTCAAGCTTATCACGATGATCCTTGATGTCGTGAAGCATTGTTTTCCAATCGTCTTTTTTCCGACCTGAAGGCGGGATAATGTGCATGTCCAGCTTCACCATATCTTCGTCTTTAAGTTGGAGCCCAGCAATGGTGACAAGAATATTCATTTCCGCTTTCGGCGTTGCTGTGAGTCCCAAAACCATTTCGGGATTTAGGCCGTCAATGGTTTTCCGCGCCATATCAGAAAAAACTTTGTGTATTTCATCAATAATGATGAAGGGTTTGGAAAGGCGGATCGCATTTCCAAGACTTGTTTTTACGATTGGTCCGGTTTCTGATAACAGATCAAGATTTGGACATAGCTTGATTAGGTCCGCATGCAGGTTGTATCGGTTATCTGCGGGAAAGAAGCTCTCGAAGCCGCCTGAATCTTGAAATACCTTAAGCGCTTCTTTCCCGTTCTTGCGGCTTATTGATTGAATCATCACAAAAAGAACAACGAGGTTTTCTTGAATATCGTGAGTTGTAAGCCTTTGCCCTTTTTCAAGGATAAGGGTTTTGTTCCCGCTGGACTGATCAAGAAGCTGGCGCAACGGATTTGCCTTGTCCCTTAGCTTCTGAACGGTTTGTGAATAGATTGTCTCACTCGGAACAATCCACACGATAATCCCAGTACGCTTGCGTGAGAAGATGTTCTGGTATTCACGGATGGCTTCCACTGCAAGGAGCGTCTTATCTCCACCTGTCGGTACCTTCATAACAATTCGGGGGTAATATTCGCCGAGTCCGTTCCTGCAACGGTCTTTGTATTCCTTAACCGTTGTCTGAAACGTCGTTTGAACCCAGTTAAGCGTATGACGCATGTCGAGGGGTAAATTCTTGCGGGCAGCGTCAAAAGCGTCCTTAGTTGTACGCGCCTTGTCGTAGAAAGATTTGAGTTCGGATACAACCTTGACCTGATAGTTTTTCAGAAACACGGTTACACCCCCGGTCGCTGAAAGAGGTTGTATGGTATGCCTACATAATCGATGTTCTTCTCTCTCATGTAGTCTTCTTCGAGAAAACAAGCGGGTGCATATACAACTATTCTCTTCTTCGGGTGATCCTTGGTAATCTTCTCAGCCACCGTCAAATTAAGTGCCATACTGGTCAGTTCTTCAAAGTTCTGCTTGTAAATCAGAAATATCACTGAGGTGCCCGCTTCCCCCACAAAAAATGTTTTTTCATCCACTGCTGATTTCTTCTTGAGGCTTTCACCTGTGCAAAGGTAATACACATATTCCGCGAATTGCTTATACGTTGGTAGCTTACCGGAGAGCAATGTTTCGGCATCAATGGGTATGCCCACCTTGAAGTACTGGAAACCCGAATTGTAACCAAATTTGTCAATAGCGCGTTTCACCCGTTCACGCGTGATGTCTTTGCAAACATTTTTGTTTGGTTCTGCTGCCGTAGCCTCCGTCATTTGGATCAGGATACATTTCCGGTTTCCGTCATCTTCATTATTCAACTCCATCACTGCGTGGTTGGTCGTACCCGAACCGGCAAAAGAGTCAAGGATGATATCGCCTTTGTTTGTAATTGATTTTATTAGAGCCTTTATCAAATCAACTGATTTGGGAGCATTAAAAACTTTTTTGCCCTTTACGCCAAACAACAGATTTAATGTTTTCTGACCTTTTTCTGTATGAAATAATTTGTCGAGGAAGATGGTTTTCAGCATCTTTTCGGCACCATTAGCATAACTCTTCCGATATATTTTCCAAGCCCCCTTTACTTCTTGTGCGGCTAAAAATTCACTATCTTGTTCTGATTTTTTGGTGTCCCACGTCCCAGCAACCTTCGAAGCCGTCTTCCCAGATAGGTAATACTTCTATTTGTCCGTTTGGTTTGTGTAACGAAACAGAACCATCATCGGGATTTACATAGAACGGATAAAACAAGTTTTTTCGATTATGTTTCCCATACTCACGATGGGTATTTCTTAATTCTAAAAGACGATACTTTCCTATTTCATCCTCTTCAGGATATTCTGCATCAATTTGAAGTTCATCCTTTTCAATTGAAAAGGACGCCTTCGGCAAAACTGTTCGAGAATAAACAATTACATATTCATGGTTTGTTGCAAAATACTTATCTTGTGATCGTCCTTTGGGGTTACATAAAACACTGATTTGAGCTACAAAGTTTTCTTCGCCAAATATTTAATAAAAGGCGGGCGGAACTCATTTCGTTTTCATCAAGACTTATAAAAATTGCTCCATCTTCAGTCATAAGATCTCGCAACAGTTTAAGCCGTGGTACCATCATACAGAGCCATTTGTCATGTCTGGTCAGGTCGTCCTTACCCACTTCTTTACCCAACCATTCTTTAAGCATAGGGCTGTTCACATTGTCGTTATACACCCAGGCTTCGTTTCCCGTGTTGTATGGCGGGTCAATGTAGATACACTTCACCTTTCCAGCGTACTGGGGAAGCAAGGCCTTCAGGGCAAGAAGGTTGTCCCCTTCAATGATGAGGTTCCCAGCCGCCTTTTTCGGCTGGTAGCTGAGCTTATCAACCTCGTCCAGGGTGTGATAAGGAATGGAAAGGTGGCGATTCCAGATAATGTTCTTGCCCTTGAATTGCAAAGTCGGCATTAGTGACTCCTATGTCTTAGATTTAATCTTCTTTTTTCAGCAATTGGCACTCAACCCATAAAAGGTGCGCCTGCCCTCGTGGACCTTAGAATATCGAACGTAGATGCGGGCAAGCCCATCACCGACTTCCAACAGAGATTGACTACTCGGCAGCCGTTTGGGCTTGCCAAATCTTCTTTCGAGTTGCTTCAAGAACTCTATTTTGAGTTGATTCGACATGAGTTATCGGCCCTTTGCCCGCGTTGCGCCCCCCTGCCCCTTAAATCTTCCTCCGCGGAAACAGCCTCGTCGTTATGCCGCTTTTTCGACAATCCTGCTTCTTGTTTGCATCGGAAGCCTGATGGGCGCAAAGAACTCTGATGGATAAAGGTAATCCTCTCCGGACTCGTCAATGATTCTAACTTGATTGTGCCGCTGCGCCTCTTTGTCCGGAAGCTTTTGGTACAACTTCCGTAGTTCTAAAGATGCTTCATAGCCCTCATTATCAACGCAAAGCAGAAATGTCTGTTTGATAGGGGATCTTTTCACGAGGTCTCCTGCTTCTTCCACGGAATGCGGGGAAGCCTCTTCCGCAGATCGGCAATCTCTTGCTCAGGTGTCATGCGTGCGTATTTGCGGGACATTTTGTCTCGGATTTCTCTCATTGCCTTGACGGCATCAAAGGTCTTGGTCTTCATCTAGGACCTCCATCGCGTTGATTCCTGCTGCCACCCCTGCTGCGGCTGATGCACGTTTCTCAATACAATTGTACATCTGGGATGCTGGTGGGTCAAACGTTTCCTTTTGGAGAAGCTGTCTGAAGGCCTTGCTCCTAGGCAGACTGACGATCGAATTTGTAGCTGGAAACAGTTGCAGCGACCTGAGGCCGGGTGGAATTTCGATGGATAACGAGGCGCGCCGAGGCCTGGGCTACGCAGGCGTACCTGGGGTACGTCGAAGTAGAACAGGCTGAAGGGCAACGAAGTTAGACGCGAAAGGCCGCCCGGCACCGATGCGCGAGGGCGTCGGCCCCCGAGTTTACACATCCTCCGGTGACCGCAGACTCGGATCATGCAGCTCCTCGCGTGGGGTATCGGTCTTTCAATCCCCGGAGTCGCGCCGGTTTCCTCGCGAGGAACCTTTGCATCGACGCCTCGTACGACTTTTCCATCAGCATCTTTTCACGGAGCATTTCTCCTACGAGCTTCGAGACACGCGTTTCCTCCTCGGCAGCCTTGATCCTGGCCCAGCGTGCTACCTCTTCGTCGAGGGTGATGGTAACGTTCTTCATAGTTTCTTAGAGTGTAACACGAGTCTAGTGTCCAACCGATTTGTTGCCGAGGCGTTGCACCGCCTATCCGTTTAGGGTGTTTGTGCCGGGTGGAATTTCTGATGATTACCGCTGCCCGACAAAGGGGAGGAGTGTTTTGTGTTGAGTGTTACGTGTTAAGTCGAGAACACCCGTGCGACAGCTCATCCATATCCGAACGGCTGCCCCGTTTAAGGGACTATCTGTTTGTGCCGGGTGGAATTTCGATGGATAACGAGGCGCGCACCCGAGGCTTGGGCTACGCAGGCGTACTGATCATAATAAAACTGTTTTGGGGCGGCGAGGAAAAAGGCTTCAGATGCGCGAAGCATCCGATCGCGCGCGACGAAGGCGTACCTAATGGTACGTCGGAGTGAGAGACGGCGAAGGGCGACAAAGCAGATGGACGTTTAACTCGCTGCCCCAATATCCCGATATGAGGATATTCGTGTGTAAGATGGAGAGGGGTTCTCATTTCGCGCGCCGCACGTCGATGAACTATCTTCTCCACCTCCTTCATGGTGAGAGGCGCAATCTTTCTCTTCTTCACTATTTTGTCTGCAAGATCAAAAAATGTCTCCCGTCTTCTGCGATGGGAGCACGATTACTTCAACTTTGCTGCCGGGCTTGAACGGAAGGGACCTAACGGTAATGCTGTTCTCGTTTATCAACTTCCACGAGCTTCTTGACGGCCCTCATACTCTTACCTCCCTCTCGAATCGTCTGTCTGACATCGTGTTGCCAACTATAGATGAATTATACCAGATTCGACGGCTTCTGAATATCGTTGCCTGAGATGGGCAATCAGCCCGACGACCGACCGACGACCGAATTTGGAGCGGCGATGAAATAGACTCAGCGCACAAAAGCTCCAAGCCTTGGCTACCTAAGTTCGTGCCGGGTGGAATTTCGATGGATAACGCGAGACGAGGGGTCGCCGCCCGGAGGCGTACCTGGTGGTACGTTGAGGATCGTGCGATCCCCGCGGGCGACAAAGTTAGGCGCGAAAGGCCGCCCGGCATCGTGCCGAAGGCAGGGAAGTTTTGGGGAAAAGCTTTATTTGCCCAAAACCTCCCTGACATAAGCGAGCGCCTCCGCGAGGCGCTCGGCCGGCACGCCCCCCTGCGCCATCTGCGGATTCCCGCCACCCTTCCCCTCATACTTCTCTGTAATCGCTTTCATTATGGCGCCCGCGCTGAACTGCTTTGCCAGGTCCTTGGTCACAGCCACAACGAGAGTGCCCTTTGTATCATCCTTTGTGCCGACCACTACCACGCAGCTTTTCACCTTGCCGCGGATGATGTCGGTGACCTTTCTCAGGTCATCTGCTTTGCCGCCGTCGATGGCCATGGTCACCACTTTGGCGCCGTTCTTCTCCCAGGCGGCTGCTATGGCCTCATCCACCTTCTGGACTGGCCGTCCCTTCTTTGAGGCGCTCGATCTCTTTTTCCTTTGTCTGGATCTCGTCGAGGAGCCCTTGCACTCTGGTCTCAATATTCTCAAGGTCTGTCTTCAGCTCCCTGGCGATGGATCGCGCCACGTGTTCTATTTTCCGCCGGTACTGGATTGCCGCCTTACCGGTTACGGCCTCAATCCTCCTGACACCATATGCCAACGAACCTTCACTCACAATTGCAAGGCTGCCGATCTCTCCCGTATTCCGGACATGGGTGCCGCCGCAGAGCTCCATGCTGAAGTCGCCCACTTTGACGACCCGCACGGTCTCGCCGTACTTCTCCTCAAAGAGCGCTGTTGCGCCGTCGCGTACGGCCTCGTCCTTGCTCTTAACGTCTGTCCGGACCTCGGCGCACGCCATGATCTTTTCGTTAACGATGTCCTCGACCCGGGTAAGCTGTTCCGCGTCAGGGGCCTGAAAATGAGTAAAGTCGAACCTGAGTCTATCCTGCTCGACGAGCGACCCGGACTGTTTGACGTGATCTCCCAGGACACTCCTGAGCGCATACTGGAGAAGGTGCGTGGCAGTGTGGTTCCGCGCAATCCCTTTTCGCCGCTCCACATCAACGATCAGCTCCACCTGCTGTCCGGCCTTGAACGCGCCTTTTTCCACTTTCACCTTATGGGAAAAGAGGTCCTCCCTCATTCGGGAAACCGCGAGGACCAAGGCCTCCGACCCATCGCTCCGGATCACGCCTTCATCAAACGTCTGGCCGCCCGCCTCTCCGTAAAACGGCGTCACATCGAAGAAGAGTGTGCCCTCCTCGCCTTCACGGATCTCCTCGCTGCTCTGATCTTCTTTGACGATGCCGAGAATGCGGCCTTCTGACTTCAGGGTCTCGTAGCCTGTGAAGATGTTCTTTGCTCCTTCTGCCACGATGCCTGTCGATGCCGGCACCCATCCCTCTTTTTTCGTCTTCCAGTCGGCCCTGGAGCGCTCTTTCTGCTCGTCGAGCGCCCTCTCGAAACCGGGCACATCGAGGAAAAGCCCGTCCTCGCGCGCCATCTCATCGGTGATATCGATGGGGAAGCCGTAGGTATCATAGAGCCTATAGACCACATCGCCGGGAATGACGGTGCCACCCCTTGACAAAACATCCTTCTTCTCTTCTTCGTAAAGCCGGATGCCGACACTGAGCGTCTCCAGGAAGCGCTCTTCTTCTCCCTTCAGCACCTGCGCAATATACGGGTGGTTATTCTTGACCTCAGGATAGACGTCTTCCATCTTGTCGACCACGACCTTCGAGAGATCGTGCAGAAACTCCCGCTCGATGCCTATCTTCTTGCCATAGCGCACGGCCCTTCTCATGATGCGCCGGAGCACGTAACCCCTTCCCTCTTTTGAGGGAAGCACCCCGTCGTTGATGATGAAGGTGGCCCCGCGCACGTGATCCGCGATCACGCGGAAGGCCGTATCTATCTCTTCTCTTTCGCCGTAAGCATAACCGGAAATATCTTCGAGGGCCTTGAGGATCGGCGCAAAAAGGTCGCTCTCGTAGTTGCCTATTTTCCCTTGAAGGATTGATGCAACCCGCTCCAGCCCCATGCCCGTGTCGACCGAGGGGTTGGGCAAGGGCTTCATGGTGCCGTCGCGGAAGCGCTCATACTGCATGAAGACAAGGTTCCAAATCTCAAGGAACCGGTCGCAGTCGCAGCCTACCGTGCAGGTGGGCGTCCTGCAGCCGACCTCCGGTCCGAGGTCATAAATGATCTCCGAGCACGGGCCGCATGGTCCTTCTTCGCCCATGGCCCAGAAATTGTCCTTTTCTCCGAGGCCTATGATCCGATCTTCCGGCACGCCGTGACTCCTCCAGATGGCGCGCGCCTCGTCGTCCTCCCGAAAGACCGTGAAGTACATCCTCGATTCGTCCAGGTTGAGCCGCTTGAGCAAAAGCTCCCTGGCGTACGCGATAGCCTCTTTCTTGAAATAGTCGCCGAATGAAAAATTGCCCAGCATCTCGAAGAAGGTGTGATGCCGCAACGTTTTGCCGACGTTTTCCAGGTCGTTATGTTTCCCGCCCGCCCGCACGCACTTCTGGCAGGTGGTTGCCCGCGTGTAGGGCCGCTTCTCCGCGCCGACGAAGACGTTCTTGAACTGCACCATGCCCGCATTCACGAAGAGGAGCGTCGGGTCCTTGTCCGGCACGAGGGAAGAGCTGGAGACAATCGTGTGCCCCTGCTCTTTGAAAAACTCGAGAAACGTGCGCCTGATGTCGCCGGCCAGCATGCCTATTCCTTTATCAGTCCATAGTGCGTCAGTATCTTCTTCTCAACTTCGGCAGCAACCTCGGGGTGCTGTTTGAGATACTCTTTCGCGTTCTCTTTCCCCTGTCCGATGCGCGCGTCACTGTATGAATACCAGGTACCCGACTTCTCGATGACGCCGAGGTCAGAGCCGATATCGACGATATCCCCTTCCCTCGATATGCCCTCGCCGAAGATAAGATCAAACTCTGCCTCTTTGAACGGAGGCGCAAGCTTATTCTTTACGACCTTGACGCGGGTCCTCGAACCCACCACATCCTGACCGTCCTTGATAGCGGAAATACGCCGTATGTCCAGCCTGATGGACGCATAGAACTTCAGGGCATTACCGCCTGTTGTCGTCTCGGGGTTTCCGAACATGACGCCGATCTTCTGCCTGATCTGATTGATGAAGATGACGGTCGTCATCGACTTGGAGATCGTGGCCGTGAGCTTTCGCAGTGCCTGGGACATGAGCCGCGCCTGCAGGCCCATGTGCTGGTCACCCATCTCTCCCTCGATCTCGGCCCGCGGCACGAGGGCCGCTACTGAATCTATGACAATCACGTCAACGGCGCCGCTCCGCACGAGGTGCTCCGTGATCTCAAGCGCCTGCTCGCCCGTGTCAGGCTGCGATATCAGGAGCTCCTCGGTGTTTACGCCTATCTTGGCCGCGTAGTGTATGTCCAGCGCATGCTCGGCATCGATGAATACGGCCGAGCCGCCGTTCTTCTGGGCCTGGGCAATCACCTGGAGCGCCAGTGTTGTCTTGCCTGAAGCCTCGGGCCCATAAATCTCAACGACCCGGCCCCTCGGCACGCCGCCGATGGTGAGGGCAATATCCAGGGCAAGCGACCCGGTGGAGATGACGGCTACTTCCTCGGGAGGTCTCTCGCCCAGCTTCATGATGGAGCCTTTACCGAACGCCTTTTCGATCTGGCTGACGGCCATGTCAAGAGCCTTTGTTTTACTTTGTTCTTCCTTCATCGTTGTCGCCTCCAAGTTTTATCTTCCAGATGGGTGAGTAGATAGCCCCGCCAGGGGTGAGTGTGCTCTTGAACAGGACGAGCCCATCGACCGAAAACTCCATCCTCTCTAAAGGGGGGAGGTCCCCGTCAGGAAAGGCAGCAGGCGTTCTCATCCTCCCGAGGGTGATGTGGGGAGTAAACTCCCTCGCTTCCCGCTCGAAATCAAACCCTGTAAGCCCCTCCTCCACTTCTTCAAAGATGCGCTTTATCTCATCCGTGCCCTTATCAAGCCGCACGATCACGACGCGCGCCCTCCTGCGGCTGGGGAAGGCATCGATCTCCTTCAAGCTTACCACAAATGGAGTAAATCGGCTGCCGATCGGCGCGAGCGCATCGTGTATTTTTCCGGCTAATGGCTCCTCGATTTCACCAAGGAACTTGAGCGTGATATGGATGGCGTCCCTTTTCACCCATTTCACCTCGCGCGTCCGCTTGGAAAGCCTCTCGATCACTTCTCTCAGGTAGTCGACCACCGGCGCCGATACCTCAAGGGCAAGAAAGCTCCTCATGCGATTCTCCCCTCCAGGAGATCGATGGCAAATTGCAAAGCCTCGGTCGACGTCTGCTCCTTTATCTCCAGCCGTCCTCCACTGAACTTGAATTTTCTAAAAAAGGTCCCTGCTTTGGCTGCAAGCCCGATATAGACCGTTCCCACGGGCTTCTCCGGGCTGCCGCCTGTTGGCCCGGCAATGCCGGTAACCGCCAGGCCGATGTCAGCGCCTGTCACGGCGCGCACGCCTTCAGCCATTTTTTCTGCCACCTCCCGGCTCACTGCCCCGTGTGCCTCGATGCTCTCCGCCGGCACGGAGAGAAACGCCTGCTTTGCCTGGTTGCTGTACACAACAACACCCGCCTCAAAATAATCGGAAGAGCCTGCGACATCCGTGATCCTGCTGGCGATGAGGCCGCCCGTACATGATTCTGCAACGGCCAATCTCAGTTGCTTCTCGCGCAGGAGTCCGCCTAAATGCTCTTCAGGCTTCACCGGAGCCTTCCCAGCAAAAGAAGTGCCGCATTCGCGTATATGCCGGCCAGAATGTCGTCGGCAACGATCCCATAGCCCTTTGGCAGCGCTTCGAGGCGCCGGATCGGGAATGGCTTCAGGATGTCGAATATGCGGAAGAGGATAAACCCTTTCAACAAATTCGTTAGATGCCCAGGCCCTGGCCAACCATGGCAACACAGATGCCGGCCAGTTCGTCAACAACGATGTAGCCGGGATCTTTTTCCGGTAACTCCATCCGGTTAATGCAGAGCGTGGCAGCGGCCGCAATCAGTATCACCGTAAGGGGATGATTGAGGATGCCGGGGAGCAGATAAAGCAGAATACAGCCGAGGATGGATGCCCACGTGCCCGGCGCTAAAGGGAGATAACCTACATAGCCACAGGTGACAAAAGCGAGTGCAAGCTTACGCGCCATCCTTCGGGTCATCCTTATAGACCGTCTTCTCGTCAAATACCTTCTCGCCAACCACCTTCCATCATTGTCCCAGGCGCGGTAAAAGCAGCTCCAGTACCCCGTGTGGCACGCTGCGACTTTCTGGTCCACGAGAAGGAGCAACGTGTCGTTGTCGCAATCGAGACGGATCGACTTCACTTCCTGAAAGTGACCCGATGTCTCGCCCTTGAGCCATATCTTCCGGCGCGAACGGGAGTAGTAGTGGGCCTTCTTCGTCTTCAGCGTGAGGTCAAAGGCCTCCTGGTTCATATAGGCCACCATCACCACGTCCTTCGTGCGCTCATCCTGCACGACGACGGGGATCAGGCCGTTCGCATCCCATTTTAACTCTTCCATTAAGCCCCCATGAAAACAGTTAAACGTGAGCAGTTTAGTCAGTTTAGCCGATATAAGTGAGAAAGTTCACTACGAATGTTCAAAGGCGAACAGCGTGCGCTTAGGACCAGGGCACTTATACTGCTGACTGCTCACTGCTTACTGGATTCACAGTCGTACTGCTACTCCTCTCCCCCGCAAATACTCCTTCGCTTCTATCACCGTGAATTCCCGGTAGTGGAAGATCGATGCTGCAAGCACAGCGTCGGCCTTGCCGTCTACAAGCCCCTCGTAGAGGTGTTCCAGGGTCCCTACCCCGCCGGACGCGATGACCGGGATATTGACCGCCTCGGAGATGGCTCTTCGTCAAAGGTATGTCATAGCCGATCTTGGTTCCGTCCCGGTCCATGCTTGTCAACAGGATTTCGCCGGCTCCCAGCTCCTCCACTTTCTTTGCCCAGCCTATTGCCTCCACGCCCGGTAGGCTTCCGCCCCCCGTACGTATAGACCTCGAAGCCCGATCCGCTCTGTTTGGCATCTATCGCGATGCAGATACACTGGCTCCCGAACATGTCGCTCGCCTCACGAACGATCTCGGGCCGTTCTATGGCTGCTGTATTGATCGTTACCTTGTCCGCGCCGGCAAGAAGCACATCGCGAATATCCTGAAGGCTTCGTATGCCTCCGCCCGCGGTAAGCGGCATGAACACCTCTCTCGCAACCCCCTCGATCACGTTCAGTATGGTCCTTCTCTGTTCATGGGATGCCGTGATATCGAGGAAACAGAGCTCGTCCGCCAATTGCTTCTCGTACGCTTTCGCATTGACGACAGGGTCCCCCGCATCCTTCAGGTTGACGAAATTCATGCCCTTGACCACCCTGCCCTCCATCACGTCGAGGCAGGGGATGATCCTCTTAGTCAGCAAGCTCTACCGCCTCCTCAATCCGTATTCGCCCTTCGTAGTATGCTTTGCCAACGATGGCTGCCCAGACGTCCATCTCTTTGAGTCTGCGCAAGTCCTCTATGCTGCTTACGCCGCCGCTGGCAATAATCGGCAGGTCGGTCATGTCTCTGCATGCTGCCTATCGCATCAAAGTCCGGGCCGCTCAAAGTACCGTCCTTTGCGATGCTCGTGAAGAGTATGGCCATGACCCGAGAGCCCGAAGCAAGCTCGAGCATCTCCTGAAGAGAGACTTCGGCCGCCTCCTTCCATCCCTTGACCATCGGCTTTCCCTCGTAGAGATCGAGGCCAAGCACAATATTGTGAAACCGGGAAAGACCCCGGAAGAACCCCTTATCCTCGAGCGCCCTGGTGCCCACGATCACGCCATTGATGCCCATGTCTGCATAAAAGGCGATATCTTCTTCCGTGCGAATGCCGCCCCCTACCTCCATGTATCCCTGCACCTTTTGCCTGATAGCGCGTATCAGGTCACTGTGGACCCTGCTTCCTTCGCGGGCGCCGTCCAGGTCAATAATATGGAAATCCCTCGCCCCTGCCTTGCGCATGCTTTCGATGGTACCCGGCGGGTCTTCACTATAGATGGTGACTTGAGAGAAATCGCCCTTGAGAAGCCTCACGGCCTTGCCGCCGATGAGGTCCATCGCAAAGAAGATTTTCACTTCAAATCCTCTTGGAGGTACCCGATCCCTTTCTCAATGCCCTCTTCGGCAAGCTGGCTCGGCAGTGACCCATTTCATCCCCCTCCGCAGAAAGGTGCCGATCTTGAGGATATTATCGAAAAGCGGCTGTTGGGTCTCGTCAAATTCGAAAACTTTTACGAGCCCTGTTCTGATCGAAGAGATGAAGGTGAAACCCGACGCTCGCCGGTTTGTCCACGGCAAAATTGCCACCCTGTCGCTCCTGATACCGGTAGACAAAGACTTCGATGCTCTTTCCGTCGCTCCTGCCCAGGCTGTATTTCACGCCGCTGTCAGCAAGACCTTGCCGCAAGCTCATCGAGGAGTACAGCCTCCGCGTCCTGGTGGATCGGCCCGGGCCGGATGGGCCTGCCGCAGTAAGGGCACGCGGTAGCGTTCATGTCCTGCAGCCCGGTCCGTGTAAATGCCGACCTCGGTTTCGGCCGCTTCGGTCGCAATAATGGCCGCAAGAAGAACGAAGAACATGACAAGAGGGCTAGCTTCAGGCGCATAGGTTCACAAAATTCTGAAGGAGGCGCAGGCCTACCCTCTGGCTTTTTTCCGGGTGGAACTGGCACGCAAAGATGTTCCCACGCTCGATGGATGAAGCAAACGGGCTACCGTAGTCAGTCCTGCTCGCAGTGACATCCTCCGCGGGCTCCGGATAAAAGGAGTGGACGAAGTAGAAGTATTCTCCCTGGCCTATGCCCTTTGAAGATTTGCGGGGCCTTCAACTGCTCTACCTGGTTCCATCCCATGTGGGGAACCTTGACGTCGTTTTTGAATCTCTTCACGCAACCCTTGACAAGGCCCAGCCCTTCAACCCCCGGGGCCTCCTCCGACGATTCGAAGAGCATCTGCAGGCCCAGGCAGATGCCCAAATAAGGTTTGCCTTTGATTATCTGTTCTCTCAGAACATCCAGCAGATCGAACTCTCTCAGGTTTTCAATACACTTACCGAAGGCGCCCACGCCCGGCAATACAAGCGCTCTGGCTTCCTCAATCACGCGCTTCTCTCTCGTGAGAACGATGTTCGCGCCCAATCGCGCGAACGCATTCGTCACGCTCCTCAGGTTTCCCATCCCGTAATCGACTATCGCGATCAAAGCACGCCCTTTGTCGACAAAACGCCTTTCAGGTATTCGTCCTTCGCACAGGCGTCCCGCAAGGCCCTGCCAAAGCCTTTGAAGACCGACTCGATCCTGTGGTGCGCATTCTCCCCGTAATGTAAGTTCACGTGCAGGCAGACCCTCGCCTCACGCACAAAGGCAAGGAAGAACTCTTTCGCGACCTCTGTATCGAATGTGCCGACTCTCCCGGTTATCTCTCCGTTCCACACCAGGTAAGGCCTGCCGCTTACGTCGATGGTGACGCTGCAGAGTGCCTCGTCCATGGGAACCACTGCGTGCCCGTAGCGCCTGATGCCTTCGAAATTGGCCAGGGCGTCTTTCAGGGCCCTGCCAAGGGCGATGCCCACATCCTCGACCGTGTGGTGATGGTCAACCTCCGTATCTCCCCGGGCTTCTATTTCCAGATCGAAAAATCCGTGGCGGGCAAAAAGCTCCAGCATGTGGTTAAAGAAGGGGATTCCTGTACTGATGCCGTACTTGCCTTGACCATCGAGCTTCCACTTGACCTTTATTTCCGTCTCTTTGGTCTTTCGCGTAAGCTGGGCTCTTCTTTTCATGTCTACCCCTCTACGGGATCACCTTGTTCAGCGGGTATTCGACGATGCCCTGGGCGCCCGCCCTTCGCAGTTCCGGTATGATATCACGGACGACCGACTCGTCTATGATGACCTCCAGCGCAACCCAGCCCTCGTCGGCCAGGGTTGAGATGGTCGGCGTGTGCAGGGAAGGCAGGATCTTCATGATCCGATCGAGCCCCTTCCTTGGCGTATTCATCTTCAGCCCCACCTTTTCTTCGGCGCGAAGTGCGCCCTGAAGCAGCATGACTATATTCTCTATCTTCGTTCTTCTTCCACTTGTCCTTGACCGCTGCCTTGCTGGCGATCACGACCGTTTCCGACTCGAGGATCGTCTCTATGATGCGCAGGTTATTGGCTACCAGCGATGCGCCTGTTTCCGTCACCTCGACGATTGCATCGGCAAGAAGGGGTGGCTTCACTTCTGTCGCCCCCCAGGAATACTCGACCGTAGCCTCTATCTTCTTTGACTTGAGGAACCGCCTGGTGTAGCCGACCAGCTCGGTAGCGATCTTTTTCCCTTGGAGATCCTTGAGGCTTTTTATCGGCGAATTCACGGGGGCCGCGACAACCCACTTCACTCCCTTGAAACCTACTTTGCCGTAGCGCAGGCGCGCGATCTCCGCTACCTTGGCATTCTGTTCCAGCACCCAGTCGAGCCCCGTGATCCCCATATCGAGGATGCCGCTCTCTACATAGCGGGCCATCTCCTGCGCCCTTATGAGGAGCCCTTCCAGCTCGGGGTCGTCTATGACGGGAACGTACGATCTCTCAGCGAGCTTTATGCTATAGCCGGCGTTCTTGAACAGCCTGATCGTACTATCCTGCAGGCTTCCCTTCGGGATCCCTATCTTCAGTTTCACCGCAAAAGCTCCCTTCTTGCCCTGATTGCCCGCCCGTGCGCGTAAAGCCCTTCGATTTCCGCAAGCCTCATGGCTCTGTCGCCATAGGCATCGAGAAACGTTCTATCTATCTTAACCAAAACCTTGCGCTTTGTAAATCTATCCACCGAAAGCCCGGCAGAAAACCTCCCTGCCCCTCCCGTGGGAAGCACGTGGTTCGTCCCTATGTAATAGTCGCCCATGGAGACGCAGGTCTCTGGCCCGACGTAAATGATACCGGGATACTGTATGGCCTTTGCGACAGATTCATCGCCGATCACTTCCAGGTGCTCGGGCGCTATTCTGTTGATCGCATCGACTGCCTTATCGAGGTTCGCATAGTAGACCAGATAGCCGTTATTCTCAAGCGCCTTCTCAATAGTAGCTTTGCGGGCGTTCTCGGCAAGCAGGCGCTCCATCTCCCTCATAAGATTATAAAGCGCGTCCTTCGAGGGCGAGAAAAGGCCCACCGTTGCCATCTCATCATGCTCTGCCTGTGAAAAGAGGTCCCACGCGGCAATCTGAAGGGGGAAGCTACCCGTGAGCAAAATCGCAAGCTCGGAAGGGCCTGCCAGCATATCTATGCCGACCCGGCCGTATACGTCCCTCTTTGCTTCCTCCACGTAGGCATTGCCCGGCCCTACGATCATGTCCACCCTGGGAATGCTCCCCGTACCAAGGGCAAAGGCGTAGATTGCCTGCGCGCCCCCCAGACGAAAAACATCGTGTATCCCGAGGAGCAGGCAACAGGTCGCGATGTACGGGTTCAGCGCGCCGTCATGGGTCGGGGTCGCGACGTAAATCTCCTTGACGCCCGCAACCTGGGCCGGCACCACCCCCATGACGAGGCTCGAGGGGTAAGGGACCTGCCCGCCCGGCACATAGACCAGGGCACGCTCCACCGGAACAGACTCTTCCTTCACGTCAAGCCCTTTCCTTTTGTAAGTCCTTCTCGGCATCAGCTGAGAGCGGTGATAGAGCCTCACGTTCCGTATCATGCCTTTGAGCACCGGAAGGTCTTTTTTCTCGATCTTCCCGGCCGCTTCTTTGATTTCATCGACGCTTATCTTAAGGGGGTAGTCCTTCCGCCAACCGTCAAAGCGCGCACTCAATTGATGGAGCGCTTCTTCTCCGCTCTCCATCACCTGCTTCCTGATGGCCTGCACTGACTCCCGCACGTCAGCCCTTTTCTGCTCCCGGCCGCCTATTACGGTCTCAAGAAAGGCGTCCCATTCCTGCTCAAGGTGCCATACCTTCATCCTTTTTCCTCTCTATCTTCGCTCCGAGCTGCCCCAGCTTTTTTTCGATAGATTCATACCCTCTGTCGATATGATAGATCCGCGAAACCTCTGTCGTGCCATAGGCACAGAGTCCCGCCAGGATAAGGCACGCGCTGGCCCTCAGATCGGTTGCCATCACTTTCGCGCCCTGCAGCGCCTTGACTCCACGCACTACGGCCTTGTTGCCCACGACCATGACGTCTGCGCCGAGCCTCCGAAGCTCTGCTGCGTGCATCATCCTGTTCTCAAAGATCGTCTCCGTGACAACGCTGGCGCCTTTCGCTATAGACATCATCGTCATAACCTGCGCTTGCATGTCCGTCGGGAAACCGGGATACGGAAGGGTTTTTATATCAAACGCGGTTGGTCTCCTCCGGGACATAGCAGCATGGAGTGCGCCGTTCTCCTCTGCTATCTCCATGCCCGCCTCACGAAGCTTCCCTATCACGGCGGTGAGGTGCTCCGGCTTCGCACCCTCAATGGCCACGCTGCCTCGCGTCAGCCCGCTCGCAACGAGGAAGGTACCTGCCTCGATACGATCAGGGATCACGTCGTGGTTACAAGGAGTGAGTGCTTCGACTCCCTGTATGAAGATGACCGGCGTGCCGAGCCCTTCAATCCGCGCGCCCATGGCTTGAAGCATGACACCGAGGTCGACCACCTCCGGCTCCATGGCTGCATTTTCAATGACTGTCTCTCCTCTGGCCAGAACAGCGGCCATCAGAATATTCTCCGTTCCGCCCACGGTTGATTTCTCAAAATGCACCTTTGCGCCGCACAGGTTCTCGGCTCTCACGTCGACGTACCCCTCGTGCATGCCGACCTCGCACCCAAGCAGCGAGAGTCCCTTCAGGTGGAGGTTGATGGGTCGCTCACCGATGGCGCAGCCTCCAGGGTAGGAAACAATGGCCCTCTTGCGGCCGCCCGCCAGGGCGCCGAGCACAAGGACCGAAGCCCTCATCTCCTTTACGAGGTCGTAAGGAGCCTCGAAGCCTTCCGCGCTTGTCGTATCTACCTTGAGCCGGTGCTCATCGACCCACTCGGACTTAGCCCCAAGAAGTCCGAGCACGTTGATCATCGTGGTCACATCCTTAAGGCGCGGGACGTTCCCTATCTCGTAAACGCCTTTTTGGAGCAGGGTGGCCGCAAGCACGGGCAGGACTGCGTTCTTTGCCCCGCTGATTGCAACCCTACCCCGTAACCGTTCGCCGCCCTCTATGACAAGTTTTTCCATGAGCCTATGAGTATCCTGTCCCGGCCTGCAAGATCCTTTTTCGAATGAACACAAAGGCCGTGCCCTATCATCAGTTCTCCCACTGCCTCTATCTGTGCCTTGCCGCCCACCTCGCAGAGCACAAAGCCGTCCTCTTTCAGATGGCCCGGAAAGTCCGCAACAAAACGTTCATATACCTCTGTCCCGAGATTACCGCCCCCCAGAAGGGCCGCTCTCGGCTCAAACTTCACGTCTGTCATCAGTTCGTGCCATTCGGAAGCAGAGACGTATGGAAGATTCGCTACAATGATGTCGAACCCCGTCGAAGTGTTTATACCGGCAAACAGGTCGGAGCAGACACAGACGACCTTGTCCTGCACCCCCAAACGAGCTGCATTCGTGCGGGCCACAAGCAGCGCATCAAGAGATATATCAACGCACGTAACGGCGGCGGCCCCATGTTTGGCAAGCGTAATGCCGATGATGCCTGAGCCGGTTCCCATATCGAGGATGCGCAAGCCTGCTGCCGGTCCTGATTCTTGTCCTAGTCCTGGCCTTTCCGCCATGATCCGGAGGGCCTCTTCAACGAGCAGCTCTGTCTCGGGCCGTGGCACGAGCACCCGCTCATCAACGAAGAACTCTTCCGAAAAGAACTCCCTTGTGCGCGTGATGTATGAGAGGGGCTTCCCTTTTTTTCGCTCGGCTACACACTGGTCTATGCGCCTGCAGGCCTCTTCGGGAAGCTCTCTTCCGGAATCCATGTAAATGCGCTCGGCGTTTGTAGCCAGCACAAAGCCCATGATAGCAACGAGGTCGGTCCGGCCTATATCCCTTTCCTGGCGGAGAAACTCACGGATGCGCAAGGTCGTTACCTGGCCTTTAGTAATTCTGCCTGAAAATGAGAAATGACGGGGTCGAGGACGGGGTCGAGGTTTCCGGCTAAGACATCTTCCAGCCTGTAAAGCGTGAGGCCAACGCGGTGGTCGGTTAACCTTCCCTGGGGGAAATTGTAGGTTCGAATGCGTTCGCTTCTATCGCCGGTGCCCACCTGCTTCCTTCTCTCTGCGGAGACTTCCTGCTCTTGTTCCTCTTTGATCTGTTCCTTGAGCCGCGCCCTCAGCACCCTGAGCGCCTTGGCCTTATTCTTGTGCTGCGACTTCTCGTCCTGACAGGTCACGACGAGTCCCGTGGGTATGTGGGTGATCCGCACGGCTGAATCAGTTGTGTTCACGTGCTGTCCGCCGGGGCCGCTCGACCTGAAGACATCGATGCGCAGGTCTTCGGGGTTTACTTTGAATTCCACCTCTTCCGGCTCAGCCAGCACCGCTACGGTAACCGTTGATGTATGTATCCTGCCTTGCGATTCGGTCTCCGGCACGCGCTGGACCCGGTGTACGCCACTCTCGTATCTGAGCCTGGGATAAGCGGCGGGGGAGTCTATGAGAAATACAACCTCTTTGAAGCCCCCGAGGGAAGAGGCGCTTGCACTCATGAGCTCTGTCTTCCACCGCATTTTTTCTGCATACTTCATATACATGGCGAAAAGCGCGGCAGCAAAAAGCGCGGCTTCTTCGCCTCCTGTGCCAGCCCTGATCTCGAGAAACATGCTTTTGACTTCATGGGTGTCCTTACCCAGAAGCATCCCTTTGAGGAGAGCCTCAAGCCCTTCCCGCTGCTTCTCCAGCAAGAGCAGCTCTTCCTGGGCCATCTCTTTCAGCTCGTGGTCTGTCTCGTGGGCCGCAAGCTCATGGGTTTTCTCCACCTCTCCCCTTACCTTCTTCAGCTCTCTAAGGGTGGCGACAATCTCCCTGAGTTCGGCATGTTCTCTGGCGAGCTTGCGGAAATCCTCCTGGTTGGAGATGTTTTCCGGGCGGGCCATCCCGGTTTCAATTTCCTGGAATCTGCGTTCAATCTCTTCCAGCTTTTCCGCGATCATTTCTTGTCTTGCTTCTCCTTCTTGTCCTTCTCCTCGGTCTCCTTCTTGCGATACTTGCGCTCAAACTTCTCTACCCGGCCTCCCGCGTCCATAAGCTTTTCGCGTCCCGTGAATATCGGGTGACACTTGCCGCATATTTCCACTGAGATCTTTTCCTTCGTTGAAAGCGTCTCAAAGGTGTGGCCGCACGCGCACTTTACCATAGCCTTCTTCAGTTCGGGGTGGATCTTTTCCTTCATCTAATTATCCTCCTCTGCTCATTGAATCAAGAAACTCTTTATTTGACTCTACGTCGGAAAGCTTCTCCAGTAGAAACTCCATCGACTCAACGGTGTTCATGGGCTGCAGAACTTTCCGCAGTAACCATATCCTCGACAGATCGCCGTTTTCGAGGAGAAGCTCTTCTTTTCTCGTTCCGGATTTGTTGATGTCGATTGCAGGGAATATCCGCTTCTCCGCGAGCTTCCTGTCAAGATAGATCTCGCTGTTGCCCGTACCCTTGAACTCTTCGAAGATTACCTCGTCCATCCTGCTTCCGGTATCGATCAGCGCCGTGGCAACGATCGTAAGGCTTCCGCCCTCTTCTATCTTGCGGGCTGCGCCGAAGAATCGTTTCGGTTTCTGCATGGCGGAAGCATCAATTCCTCCGGAGAGGATCTTGCCGCTCGATGGAACAACGGTGTTGTAAGCCCTTGCCAGCCTCGTGATGGAGTCGAGAAGTATCACCACGTCTCTCTTGTGCTCCACCAACCGCTTCGCTTTCTCTATGACGATTTCGGCCACCTGCACATGCCTGGTAGCGGGCTCGTCAAAGGTAGAGCTGACAACCTCGCCGTGGACGGATCGCTCCATGTCCGTAACCTCTTCCGGTCTCTCGTCAATCAGAAGCACGATCAGGAAGATCTCCGGGTGGTTCGCCGTGACGCTGTTGGCAATGCTCTGAAGGAGCATGGTTTTGCCCGTCCGAGGCGGAGCCACAATGAGCGCGCGCTGCCCCTTGCCTATGGGGGTGAAAAGGTCCATCACCCTGGCCGGAAGCTTCGTGCCGGTTGTTTCCTGCACTATACGTGCGCATGGATAGATAGGCGTCAGGTTGTCAAAGATGATCTTATCTTTTGCGACCTCCGGGTCATCGAAGTTTATTTTTTCGATCTTCAGCAGCGCAAAGTATTTCTCGTTGTCCTTGGGGGGGCGAATCTGGCCCGATATGGTATCTCCCGTCCGAAGACCAAACCTCTTGATCTGTGAGGGCGAGACATATATATCGTCCGGCCCGGGCAGATAGTTTGAGTCTACCGATCGAAGGAAGCCAAACCCTTCCGGCAGAATCTCCAGCACGCCCTCGCCGTAAATCACCTCGTTTTTGTCCACGAGCGATTGGAGTATCGCGAAGATAAGCTCCTGCTTGCGCAGGCCCGTCGCGTTGTCAACGGCCATCTCCTTTGCGATGTGCGTGAGTTCCCCTATTTTCTTTCCCTTTAATTCAGTGAGATGCATCTCGTTCTTCCTCCCAGCTGGTTAGCTTTTCAAGGAGTAGGCTGACCTCCCCTTGAAGCTCTTCCTCTGTTCCGTTGTTGTTGATGACGTAGTCCGCGCTGGCTGCTTTTTGAGCGAGCGGGATTTGGAAGGATAGCCTTCTCTCAACGTCATCGGCCTGCATGCCTCTTTTTTTGAGCCTTCTCTTTATCGTCTTCATGTCGGCCACCACCACGACCACCTTATCCACCTTTTTGTCAAACCCTGTCTCGAAGAGAAGCGGGTGATCAAACACCACGGCCCGCGCTCCACGCTCTCTCAGGGCCTCAATCCTCTTCTTCACTTCGCCGCGCACGCGCGGATGGATGATCGCCTCGAGCTTTCGCAACGCATCGCCCTGATTGAAGGCTGCTCCGCGGAGCCTCACAACGTCCACGACGCCATCCACGACGCATTCGTCGCCGAAGGTTGCCCTGATGTCGTCCTGGGTCTCTTTCCAGTTAAGGCTGTCTTTTGCGAGGGCGTCCAGGTCTATAACATCAAGGCCCTGTTCCTTCAGAAGTCGCGCTACGGTGCTTTTGCCGCTCCCAAGAACACCCGTCAGCCCCAGGGTGATCATATGTCCAGGTTCATCACGTTCATCGCGTTGGCTTCGATAAAGTTGCGCCTTGACTCAACGTTGGTGCCCATCAGGATCGTAAACAGCTGGTCAACCTCAATCTGGTCTTCGATGGCCACCCGCACAAGCCTGCGCCTTGCCGGATCCATAGTGGTTGACCAGAGCTGTTCCGGGTTCATCTCGCCGAGGCCTTTATACCTCTGGATGGTCAAACCCTCTTTGCCTTTTTCGCTGATGAGGGAAAGGAGCACGTCAACCGGCGTGAGGCGGCGCGCGCCGTCCTTCTCAAGGACGCGGACTTCTTTTTCATAGTATGCGGAGAGGTTTTTGTAGGCGCGATAGTGTCCCTTGTAGTCCTCCTGGCTGCAAAATTCGTAATCAATGCGGGGCGTCAATCTCTTCTCGGAGCCATTCTCGACGGTTAACGTAAAAAGGTTGTGCTCCGGGTCAAGAGAGATGTGGGCCGCTCGGCCTTCGTTTTCCAGCTGCTTCTTCAGCCGAACTAGCTTTTCCTCTTTCTCGAAGTCCTCGCGCCGGGAAATGTCTGCCCTAAACAGGGCCAGCACTATCGACTTCTGAATGTTGAGGCGTTCCATGTTCCTGAAGTACTTTTCCAGACCCCTCAGCGCCTCAAGGTCCGTCTTCAGCCGCAGCGGTGGGATGTCCTGCCCGTCCAGGAAACACTTTACCTTTTCCAGGCTTCGTTGCATGACGAACTTTTCCATCTCGTCATCGTCTTTCATGTACGTGTCTTTGCCGCCTACGGCCACTCTGTATAGTGGCGGCTGCGCTATGTACAGATAACCCTTGTCGATCAACTCCGGCATCTTGCGGTAGAAAAGCGTTAGGAGGAGGGTGCGGATGTGGGAGCCGTCCACGTCAGCGTCGGTCATTATGACGACCTTCTTGTACCGCAGATTCTCCATGCTCCCCGACTGGACACCCAGCGCCAAATAGATCGCCCGTATTTCTTCGTTTGAGAGGACCTTCTCTTGGTGGGCCCTTTCGACGTTCAAAATTTTTCCCTTCAGGGGCAGTATGGCCTGTGTTTTTCTGTCGCGCCCCTGCTTTGCAGAGCCGCCCGCGGAGTCGCCCTCGACTATGTAAATTTCGCGCAGGTCCGGGTCGCTCTCTTGACAATCAGCCAGTTTGCCCGGCAAAATGCCCGTCTCTGACAGGCCCTTGCCTTTTATGAGCTCCTTCGCTTTTTTGGCAGCCTCGCGAGCCCTTCTTGTCTCGATGGCCTTATTGACAATGGCCTTGCCGACGTCTTGGTGGAGCTCCAGGTATTCGGCGAGCTTCTCATTAAGCAAGGACTCAACGAGCCCTTTTACGTCGCTGTTGCCCAGCTTTCCTTTTGTCTGTCCCTCGAACTGCGGGTTTTGGATCTTTACGTTTATGACCGCGACGAGTCCCTCTTTCACGTCATCGCCGGATATCGTCTCTTTTTCTTTTGTCAAGCGCTTGTATTGGGCGAAGTTGTTTATGCAGCGCGTGAGGGCGCTGCGGAATCCCGAGACGTGGGAGCCGCCCTCGTGCGTATTGACGTTATTAACGAAGCTGTAAACGTTCTCGTTGTAGCCGTCATTGTACTGCACCGCAACCTCAAAAAAGTCGAGGTTGGGTTTTGTTCCGGTTATATATATCGGCTCATCGAATAGCACGACCTTGTTTTGGTTCAGATATTTCGCGAACGCCCCAATGCCGCCGTCATGCTTGAAGTCGAGTTGTTTTGCTTTCCTCTCGTCGATGAGGGTAATGTGTATGCCGTTATTCAGAAAGGAAAGTTCCCGCATCCGTTGAGCAAGGATTTCGTGACTGAACTCGATTGTTTCGAAAATCTGTTCGTCCGGCCTGAAGCGCACCTTTGTCCCGGTCTTCTCTGTGTTCCCCACCACCTGTAGTTCGGTGACCTTTTCTCCCCGCTCGTACCGCTGGGAGTAAACCTTGCCGGCGCGCTTGATCTCGACTTCCAAATACTCCGAGAGAGCGTTTACGACCGAAAGCCCAACGCCGTGAAGGCCCGCGGAGAACCGGTACGTGTCTTTGTCAAATTTCCCCCCGGCATGCAGTTTCGTGAGGACCACCTCGAGTGCCGACATGTTCTCGCTTTTATGAAAAGCCACCGGTATTCCTCGTCCGTTGTCCTCAACCGCAACGCTGTTATCGCGATGAATGGTTATTGTAATATTATTACAGAACCCCTCCAGCGCTTCGTCTATGCTGTTATCGACCAACTCATACACAAGGTGGTGGAGCCCTTCCACGTTTGTGTTTCCGATGTACATGGACGGGACCTTTCGAACGGCATCAAGCCCATCCAATATTTTTATGCTTTCCGCTTCGTACTCTCTCATATCAAACCCTAATAGGCATCACTATATTTTTGTACATCTCGCTGTTATCGCCCTCAAAAAGTACCGCGCCGTACGTGGAGGGCGCGCTCACAAGTATATCCTTCTGCTCTATATGGGCGACAACATCCGTGACAAAGCGAACATTAAAGTTCATACTCAATTCATTTCCTTCATAGGTGGCCTCCACGCTCTCTTTTGCGCGTCCGACTTCCGATTCGGCTTCTATGCCGATCGCGCCTTGCCGAAGTGTTATCTTTACCGGCTCCGACTTACTGATAATGGTCGAGACCTTTCTTAGCCCTTTCAAAAACTTTCCTTTTTCCACCTTCGCCACGTTGCTGTTGCCTTTTGGAATTACATTCTCGTAGTCGGGAAACCCCCCCTCAATCAGTCTGGATATCAGAACCACCGACCCCGTGGCAAACTGAACGTGTTTCTCTCCCATCACTATCTTAACTGCTTCCCCTTCCGTCACCACCCGTCCGATTTCTAAAGCGGATCTTTTCGGAACAATAACACCCTTAAAACTCTCCAGCCCGTCAATTGCCTTGCGGCACAAAGCCATGCGAAAGCCGTCTGTGCCGACGACGGAGAGTATCCCGTCCGACGCCATCATGTACATCCCGGTGAGAACGTACCGGGTCTCGTCCGAAGAGATTGCAAACTGGACTTTCTCCAGCATTTCGAGGAACATGTTTCCATCGACCGTAAACTCCTGTATGCCCGCTATCTCTTTCACTTCCGGAAATTCTTCCGAATCCTGCAATCCCAGGACAAACTCCGACTGCTTCTGCGTCAACGTTAGGGTGTTCTCTTTGATCTCAAAATTAATCGTTTCGGGGTCCATCTCTTTCAGAATATCCAAAAACTTGCGCCCGTGTACCACAATCTTCTTCTCGCCGGTTCCCTCGTGCTGCACGTGGCTTATTGCACTCAACTCCAGGTCTGTGGAATAGAGACTAATCCTGTTTTTGGAGAAATCTATAAGCACGTTTGAAAGTATGGGCATAATAGATCTTCTCTCGGTTATACTCACCTGTTTTGAGAGAGGTACTAATAACAGATCTCTATTAATATCTATTTTCATAGTATCTCCTTACCGTAATAATAATAAGGGGTGTTCATTTGTTGAAAAACCCCTCTAATGCAGGACCGGCGCAGACAAAGGCGTGTATAAGTTTTGTGCAAAGTGTGCAAAAATAAGCGATCATGTGGATTTGATTTTTCTCTCCAGGCTTTCGACAGTCTCTTTCAACTCTTTTTTAACCTTCATTTCCTCTTCAATTTTTTTTACCGAATGAATTACGGTTGCGTGATTTTTACCGCCAAATTTTTCGCCGATGCCGACAAGTGAATTATCAGTCAACTTCCTGGAAAGATAGATTGCTACCTGGCGCGGGAGCATAATCGACTTGATGCGCCTGTCCGACTTTATGTCGCTCGCCTTTATACTGAAGTGAAGGGCTACCTCTTTTATAATTGCATCTACAGTAACCTCGCGCCCCTTCTCCTTGATAATGTGGCCCATTACCTCCTTCGCAAGTTCCATGGTGATGGGTACATTGTGAAGGGAAGCAAAAGCCCCAACCCTGACGAGTGAGCCCTCAAGGACGCGTACGTTGTGTTCTACGTTTGAAGCCAGATAAAAAGCAACGTCTTGGGGAAGGGAAACGTTCTCCAATTCGGCCTTCTTGTTCAGGATGGCAACTTTTGTTTCCAGATCGGGCGGTTGGATGTCGGCAATCAAGCCCCACTCAAAGCGGGAACGAAGCCGTTCCTCGAAGTTGACAATATCTCTAGGAAACTTGTCGCTCGTGACGACAATCTGTTTGGCGTTGTCATACAAGGCGTTAAATGTATGAAAAAATTCGGCTTGCGTCCGCTCCTTTCCGGCTATAAACTGGATATCGTCTATTAGGAGAACATCCATTTTTCGGTAGCGGTTACGAAAATCATCCATTTTTTCAAAACGCAACGAGTTGATGAGTTCGTTGGTAAACTCCTCGGCGGTTATAAAGCAGAGCCGGCTTGCGTCCACGGGACCGTGGAGCAGCAGAAAGTTTCCGATTGCGTTCAGGAGGTGGGTCTTGCCGAGACCAACGCCCCCGTAAATAAAGAGTGGATTGTAGACCTTGCCAGGATTGTGCGACACGGCGAGACAAGCGGCGTTGGCGAATTGATTACTTGCCCCAACAACAAACGTCTCAAATATATATCGCGGGTTAAAGACCCCGTGCAGCACCTGCTTTTTCACCGCGGGGCTTTTTGCCACAGGTCTTGCCTCGTGCTTCTCCACGACGTACTGGACGCGGACGTCTGCCTTTGTAATTTCAAAAACTGACGCACGGACAAGCACTTCAAAGTTTTGTACGATCCAGTCGCGGAAGAACGCGTTCGGCACCGAAAGCATAACAACGCCATCCGAGTAAGTTATGGAACTTATGGGCTCAATCCAGGTCTTGAAATTATCCTGGTCCACCATGTGAGCGAGCCTTGCCTTGATCTGAGCAGAAATATCGTCCATGCCTGGTAGAATGGTATTTACCGCGGTACTTTCAACATCTTTTCAACACTTGTGGAAAACTATGGCTTCCCGGAAGAGGTTACATAAACATGCTACTACGGAACGCTGAACTTTGCAACTCCTTTTCGCATAACCTCGCTTCACAGAGAGTTATGGAAGCTACTGCTTCTTTAGGTAAACAAGGTCGGTCGCCGCAAACTTGTCGCCACTCCTTACCTTTGCCGAGGCTGCGTCAACGCCAAAAAGCTCGACAACCTCTACTTCGCCCCTAAGCTCCCCCTTGGTCGTGCCGAGCGGTTTTTTGGTCTTCGCGTCAAAAATCTCCTGTCCGGGCGTGTAGACCTCCAGGACGTCGCCCTTCTCCAGGCCGGACAGGCGACCCGCGGTCAAGAAAACCTTTTCCTGTTCAAGCGATCCGATGCGGCCATACCAGTCGAGGGTGAGCACAGGACGCAACACGTCCTCGGCGATCAATTCTATGGCAAGGTCGATCGCGCGAACCTTCGCTTTCTCCGGGCTCATGTCCCCTTTTTCTCTGGAGAGATAGACGGGGTTTCTTCCCGACAGGGTACGCAGAAGGACGCCGGTGTCCGTATTGTATATGCTGAGCGCGATCCGCGAGACCGCAAAGGAGGTTTCCCGCTCGTCCTTACCCTCAACCTTGGACGTACTAGTAAAAACGTCGGAAAGCACGCCGCTCACTACAGCCTGGACACCGTACAGTTCACTGAGGGCCTTCATGTTTTTGGGATCGGTTAGCGGCCCGCTCATGCTGAGCGTTGTCGGGTCGACAGAGATGATAGTTCCCGTGCTCTCAAGCTTTGATATAAGCCGCTGCGTGGCCAACTCACCCAGGTGCTCATTCTTGTAATTAGTTTGATCCTCGAGGGGCAGTATAACCACGCGCCTCTTCATCTTCGGTGACGGGTAGCTGAAGGTCATCGTAGGCAACGGCGGCAGGATACCCGACGGCGTTGGGCATGTAAACCGTCTGGGGCGGGTAGGCCATTTGAGGTGCGACCCCTCTCTTCTTGAGGTCCTCCTCCAGCTTTGCGATCCTGGCTTCCATCTCTTTCTCTTCTTTGGTGGGAGCCGGAGATCGGGAGCGGAGCGACTCGAACAGGCCGGGCTTGTACTGGTCTTTGCGCACCCAGATATATTCCGGCTGCCAAGGGTCGGTCATGTATCTTTGGTTCTTGGCGTAAATATATTCGACGCCATCAACGACGTTGATATCTCCCGGCTTCGGGTTCGCCAGCCTTTCCTTTTGGGCGTGCGTCGCTCTCAGCTTCTGGGCGGCTCGGCCTTAGCCGTCTTCTTCGTCTCCGCCGCAGGAGGCTTCTTCGCGCCGAACGGCCAGAAGCTGCAGGATGCAAGGAAAAATAGTACTAAAACAAGAGCGATCCATCTATGCATGATTGGGTATGTTATACATAAGTTTTTCGAAATGTCAAACCTTCTGGCAGACGAAACCGCGTGCTACCAACCCCCATGTACTGGTGGAGGTGGCGGGAATTGAACCCGCGGCCCCCTCGTTGCGAACGAGGTGCTCTCCCCCTGAGCTACACCCCCGGCCTCTTTATCCTAAGCCAAATCGAGAGCCAGGTCAAGCGTTTGTATAAAAGAGCGCAGTTCGTCCCGCACCTCGGGGTGGCGCAGCCCCACGTAGATGTTGGCCTTTAGAAAGCCAGCCTTGTTGCCCGCATCGAACCTTTTCCCCTCATACTCTAGGCCAAGGACTGTACGCCCACCGAGCATTCGCCTTATTGCATCAGTGAGCTGAATCTCGCCTGCTGCTCCAGGCGGAGTTTCCTCGAGGGCCGAGAAGATATCGGGCGGAAGCACGTAGCGGCCGATGATGGCCAGATTGCTGTACGCTTGCTCTTTAGACGGTTTCTCGACCATGTCGAGGACTTCATGGAGACCATCGCGCACCGTGCGAGGCCGGATGATGCCATAGTGCATCACGTCATTATCAGGCACGCGCTGAATAGCGATGACCGGCCCTCCAAACTCCTTGAAGACGTCCGCAAGCTGGCCTATGCAGGGTCTCTTCGAAATAATAAGGTCATCGGGGAGTAACACGGCGAAGGGCTCGTCCTTGAGGATGCTTTTTGCGCAGAGAACAGCATGTCCGAGCCCTAACGGGTGGGGCTGCCTCACGGAAACAATGCGGATCGTCTTGGACAGGGCTTGCATGGCCTGCAGCAGATCAGTCTTTCCCTTTGCCTCCAGAAAATCCTCCAGTTCGGGCATGCTGTCGAAATGGTCCTCTATGGATCCCTTTTGCCGCCCGGTCACCAGAACGACCTCTTCAAACCCGGACTCAACAATCTCCTCAACGATGAACTGGATGAGGGGCTTGTCAACGATCGGCAAGAGCTCTTTTGGCACAGCCTTTGTCGCCGGCAGCATCCTGGTGCCGAAGCCGCCCGCCGGAATGAGGGCTTTTCTGAGCGGTTTCATGCTACGCCCCCGAAACTCTTTTTATCATCTCTTTCAGCTCGCCTGTATCGGCGGACTTCACAATGTATCCATCGGACACCCAACTGGCAAAGTCCTGCTTGAACTCGCCATAAGCTGAACAAAGAATTACGGGCTGATCCTTGTTGATCTTTTTGATCTCAGCGAGCGTCTGAATGCCATCCATGCCCGGCATCTTGATATCCAGCACGATCACGCTGTAGACAGAGCGCTTCAGTTTTTCGAGAGCTTCGAGGCCGTTAGAGGCGAGATCAACTGAATACCCTTCGTCCTCAAGTTCCTCCTTGAAGAGGAGGCGGATATGCTCTTCATCATCAACAACCAATATTGTTTTAGTTTTCATGCTCACCCCTCTCTAGTTAGTGTCTTGCTGTTAATGGGAAGATATACTACAAAGATGGCGCCTTCGCCAGCCCTGTTTCGAACCTCGACGTGGCCGTTGTGATGCATGACGATCTTGTTGGATATGGCGAGACCCAGCCCACTCCCCTTTTCTTTGGTCGTAAAAAACGGATTGAATATATTATCGAGCAATGAAGGGTCTATGCCGCCGCCCGTGTCGGCAACGGAAACCGCTACGCAAGGCTGATTCTGATAGAGCACCGCCTCGGTGCGGATCGCGAGCGTCCCCCCGGCCCCCATGGCCTGGAAAGCATTCAAAATGATGTTAATGAAGACCTGTTTGATCTGGTGGACATCGCAGACAATGCTCGACAGGTCGGCCTGGTAGTTTCTGACAATGCGCACCCGCTCCCAAACCTTGTCTGACGCGAGCAGATAGAGAATCTCGTCAAGAAGACTGTTCAGGCTGCACGGCTCCAGGAGCAACGGCGCGTCCTTCACGTAATCCAGAATTTCGTTGAGTATGGCCTCGAGTCGTGAAACTTCGCCGATGATGATCTCGACGTAGCGGTTATCTTTCTCGTCGAGCTGCATTTGCTTAGCCAGCCTTTTGGTGAAGCCGCCGATGATGACGAGAGGGTTCCGGATCTCGTGGGCAATGTTCGCCGTCATTTCACCAAGGCTGCGCAGCTTTTCGTGCTCTATCACGCGTTTCTGGGCGTCGCCCAGCTCTTTGAGCACGTCGCGGAGCTTCGTATTGAGAAAAGACATCTCCAGGCCGCTGGAGATGTAATTTGCGACGGCGCTGACAAGATACTGATCGTCTTCTTCCATGGTAAGCTGGTGATCGCTCTTTCTGCCAAACGTTATGGTGCCGAGGACGCGGTCCTTTGATAGTATAGGCGTACAATAGAGGGCGAAGCGCGCACCGTTTGGCGTTGGTTCAAGGGGGTGGTCGCTCAGTGAGGTAGGGCGCCGCAACCGCAAGGCCTCACTCTCCAGGTCTCGAAGCGGCCCCTCTATCGCAGCGTCAATCTCTCCTGATGTAAACCGTTGGAAGTCGAGCCTGACGAAAGAATAGGCCAGCTTTATCGTGGTGAACGCCGCATTGAAAGATTTTGCGGTGATGGAAGCTATGTTCTGGAGAAGCAAATGCGGCTCCGTGGCCGATGTAAGCACCCTTCCCAGCTCAGACAGCGTCGCAAGCTCGCTGATGCGCTTCTTTGAGGAAACCAGCAGGTCATAGGTCCTCAGGATGCCGCCCAGCTCTCTGGATATTATGGAGAGGACGATCTTCTCGGAATCGACAATGGTCTCCTTGCCGGAGGAGCACAACAGAAGGACTCCGTACATGAAGCTATCGTCGGACAAGGGCAGGAAAGCGAATGCCCTGTAGCGGTCAGTAGCGCCGTCCAGGTCGGCGTAAAAAAGGCAGCCAAAACGTGGAGGCACGTCGCGGGAGGTAAAGTACTGAGGTACTCTCTTTTGAGCGACGGTGCCAACGACACCCTCCCCCACATGGCAGCGGTAGCCGCTCAGGACCTCAAAGAGGCGGCTTGTGCGGTTCATGAATCTACAGGAGAGGCGCTTGTCCCTGTCAAGGGTATACAGCACCGCCTCCTCGATGTGCATTTCGTGAGCCAGAATGTTGAGAATTGCCTCAATGCGGGACGCTACTTCAAGGTTTGAGTGCGATATCTCAATGACCTTGCCAAGAATGTTAACGGAATCCATGCTTTTCGAGGGCCTTCTTGTAAAGGGCGGCATACTCCGTCGCCGATTTCTCCCAGGAAAAATCCTCCTGCATACATCTTTTGACAAGGGCCAGCCAGGCACCTTTATTGTGATAGAGTTCGACGGCGCGTTTCACGGCCCGGAGCATTTCCTTGGCAGAATACTCGTAGAATTTGAAGCCGGTGGCAAAGTCAGGGTCGGCCGGATCGTCACGAATAGTGTCTTCGAGGCCGCCTACTGCCCGGACAACAGGTACAGTACCGTACTTGAGGCTGTAGATCTGGTTCAGGCCACAAGGCTCGTAGCGCGAGGGCATAAGGAACATGTCCGCCCCGGCCTCGATGAGGTGGGCGAGGGAGTTGTCGTAAGCAATCTTCACAGCGAAGGATTTCGGGTGCTTTTTGGAGAGGGTCGCAAAGAGGTCGTGATATTTTCGTTCGCCTGTTCCCAGCAGCACATACTGCGCGCCCAGAGCCAGCATGTCTTCAAGGGTATCTGCTATGAGATCGAAGCCCTTTTGGTCGGCAAGCCGCGAGATACTGGCGACGAGAGGAGCGTCGGGTTGTGCCGGTAAGCCAAAGGCCTTTTGCAGGGCGGCCTTGTCGCGTACCTTCAAGTGAACGGTCTCGGCGGTGAACTTGGTCGGGATGTAAGCATCTGTGTTGGGGCTCCAGTCGTCGTAATCGACGCCGTTAATAATGCCATATAGATCGCTCTTGCGGCTGCGTAGCACGCCGTCCAGGCCGGCACCGAATTCAGGCGTCTGAATCTCCTCGCTGTACTTCTTGCTGACGGTGTTGATGATGTCGGAGGAGACGATGCCCCCCTTCAGGAAGTTGATCTTCCCATAGAATTCGAGACACTCAGGGGTGAAATACTCCCAGCCCAGGTTCAAAAGATGCATATCGTAATGCCAGAAGAGCCCCTGATAGCCCAGGTTGTGTATGGTAAAGAGGGTGCCGATTCTTGCGAGGTCCGGATCGTCTTTGTAGAGGGCCCGCAGGAAGAGAGGCACAAGGCCTGTCTGCCAGTCGTTGCAATGAAGGACATCCGGGACCCAACCGGTTAGCTTCACTGCTTCGAGAACGCTCTTTGAGAAGAATATGAAGCGCTCAGCATTATCAAGGTAGTCCCCGTCCGGTGTGCTGTACAGGTGATCCCGGTAAAAATATTCGTCCTTCTCGACAAGATAGGCCGGTATCCCATCATATTCACTTTCAACGACCTCCCCCGAAACGGCCCGCTGAGATATCGGGCAGGAGAAGACATAATTTTTGTAGGCAATAGGGAAACCCTTTTCCTCAACACCCTTATACTTGGGCATGATGACCCGTACGTCCACGCCGATCTTCTTGAGGGCTTTCGGCAGGGCCCCCGCAACGTCTGCAAGGCCGCCGGTCTTAGCAAACGGGTAGATTTCCGATGATGCCAGAAGTATTTTCAAGCTCCCCCCGATAGCGACACCTCGCGCAGAAAGGTTGTGGCTAGTTCTGGTGGCGTGGGGTTTATGTAGAAACCGGTGCCCCACTCGAAGCCCGCCGTCTTGGTGAGTCTGGGGATGATCTCTATGTGCCAATGGTAGTACGGAACGCTGGTCAGGTCAGCCGGCGCAGTGTGGATCATATAATTGTACGGGGGAGCATTGAGCAGCTTATTGTTTTTTTTGAGTATCGTGGAGACCGCATCCGCCAGGGCGTAATAATTGTCCTCATTTCCGGCGGGGAGGAAAGACGCAACGTGATTTTTCGGAAGTATCCAGGTTTCAAAAGGGAAGCGGGCCGCGAAGGGCGAGAGGGCTATGAAAGCTTCGTTCTCGTAAATTACCCGCGAACCATCCTCTGCTTCCTGGGCTATGATATCACAGAATACGCATCTATCCTTGTATTTATAATAGGCTAGCCCACCGTTTATCTCCTCGAAAACGCGGCGCGGGACTATGGGAAGGGCGATCAGTTGGGAGTGGGCGTGGTCGAGGGATGCGCCGGCTACAGCCCCGTGATTTTTGAAGATCATGATGAACTTGAAGCGTTTGTCACGCAAGAGGTCGATCGTCCGTTCCTTGTACGCGATGAAGACATTTTGGACGGAGGCCATGTCCATGGTGTAGAGCGTTTGCCCGTGCACAGGTGTTTCGACAATGACCTCGTGTGCTCCGATGCCGTTCATGCGGTCGTATAGCCCGACGCCTTGCTTGTTAAGGGCACCCTCAATGCGCAAAGCCGGAAACTTGTTCGGCACGACCCTGAGGGTCCACCCGGGGGTGTTGGGTGCTGAAGAGGCGTGGTCGGGGCGGATAGCGAAGACCTCCGGGGGCGTCATCGCTTCGTTTCCGGCACAGAGGGGGCAGAGACCCGGCTTGGCGGGCGGCTCCTGTTCTGCAAGAAAAACGGGCCGCTGGGCCCTCTCCGTCGAAATGATAACCCATCTATCGATAATCGGATCTTTTCTCAATTCAGGCACGAGTCACTCCAGGGGTCTGATTTTTGACATGGAACGGGGTGCATGCTAATAATAGGTTTGTGATACCAATCAGGGACAATATTCCCACTCGCACGGTTCCCATTATAACAATTAGCCTGATCGTTGTAAACACGTTAGTCTTCGTTTATGCAGCATTCATGCCAGCTGCGGCGGAAAAGGAGCTCGTCATCAAGTATGGCCTTGTACCCAAGGAGTTCCTGCTCTCCCTGCATGGGCGCCCGGAACTGCTGCCGTATAACGTGCTGACTATATTTACATCGATGTTTCTCCATGGGGGTTTCTTTCATCTCGGCGGCAACATGCTCTACCTTTGGATCTTCGGAAACAATATAGAGGATTCCACGGGGCACCTGAGATTCATCGTTTTTTACGGCCTCTCCGGCACTGCGGCAGCGCTGCTTCAGTTCATCTACGACCCCGCCGCGAACATACCCATGATCGGAGCGAGCGGCGCCATCTCGGGAGTACTCGGGGCCTACCTGCTCCTGTTTCCCGTATGCGCGCATAAAGACGCTGATTTTCATTATTATCTTCATAACAACGGTTGAACTGCCCGCCATTCTCCTCCTCACCATCTGGTTTCTCATGCAGGTCCTCTTTTCTCACACCGAAGGAGTTGCCTGGTCTGCTCATATAGGCGGGTTCCTTTTTGGGCTTGGTAACGATAAAACTTTTTACGCTGGGCAGACCGAAGATAAGGGTACCAAGAAGATGAGCGCTAAGTACGGGGTCCAGGGTTCCGGGCTCCGGGTCGAGAGAAACGATATCAATAGCCCGGAAGGTAATAATGTTTCACGTGAAACATAAAGCGTAGGGTCAAGGGTCATGGGTCAAGGGGCAAGTAAGATACAGACGCTAGTCACGCGTTGCGATGTTTCACGTGAAACATTGTGTCCCGCGCGAGCTCTTTGCGTAGCGGTAAGCACGAAGAATAGGCCCGAAGGGCATCAGAATAAAGCCGGGTACCCGCGACCCGCCAAACCTTAAACTACGCGGGTGGCATTCACGTGAAACATATACGAGCTCTTCTCATTAATCCTTATATATATGATGTCTCTGCGTACAGTTTCTGGTCGGCACCGCTCGGATTGCTGTACGTAGGCAGTGCACTGCGGCAAAACGGGATCGATGTCCAGCTGATCGATTGCCTGGCCGTTGACGAGACAAAGCGCAAGGAAGACGGGAGGGCCCCATTTGTCAGGGCGAAAGTGGCGAATCCGGAGGCTGCGGCAGCAGTCAAGAAGAGATTTAAGCGATATGGCACATCACCCGCCCTCTTACGATCAAGGCTGCAAGCCCTTGAGCCGCCCGACCTCGTTCTGATTACCTCCGTTATGACGTATTGGTATCTGGGCACCCTGGAAGTTGTGGCTCTCGCAAGAAAAGCCTTTCCCGGGGCCAAAATCGTTGTAGGAGGTCTTTACCCATCTCTCTGTCACGAGCACGCAAAAAAGCACCTCGGGGCGGACCTTATCATCAGGGGTGGGGCAATATCGGGTCTTTATGCTTACATAGAGGAAGTGCTCTCCAAGCCGCTATCCTTCAAGCCGAACCTGGAAGACCTGGAACTGCTTCCCTATCCATGCCTTGATCTTTACGAGAAGCCATCCTTCGTGCCCCTTCTCACTTCCCTCGGATGCGCATACCACTGTAACTATTGCGCAACGCAGTACCTTCATCCGCGAATGGTCCGAAGGTCCCCCGAAAACGTCTTGCGCGAGATTTCGTATTGGCATGACCATGCTTGTTCGCGCTTCGCCCTGTACGATGACAGTTTTCTTTTCGAGAGAGAAACGTATGCGAAGCCCTTCCTGAGGGCGGCGAGCAGGCTGCCATTTGCTGTCTCTTTCCATAACCCGAACGCGCTAAACGCCTCTATGATAGATGAGGAGACCGCCTTGCTCTTAAGAGAGGCCGGTTTTCTAGAGGTGCGGCTCGGGCTTGAAACGGCCGATGAGAAGCTGCAGAAAGAGACTGGAGGCAAGATAGACCGCTACGGCTTCGAGAAAGCTGTCGGTTTTCTGAACCGGGCGGGCTTTAAGGGCGCGTCCATATGTGTTTATGTGCTGACCGGGTTGCCCTTTCAACGGGGTTCTGATGTGAGGAGGACCGTTGACTATGTTGCGGGACTTGGTCTTCGTGTGAGCCTGACACACTATTCCCCGATACCGCATACCCCTCTCTTTGAGGCACATCATAATTCAGCCCGCTACCCGATTGCGGGGGACCCGCTGTTCCAGAACAATGCATTATTCCCCTTTGCATGGGAGGGGTTTACCGAAGAAGAGCTGAATAAACTGAAAATGTACGTACGAGAGAAAAACGTCTTGCTAGGCACAGGGTCCCCACCCTAACCTTCGCTTCCAGTCCTTACCTCAGCCTGCCCGTTCTTTTCCTGATTCCTGCCTGATCCGCGATCCTGCCTTCCTCTCTGCTGTCTCAAGGATTTCTCTTCCCTTCACTGCGACCTTGGTGTATACTGTACGAACGGCTTGACACGAGCAAGTTTTCGTGCCGGCCTGTGTATATATCTATTATTTGATTTTCACAAATCACTTGTAGTATAATGCAAGGTTTAAGCTGGTGTAGCTCAACAGGCAGAGCAGCTGATTTGTAATCAGCAGGTTGCGGGTTCGAGTCCCATCACCAGCTCTGGGGAGAGGTTCCCGAGCGGCCAAAGGGGACAGACTGTAAATCTGCTGGCGCAGCCTTCGGAGGTTCGAATCCTCCCCTCTCCACCAGTAAGCGCGGCGGGAATAGCTCAGTTGGCCAGAGCGTCAGCCTTCCAAGCTGAGGGTCGCGGGTTCGAATCCCGTTTCCCGCTCCATAAAACGGCAGCGGGTTAATACGTTTCCCGTTCCGAAAGCACGAGCGGGTTGAGCATTGCCCGGTTAGATGCCCGCGTAGCTCAGTGGTAGAGCACTTCCTTGGTAAGGAAGTGGCCATCGGTTCAATCCCGATCGTGGGCTCCACAAACAGACCGACGGAGGCACTCTATGGCTAAGAAAAAGTTTGAGCGGACGAAACCCCATGTGAATGTCGGAACCATAGGCCATATCGATCATGGGAAGACCACCCTCACCTCAGCCATCACGCGCTGTCTCGCCTCAAAAGGCATGGCAGAGTGGGTCCCCTTTGATCAGATAGATAAAGCCCCCGAAGAAAAGGAGCGTGGTATCACCATCGCCACGGCTCACGTTGAATACGAAACAACGAAGCGCCACTATGCCCACGTGGACTGCCCGGGTCACGCGGACTACATCAAGAACATGATCACGGGCGCAGCCCAGATGGATGGCGCCATCCTCGTCGTGGGAGCGAACGACGGTCCCATGCCCCAGACCAGAGAGCACATCCTCCTTGCCCGTCAGGTCGGCGTCCCCTTCATCGTCGTCTACCTGAACAAGGTGGACATGGTCGATGACCCCGAATTGATCGAGCTCGTTGAACTGGAGCTCCGTGAGCTCTTAACCAAATATGAGTATCCCCGGCGACAAGATCCCCATCATCCGGGGTTCAGCGCTCAAAGCCTTAGAATGTGGTGACGGTGATCCCAACTGCCCCCACTGTAAATCGATCTATGAATTGCTCGATGCCTGCGACAACTACATCCCGGAGCCGGTCCGCGCCCTGGACAAGCCCTTCCTCATGCCCGTCGAGGATGTCTTCTCCATCTCCGGCCGCGGTACCGTGGTCACCGGCCGTGTGGAGCGCGGTATCGTCAAACCCGGCGAAGAGGTAGAGATCGTCGGCTTCCGCCCCACCGCCAAAACGGTTGCCACCTCCGTCGAGATGTTCCGTAAGATCTTGGATCAGGGCCAGGCGGGCGACAACATCGGTGTCCTCCTCCGGGGCACCAAGAAAGATGAAGTGGAACGGGGACAGGTCCTGGCCAAACCCGGCAGCATCACCCCCCATACGAAGTTCAAGGCAGAGGTCTACATTCTCACCAAAGAGGAGGGTGGCCGTCATACCCCCTTCTTCACCGGCTATAGACCCCAGTTCTACTTCCGGACGACGGACGTCACCGGCGTTACCCAGCTGCCCGACGGGGTGGAGATGGTCATGCCCGGGGACAACGTGACCCTCACCGTGGCTCTCGTCACCCCCATCGCCCTCGAGAAGGAACTCCGCTTTGCCATCAGGGAGGGCGGCAAGACCGTGGGTGCAGGGGTAGTCACGGAGATCCAGGAATAGCTGAATAGCGTAGGAGCCAACGATGAGGCAGCTAGTGATACTCGCTTGTTCGGAGTGTAAAAACAGAAACTACACCACTACCAAAAACAAACAGAAGACGCCTGACAGGCTGGAACTGAACAAGTACTGTAAGTTTTGCAAAAAGCACACTGCACATAAGGAAACAAAATAAAAGGCCAGTAGCTCTAACGGATAGAGCACCGGACTCCAAATCCGGGTGTTGGGGGTTCGAATCCCTCCTGGCCTGTGTATTGCGAGGACGCGATGGATATCAGAGAACATGTCGAAAACCTGAAGGCCTATTTCAAAGAGGTCTACCTGGAGACGAAAAGGGTCACGTTCCCGTCCAGAAAAGAAGCCCTTAAGGGTACCTACGTCATTCTCATCACGGTCGCCATCGCAGCGCTCTTTCTTGGCATTGTTGACGTAGGACTCGCGAAGATCGTGCAGGCCTTGTTCCGTGGATAAGCAGATGGAAAAGAGATGGTATGTCGTTCACACCTATTCCGGTTATGAGCAAAAGGTCAAAGAGGGCCTGGAAGAACGCATAAGAACGAGCAAGATGGAGGAGAGCTTCGGGGAAATCATCGTTCCATCGGAAGTGATCATGGAGCGGGTAAAGGGTCAGGTAAAGAAATCACAGAGGACCATTTTCCCTGGATACATCATTGTGCAGATGGACATGAATGAGGATACCTGGTACCTCGTGCGCAATACACCGAAGGTAACAGGGTTCGTGGGTTACGGAATGAAGCCCACTCCCCTGCCTGAAGCAGAAGTGAAGGACCTCGTATACGCCATTCAGGAAGGGAAGGGTAAGATCAAGCCGAAAATTCGTTTTGATAAAGGGGACAACGTCAAAGTGATCGAGGGCCCCTTTTCCAACTTTACAGGGAGCGTCGAGGAGATCAAGCCGGAAAAAGGGAAGGTAAAAGTGCTTCTCAACATCTTCGGTAGAACGACCCCCGTAGAGTTGGATTTTATGCAGATCGAGAAAATGTAAAGGAGTTCTAGGATGGCAAAAAAAGTCGTGGCTATGGTGAAACTTCAGCTCCCCGCAGGGCAGGCCACGCCCTCTCCCCCCGTGGGGCCGGCCCTCGGTCAGCACGGTGTAAACATCATGGAGTTTTGCAAGGCTTATAACGAACGGACGAAAAGCCAGGAGGGTAGTGTTATCCCGGTAATCATCACTATATTCTCCGATAGAAGCTTTACGTTTATCACAAAGACACCCCCTATGACGTACCTTCTAAAAAAGGCGGTGAAACTGGCAAAGGGCGCAAACGCGCCGAAAAAAGAGACGGTCGGTACCATTACAAAGTCTCAGGTTCGGGAGATTGCCCAGCTCAAAATGGTGGACCTGAACGCAAAGGATCTTGCCGGAGCGATGAGAATCGTGGAAGGTTCAGCAAAGAGCATGGGACTAGAAATAGCGGAATAGATACGGCTCTCAGCAGCCAGCCATAAGCAGTCAGGGCAGAGACAAGGACAGGCCGAATGCGGACTGAAGAAGCGAGAAAAAGGTCTTGAGCGGCTCACCGCTCACGGAATTTAGAGTGAGGTGAAGTAGCATGGCACATGCAGGGAAGAAGTACAAAGAAGCCAGGGCAAAGGTGGACAGAGAAAAAGGGTACGGCTTGGACGAAGCAGTTGCCCTCCTTTCCGACATACGAACCGCCAAATTTGATGAGACAGTAGAGTTGGCTTTTCGACTTGGTGTTGACCCAAGGCACGCAGACCAGATGGTGCGAGGATCGGTTGTTCTGCCCAACGGTCTGGGCAAGAAAGTCAGGGTGCTTGTCTTTGCGAAAGGCCAGAAGGAGAAAGAGGCCGAGGAAGCAGGGGCCGACGTTGTAGGCTCCGACGACGTGATCGATAAAATCCAGAAGGGGTGGCTCGATTTTGATAAGGCTATCGCGACCCCGGACATGATGGGCCAAGTCAGCAAGCTCGGCAAAATTCTCGGCCCGAGGGGGCTCATGCCGAACCCTAAGGTAGGCACTGTTACCTTCGAGGTCGCCAAGGCGGTTCAGGAACTGAAGGCAGGCCGTGTGGAATTTAGAGCCGATAAGGCCGGGAACGTACATGTCCCTGTAGGAAAAGCGAGTTTTGGCAAGGAAAAGCTCCTGGAGAACATCAACATGCTATTCGAGACGGTGATCCGGCTCAAGCCCCCGTCAAGCAAGGGGACCTATGTGAAAGGTGTCGCCATCAGTACGACGATGAGCCCGGGCATAAAAATCGATCCTGCCTATGTGAGAAACTTGAGTAAGTAAGGGAAATAGTCAGAGACAGTAGGTGTGGCACCTCACGTGCCATTAAACGATTACGGCCTACCGAGACTTTATGTGAGGCTGTCTCTCTGACCTTCCATACATATTACGAAGAAAGGAGGGATGAGACCAAGTGGAACGGAAAACCAAGCAAGTAGTCGTAAACGAGCTCGGGGCTAAATTGAAGCGAGCGCACGCCCTATTCCTGGCTGAGTACAGCGGCATGAATGTTGCGCAGATGACACGGCTCAGGAGGGAACTGCAACACACTGGCGCAGAATTCAAGGTAACCAAGAACACCCTTCTGAGACTGGCTGCAAGCGGGACCGACGCAGAAGCCATCCAGGACCAGTTTACCGGTCCGAACGCAGTCATTTGTAGCTACAAGGACCCCGCGGGTGTGGCAAAGCTGTTGGCATCCATAGCCAAGGAAATCCCCTTTCTCAAGGTGAAGTCGGGAGTATTTGGCAAACAGCGGCTGAGCCCTGAAGATGTGGTGAGGCTGGCTACGCTGCCTTCCAGAGAGGTGCTGCTCGGCAGACTACTCGGGCTTATGCAGTCCTCGCCGCAGAGACTGGTAGGCGTACTGGCTGCCAATCTTAACCGGCTCGTATGGACACTGAGCGCAATCAAAAGCAAAAAAGAAGCAATATGAAGGAGGATGGCTTATGGCTGTGACAAGAGAAGAAGTGGTACAGTTTATAGAGAACATGACGCTTTTAGAGCTTTCGGATTTCATCAAGACCCTGGAAGAGAAATTTGGTGTTCAGGCTGCGATGCCCATGATGGCGGCTGCCGGACCAGGTGCGGGCGCAGCAGCCCCTGCCGCGGCTGCTGAAGCAGCCGAAGAGCAGACGGAGTTCAATGTCATCCTGACTGGTTACGAAGCTGAGAAGAAGATCCAGGTCATCAAGGTAGTCAGGGCGATCACGAGCTTGGGCTTGAAGGAAGCCAAGGACCTTGTCGAGGGTGTACCCAAGTCTGTCAAAGAAGGCGTTTCAAAACAAGAGGCGGAGTCCATCAAGAAGCAGCTTGCAGAGGTTAGCGGACAGGTTAAGGTCGAATAACAACAAAAATTTGAGGAGGGGCCTGGCAGAGCATGACAGAAAATGAAAGCTCCCCAGGCCTTGACCTCCAAAAGGGGTGCGACACGCATGAGGCAAACCTTTCATAACAAGATATTGCGGAAGAGCTTCGGGAAGTTGGAGGAGATTCTCGATATCTCGAACCTTATCGAGATACAGACGGCTTCGTACGAAAATTTCCTTCAACACGGGCTCTCGGTGGAAGAGAGAAAAAATGTGGGGTTGCAGGCGGTTTTTACCAGCGTATTTCCCATTAAAGACGCGCATGACACAACGTCACTTGAGTTCGTGAAGTATGAGATTGCAGATCCGAAATATTCGGAAGAGGAATGTATTGTTAGAGGGCTGACGTTTGCCGCTCCCATGAAGGTCACCATCAGGCTGGTGGTCTGGAATGTCGACCCTACGGCCAAAACGCGAGAGATCAGGGCGGTCAAGGAGCAGGACGTCTATTTCGGCGAAATCCCGTTGATGACAGAGCGCGGAACCTTCATCATCAATGGGACTGAGCGGGTGATCGTAAGCCAGCTTCATCGGTCCCCCGGAGTTTACTTCAGCGCTGATCAGTCGAAAACGCTTTTCAGTGGGAATTTTACCTACACCGCTCGGATTATCCCTTACAGAGGATCCTGGCTCGATTTTGAATTTGACCACAAGGACCTCCTTTACGTGAGGATAGACAAGCGCAAAAAGATTCCGGTAACCTTGCTCCTGCGGGCGCTCGGTTACACCGAAAAGGCGATCCTCGACTATTTTTATGACAAAGAGACGATCATCCTGAAGGATAAGAAAATTTTCAAACAGACGCCGCTATCTTTGCTCGTGGGCCAAAAGGCTCCATCGGATATAGTGAATGCAGAGACAGATGAGGTGCTGGTCAAGAAGCATAAGAAGATCACAAAAGCTGTGATAAAGAAGATGGAGCTCGCACGCATCACGCAGATACCCGTGGACGAGGCCGATGTGATCGGCAAGGTTGCAGCGAGCGACATCCTGGATCCGGCAACAAAGGAAGTCGTGATCCCGATCAACAAGGAAATAACGGAAGATGACTTGGCCACGCTTCAGAAAAGGAAGATAAAGCAGTTTGACATTCTTTTTATCGATAACCTGAACGTCAGCTCATCGCTCAGGGACACGCTGGTTATTGATAAAGCAGCTACAAAGGAGGAGGCGCTCCTCGAGATCTACCGCAAGTTGAGACCGGGCGATCCGCCTACCTATGAGTTTGCGGAGGCCCTTGTCCACAACATGTTCTTCTCGCCCGAACGGTACGACCTGTCGAAGGTCGGAAGGCTGAAGATGAATCATCGCCTGGGCATCGATGTTCCTATTGATGTTGTGACCCTGCGCAAGGAGGATATCATCGAGGTTGTGAGACAACTCTTGCGCCTCAAAGACTCCAGAGGATCCGGGGATGACATCGACCACCTGGGTAACAGGCGTGTCCGGACTGTGGGAGAGCTTCTAGAGAACCAGTTCAGGATGGGGCTTGTCAGGATGGAGAGGGCGATCAAGGAAAGGTTGACCTTCCCCGAGATGGAAACGCTGATGCCCCACGACCTTGTTAATCCCAAGCCAGTAGCTACGGCCATAAAGGACTTTTTTGCCAGCAGTCAATTGTCGCAATTCATGGATCAAACGAACCCGCTCTCCGAGATCACCCATAAAAGGCGGCTTTCAGCCCTCGGGCCGGGCGGTCTCACGCGCGAACGGGCAGGCTTCGAAGTCCGGGACGTACACCCGACACATTATGGCCGGATCTGTCCGATAGAGACCCCTGAAGGCCCCAATATCGGCCTTATTGCTTCGCTCTCAACCTATGCCCGCGTCAACGAGTTTGGTTTCATAGAGACCCCGTACCGGCTGGTACGCGACGGGCGGGTTACGAACGAGATCAAGTACCTGAGCGCCCTTGATGAAGAACAGTACTTCGTGGCGCAGGCAAATGCGCCGGTAGATTCGAAAGGGAGGTTTCTGGCAGACCTTCTCGTTTCTTCCAGAAAAGGCGGTGGGTTCTATTGGATTGACCCGAAACAGGTAGACCTCATGGACGTCTCTCCAAAGCAGCTTGTCAGCGTCTCTGCATCTCTTATCCCCTTCCTTGAGCATGACGATGCCAACAGGGCACTTATGGGATCGAATATGCAGCGCCAGGCGGTTCCGTTAATCACCACAGAAGCGCCTTTGATTGGGACCGGCATGGAGAGGATTGTTGGCCGGGATTCGAGGGTCAGCATCGTGGCGCGCCATGGAGGGGTGGTGGAGAGCGTCGACGCCAACCGCATCATAGTCAAATATGACGCAGAAAACGGCGCTGATGAGACGGTTACAAAGATAGATGTCCATAACTTATTGAAGTTCAGACGGTCGAACCAGGACACGTGCATTAATCAGAGGGTCGTTGTCAGGAAGGGTGACTTCGTTAAGAAGGGTGAAGTACTTGCCGATGGGCCTTCTACCGACCGGGGCGAGCTTGCTCTGGGGAAAAACGTTCTTGTCGCCTTCATGTCGTGGAGGGGTTATAACTACGAGGATTCCGTACTCATTAACGAGCGGCTCGTCAAAGAAGATACGTTCACCTCCATCCACATCGAGGAGTTGGAGTGTGTGGTGCGGGACACGAAGCTCGGGAAGGAAGAGGTGACGCGGGATATCCCGAACGTAGGCGATGAAGCGCTCAAAGATCTCGATGAAAGCGGCATTATCAGGGTAGGCGCCCCTGTCCGCCCTGGAGACATACTGGTCGGCAAGGTAACGCCAAAAGGGGAGACCCAGTTGACACCGGAAGAGAAGCTCCTCCGGGCGATCTTCGGCGAGAAGGCCGGCGACGTGAAAGATACCTCGCTCCGGGTTCCGCACGGAATTGAAGGGATTGTCATTGATGTGAAGGTGCTTTCCAGGCGAGGTATTGACAAAGACGAGCGGTCCAGACTCATCGAGGACATCGAAATATCGAACATTCTCAAGGATCAAGAGGACCAGATCAAGATTATCCTTGACTCGACGAGACAAAGAATCACTCACCTTCTTCTCGGCAAAGCCGCGCCCTCGGACATTAAGGACGGGCGGGGAAAGGTGCTGATGAAGAAGGGGGAGCGTTTTACCAGAGAGAAGCTGAACGTCCTCAATCTCGACAAGCTGCAGGATGTGCAGTTCAGGAACGAGCAGCTGGAGGGGAAAGTCTCAAAGGTGCTTGACAGTCAGGATAATCAGATTGAGATCATCAAGCTTTACTATGAAGACAAGATAAACAAGGTGAAGAAGGGAGATGAGCTGCCGCCAGGCGTGCTCAAAACGATGAAGGTTTATGTGGCGATGAAACGGAAAGTTGCTGTAGGCGATAAGGTTTCGGGTAGACATGGGAATAAGGGCATAGTCTCCATTATCTTGCCCGAAGAGGATATGCCGTTCACTGATGAAGGGATTGCCGTGGACGTTGTGCTTAACCCCCTCGGTGTGCCCTCAAGAATGAACGCCGGCCAGATCCTTGAAACCCACCTCGGGTGGGCATCGAGCGAGCTTGGCCGGAAGATAGGGCAGTTGCTCGATGCCGTGAGCAACCCTACAGCCATTCGGAAGTGGATCAAGGGTTTAATGGGCGGGAGCGAGCTAAACAAGTTTTTGGATGGGTTGAGCGATGACGAAGTAGTAGAACTGGCATCCCAGATGAAAAATGGTATCCATATGTCCGTGCCCGTTTTTGACGGGGCCAAAGAAAAGGAGATTGGCGAGCTTTTTTCCAAGGCCGGACTTCCGCCGGGCAGGCAGATTACGCTGTTCGACGGCAGGACGGGAGAACCATTCCATCACAAAGTAACCCTAGGCACTATGTACCTCTTAAAGCTGCACCATCTGGTTGATGACAAGATCCATGCGCGTTCTATCGGTCCATACTCCCTGGTAACCCAGCAACCTCTCGGCGGCAAGGCACAATTTGGCGGCCAGAGGCTGGGTGAGATGGAGGTGTGGGCGCTGGAAGCTTATGGAGCCGCATACTCGCTCCAGGAATTCCTAACGATCAAGTCAGATGATGTGAGTGGGAGAGTCAAGGCATACGAGGCGATTGTGAAAGGTGAGGACGTGCTTGAGCCGAGTCTCCCAGAGTCTTTTAACGTTCTCGTTAAGGAACTGCAAAGCCTATGCATCAATGTTGACCTGATAAAAGAGGAAGGATAAGGAGGCCAGTTTTGGAAGATTATTTCAAAATTTTTGAAAAGCAGAAAGACCCGTTGAGCTATACAGCGATGAAACTTTCCCTCGCCTCTCCGGAATTGATCGAGAAATGGTCTTTTGGCGAAGTGAAGAAGCCGGAAACGATCAACTACAGGACCTTTAAGCCGGAAAAGGACGGCCTTTTCTGTGCCCGGATTTTTGGCCCGGTTAAGGATTATGAGTGCATCTGCGGCAAGTACAAGAGGATGAAGCACCGGGGCATCATTTGCGAAAAGTGCGGCGTAGAAGTGATCCAGTCCAAGGTGAGGCGGGAGAGAATGGGGCACATACAATTGGCATCCCCCATAGCCCACATCTGGTTTTTGAAGAGCATGCCGAGTAAGATCGGAACACTCCTCGAGCTCTCTATCAAAGAGGTGGAACGGGTCCTCTACTTCGAGATGTACATTGTTATTGAGCCCGGTCCTTCTCCTTATCAGTTTGCCGAGCTCATCACCGAGGAGAAGTACATAGAGGGAAGGGAGAAGTATGGCGACAAATTTCTTGGAGGCATAGGCGCAGAGGCAATGCGCGAGTGTCTCAGGCGTATAGATGTGGAGGAGGTCTCCAAGACCATCAGAGCAGAAATGCGCGATACCTCATCTGACGCCAAAAGGAAAAAGCTGGCAAGGCGCCTCAAAGTGGTCGATGCTTTTCGTATCTCCGGCGTAAAGCCTGACTGGATGATACTGGACATCATTCCCGTCCTTCCCCCTGAATTAAGGCCGCTCGTCCCACTGGACGGCGGACGGTTCGCTACCTCGGACCTGAACGACCTGTACCGCCGTGTGATCAACAGGAATAACCGTCTGAAAAGATTGATGGAACTCAACGCCCCGGAGATCATCATACGGAACGAGAAACGTATGCTTCAGGAGGCGGTGGACGCCCTTTTCGATAATTCGAAAAGGGGAAGGATCGTGACGGGCACGAGCAAGAGGCCACTCAAGTCCTTGAGCGACATGCTTAGAGGTAAGCAGGGGCGTTTCCGGCAAAACCTCCTGGGGAAACGGGTCGATTACTCCGGTCGATCGGTTATTGTGGTTGGCCCTGAGTTGAGACTCCACCAGTGCGGGCTTCCCAAGCATATGGCGCTTGAGCTCTTCAAGCCATTTGTCTACAACAGGCTGATACGGAAGGGTTTTGCAACCACCATCAAAAATGCCAAAAAACTTGTGGAAAAAGAAAGGCCTGAAGTTTGGGATGTACTGGAGGAGGCAATCAAGGAACACCCGGTTCTCCTTAACAGAGCCCCGACGCTGCACCGGCTTGGTATACAGGCCTTTGAACCGATGCTGATTGATGGCAAGGCAATCCAGCTGCACCCGCTTGTTTGTCCCGCGTACAACGCCGACTTTGACGGGGACCAGATGGCTGTGCACATCCCGCTTTCCATAGAAGCACAATCTGAGGCGCGGGTGCTCATGATGTCCACCAACAATATTCTCTCCCCGGCTAATGGAAGGCCGATCATCGTGCCAACGCAGGATATCGTCCTCGGTCTCTACTACCTGACCATCGAGAGAAAATATAGGCCTGGCGAGGGCAAGATATTTGCTGATCCGGAAGAAGTAATTATAGCGTACGATGCAGGAGAGGTAGACCTTCATGCGAGGGTCGAGGTTCGCATGGACGGTGCGAGGGTCGCCACGACCCCCGGGCGAATACTGCTAAGGGAAGTCATCCCTGCAGAGATACCCTTTGATGTAATCAATCGTACAATGGACAAGAAAACAATAGGTCAGCTTGTTGACATCTGTTATCGGAAGGGAGGAGAGAAAGCGACCGTTATCCTTTCGGACAGGCTCAAGGATATCGGCTTTCATTATGCCACCCTGGGGGGATCTCGATCTCTATCGACGATATGAAGATCCCGGAGAAGAAAGAAGGAGCTCATTGACAAGGCCTCGGGGGAGGTAAAAGCTGTTCAAAACCAGTATTCAGAGGGACTCATAACGGACGGCGAGCGGTACAACAAGGTCATCGATATTTGGGCCGACGTGACGGAGCGCATCGCCGATGAACTTATGAGAGAGCTGGGCTCTGAGAAGGTGGAGGTGCCTGCTGTGCTGCCACGGCGGGGCTTCGCGCCCAAACTGGGAGAGAGTTCGAAGCGGGCCAAATCCGCGGCAGCCCACGCTGCTGCACGCCCGAAGTATGAGTATCAGGACAGCCTAAACCCTATGTATATGATGGCCCACTCAGGCGCCAGAGGGAATGCGCAGCAGATACGGCAGCTTGCCGGCATGAGGGGTCTCATGGCCAAACCGTCCGGCGAGATCATTGAAACACCTATTACGAGTAACTTCCGGGAAGGCCTCAGCGTGCTCCAATACTTCATTTCAACGAGCGGTGCCAGGAAAGGCCTCGCAGACACGGCTCTCAAGACAGCAAATTCGGGATATCTCACGAGGAGGCTCGTTGACGTCGCACACGACGTCATTATTGGAGATACCGATTGCGGCACCTTTGACGGGATCGAAGTGACCGCATTGATGGAAGGTGGCGAGGTAATCGAACAGCTTGGCACGCGTATCCTTGGCAGGGTCTCCCTTGAGGAGCTGCGAGATCCCGACGGGGAGGTCATCGTCAGAAGGAACGATGAGATCAGGGAAGAGCATCTGAAGAAGATCGATGAGGCAGGCCTGGAAAAAGTGAGGATCCGTTCTGTGCTCACCTGTCGCTCGAAGCGCGGCGTTTGTGCTCTGTGCTATGGGCGAGACCTCGCGAGGGGCAGGCTCGTTAGTATAGGAGAGGCTGTCGGTATCATAGCGGCCCAGTCCATAGGCGAACCAGGAACCCAGCTCACGATGAGGACCTTTCACATCGGTGGAGCGGCCTCCCGGCGCGTCGAGCAATCGACCCTGGAAGCGCGGAACGAGGGCATTGTCAAGCTGCGTAGCGTAAAAGTAGTTCTCAACAAAGAAGGCCAGCCGATCGTGATGAACAGGAACGGCGAGGCGGCTATCATGGATGCGGCGGGGCGCGAGAGGGAGAAGTACCCGATAATCTACGGGGCCAGGCTCCGCGTGGCAGACGGGCAGAAAGTGTCTGAGGGCCATATACTGGCAGAGTGGGATCCGTATACCATCCCCATCCTGTCCGAGGTATCCGGCAAGGTTAAATTCGGCGACATTTCAGAAGGTGTCACCATGGCGGAACGCGTGGACGAAGTGACCGGCCTTGCCTACAAGGTCATCATAGAGTTCCGCGATACTGACGTGAGGCCGAGGATCTCCATCAAGGACGACAAGGGCAAAACGATTACGGTGCCCGGCACGGCCAGCCTTGCCCGATACATGCTTCCCATGGGGGCCCATATCGTTGTGAATGAGGGCGATATGATTCATGCCGGGGATGTGGTATCCAAGATCCCCCGTGAAACGACGAAAACGAAGGATATCACGGGCGGTCTGCCCCGCGTGGCCGAACTTTTCGAGGCGCGCAGGCCGAAGGAGAGCGCGATAGTGACCGAGGTGGAGGGCATCGTCTCCTTTGGCAAGCTGTTGAAAGGCAAGAGGGAGATTATGGTGACGCCCGACCGGGGTGAGCCAAGAAAATATACCATCCCGAAAGGCAAACACGTCATAGTCCACGAGGGCGATTACGTGAAGGCGGGAGAGCCGCTTATGGATGGGTCGGCGAATCCGCACGACGTGCTTCGCATACTCGGCATAAAGGATCTTGCCCGGTATCTGGTGAACGAGATTCAGGAGGTGTACCAACTCCAGGGTGTCAAGATCAATGACAAGCATATAGAGATAATCGTGAGGCAGATGCTGAAGCGGGTCAGGATTAAGGATGTGGGCGACACTAACTTTATCATCGACGAGCCGGTTGAATGGTGGGTCTTTGACGAGGAAAACAGACGGGCCATCGAGCGAGGCGGTCGTCCTGCAACAGCAGAGCCGCTCTTCCTGGGGATTACGAAGGCGTCGCTGATTACCGACAGCTTCATCTCGGCAGCCAGCTTCCAGGATACGACGAAAGTGCTCACGCAGGCTTCGATCGAAGGGCGGGTCGATTATCTGCGCGGGCTCAAGGAAAACGTAATCATGGGCAGAATCATACCGGCAGGAACAGGCTTCTTAAAGTACCGCAGCTACGAGATGGCAGCGCTTGACAAAGGTGAGGAGTTGCTTGAGCCATTGCCGCCGGAGGCAAGCTCACTGGGCGCCGAGATTTCGGAGTAGTCTCTCAGCGATACGCGCTTCGTCGCTTTTCGGATAGAGCTCTATCACCCTTTTAAGCAGGGTGATAGAGCTCTTTTTGTCACCCAGTTCTCCGAACGCCTCTGCCTGACGAAGCAGCGCCCTTGGGGCCTTTTCGCTGTTAGGATATTTATCGATCACCTCTTGAAAACTAACAATGGCCTTCTCTTGATCCTTCAGGTTCATGTATGCCTCGCCCATCCAGTAGCGCGCATTAGGGACGAGGGGGGTGTCGGGATAAGCCTGCAGAAAGTCGGAAAAAGCGCGTATGGAGTCGTCGTACTGACCTTTTTGGAAGGCATCGAAGGCCTGCTTGTATAATTCTTCATAATTGCCCCGTGGCACCGCAGGGCCTGTTTTTTGTGGACCCGCTGCAGTTCTGGCACCCTTAAGTTCCCTGAGTTCTCCCTTGGTTTCACCCCAATACGTGCGCAATTGGGAATCCAGCTCATCCAGCTTCCCGAGGATGGTCTTGATTTTTTCGTCATTGCCTTCCAGGGACATGGACAAATCAAGAAACTGCTTGCGCGTTAGCTCTTCGACTGACCGCATGCTCTGAGAGAGCGCTGACACATCTTTCTCAAGCTTGGAAAGACGGTCATCGGTCGAATCTCTGTACGAGCGGAACTCCCGATAGACTGTCGTGACGTCTTTCCTCACATCCCCGACCTCCTGGGTGGAGGCGCAGCCTAGCACCGTGAGAAGTAGCAAACAAAGAGGGAGCCATCTCTTCATCTTGGTCCTCCGTTAGTCGATTTTAAGATGGGCGCGTCTGTTCTTGATCCAGGCTTCTTCCGTATGTCCCGGGTCAATCGGCACCTCTTTCCCATATGAAATGGTTTTGATGCGCTCTTCTTTCACCCCTGCTTTTACGAGTTGATTCTTTACCGCCTCTGCCCTCTTCTCGCCAAGGGCGAGGTTGTATTCGATAGTGCCTCTTTCGTCGCAGTGGCCTTCAATCGTCAGCTTAGCGGCTTGATTCTGGCTTAACCAAGCCGCGATATCATTGATCAGCCCCTGGTATTCCGGGCGGACCGAGTAACTGTTAAACTCGAACAGGATGTCCTTGAAGATGGGCGCACCCTTCTTCATCTGTTCCTGGAGCATCTTCTGTCGCTCCAAATCCCGTTGGAGAAGTTCCTCTTCTATGGCGGCCCTTTCCCTGGCCAACTTGTCCCGGTCAGCCTGAGACTCTTGCCCCTGGACTCCCTGCTCAGCAGGCTGGCTAGCCCGTTCGGAGATCGGTACGTAGACCGGCTTAGGCGAGCAAGCATAAACGACAAAGAGTGTGGCCGCTACCAGCAGATACGGTACTAATTTCATAGTTCACCTCTAGGGCAGAAATTTTGGCTGCGTGTCTTCGCCAGCAGTGAATGAGAGGGCTCGCCTGTTATCGCCATTGTGAAGCATGAGATAGATGCCTCCTTTTTTGCCGTTACTCGAGGAATAGAGTATGTATCTGCCGCACGGCGAAAACTGAGGGGAATCATTCACGCCACCGTCCGTTAACACGCGGGGTTCGGAACCATCCGCTTTCATAACGCAGATCTCCAGCGCACCGTCCGTTTTGCAGCCATAGGCGATAAGATCGCCTTTCGGCGACAAGGATGGCGCTGTATTGTAAGTGCCCGCATAGGTGAGCCTCTTTGTTTCCCCGGAAGATAGATCCTTGATAAAGATTTGGGGAGTTCCGTACATATCAGATACAAAAACCATCCTTTTTCCATCCACGCTGAAGCTCGGAGATGCCAGAATCCCTTCCTGTCGCAATAAGACCTTCTTTTCCTTTGTCTCGACATTTTCTTCATAAATCGTAGAGTATTTTCCCGATGTGTGGGTATAGACCAGGGTTTTATTGTCGAGCCACGTAGATGGCACCTTCACCCCCTCTTCCCTATTGGCGTAAATCTCCTTCTTTTTCTCCACGTCGAGGACGAAAAGGTGTGGCCGCCCCTCTTTGTAAGAGGTGAAGGCAAGGTATTTACCGTCAGGGGAGAGGCAAGGCGAGAGGGTTATTTTGCCATAATTAGTGAGCTTTCTCTGGTCCGCCCCATCAAGATCTGACACAAAAATATCCTTACCCTGTCTGCCTCCGGAGACGAAGAGCACCCTGGAGCTCATAATGCCTCGCTCGCCGGTGACCGCCTGAATGATGTCGTCCGCCAGCCTGTGGGTAAGTCTTCGCCACTCGTCGGCTATCGTGCGGTATCTCTTGGCGAAGAGCAACGTGCCGTCACTCGAGTCGTAAAGGTATATCTCGAGTGTTAGGCCTCCGCTTTGCGTCTGCAACAACCCCTTGCATACGAGTTCTATGCCGAGGGAGCGCCAGTTCTCAAATCGTATCTCTTTTTTATCGATCCCTTCTTCCGTCAACTCCCGGTCCATAACGCTCTTGGGAGCAACAATGAAGAAGCCTGACATGTCCAGATCTTTGGCGAGAAGGTCCCCCATGTCGGTCTTCACCTTTGTGTCGTTATCGCTCTTAAAGGGCGGTGTGGCTATGGTAATTTTCTTATATGACTGACCGTAGATATCAAGAGATACCTTGGCGAAGGCGGGATCAACGACAAATGTCAGACATATGGTGACCACCAACCAGACGTATCTTATCATTCTTTCTCCATTCATTTATGATTTTCAGAAGGGCCTGCACCTGTGGTGACTGGCTTCTGCCCTTTTTTAGAACAGTATAAAATGAGCGTTTTACTCCGGGCATGCCTTCGACGTCAAGCACTTTAAGCGTCTGGTTCGCCAGCTCCTCGCTTATTGCCCGCAGAGACAGATAGGCAACGCCCATCCCCTGCTTGACCGCTTCCTTTATAGCCTGTGTGTCGCCGAGTTCGGCGACCACCCGCAGGTCAGCCGGCGTGATGCCTTTCTTCTTCAGGGCAACGTCGAAACATTTGCGCGTACCAGAACCTGCCTCGCGCACCAGCAAGGGGTAACGCTTTACCTCTTCGATACCCATCGAGTCTGCGTACGTCGGGGGAGCCACGAAGACGATCAGGTCGTCAAGGAAGGCTTGGTAGACGAGCTTTCTGGTCTCATCTTTTGCCCCAACGAAACCGATGTCGAGATCGCCTTGCTCGACCTTGTCGGAGATATCTCTTGTGTCAGATATGATGAGCTGGAGCTGAATGCCTTCGTACCGCTCCCTGAAGAGCTTAAGAATTGGTGGGAGTATGTAGACACCGGGTATGTTGCTGGCTCCCATGCGAATGTTCCCCCGCCGAAGGCCTTTGAAGGCTGCTATGGCTCCCAGCGTTTCTTCCTGTAGTGCAAGAAAATCTTTGGCGTGCCTGAAAAGAATTTCCCCTGCTTTGGTCAGGGAAAGCCCCCTTTTGGTGCGGTCGATGAAGCGCACGTCGAAAAACGCTTCAAGGTCAACCATCTGCTTGCTCACCGTGGGCTGGGTGAGGTGTAGTTCCTCCCCCGCTTTTGTAAAGCTTTTTAGTTCCACGATCTTCACAAAGGTTTCCAGATGGCGTAGATTCATTGTAGAATACTTATATATACCAGATGACGGCTATTAAAGCAAAATCAGCGTGCACGCATGTTTGCGGTTTGCGAAAGTCCGTGGAAAAGGTATAATGTGATAGGCGTTGAACGATTTCATCGAACAGGGGTGCGATCGGGATGATATCGAAGCAAGAGATAGAGAGGATTGTCCATTCAGCACATCACGACCCCTTTGAAGTTCTCGGTGCACACAAGGTTCGTTCCGGGGGCAAAGAGGCTGTGGCCGTGCGAGCCTTTCTCCCTGAGGCCATAGAGGCATCCGTGTTGAGGGCAGACGCCGCGCAGATTTACCCGATGAAGAAGCTCCATCCGGACGGCTTCTTTGAGGCCGTCGCGAAGGATGCGAGCGAGATATTCTCCTACCGGCTCCGGATTATCCGCCATGACGGCAGCAAACAAGAGATCGTGGACCCGTATTCTTTTCTCCCAATACTCACAGATTACGACCTCTACCTGATGGGAGAAGGAACACACTATAAGAAATATGAAAAACTGGGCGCTCACCCGATGGTCGTTGACGGCACTCCGGGGGTGCTGTTTGCCGTCTGGGCACCGAACGCCCTGAGGATCAGCGTCACAGGTGATTTCAACAACTGGGACGGCAGGCGCCACCCCATGAGGGTGCGCGGTTCCTCGGGCATCTGGGAGCTTTTCATCCCCGGCCTTGGCCAGGGGACCCTCTACAAGTTCGAGGTGAAATCGAAGCACAAAGGGTTTCTGGCAGAGAAAGCCGACCCCTACGCCTTCTACAGCGAGCTCCGACCAAAGACCGCCTCTGTTGTCTGGGACATTAACAGGTACGACTGGTGTGATGAAGCATGGATGGGCCAGCGGAGCGAGAAAAACCTGTTTGAAGCCCCGCTTTCCATTTATGAGGTTCATCTCGGCTCCTGGAGAAGGGTCACCGATGACGGCCATCGCTGGCTGACGTACAGGGAGCTGGCCCGTACCCTTGTGCCGTACGTGAAGGAGATGGGCTATACGCATATCCAACTCCTTCCGGTGAGCGAGCATCCATTTGACGAATCGTGGGGCTACCAGACGACAGGCTATTACGCGTGCACAAGCAGGTACGGTACGCCTGAGGATTTTATGTACTTTGTTGACCAGTGCCACCAGCAGGGGATCGGGGTGATCATAGATTGGGTTCCTGCCCACTTTCCAAAGGATGCTCACGGCCTCGCCTATTTCGATGGTACGGCGCTCTATGAATACGGGGATCCGCAAAAAGGGGAGCATCGTGATTGGGGCACACTGATTTTCAACTACGGAAGGAACGAAGTCGCGAATTTTCTCATCGCGAACGCCTTATTCTGGCTGGACAAGTATCATATTGATGGGCTGCGTGTTGACGCTGTTGCCTCGATGCTCTACCTTGATTACTCAAGAGAACCGGGAGAATGGAGCCCGAATCAGTTTGGCGGGAACGAGAACCTGGAAGCAGTGGCCTTCATCAAGCGCTTTAATGAAGTGGTCCACGGTCTTTACCCGGGCGTGCTGACTGTGGCAGAAGAGTCGACCGCATGGCCCATGGTATCGCGTCCCACCTATGTCGGGGGGCTTGGCTTCAGCATGAAATGGAATATGGGTTGGATGCATGATATCCTTGAGTACTTCTCACAAGACCCGATCTTCAGGAAGTATCATCAGAATAACCTCACTTTTGCGCTCCTGTATGCCTTTACCGAGAACTTCATTCTACCCCTTTCCCACGATGAGGTAGTTCACGGCAAGCGGTCTCTGGCCGACAAAATGCCCGGCGACCTGTGGCAAAAATTCGCCAATTTAAGGCTTCTTTACAGCTACATGTACGCCCAGCCCGGCAAAAAGCTGCTCTTCATGGGGGGAGAATTCGGCCAGTGGTCCGAATGGTACTCGCAGACCAGCCTCGACTGGCATCTGCTGGAATATGAGCCTCACCGAGGACTGCAGCTGTTCATACGGAATCTAAACGAGCTCTATCGGGAGGAGCCATCGCTCCACGAGGTTGATTTTACCAACGAGGGATTCGAGTGGATTGATTTTGGCGATTTTGACAATTGCGTTGTCTCATTCATCAGGAAAGCAAAGAACAAAAACGACTTCACGCTTTTTGTCTTTAATTTTACACCGGTACCGAGGGACGATTACCGCGTGGGTGTCCCCAAGTGGGGCTCTTACAAGGAAATTCTGAACAGTGACGCTGCAATCTTCTGGGGAAGCAATGTTGGCAATTATGGTAAAGTAATTGCCGAGGATGTATGGTGGCACGGGAGACCTTACTCAATCCGCCTGAGGCTTCCGCCGCTTGGGGCGCTGGCCTTTAAGCTGGCATAGTCGGCCTTTTTCATCCTTTGACTTTTCTAGTTGGAGTTGCTATCATAGCTAATAGGACGGGCGGGTAGCTCAGCGGGAGAGCATCGGCCTTACAAGCCGGGGGTCGCAGGTTCAAAACCTGTCCCGCCTACCATGAAAAGAGCCTCAAGAGCGGGGACGTAGTTAAGTTGGTTATAACGCCGGCCTGTCACGCCGGAGGCCGCGAGTTCAAGTCTCGTCGTCCCCGCCATTACTATGTAAATGATTTTAGGGGGTTAGAGTTTTTTGACCCCCTATTTTTCTGTCTCTGGACTGTCTCTGGGATTTAAGAACGTAGCTTTTTGGAGCCATCCTCCTACATCCCCGCCAACACTTCCACTCGGCCGATGAATCGTTTGCTCATGTTGCTTTGTTGCCCCTCACTTTTTTCTTGCCTCGTGCAAGCACCTGGCGTATAAAGGAACAAGGTTGTTAAAATTCGAGAGAGGGGGGGGTAAGGTATGACCAAAGAGGATTTTGTCGTCAAATTGGCCCAGGCAGGCAAGGTTACGAAGAAGCAGGCAGACGATATCTTTTCTAAGTTCGTAGAGATGCTTGCGGCATCGCTTAAGAAGGTGAGCGGGTTGCCCTTCCCGGACTCGGGGTTTTCTCCGTGGTGCAGAAGAAGGCACGGACCGGCAGGAACCCCGCTACCGGTGCCGTACTCAAGATACCGGCCCGTAAGGCGGTGAAGTTCTCCACCTCCAGCGTCCTGAAACAGGGCCTGAACAAGTCGAAGAAGTAGTAGCCTCCGGAAAGGGGCCTTTCTGAGGATCTGGAAAGGCCCCTCATCGTACCAACCATAAAAGAGGAAGCACCGGTTATGCTGTTACGCACGGAGCCGTGGGTAACACACCTCCGCAAAGTGGCTGAATGACAGGGTCGCTACCAGTCGTTTCCGGTGGTTTTCAAGTTGCCCGCCGTTGACTGTCAATTCGTCAGACAGTGTCTGGCGAATTGATGGCTTCAGGTCAAAGGCCGCATCGGAAATGGCTGTGCGTAACGGAATGTCGAATTAGTCAGGCAGTGTCTGACCAATTTCAGGGTAGGTGAGATAGAATTGGCGGCAAAGCTTGAGGACCGTGGCGGAAACGCCTTTCATGCCCCGATCGGTCAAAGATGTTGAAATACGTTCGATGAGCCGTTCGCCATACTGCGCCCGGTCTTCGCCGTTTTGCTCATATTCAACAATGAAGAGACCGAAGCACCAGTTCCGTCAACAGCCAAGCACTTGTCCGTCCCATAATTCCTCCTCCCTTGTAGAACGTTAGGAAATCAAAACAGATTAACCTATCTTGGCATCACGAATTTGCCGCCCTTCATTTGAACGATCACGCAAGCGTCCTTCCCGATCCCCCGATGGTCCTCCTTGCTAAACGTGTAAGCCCCGCCATAGACGGCGGGAAAATTCTTGATTGTTTCCATGGCATCCCGGAGCTTCACGCTGTCGGTGGACTTCGCGCGCTGCATGCCTTCCGCGATCACCCGCGCCGCATCGTAGGCAACGACTGCGTAAATATCCGGCTCTTTTTTGAATTTTCTCTGGAAGGCGTCCGTAAACTCCTTCATTAATTTCTTTTGAGGGAACGTGTCAGGGAGCTCCTCCAGACTGTGTAGTACGTGCCGGGGATTACGAGCGTTTCGGGTTCATTGCCAGCCATGAGCTTAAGGAAAGTGTCGGAAATATTCCCCGACCCTGTCGCATAAGGAATCTTGAATCCCATCTGGTTGAAGTTCTTCGCGACAACCGCGTTTGGCGCGCCGCTCACGCCGACGACTAGCCCCTGCGGGTTGCTCGCCTTCAACTTCGCGAGCTGCGCGGTGACATCCAGGTCCTTGATGCCAAACCGCTCACTCGCGATCTCCAGCCCGTATTTCTTGGCACCCTTGTTCGTTTCGTCGAACCAGGTCTGACCGGTCGAATCGGTGGCGCAGAGTGTGGCAACTCGCTTGATGCCCCTCTTCACGAAGTAGTCGTAGATCGTCTCGACTTGTCCAGAACTGGCTGTCCAGGTAGCAAATGAAAAAGAATCTGCATAACTGGGCTCGAAAGAGGCGGAAAGAGAATACATGACCACCTTCTCTTCCTGCGCTACCGATTTTGCCGCGTTGGATGTGGCCGTAATGGAAGTGCCGATCACAGCGATCGTCTTATCGCGCTGAATGAGCTTCTTCGCGTTGCTGGAGGATTTTTCAGGGTTGCTTTCATTATCGTAGACGACGAGCTCTAGCGGGTGGCCGTCGATGCCGCCCCTCGCATTGAGCTGTTCCGCAAAGAGCTGAACGGCCCTCAGTTCCGGTTCGCCCAGCCACGCCGCATATCCCGTGGTATCAAGGTTTACGCCCAGTCTCAGTGAAGTCCTCTTCTGCGCCGAAACAGTGGAAACGGAGCAGGGCATCGCGAGAAAGCACACAAGTACAACACTACCCAACAACCATAGCCATCCTGTTCTTCTTATCTTCCCCATCATTGCCTCCCGTTTCATTTCGCTCGATAGGAGTCTCGTCAACTCCAGGCCACGCTCTCCAGCACGAAAGCATCTCTCATCTATGCTTTTCTCGATCCTTGTCCCGCGATGCCAGTTCCTGAACTCCTCCAGCACCGTATTTTTTGATTTTTACGCCTCCTGCAACCTTGGGAAAATCTGAGAAGATGGATAATTCATCAGGCAGTTTGTGCTTGGCTACCTTGTCCTTAAAGAACTCGCGAAGCTCTTTTAAGGAGACCTTCACGTCGCCTCTGGGTATGATGCATGCACAGATGCTTTCCCCTAAAACAGGGTTCGGTGTCCCTACGACGCAGGCCTGCAATACCTGAGGATGTTGCAGAAGCAGCGATTCAATTTCGACCGGATATATCTTCAGTCCTCCCCGGTTTATCAGATCCTTGCTTCTACCGAATATGGTGATGAAGCCGTTCCGGTCTATAGATACCAGGTCGCCGGTATGAAGCCATCCATCTTTTTCCAATTGCCTATTCGTCTCGTCCGGGTTCTGCCAGTAACCCTTTAAGACGTGTGGCCCACGGACCATCAGCTCACCGATCTCTCCCGCGCCAACCTCATGCCCCGTATCCGGGTTAATCGCTTTCGCCTCAGTCCCTGAAATCGCCTGGCCGACAGTTTTTTTCCGAACGTCGAGCGGTGAATTGGCAGGACACATGGTCCCGGCTCCAGGGCCAGTTTCCCGAATTGCCCCAAAAAGAGGTTAAATATATGTTCCTATCCGCGCCCCATTGAATTACTTCTTCTGGGCATATCTGGCCGGCGAGGTAGCCAGCTCTCAAGCTGGAAAGATTATACCTGTCAATGTTCGGATGATTCATTTCAAGGATGTAATGAGTGGGAGCGCCATGCTGAATCGTAGCTTTTTCGGAATCGATGACTTTAAACACCTCTTCAGGATTGAATAGTTCAAACAGACTAACTGATGCCTGGATCAGGACCGGTTGGATGAGTGTGGACCCGCAGCCATAGGAATGGGTCATGGGAAGTATCCCCGCGAAAATGTCATCCGCCGTTGCCTTAACGCCATCAACGTAAGAATATCCCCCTCTGACAACCTGGAAATGTGTGATCATCGAGCCCTTTGGAACTCCAGTTGTCCCAGAGGTATATATCAACATGGAAAGATCCTGGTGGATGTTGATCGAAGGTTTCATTACTTTCTTCTTCCTTCCGCTGGAGAGCATGTCTTCAAAGGAGAGGACTCCTTCACCCTCACCTCCTCCTATTGAGATGACGAAGGAGAGATGAGGAATGCCGCTCTTTATCTCCTCGATGAGCCCGAAGTTGTCGGCGCCATCTTTCCCCTTCTGGACAAAGACCGCTTTGGCCTGAGAATTAGTCAGAATGAATGTCAATTCATGGGTTTTGTAGGCTGAGTTCGCCCAGGCTACTATTGCACCGATCTTCTGCAGGGCGTAAAAGGCGATAAATAATTCAGGGCAGCTGGACATATATATCGCAACTCTGTCCCCTTTTAGGATCCCGATTTCTTGAAGGGTTGCCGCAAGGGCGTTCGATTGTTCATTCAGCGTTTGGTACGTGACCCGTTCCTCTTTAAAGGAAATGCATACCTTATTAGGGACAATTTTCGCACTTCTTTCCAGAATTTCTCCAACCGCTAAATTCGCTACGTCGCTATAGGTTGTGGTAATGCCGAGTCTCCCCATAATGTTTCTCCCCTCTTCAGTGCTCCGCTAAAATCCGGCCTCCCGGCAATAGTGTTCCCAGGCTCGAAGCATGTGGGGCGTTTCCAATGCCACGGCGCCCCGTTCAGCTATTTCCTCTGGCGAGAAGTAGATGGGGCGGCCGATTTGCTTTGCTTTCAGCTGAAGCATGGCTGATTCCTCAAGGTAAATCGTCCTTACGACGGCCTCAGCCACATCTTTCCCTACGATTGCGGTGCCGTTTCCTCGAAGCAATGCGCCCGTTCCTTTCCCGATAAACTGTGCAAGCTGATTACCGATCTCCTCGGTTACAATAAGCCGGGGGTCCTGAAAGACTGGAGTTTCTCCCAACATCATGGCGCCAAAATCATGGACGGGCTTGATTGATTCGCCGGTCACACTGAAGGCAGACGTCGTAAAAGAGTGAGCCCGCGCAATACCTCCTACATCAGGCCTCGCCCGATAAAGAGAGGTGTGCAGCCAGGTTTCGTAGGGCTGCCTGTTCTTGCCTCCCACCCTCTCTCCGTTAAGATTGACCTCGACGAGATCTTCTGCGCTATTCACCATTGCCATGCTAGAACTGGGCGTAATGATAAAGCGATCGCTTCCTGGCAATCGCCCACTCACATGACCGAAGGCCTCACAAATGCCTCTTTTGATTAGAATCCTGGCTCCTTTTATCACATCTTCAGCTATCCTGCGCCCTTCAGGGGTCATGGGCTGTCTCCTTTCGACAATTCTGTTTTCACAGAATAATGGCTTCGATTCTTGAAAGTCAAGATGAAATTCCCTTTGGGGTCCACGACCTGATTGAAGGTAAAATTGACAAAGACGGCAGAAAGAGCGCGGTGGCTCCCGCCACCGGCCCGCTGGTCTTTCTTGTAGGTCCGCACCCAGGCTACCTGCAGGCATGAATGCAACGAACTATCAGAAGCGTTGCCCGGTCGCTTTACGAAATGACCATTACTGTCCGATCGAAGAGAGGGACCTGTCACTTTCTTTGTCTTTATGGTGCAGCTGTTGTAGTGTATGATAAAGGACGTTATCATTCACTAAAGCGACAAGCGGGGATAAGGGGAAATGTCACAAGAATTAACAACGATAGGAGGAAAAATAGGGGCGGCGCTGCCGGCGCTCTTTGCCCCCGATGCGAAGACCGCCGAGCGGATCGTCGAATTCTTCACCGCCCGTATCCGAAACCCCAATACCCGCAAGGCGTACGCGCGGGCGGCAGGGTCATTCGCGGCCTGGTGCGGCGAGCAGGGGATTGATGAACTCGGCCAGGTCCGCCCCGTGCATGTCGCGGCCTACATCGAAGGTCTCGAGGAGACAATAGCCGCGCCCTCGGTCAAGCTTTCACTCGCCGCAATCCGGATGCTCTTTGACTGGCTGGTCGTGGGGCAAGTGGTACCCGTCAACCCGGCGAGCTCGGTCCGGGGGCCAAAGCACATAGTGAAGAAAGGGAAAACGCCGGTGCTCGCTGCCGATGAGGCGCGCGCCCTGCTCGATTCAATCGACACCACTTCCCCTGTGGGCCTGCGGGATCGCGCGCTGATGGGCCTTATGGTCTATACCTTCGCGCGCGTGGGGGCCGTGATCAAAATGCGCGTTGAGGATATGTATGTGCAGGGCCGCCGCACCTGGGTGCGCCTGCACGAAAAGGGCGGCAAGCGTCATGAGATGCCCTGCCACCATAACCTGGAGCAGTACCTTGATGCCTATGTCGAAGGCGCTCGGATCGGCCGGGACGAGAAGGGGTATCTTTTCCGGACGGCGCGCGGCCGCACGAATCAGCTCTCGGATAAGCCCATGACGCAGGCGGATGTTTACCGCATGATCCGCCGGCGCGCCAGGGATGTCGGCGTGCGCACAAAAATCGGCTGTCACAGCTTCCGGGCGACCGGGATCACGGAATATCTTGAGGAACGGCGGCAAGCTGGAAATAGCGCAGCAGATGGCCAATCACGAGTCAGCCCGTACAACGGGCCTCTACGACCGCCGCAACGATCAGGTCTCACTCGATGAGGTCGAGAGGATTCTGATTTGAGCCGGGTGTCCGGCTTTGGCTATCTCCTTCCACCCGCAGGAAGGGCGCCTAAGTCGATCCCGTGTAACCCTCCGGGCAGGGAATTCGGAACCCAGACAAAGAAGGGAAGGAAGGGATGCAAGAGGTTTGTTGCCAGGAGGATGAAGACATCAAGGAGCACTCTGGTGAAGTTTATTTACACAAGAGGGCTCCTGAAGAAAGAAACTGAAATCCGCCCCGCGTAGAATTGCGCCGGAGACGTTTTTCGGTAGGACGGTGGTATATAACCCCTCATGAGGGGAGAAAAAGGGGCCGTTTTTATTTCGTATCCGCCGCTGCTTTCTGCAGACGGACCATACGTTCGTATCTCTTCGTTAAAAGAGTTGTAGCTTCGGTGAGAAGTTTCGGGACTGAGACACCGAGGAGCTTTGAGAGCTTTCGGAGCTGTCATAGGTGTCCTTGTCGATCGGCACGGTTATTTTCTTTCTCTTCTTCTCAGCCATAGCTCGTTGTCCTCCTCAAGAGATCACGTTACGGTTCTGCCTCATACTGACGCGAGCCGGATACCTTACGGGAAAACGAAGCGAGTGCAATCTAAAGTAAAACAATAGATGCATAAAGTAATACACGAACT